>NZ_BBJP01000001.1 GCF_000739595.1 Halorubrum halophilum | reverse complement strand
CACAGCCCCGCCACGCACCTCCCGCCCCCCCAGCCTCGTCGGCGCGGCGCTTATAAGCGCCGCGCCGACTCCCTCGCGGGCTGGCTCGCGGCCGCCGAAGGCGGCCGCTCGCAGGCGCGCCACCGCGGATTTATTTATAAATGATCGTCGCTCGCCTACCCAAGCCGCTCGTCGAGAATGAGCCGCGTCTTCGTCGATTTGACCTCGTCCATCTCTCTTGCCTGCGAGATGAGTTCGTTGACCGCGCGCGTGTCAACGGCGTCGACGACGAGCACGATGTCGTCCTCGCCGGAGACCTGCCAGACGAAGTCCACCTCCTCCCAGTCGACCATGCGCTCGCCGACGGCGGCGGTGTCGACGTTCATCTCCACCGAAATCTCGATCATCGCCTTCACGTTGCCGGTGCGGGTCGTGACCGTGAACCGCTCGATGATCCCCTCTTCGGTCATTCGGTCGACGCGGTTGCGCACGGTCCCCTCGGAGGTCCCCACCCGGTCCGCGATCTCCGTGTACGGGGTCCGCGCGTCCCGTCGCAGTATCGAGAGGATCCGGCGATCGAGGTCGTCCATACTCGTCTCTCTCGTCCCGTCGACTTACTCGTTACGAATATCGTAACGAAGCTACGAACGACGCATTTATTACCCTTTGCGCGTACGTTTCTCGTAATGTCGGACGCCTACATCGCGCTGGCCGACGGACGCGTGCTCGAAGCGCGCGCTCGTGCGCCGGGGCGCACCCGTGGCGAACTGGTGTTCACGACCGCGTACACAGGCTATGAGGAGTCACTTACCGACCCCTCCTACGCCGAACAGATCCTCACCTTCTCGTACCCCCTGATCGGGAACTACGGCGTCCGAAGCGAGCGGTTCGAGTCCGACTCGGTCCAGCCGCGCGCGGCGATCGCCCGCGAGCTGACCGACGATGTCGCCGAGTGGCTCGCCGACGAGGACGTGCCCGCCGTCGACCACGTCGACACCCGCGAAATCGTCACCACCGTCCGCGAGGAGGGCGCGATGGCCTGCGGGATCGCCGCCGGCCCGGACGCGACCCCCGAGGACGCGGTCGCGGAGATGGAGGCGTGCGAGCCGATGAGCGACCACGTCGACATCGGCGCGCAGGTCTCCGTGTCGGAGCCGACCGTCCACGAGGGCGACGGTGTCGCCGACGTGGCCCTGCTCGACTGCGGCGCAAAGGGCTCGATCATCTCCTCGCTCACCGAGCGCGGCGCGGACGTCCACGTCCTCCCGTACGACGCGACCCCCGAGGACGTGGCCGACGTGGACCCCGACGTGCTCTTCGTCTCGAACGGCCCGGGCGACCCGGAGAACTTCGTCGCCGCGCAGGAGGTCGTCGACGCCTTCGCCGGCGACCTGCCGATGGCCGGCATCTGCCTCGGCCAGCAGGTGATCACCAGCGCGCTCGGCGGTTCGACCGAGAAGATGGCGTTCGGTCACCGCGGCGTCAACCAGCCCGTCAAGGACCTCCGCACCGACAAGGTCGTGATGACCACCCAGAACCACGGCTACACGGTCGACGACACCGGTCCGCTGGAGGTGACGCAGGTGAACGTCAACGACGACACGGTCGAGGGGCTCGACAGCGAGGAACTCGACGTTATCACCCGCCAGTACCACCCCGAGGCGAACCCCGGCCCGCACGACTCGCTCGGCTTCTTCGACGAGGTGCTGGACCTGGCACGATCGACGCCGCACGTCGCGGCCGACTGACGCCGCCTTCGGTTCCCCGCGGTTCCCGCTTCGCCGTGCGCCGTTTGTCCCGCTCCCTGAGCCCTCTCGCTGACCACCCGAGTACCACCCGGCCGACGCTCGCGATCCGTTTTCGCCCGCGACCGGCGACGTTTTCCCCCGTCCCCTCGCAGTGACGGCCATGACGACGGAGATCCTCCTCACCAACGACGACGGCATCGACGCCGTCGGGATCCGGGCGCTGTTCGACGCCCTCTCGAACGACTACGAGGTGACGGTGGTCGCGCCCGAGAGCAACCAGTCCGGCGTCGGCGGCGCGCGCTCGTGGTGGGACACGACGGTGGAGTACGCCGAGACCGACCTCGGCTACGCGGTCGAGGGGACCCCCGCCGACTGCGTCGCCGTCGCGGACGTAGCGCTCGGGCTCGACCCCGACGTCGTCGTCTCCGGCTGTAACCACGGGCCGAACATCGGCGCGCACATCCTCGGGCAGTCCGGCACGGTCGGCGCCGCGATGGAGGCGTCCTTCCTCGGCACGCCGGCGATCGCGGTGTCGCTGTACGACCGCGGCAACCTGCCCGTTCCGCCGACGCTCGACAACGACGACTTCGCGGTCGCCGCCGAGGTCGTCGCCGACCTGCTCGACCGCGCCGAGATCGGGGGCGGCGATGACGCCGGCGGGGGCGATGACGGAGGCGGCGACGAAGGCGGCGACCCCTCGCTCCCGTTCGGCGCCGACGTGTTGAACGTCAACGTCCCGGCGGCCGACGACGAGGCGGCCGACGATCCGACGTATCGACTGACGGAACCCGCGCGCGGCTTCGACGTGATCGAGTTCCACCCGGGCGAGGCGGAGCCGGAAGAGGAGAACGTCCCCGAGGGCTGGGAATTCAGCGAACGACGCGGAGAGATGGGGATGGAACTCCGCGACCGCTTCTGGCGGGAGTTCCTCCGCGGCGACGTTCCCGACGACGCCGGCTCCGACCGGCTCGCGGCCGTCGAGGGAGAAGTGAGTATCTCGCCGCTGTCGTCGTCGCGGTCGATCGCGGGCGACCGCGCCGGCGAGGTCGTCGGGGGCCCGACGGCGCCCTCGCGAGTCGAACAGGACTGAGTCGAAGAGTCTCTTTCTGCGGCCGCACTCCCTCAGCGCCGCCGTCCCGGCCGACGCGATCCGCCGGTGAACTCCTTGCCCAACCGCCCGAGGTACCACACGACGACCAGCCCCAGCGCGACCCCGACGCCCAGCGCGGCGAGCAGCTCGATCGACGAGGGGTCGAACTGGAGCGCGATCAGCGGCGGCGACACCGCCACGATGAGGAGGATGACGGCCTTTATCCGCCGATTCCCGGCGTCGCGCTCCGCCTCCGAGATGGGTCCTACCACGGTGATCCCTCCGCGGTCCGCGCTTGCCCTCCGATCGCTCCCGTGTCCATGGGCCTCCCACGGCTCGCCCCGATATCAACCCGGCGGAGCCGGGCGGACGCATGGTGTTTGTGAATATTTCTCATACCTACGTCACCGCGTCCTGATAAGTCTCACGACCGTTCACGGCGGTAACCGCCGGCTACCGTCGTAAACGGTCTCGTCGGTTTAAGCCCCTCCGCGTGCATGCGAAAGACGCCCCTACCCGCGACCCTCGGCCGTGGCCCCGATTCGTCGACGCAGTCCGGCTCGGATCTGGCTGTGCCTGACCGCGTCTTGACGAATCGCGTTCTCCACCGCCGTTCCGCGGCGCTTTTGAGCCGACCCCGATAACCGGAGAGCATGGACGACGAACTCCGCGAGCGCGTCGAGGCGGCCGCCGAGGCCGCCGCGCTGTTCAACGCGCTCAAACACGGCAGCGACCCGGACGTGGGCGCCATCATGGGCCCGCTGATGGGCGACAACCCCGACTTCCGACCGCACGGCGACGAGATCCCGGGCGTCGTCGCGCCGGTCGTGAACCGGATCGCCGGCATGGATGAGGCCGAGCGCCGCGAGCGCCTCGGCGAACTCGCGCCCGACAAGCTCGCGGAGCTGGAGGCGGACGACGAGGCGGACGAGCACGTCCTCCCCGACCTCCCGAACGCCGCGGAGGGCGAGGTCGTGATGCGCGCCGCGCCGAACCCCAACGGCCCGTGGCACGTCGGCCACGCCCGGATGCCCGCGGTCATCGGGACGTACAAGGAGCGATACGACGGCGAGTTCATCTGCCGGTTCGACGACACCGACCCGGAGACGAAGCGGCCCGATCTGGACGCGTACGACGCCATCTTGGAGGACATCGAGTACCTCGGGTTCGAGCCCGACCGCGTGATCCGGGCGTCCGACCGGCTGGAGACCTACTACGACCACGCCCGCGACCTGATCGACGCCGACGGCGCCTACACCTGCTCGTGTTCCGGCGACAACTTCTCGGCGCTCAAAAACGACGGCGAGGCGTGCCCCCATCGCGAGAAGGACCGCGAGACGGTTCACGAGGAGTTCGACGCCATGATCGACGGCGAGTACTCCGCCGGCGAGATGGTCCTCCGCGTCCGGACCGACATCGAGCACAAGAACCCCGCGCTGCGCGACTGGGTTGCGTTCCGGATGATCGACACCCCGCACCCGCGCGAGGAAGCGTCAGAGTACCGCTGCTGGCCCATGCTCGACTTCCAGTCCGGCGTCGACGATCACCTCACGGGCGTCACCCACATCATCCGCGGCATCGACCTCCAGGACTCCGCGAAGCGCCAGCGGTTCGTCTACGACTACTTCGACTGGGAGTACCCCGAGGTGCTCCACTGGGGCCACGTCCAGGTCGACGAGTACGACGTGAAGCTGTCGACGTCGACGATCAAGGGTCTCATCGAGGACGGCGAGCTGACGGGCTGGGACGACCCACGCGCCCCGACCATCCAGTCGATGCGCCGCCGCGGCATTCAGGGCCAAGCCCTCGTCGACTCGATGACCGAACTCGGGATGTCCACCTCCGACGTTGACCTCGCGATGTCCTCCGTCTACGCGAACAACCGCGACCTGGTCGACGACGACGCGAACCGCTACTTCTTCGTGCGCGACCGCGACGACGCGCCCGCCGTGGAGCTGCCGGTCGTCGACGGCGACGCGCCCGCGCCCGAGGCGGGCCACCCGCCGCTCCACCCCGACCACGCCGACCGCGGGGACCGCGAGGTGCCCGCCGGCCGGATCGTCGTCGAGTCCCCGGACCTCCCGAGCGAGGGCGAGCGCGTCTGGCTCAAGGGGTACGGCTGCGTCCGGTACGAGGGCGACGAGCTGGTCTTCGTCGACGCCGACATCGACGTGGTCCGCGACGGCGACGTGGACGTGGTCCACTGGGCGCCGGCCGACGAGGGGCTCGAGGCGCTCCTCCGGACCGTCTCCGGCGACGTGTGGGGGATCGCCGAGCCCGCGCTCGCCGAGGTCGATCCGGACACCGTCGTCCAGTTCGTGCGCGTCGGCTTCGCCCGGATCGACGGGTTCGATCCCGAGGCGACCGACGAGCCCGACGGCCCGACCGGCGAGGAAGACCTGCTCGCGTACTACGCGCACCCGTAGTCGGGGTCGCGGGGGTTAAGTAGCGAGCCCCGGAATCACTGGCAAGATGGCCATCGACTCGAATTTCGAACAGAGCCGGGAGCAGGTCGGCGAGGAGGACGGCGTCGCCGTCTGGGGCCCCGTCGAGCCGCCGGAGAAGCAGGGGATCCGCGGGACGCACGTCGCGGTCGATTTCGACATCTGTCTCGCCGACGGCGCGTGTCTGGAGGACTGCCCGGTCGACGTGTTCGAGTGGGTCGACACGCCCGGTCACCCCGAGTCGGAGCGGAAAGCGAACCCCGCCGACGAGGACCAGTGTATCGACTGTATGTTGTGTGTGGACGTCTGCCCGGTCGACGCGATCGACGTCGATCCCGGGCGCGAGAACCGGATCTAGATCTAGATCGTCACTCTCGTTGTCGAAGACATTTATAAATCGTTGTCAGCGCGGTGATCGAGCCCAATCTCTCAGCCGCTCGCTTATAAACAGCTGATCGCGGATCGACTGCGAACACCGCCAAAGCCCCAGCGACGAGGGCTGCGGACGCTCGTTGCGCTCCTCAGTCAGTCGCTTCGCTCCCTCCCTGCGGTGCTTACGTCGCCTCCGCAGCCCTCGTCGCTGCCCCTTTGAGTCCCGCCCCGCACAGCACCGAACCTCACACCTCCCCAGCCTCGTCGGTCGCCCTCCGCGTTGCTCCGGGCGACCGACTCCCTCGCGCGGGCGACTCGCAGCCTGACGGCTGCTCGTCGGCACGCGCCGACCGCACATCATTTATGAATATCCGTCGCCGCTCCGCTCACTTGCTTATAAACCGATCTCGCTCTCGGAGCGCGAAGTCGGTCCCGTACCGCTCAACGAGGGGCTCGTAGGCGTCGCCGAGCGCGCGCATGCAGGCGCCCGCCGAGACGTACCCGAGTTCGTCGGCGACCGGCTCGCTCGGGTGGGCCTGCAGGACCTTCCGGACGAGCAGGCGCTCTTCGCGGTCGTCGAGGGCGTCGGCGCCCGTCTCGTCGTCTCCGTCGCCCTCGATCAGCGCCGCGAGCGCGAGGTCTCGGAACGCGCCGGGCGCGCTGTCGTACATCCCCGGCCCGAACGACGCGCCGACGACGGAGCGCCACTCGATCTCGGTCAGGTCGATCGATGTCGACGCGGAACAGGCGCGGAGCGCGCCGACGACCACGTCTGGATCGACGTCGCGGTGCGCGTCCGAGAGCCCGTCGCGCTCGCGGTCGCGGAAGGCGGCGGCGTGGCGGTCGAGGAGTGACTGGCCGGACTCGCTCGCGGGCCGCACCATGATCGCGGAGTGCTCCCCGGAGGCGTCGTTGCGGGAGGTAGAGAGGTGGACCGTCCGGTAGCCCGCGCGCCGCCAGAACCGGAGCAGGCGTGGGGTCGCGCCGTAGCCGACCGAGAAGTAGTCGACGGGGTCGCGGTCGCCGTCGCCGTCGCCGTCGCCCTCCCTCCCCTCACCGTCCGCCCCGCCGAACTCCGCGTGTATCTCGTCGAGCAGCCGGGTCCCGAACCCCTCGCCTCTGAGCGCGTGATGGGTCGCGATCCGGACCGTCCGTACCCCCTTCGGCTCGGCGGCGACCTCGTCGCGGAGCTGGCTCGTGAGCAGGTCCGGCACCATGTTCCCCCGAACCCGCTCGCCCTCGTACATCCGCCGGCGGGTCGCCGCGTCGAGCCCGCCCTCGCGCGCGAGCAGCGCGACGGCGACCACCCGCCCCTCGGCGACCAGCGCCCGCGCGGCGAGGTTCGGTGCGTCGAGGAGGCGCGCGAGGTCGTTCGGCTCCGTGCGGTAGTGCGCCGCGACGAGCAGCCCGAACGCCTCCCGGAGCAGGGCCTCGTCCGCGAATAGGTCGTCGGGAGCGAGGGTCCGGTACGTCGCCTCTCCCACCGCCGACCCCGCGACCGCCTCGTCGACCGCCGGGCGCGCGTCGAGCAGGAGCGCCCGCGCCGCCCACGCCTCGACCGGGTCGTTTCGGGCGTACCGGATCGGCTCGTCGAGCCGCACGTCCCGCACCGAAAAGCGGCTCTCGCGCAGGCGCTCCGTGAACCGGATCGAGAACCCGCGGCCGGCTCCCTCGTAGCCGTGGACCGTCGTGCAGAACGCGACCGCCGGCGCGTCGAGGAACCGTTCGAGTAGCCGCACCGGAAGCGCGGCCGCCTCGTCGACGATCACGGCGTCCGGGTCGTCGGGGAGGTCCGCGGCCTCGGCGGGCGCGAGGTAGCGCACCCGCCCGCCGCCCGGCGCGTCGAGACGACGGGCGGCGTTTTCGGGGTCGCTCGCGCTCCCGGCGTCGCTCTCGTGCGTCCCGATCAGTTCTCTCGCCCGCGCGAACACCTCTCCCGCGTTGCGGAACGCCGACGCCGTGACGAGCACGTCGTCGCCGGCGAGCGCGAGCGCGCCCGCCGCGATCCCCGCCGCGCTCGACTTCCCGCGCCCGCGGTCCGCCTCGGCGACGACCGCGTGCCCCGGCGTCGCCAGCGACTCGAACGCCGTCACCGCCCGAGCCTGATCTCCCGTGAGACACGCCTCGTAGGCCGCCGCCGGGAACGTCGCCCTCGGCGGGGCGGTTGGCCGGGCGGTCGATTCCGCGGTCGCCTGTGCTGTCGATTCCGCGGTCGCGTCGCCCCCGGAACCGATGAGTCCGTCGCGCTCGATCGCGTCGCCCTCGGACCCGTCCGCGCCGAGCGAGACGATCGCGATCCCCGGGTGCGATCGGAGCGTCTCGACGAAGCGCTCGCGAAATCGGCCCGTCACGTCGTCGAGTTCGTAGGGCGGGACCGCGAGCGAGTCGTCGAACCGGTCGCGGATCGCGGGCCAGTCGTCGAGATCGGGAGTCAGGAGGACGAGGAGGCCGCCGCCGTCGACCGCGCCGACGCACCGACCGAGCGCGTTCGGGACGAACTGCTCGTGGCAGTCGAGGACGACGACCTCCCGGGTGCGCCCGAGCAGATCGTCGGCGCTCCGCGGGCGGTGCTCCTCGAACCGGAACCCCTCGCGCGTGGAGACGATTGAGACCGACTCCCCCCCGTCGCCTGCGACCGCCTCGATCGCGTCGTACGCCGCGTCGACTCCCCGGTCGCGGTCGCCGGCGAACACCAGGACGCGCCGCTCGTTCGCTCGTTCGGCCTCCCGCTTCGCGTCTCGCGCCAGCCCCGCGATCATCGTTCGGTCGTCGTTGCCGGGGGGCGGAGATGTGTCTTGCCCTCCGGACGCGCCGAACCCTTTCGGTCGTCCCCTCTCCCCCGCTGCGCGAGGCGGGACGCTTACGGACGCCCGGCGCGTCTCTCCGGACATGACCACGGTCACGCTCATCGGCACGCGGCTCGCGGACACGGGCCGCGAGTTCGTCTATCAGGGGGAGTCGCCCGACTGCGAGGGGTGTCCCTACCGGAGCCAGTGTCTCAACCTCTCCGAGGGGACCCGGTACCGCGTGACCGGGATCCGCGAGAACGCGCAGACGCTCGACTGCGCCGTCCACGACGCCGGCGTCCGCGCGGTCGAGGTCGAGCCCGCGCCCGTCCCCGCCAACGTCCCGTCGAAGCAGGCGTACGCCGGTGGGCGCGTCTCGCTCGCCGGCCCGTGCCCGCACACCGAGTGTCCGAGCCACGGCTACTGCGTCCCCGACGGCGCCGACTTCGACGACGAGCGCGTGATCGATCAGGTGCTCGGCGAGCCGCCCCACGACACCTGCGCGCTCGACCGAGAGCTGACGCTGGTGGAGTTTCGGGCGGAAGACGGGTAGCGGATCGATCCTCGGAACCGACGCCTACAGCGCCGTGACCGCGTTCAGCGTGATCCGAATCGCGCGCTCGACGTTGTCTTTGGCCTTCTCCGGGAGCTCGTCGTCCGAGTCCGCGCCCTTCTGGGTGCCCGCGACGAGGTTGCCGTCGACGGTGCAGATCGCACCGGCGCGAAGTCCCTTGCGGCGCGCGAGCGCGAAGACGGTCGCCGCCTCCATCTCGATCGCGAGCAGGTTCGCGTCGTTCCAGTCCTCGACGTACTCGTCGCTCTCGTTGTAGAACGCGTCGTCGGAGACGATCGGCCCGACGTGGATCTGCTCGTCGTTGTCCTCGGCGGCGCCGACGAGTTCGGTGAGCGCGTCGTAGTCGGGGACCGCGGGGTACTCGACCGACTCGTAGCGCTTGCTCGTCCCCTCCTCCTTGGCCGCGCCGGTCGCGACCACCATGTCGCCGACCTCCATGTCGGCCTGCAGCGCGCCGCAGGTGCCACAGCGGAGGAACGTCTCGACGCCGACCCGCGAGAGTTCCTCGACCGCGATCGCGGCCGACGGGCAGCCGATCCCGGTCGAGCAGATCGTGAGGTCCGTTCCCTCGTAGGTCGCGTTGACGATCTTGTACTCGCGGTTCTGCGCGACGAGCTCGCTGTCGTCACAGAGGTCCGCGATCCGGTCGACGCGCCCCGGGTCGCCGGGGATGATCGCGATCTCGTGGACGTCGCCCTCCTCGACCAGCAGATGCGGCTGTTTCGCCATACGCGCCGAGACAGCCGCCGCGCGCAAAAACGGACCGGTCGGGAGGCGGGGTCGGCCCCGAGAAACGAATTTGATATCGTGGAATGAGATTTATGATGGGAGCGCCGCGGCAGATCCGACCGTTTCGACGACCACCGTTGCCGCCGCCGGATCGGCCGGTTTATCGTCCGCCCTCGCCAGATTCGGCCATGAGCGACCTCGAACCCTCTCTCTCGCTCGCACCGTCGATCGGCGCGCTCGTGGTCACGTTCCTCATCATCACACCGGTCGCTGGGACGCTGCTCGGGTTCAACTGGACGCAGGCCGTGCTGATCGGCGGGTTCTCTGGCTCCGTGGCCGTGCTGTCGGCGTGGCTGACGGCGCGGCGGGCGGGCGGCGACTGAATCCCGGCGACTCTCGGCGTCGAGTTCGACCGCACAAGCGGTTATCGCGACTGAGAGGCCGACAGAGGATTTTATACCTGTCCGGCGTCGAGAATGCGTAATGCGATTCAGTCGCGACCGTCGGGGCCAGTCGGTCGTGGTCGGGACGGTGATCCTGTTCGGGTTCCTGATCCTGGCGATGGCGACATATCAAGTACAGTTCGTCCCGACGGAAAACGCGGAGATCGAGTTTGAACACAGCCAACAGGTAGAAGGTGAATTCTTGGACCTGCGAAACGCAGTGTTAAACACTGGCCAATCCGATAATAACAGACTCACGTCGCTGACGCTCGGTACACGGTACCCGCAGCGGACATTCTTCCTCAATCCGCCGCCGGCGACCGGAGAGTTATCAACGAGTGAGCAGCAATCCATTCGAATCGAAAGCGCAACCGTCGCGGAGGACGGCAACGTCGGATTATTCTGGGAGGATCGGGATCTCACTTTCCCGACCAAATCGGTACGATACTCGCCGTCGTACAACGAGTATCGGAATCCTCCTGACCTCGTCTATGAGCACTCAATGGTGGTCGCGGACTTCGATGGTGCAGCACTCTCCAGAACCGGACAGACCGTTATAAATAATGACGCCGACCGGATCTCGCTGACGTTGGTTGATGGGACTCTCTCGGAGTCAGGTATCGAGCGACGTGAGATCGATCCAGAGGCACTCTCGCGAAACGCGCGGAGTATGACGCTGGAACCTGACGGAGGAGAAGTCGTTATCGTGCTTCCGACGGCCGTTCCGGAGGGTGAGAAACGGGACGATCTCGCATCCGGCTGGAATGAGACGTTCGAGAGTGGTGTGGACAGAACGGTGACCGCGACTCCCAACGGAATCCGAATCGAGATTAGAACCGGCAACTCAGTCGAGCTTCGACTTGCACAGGTGGGAGTCGGAAGTGGAACGGATGTGACTGATGAGTCGGGTGGCTATATCACGAAAGTGTCTGAGAGCAACGGCGAGTTCGTCGCAGAAGTACGAGACCAATTCAATAATCCCGTTGAGGGAGCTGAGGTTGAGGTCTACGCGGATACGGGTGAGACGAGTCCGATGGATAACTCGCCGCGAATCACGGACGAATCTGGTCAGGTGACTATCTCTGATAGAGGTGGTACGGTCGGAACGATTAATGGTGCTCCTCCAGATGAGGCTGGGACCGATCGTGTAGTATTCGATGAGTTCACTCCACCGACAGTTCCTACTGGGTCCGTTTATGGACCCGATGTATCTGGAACAACTACTAATCCCTCTACTGTTCAGCAGGGAAATTCATTCAATCTTGAGGCGAGTGTCAGTAGTATCGGTGACTCGAGTCGAATTCGAAGTGGAACACCCATACAGACTGTACGGGTCACAGTCGGTAACGACGACGCGGGCACCGTGTACGACGAAATGTTCACGTTTGATCCTGACGACAACACTAGGGAGTACGCGTTCGGGAGGAGCATCCAAGTTGACAACTGGGACCCAGGAACGTACGACGTAACTGTGTCAGGACAGGACGCCAGCGGACGCTGGACAGCGGAGGATGAGGTCGGAACAACAACCGTGACGGTGCGAGAAGGGGATCCGCCGGGGTCGGTCAACTTCGTCGCAACAGACGTGGTGAAGGGAGGAAACTCACAGGAGTTTGTGTTTACTGTCGACGGTCTCAGTAATAATGATCAGGCGACGATCGATCTCTCCGGCCCCCAGTCGGACGGTGTCGATTACACGGACGGAGCCGTGGAGCTCATCGAACGGACAAACCCCAACGATGCAGTCAGTTATGACCCAAGCACCAACACAATCACGTACACCAAACGGGGCGGAGGTGCTGGCGAGGTTCGAATTCGGATCTCAAACATTGACGTGACCGGGAACGCGGGTGAAACCTACGTCGTGGGGTATGAGGACGGGAACATCGACTCCGATACGTTCGAGATCCGTCCACCGGGAACCACGATCATCACTCAAGACACAGACGATGTGAGCGCAAACGGCGACATAGTCATTGAGGACAACGTCGTGATCGACGGTGATGTCGACAGCCAAAACGGTGAGGTCATTGTCGGGGAAAATGCGGATATCGACGGTGACGCTAACGCAAACGGAGATATCGTCATCGGGGACGGCGCGTTCGTTGCCGGTGTGGTCGACAGTGAAAATGGCGGGGTCACTGTCGGAGACAACGCGGAGATCGACGACGATGTGAGCGCGAACGGTGATATTGTTATCGGTGATGAAACGTTCATTGACGGTGACGTTGACAGTCAGAACGGCACCGTCTCACTCGGAAGTGGGACACAAGTGACGGGCTCCGTCAACGCTAACGGTAACGTTGACTTCGGTGTCGGTAGTCTTGTGGAGGGAGATGTGACCAGCCAGAACGGTCGTGTCACGCTCGAAGACGGCTCTGAAGTCGAAGGCGACGTAAACGTTAACTCGGCATCAGACATCGTCTGTGGGCAGGGATCCAGAATCGATGGGCAGCCGTGTGAAGAGTACGTCGACGAGAACTACTGAATTATACCACGATCGACGTAACTGACTATCGACACACCCATATGCCGGCCGCATGAACGACCGTGTATGACCGAAGTCGGCATCGACGCCGTCGAGATCTGGACCGGGAAGCTCAAACTCGACTTGCCGGGCACGTTCGCGCCGGAGAAGGGCGACGACCCGGAGAAGTACACGAAGGGGCTCGGGCTCAATAACTCCTCGTTCCCGGACGTGTACGAGGACATCGTCACGATGGGCGCGAACGCCGCGAAAGGGCTGATGGACCGCAAAGGGCTCGATCCGGCGGATATCGGTCGGATCGACGTCGCCACGGAGTCGGCGTTCGACCACTCGAAACCGGTATCGACGTACATCGCGGGCTGTCTGGAGCAGGTGTACGACGGCGACTTCACCCACGCCAACAAGGGCGAGCGCAAGTTCGCCTGCCTGGCGGGGACGCAGGCGATCGACGACGCGTACAACTGGATCCGGGCGGGGCGGAACCGCGACCGCGCGGCGCTCGTGATCACGACGGACACCGCGCTCTACGCCCGCGGCGACCCCGGCGAGGCGACGCAGGGCGCCGGCGCCGTCGCGATGTTGATCGACGAGGACCCCTCGATCGTCGCGCTCTCGACGGAGCAGGGGTACGGCTCGAAGGACGAGACGGACTTCCTGAAGCCGAACCAGCAGTTCCCGAGCGTCGACGGGAAACGCTCGGTGCAGGTGTACCTCTCTCGAATGCGGGAGGCCCTCGAGGACTACGAGTCCGTCACCGACGACATCGCGCTCGACGACTTCGCGTACGCGCCGTTCCACACCCCGTTCCCCGGGATGGTCCGGAAGGCGGCCCTGCTCGCGTATCGCCACGTCATCCGCGACACGGAGTACGAGGACGCGCTCGCCGACGAGATCGGTCGACAGCCCCGAGAGGACGACTACGCGGACCGCGAGGCCTACGAGGAGGCGATCCGCGACTACATGGACGAGCTGAAGACCACCGAGCAGTATCAGACGTGGTACGACACCGCCGTGGAGCCGACGCTCGGGCTCTCCCGTGAGGTCGGCAACTGGTACACCAGCTCGGTCCACATCGCGCGCATCAGCGCGCTGCGCGACGCCCTGACCCGCGACCGGTCGTTCGTCGACGACACGCTGCTCGTCGCCTCCTACGGCTCCGGCGCGCAGGCGGAGATCCACTCGGAGGCGATCCGCGAGGGCTGGCGCGCGGAGATCGAAGCACTCGACATCGACGACCGACTCGCCGCCCGCTACGACCTCACGTGGGAGGAGTACGAGGACGTGCACGACGTTCACGAGTACGATATGGATGTCGAACGCGAGATCGAGGAGTTCACGCAGCCGGAGGCGGAGTTCGTCTTCACCGGCTGGGGCCGGATGAACGAGCGGAAGTACGAGTACGTCGAGTAGCTCCTCGGCCGGGGGTCCGACGGCGAGACGTTGGCCTCCTGATTCCGTTCTACGGCTCCGCTACCCGTGAAAACGGGTCACACGACGCTTCTCGAATACGATGGGTTTAAACGACGTTAGGCTGAAAATCACTGCAATGGTAACCATCTACGACGTGCCGGCCGACGCCCTCATCGAGGAGGTCGCCGCACGACTCGAGGACCGGATCGACGAGCCCGACTGGGTCGAGTTCGCGAAGAGCGGCGCCGGCAAGGAGCTCCCGCCGGAACAGGAGGACTTCTGGTACGTGCGCTCCGCCAGCCTCCTCCGGAAGGTCGCCCAGAACGAGCCCGTCGGCATCGAGCGGCTCGCCACCGAGTACGGCTCGAAGAAGCGCGGCTCGAACCGCTACTCCGTCCGCCCCGGCGAGCACGAGGGCGGCTCCCGAAAGCTCATCCGTGCGTCGCTACAGGCCCTCGAAGAGGACGGCCTCGTGACAACCGCCGCCGGCGAGGGACGCCGCGTCTCCGACGAGGGCGAGGCGTTCCTCTCCGAGGTCGCCGCCGACGTCTTCGAGGACCTCGACCGGCCGGAACTCGAACGCTACGCGTAGATCGCGATTCGCTTTTTGTACGTCGCGCTCGCTCTCGAGCTGCGGCTCTCATACTGACACCGTCTTACTCCCGATAAGTGGCGTCTGAGCGATTCTGTCTCGCGTTGCTGTTTGCTGACGATCGTCTCGCGTTCGTCGAGATATATCTAATATCGCTATATCGAATCTGACAGTCGCTCGCCGCGGTCGTTGCGATCGATAGCCGTCGCTTCGGTCGTCGAGGCGGTCGACAAAAAGCGATGTGCGGGCAGTGTTCGGACGAGTCGGCTCACTCGGGGCGGTTATCGGGCTATCCCGTGTTCTTCATCCCGGCGGCGATGCCGTTGACGGTGAGCCGGAGGGTTCGCTCCTCCTCTTCGGTGCGGTGAGTTCGCCCGAGCAGGTCGGCCTGCAGCAGGTTCAGCGGGTCGACGTAGGGGTTCCGCCGGTCGAGGCTCTCTTCGAGCCACTCGCGACGAATCAGGTCGTCGCGGCCGCTGATCGCCAAGACGAGTTCGCGTCCGCGCTCGTACTCGCCGATGAGTTCGGGGAAGAAGCGCTCGCGGAGGTCGTCGTCCGCGAGGTCGGCGTACTCGGCGGCGATCTCGGGATCGGTGCGGGCGAGCGCGAGCGCGGCGTTGTCGAGGGTGGTGCGGAAGAACGGCCACTCCGCGTACATCTCTCGGAGCGTTTCGAGGCCCGCCTCCTCGCCGACCTCGTCGAGGTAGGCGTCGAGCCCGGACGCGAGCGAGTACCAGCCCGGGAGGATGAGTCGAGTCTGGGTCCACGAGAACACCCACGGGATCGCGCGGAGGTCCTCGACGGTGCGCTCGCCGGAGCGCGAGGCGGGCCGCGAGCCGAGGTTGAGGTTCTCGACGACGGAGATGGGCGTCGCCTGTCCGAAGTAGGAGACGAACCCGTCCGTGTTCAGGAGATCGCGGTACGTCTCGCGGGCGGCGGGCGCCATCGTCTCCATCGCGTCGACCCACTCCTCGGGCACGTCCTCGGTGGGCTCCTCGTTCGCCTCGTGGCGGGCGCGGATCTGCGCGTCGAGCATCTGTTCGAGCTCGCGCTCGGCGATCCGCGGGTTGGCGTACTTCTCCGCGATCGCCTCGCCCTGCTCGGTGAACTTCACCTGTCCCGTGACGGTCTCGTTGGGAAGCGCGAGCAGCGCCTCGTTCATCGGGCCGCCCCCCCGCGAGATGGAGCCGCCCCGCCCGTGGAACAGCCGGAGGGTGACGTCCTCCTCGCGGCAGAACCGGGCGATCTGACGCTGGTTCTCGTAGAGGTCCCAGTTCGCGGCGAGGAAGCCGTTCTCCTTGTTGGAGTCGGAGTAGCCGAGCATGACCTCCTGGATCTCTCCGCGGACCTCCAGCGCGGTCGCGTACGCCTCGTTGTCGAACAGCTCCCCGAGGATGCGCTCGGCGCCGTTGAGCGCGGACTCGGTCTCGAGCAGGGGGACCACGTCGAGCCCGCAGTGGTCCGGCAGCGAGACGACGCCGACCTGATCGGCGAGGAAGAGCACTTCGAGCACGTGGCTCGGCTCCTCCGTCATCGAGATGCAGTACGTGTCGATCGCCTGCGCGCCGTACTCGTCCTGCCACTCGGCGAACTCTTGGAACCGACGGAGCACCCGCTCGGTGGTCTCGGAGACGTCGCCAGGCTCGTCGGCGTCGACGACCGGGTCCTCTTGGAGGATCGCCTCGGTGAGGAACTCCTGCCGGGCGTCCTCGTCCATCTCGCGGTAGTCGACGCCCTCGGTCGCGACCGCCTCGGCGACGGCCTCGGTGTGGTTCTCGCGGTGGTCGCGGAGGTCCAGCGACGCGAGCGTGAACCCGAACGTGTCGACCTGCCGGCGGAGCGGTTCGACGAACGACTCGCGGACCGTGTCCTGCCCGTCGGCCGCCAGCGAGTCGGCGATCACGTCGAGGTCGGCGAGGAACGCGTCGCCGTCGGGGTACTCGCCGGGGCGCACGTCGTCGACCCGGTCGAGCCGCTCGCGCATCAGGCGGAGCTTCTGGCGGTACGGCTCGTCGGGGTACCGCTCGCGCGCCTCCTCGACGACCGTCGGGAACCGCTCGGCGTCGGCCGCCAGCGACTCGGCGAGCTTGTCGTCGATCGCGTAGCGCTCGCCGTCCTGGCTCAACACGGCCGAGAGCCGCTTACACCGGTCGCGGTACTTCTCGACGGCGATCTCGCGTTGACGCCCCAGTGTCTCGTCGGTGACCTCCGGCGTGACGAACGGGTTGCCGTCGCGGTCGGAGCCCGCCCACGAGCGGAACTCGAAGAGCTTGGGGCAGTCCACGTCGTCGTACTCCTTCGAGATGGTCTCTTCGAACTCCTCGTAGGCGTCGCCGACGACGTCGAAGAGGGTGTTCTCCAGGTACCACTGGACGTTGCGCGCCTCGTCTTCCGGCTCCGGACTGCGCTGGCGTACCTGTCGGGTGCCCCAGAGGCTGGTCACCTCGGCGGTGACGTCGCGCCAGATCCCGTTGCGTTCCCGCTCGGTGAGGTTGCGCTCGTCGAGCTCCTCCAGGTGGTTGGCGATCGACCGGAGCTTCGCCTTCACCGTGGCTCGCCGCGCCTCGGTGGGATGGGCGGTGAAGGTCGGCTCGATGAGCACGTCCTCCAACAGCTCTCGGAGCTCGTCGGGCTCGACGCCCGCCTCGGCGAACTCGGCGATCGTGGCGTCGAAGGAGTCGTGGAGCGCTCCCTCCTCGTCGGCGCCCCGGATGGCACGAACTCGCTCGCGCTCCTCGGCGAGGTTGATCAGCTCGAAGTAGGTCGTGAACGCGCGGGCGACGATCTCCTCTCGGGTCGTCGACAGATCGCCGACCGACTCGTGGAGGGCCTCCCGGCTCGTCGCGTCGCCGCGTCGGTAGTCGATCGCCGCGTTTCGAAGGTCCTCGACGGTCTCGTACGCCTCGGTGGAGGCCTGCGCGGCGAGGACGTCTCCCACGAGCGCGCCGAGCTCGCGCACGTCCGTCCGCACGTCTCGATTGTGCAACACCATACCACAGATACACCCATCGTGGTCGGTTAAAAGCGATGCCCGAACGAATGTTTGCCTCAGTTTTGAGTAAACGTCTTAATCGATCATTCGACATCACGGGAGCGAGCGCGACCGCCGAGCGCCGGCGACTCGCTTGTCGTTACGCTCAGGGACGGGTTCGTCACCCTTTTTACCGGTCCAACCCGAACAACACGTATGAGTCAGTCCGACAAGTATCCGGCCGAGTCCGGTCGGCGCCGCTTCGTCAAGGGCGTCGTCGGCGGCGCGGCCCTCGCGGGGGTCGGCGCGATGGGGTCGGCGACGGTGAACACCCTGACGACCGCGGGCGGCGTCGGCGGCGGGTCGACCGTCGCGATGTCGATCGCCAAGACCGGCGGCCCGGCGCCGCGCGGCCTCCCGCAGATCCCGCTTGAGGTTACCGACGACGGCTACATCCGCGGGATCTGGCCGGAGACGCAGACCGTCACGCAGGAAGGCCAAGAGATCGAGGTCGCACAGGAGCAGCTCGGCGGGAGGACCTACTCCGGTGCGTGGTTCCAGTACTGCGGCGTCGAATCACAGGAGAATGTCTCTCCGAGCTACGAGTCGGACAACCTGTTCCGCGCCGCGTCCGGCAAGTATGACTGGCAGGACGAGACGTACGACGCGGGCGACCAGATCCACGTCGACGACTTCGACGACTACACCGAGTGGGGCAACGGAATCGGCGACGACGGCGTCGGGAAGCCGGCGTCCGTCACGTGGCGGTCGCAAGACGCCGACACGAGCCTGAACGCGACCGTCATCCGCTCGCCGCGGATCGAGGAGGCGGTCGAGAACTCGAACGACGAGTGGCTCGAAGCGTCAACCGACCAGGGGTTCGTCGCGTACCTCAACGTCTGCACGCACTTCTGCTGTATCCCCGACTACAAGGTGCTCGAAGAGTCGGCTCGGTACGACGCCGCAAACGGGACCTACTGCGTCTGTCACCAGTCGGTGTACGACCCGTTCACGCTCGAAGAGTCGCTGTTCATCGCCCGGCCGCGTCCGGACGAGTAGCCTCGTCCCCGCCCCCGACGGGCGCCGCGCTTTTCTCTCCGCTTCGCGTACGCCTCTCCATGAGCGACGACGAGGTTCCCGCAGACGAATCGGCCGACGATCCGTTCGCCGCGGAGATCGCCCGCGCCCGCGACCTCCTCGACGGTGAGGGGATCGAAGCGGTCCACGTCGGCGTCGTCCGCGAGGGCGAGGTCGACACCACCTTCGCCCAGCGGGGCGGCGGCGACGCGGAGAACGAGGGCCTCCGCGCGCTGGCGCTCTTGGCCGCGCACGTCCGACTGGTCGCGAGCGAGGCGGGCGTCGACGCCTCTACCGTCGCGGGCGACGCGGCGACGCTCGCGGGACAGGTCGAGCAGGTTCCGACGAACACCGACGACCTCCCCGAGGAGTAGGCGCCGTCGAGGACGAACGGTTCGGGGCCGACGGCTCGACCGCTACTCGCCTCCTTCGGCGCCGCCCTGCTCGCTCCGGCGGATCCGGTAGAGCTGGTGGGCGACGCCCGCGAGCGCGACCAGCAGCACCGCGAGGTTGAACGCCGCGAGGGCGATCGGCTGGTAGGCCGGGTCGAGCCACGTCCGGATCGCCCGCCCGGCCTGACTGTAGAAGCTCCAGCCGGCGATCAGCGCGAGCAGGATCAGCGCCGCCAGCCCGATCCGGTCGATGAGCCCGCGGAGGTCGTCGGTCGAGAGCCGACCGAACCGGCCGTCGTCCTCGTTCGCGTCGCCCTCGAAGTCACTCGTGCGCGGTGCGGTGTCGTCTGCCGTGTCGTCGGCGGTGATGTCGCTCATGGATCCGGTGGGTGTGTCGGTGGTGTCGTCGGGGCTGGTGTTGGGGTCGCTGCTCGGGTCGGCGCGGTCGCGCTCGTCCGTCATGGTCGCCTCCGTGCGACGAGGGCCGCGACGACGAGCGCGACGAGCGCGACGAGGGGGCCGAACCCGGGCGTGGAGTCCCCGCCGCTGCTACCGTCGGCGCCCCGATCGGGAGCGGCGCCGTCGCCCGCCGCGTCGTCGGCGCCCTCGCCTCGCGTGAAGTCCTCGACGGCGAAATCGACCTCCTCGACCGTCTGGTTCGCGCTGATCGTCTCGCGGGGGTTCAGGTTGGCGACGCCCTGCGTCTCGTCGATGAGCACGTCGTCGCTCCACAGCGCGGCGTCGACGTAGTAGTTGTAGTTGGCGGGCACCTCGACGGTCGTCGTCACAGTGTCGGTCCGGCCGGGCCGCACCTCGCCGACCGTCTCGCTCGCCTCGTCGGCGATCACGTTCGACTCCGACTGCCGGAGTAGCACCCGGAGGTCGAGCGGCTCCGAGGCAGCGTCGCCGCGGTTCGTCACCGAGATCGACACCGACAGCGTCGCGGTCTCGTTGTCGGCCTCGCGCACGCTGACCGCGACGGTCGGCCAGACGTTCCCCTCGGTGAAGCCGACGCGCGAGTCGGCGTAGTCGGGCGTGAGTGCCGCGACGCCGCCGACGCGGGTCGTCTGGCTGGCGCGCCGCTCGCCGTCGGCGAAAACGACGGTCTCGATCCGGTAGCCGCCGGCGCGGTCCACGTCGACGGACCCGTTTATCGTCCGTTCGCCGCCGCCGTCCACGTCGCCGACGTCGACCGTCGTCTCGTCGACGAGGAGTCCCGAGTCGGCGCCGATCGCGCGGTGGCGGACCGTGACATTCTCGACGGTCGAGCCCCGGTGTCGGAGGTCGACTCCGAGCCGGAGCTCCGCGGTCTCGCCGCGCACTTCACCCGGCGAGACGACCGTGTCGACGATGCGTACGTCGCCGGGGCGTTCGTCGGCCTCTCTGGGGTCGACGATGGCGTCCGGCGCGGCGACGGCGCCGATCGCGCCCGCGAGCAGGAGCGCGGCGGCGGCCGCCAGGAGGGCAGTTCGCGTGTCCATACCCGACACGTCTGAACGACGGCATAAGTGCTTTGTCAGGGATCGGGGGCGGAAACGGCGGGACGCCCGGAGCCGATCCGCTCAGAGCGACCGGTAGCGCCCGCCCGACTCGGAGAGCTCCCCGCGCCGCGCGAGCCGCGTCAGGATCTCTCCCGCCGCCTCGGCGGGAACGCCCTGCTCGCTCGCGCGCGCCACGACGTTCTCCTCGGTGGCCTCGTCGACCGCCTCGACCGCGTCGCGGACGATCGCTGTCCGGCTTCGCGAATCCGACCCGCCGCCCTCGGCGCGGGCGGCCGCCTCGTCGACGGCGTCGGCGTCGATTCCCGACGCCTCCAGGTACTCGCGGTCGTCGATCCCCGCCTCGTCGACGGCGCGTTCGAGCTCCGAGACGTGGTCGAGCTCCGCGAACGCCGCGCTCTCGTCGCGCTTCTTCGCGAGCAGCGCGGCCCGGGCCTCGCGGGCCGCGTCGCGGTCCTCCGACTCGAAGAACCGCTTGAGCTTCGCCGTCTGATGCGTCTTCCCGCAGCGGGGACACCCCGCGCTGTCGCTCGTCCGCGGGTCCGCGAGGAGCCACATCGCCGCGCACTCGTTGCAGCCGACGACCGCGTACATGCGGCGCGGTTCGTCGGCCCCGGATTTGAACCCTCGGACCCGCGTCGCGGGATCGATTCACGTGCGGTTCGATCCACTCCGACACGCGGTATTGTGTTTTCCGTTCAAAACCATTATCCGCGTGGGGCACATACGGAGACACGATGAGTTCAACCGACGCCGTCCCCACGGAACCGATTCAGCTGGCCGACGCCGACGAGTTCGACGACTACGTCGCGGACCGCGACGTTGTCCTTGTGGACTTCTACGCGGACTGGTGCGGCCCGTGTCAGATGATGGAGCCGGCCGTCGAGGCGGTGGCGAGCGACACCGGCGCGACCGTCCTGAAGGTCGACGTCGACGAACACCAGGGACTGGCCGGCGAGTACGGCGTGCAGAGCATTCCGACGCTGCTCGTCTTCGCCGGCGGCGAGCTCGCGGAGCGGATGGTCGGCGCGCAGACGGAGGAGGCGCTCGCCGACGCGATCGCGGAGCACACCGCCTGAATGGCTGGGTCCGAGTCCGACGACGGGATGACCCCGCGCGAGCTGCGCTCAGACGTGCCGGCGCTCGGCGAGGCCGCGTACTTCAACTTCGGCGCGCACGGTCCGAGCTCTGAGGCCGTCGTCGAGGCCGCGTCTGACTACCTCGCCGACCACGAGTTCGGCTCGGGGACGACCGACCCATACGAGCACGCCTTCGGGACGTACGAGACCGTACGCGAGCGCGTCGCTGACTTCGTCGGCGCCGAGCCCAACGAGATCGCCCTGACCGAGAGCACGACCGACGGGATCACCCGGATCGCGGGCGCGATCGACTGGGAGCCCGGCGACGTTGTCGTCCGGACCGACCTCGAACACCCCGCCGGCGTCCTCCCGTGGAAGCGACTGGAGCGCGAGGGCGTCGAGGTCCGAGTCGTCGAGACCGAGACCGGTCGGATCGACCGCGAGGCGTACGCCGAGGCAGTCGCGGACGCGCGGCTCGTCTGCTTCAGCGCGATCACGTGGACCCACGGGACGCGGCTCCCGGTCGCCGACCTCGTTGACATCGCCGACGAGGCGGGCGCGTTCACCCTCGTCGACGCGGTCCAGTCGCCCGGACAGGTCGCGATGGACGTGTCGGCGTGGGGCGCCGACGCGGTGGCGGCGGCGGGCCACAAGTGGCTGCTCGGCCCGTGGGGGGCCGGCTTTCTCTACGTCGACCGCGAGGCCGCGGCCGAGCTGGCGCCGCGCGCGGTCGGCTACCGGAGCGTCGAGGACCCCGACGCCGAGGAGATCGCGTTCAAGCCGGGCGCGAAGCGCTTCGAGGTCGGGACGACGACCCCGGCCGCCCACGCCGGACTGGTCGAGGCGCTCGACGCGATCGACGCGGTCGGACTCGAAACGATCGAAGACCGGATCGCGTCGCTCACGGACCGGTTCAAAGAGGGCGTCCCCGACGACCGCCTGCTGAGCCCCCGCGAGTATGAGTCCGGGCTCGTCACGGTCGACGTCGAGGACCCCGAGGCGACGGTCGACCGACTCGCCGACGAGGGGATCGTGATCCGCTCGCTGCCCCACCCTGACGGGGTCCGGGCCTCGGTCCACGCGGTCTCCACCGAGGCCGAGATCGACCGGCTGGTCGACGCCCTCGCCGCCGAGTGGTGAGCGAGGGACCGGACGCGTTTTAGTGATACACGCACAAGACCGGTCATGGGATTTCACACGTTCGACGCCGACAAGGCGGAGCGACTGGAGCGTCCCGCGGTCCGGTACCGTTGGGTGTCTGCCGAGGAAGTTATCGGCGCGCTGACGGCTGAGGGCACCGACCGCGCCGACCGCGCCGCGGCGACGGTCGCCGACCTCGGGAGCGGCACCGGCTTCTACACCGACGCGGTCGCGCCCCACGTCGAGACCGTCTACGGGGTCGACGTGCAGGCGGAGATGCACGCGTTCTACCGCGAGAAGGGCGTCCCCGAGAACGTCGCCCTCGTCGAGAGCGACGTGGCCGCGCTCCCCTTCGAGGACGGCGAGCTCGACGCCGCGTTCTCGACGATGACGTACCACGAGTTCGCGAGCGACGAGGCCCTCGCGGAGCTGGCCCGCGTGATCCGGTCCGACGGCCGGCTCGCGCTCTTCGACTGGTCGGCCGCCGGCGACGGCGAGCACGGGCCGCCGGCCGACGAGCGGTTCGCCGCGAGCGACGCGGTCGACGCGCTGGAGGCGGCAGAATTCGAGGTGGTCTCCGCCGCCGAGCGCACCGAGACGTTCGCCGTGATCGCTCGCGCGCCGTAGGGACGAGCGGAACTCGTTGGGGGAGACGGGGTGTTGTCGATTTATTTATAAATGATGGCGGTGGCGCGTGCCTGCGAGCGGGCCACCGGCCCGCTCGCAGCACCGCGCGAGGGAGTCGGTCGCCTACGGCGACCGACGAGGCTGGGGAGGTGTGAGGTGCGGTGCTGTGCGGGGCGGGGTGGGACTCAAAGGGGCAGCCGGTGAGGCGGGCGCAGGTGACGTAAGCACCGCAGCGAGCAACGCGAGCGAGGAGCGCAGCGAGCGTGCGCCCGCCTCACCGGCTGGGGCTTTGGAGGTGTTCACCGTAGAACAGTCGATCGCTTATAAACAAACGATTAGAGGATCGGAGGCTCCCGTCATCTATCTGCCATTGACGACTTATAAGTGATCGACTGAAACACTAACCATCTTCACGCCACCACCGGCCCGAACTCTCCGATCGTATCGCCTCATTCCTCCAGCACCGTCGATCCCTTTCCGATCCGCGTCTGGTAGGCGCGGGCGTCGATGCCGGCCTCGGAGAAGGCGTCGAGCATCGCGGCGGCGACCCCCCGCCGACGCCCGTCGCGACAGACGGCGAGGATCGCGGGGCCGGCACCGCTGACGGTGACGCCGGCCGCGCCGGCCTCGAAGGCGGCCGCGCGCACGTCGTCGTAGCCCGTGATCAGCCGCGCGCGCTCGGGGGTGACGACGGGGTCGCTCATGCCGGCGCCGACGAGCTCGGGATCGGAGCGGCACATCCCGACCGCGAGGGTGGCGGCGTTGCCGACCGTCTCGACGAGGTCGTCCATCGAGGCCGTCTCGGGGACGACCCGACGCGCGTCGCGGGTGGAGACCGCCACGTCGGGGAGACAGACCACGAGGGGGATCGAGGCGTCGACGGCGTGGGTGCCCTCGCTCGTCGTCACCGTGAACCCGCCGAGGATCGAGGGGGCGACGTTGTCGGAGTGAGCGACGCCGGAGACGACCGCCTCGCCCTCGGCGGCGATCGGGACCAGCTCCGAGCGCGAGAGCCCGCGGTCGTACAGCCGGTTGAGCGCGACCGCGGCGCCGGCGGCGCTGGCCGCCGAGGAGCCGAGGCCGGAGGCCGGGCGGACCCCCTTGTCGATGTGGATCCGCGCGGGCGCGTCGAGCGCCTCGACGACGGCGCCGACCGTGTTCTTCTCGGGGTCCTCGGGGATGTACTGGGCCCCGACGCCGGTAACTTCGATCGTCGTCTCCGCCGCCTTCTCGACGGTGACGACGTCCGCCGGCCGTGTGAGGGCCGCCCCGAACACATCGAACCCGCTGCCGAGGTTCGCGCTCGTGGCGGGTGCCCGTACCGTGACCATGGCGGGCAGTGTCGCTCGGGGTGCAAAAAGAGGCGGGATCGAGCAACGGCGCGGCGGGGCGGAGAGACGAAACGGCGGGGCGGAGCGGCGGCGCGGAGAGAGCGAGCGCCGACGCTGTCGGGGAACGGGGAACACGGAGCGGGAGACGGCAGAAAACGGGAGGCGGAGGCGCGAACCGCGTCAGTTCCCGGCCATCGTCCACAGCAGCGCGCCGATCAGGATCATCGGAATGCCCGCGAGGATGTACACCTGCGGCATCGTCGTGTACGGGGCGACGAGGAAGATCGTCCCGAAGCCGGCGACGATGGACGCGATCACCTTCTGGGACTTCAGGGGCGCGGCCGCCAGAAGCGAGACGACGAACCCGAGCAGTATGACGTGCCCGAGGTGGTAATCGAGCAGGAACGTGTCGATGAACAGCGGCGAGAGCATTCTTGTCTGGACGTGCGAGGGATTCGCGCATTAAAGTTCCGTTTCGCGCGGGGCGGACCGCGGTTCGGCCCCCGGTCCGCGACCACCGCCCCTTATAAGTCGCGCCGGCGAGACGACCGATCGTGCGACTCGTTCAGGTCATGATCCCGGCGGGGAAGCGCGCCGCCGTGATCCGCGCGCTCGACGACGAGGGCGTCGACTACGTCGTCACCGACGAGACGAGCGGCCGCGAGTACACCGCGGTCGCGACGTTTCCGCTCCCGACCGCCGCCGTCGAGCCAGTGCTCGAACGGCTCCGTGAGGCGGGGATCGACGAGAGTACCTACACGGTCATCGTCGCGGCCGAGACGGTCATCTCCCGCCGGTTCGAGGCGCTCGAAGACCAGTACGCCGAGGACGCCGATCACGCGGGCAACTACATCTCCCGAGAGGAGCTGCAGGCGAAGGCCGACGACCTCGCGTCGGGGCTCCGGACGTACGTGCTGATGACGGTTATCTCCGCCGTGATCGCGACGGCCGGGCTCCTGCTCGACTCGCCGGCGACCGTGGTCGGCTCGATGGTGATCGCACCGCTGATCGGTCCGGCGATGTCGGCCGCGATCGGCACCGTCGTGGACGACGAGGACATGTTCCGGCGCGGGGTGCGGATGCAGGTGCTCGGCGTCGCGGTCGCGATCGGGGCCGCGACGCTGTTCGCGTTCGCGTTGCGAACGCTCGCGCTGGTGCCGCCGGGGACCGACCCGCTTGCGCTCGCCGAGGTCTCCGAGCGGCTCGCGCCCAACGTCCTGGTGCTCGTCGTGGCGATCGGGGCCGGCGTCGCCGGGATCCTCTCGCTGATGACCGGCGTCTCCGCGACGCTGGTCGGCGTGATGATCGCGGTGGCGCTCATTCCGCCGGCGGCCGCCGTCGGGATCGGGATCGCGTTCCAGATCCCGCGGCTCGTGATCGGCGCGGGCGTGATCGTCGCGGTGAACGTCCTCTCGATCAACCTCTCCGCGCTGGTGATGCTGTGGTACGAGGGGTACCGCCCACAGCGCTGGTTCCGCGAGGACGAGGCGCGAGCGGCCTTCGTGAAGCGTGTCGCGGTCCTCGTCGCCGCCATCGCCGTGCTGTCGGTGTTCCTCGGCGGCGTCACCTACGACTCGTACGTCGCCTCGACGACCGAGACGGACATCCGGTCCGCCGTCGGCGACGAGCTGGCCGCGATGGACCCCGGGATGGAGCTGATCGAACTCGAGGTCGAGCGCGGCGGGACGATACCGCCTCTCGACACCGAACGCGTGGTGGTTACCGTCGGAGCGCCTCCCGGCGTCGGTGCGGAGGCGGTCGCCGACGCCCTCGACCGCCGGATCGAGGCGGCGATCGGAGAGGACGTGCAGGTCGAGGTGCGGCTCGTGGCGGTCAGCCGCGCCTGAGACCGGGGGGTTCGGCAGTTCGGCGATTCTCCGAGGACGCGTTCAGCGCCGTCTTTTTTCGACCCCTGCCGAAAGAGGAACTACTTTTTATCGCGCCGACAGTGATCCGGCAGTGACCGACTCACAGCGACCCGACGACGATTCGATGCGCGAGGTCGTCGAGCGCTCCCGAAGCGGCGCCCCGGCGGTCGGCGAGGCCGTTCGGGATCGCTTCTCGTCCGACGAGGTGTTCCAGCGGATCATCGCGGCCGCGGACGAGGAGGTGACATCCGGGAGCCGCGAACTCTTCTTCAGCGGGCTCGCGGCGGGGCTGGCGATCACGATCACCTTCATGCTGTACGCCTCCCTGACCGCTGCGACCGACTCTCATCCGATCTTGAGCGTGCTCCTCTACCCGCTCGGGTTCATCTACATCATCATCGGCGGTTACCAGCTGTACACCGAGAACACGCTGCCGCCGGTCGCGCTGACCTTGGAGCGGCTCGCGAGCCTCCCCACGCTCCTCCGCCACTGGACGATCGTGCTCGCGGGCAACTTCGTCGGCGGCGGGATCGGCGCGCTCGTGCTGTCCTACGGCGGCGTCTTCACGGGCGACACCGTTGACGCGGCGCGGTACATCTCCGAGGGCGGATTCAGTATCGGCGTCGTCCCGCTGTTCTTCAAGGCAGCGATGGCGGGGCTGATCGTCGCCGGCGTCGTCTGGGTCGGGTTCGCCTCCACCGACTCCGTGAGCCGGATGCTCGTCGTCTACCTCGCGTTCCTCGCGATCCCGCTCGGCGACCTGTTCCACGTCGTCGTCTCGTTCACCGAGGTCCTCTACCTGTTCTTCGAGTACAGCATTCCGCTGTACGGCGCGGAGATCAGCCTCTACTCCGGGATCGTCGGCTTCGTGATCCCCGTGTTGCTCGGGAACACCATCGGCGGGGTCGTCCTAGTCACGCTGGTGAACTACTTCCAGACCAGCGAGGAGCGCTTGGAGGAGGCGCGCTTCGAGGGGATGACCCGCCGGCTGACGGTGCCCGAGTGGGTGCTCGGCCGCGCCGCGGGGCGCTCGTACGTCCCGATCCTCGACGCCACGGAGGCGACGCTGTTCGCCAACGAGGGCCACCGGATCATGGTCCCCATCACGAACCCGCGGACCGACGGCCCCATCGTCGAGCTCGCGAGCCGGCTCGCCAGCGACCACGAGGACGGGCTCGTCCACATCGTCCACGTCGTGCAGGCGCCGGAGCGGATGTCGCTGTCGGCGGGCGCGGGCCGGATCGCCGACGTCTCCGAGGAGGGGATGGCCGGGCTCCGCGAGACCGCCGAGGAGTACGACATCGGCGTCTCCACCTCCACGGTCGTCTCGCACCGCTCCTTCGAGGAGGTGTTCAACATGGCCCGTCGGACCCGCCCCGACGCCGTGTTGATGGGGTGGGGCGACGACCAGCTGTGGAACGCCGCCCGCGCGGAGCGACCGATCGACGAGCTGACCAACCAGCTCCCCTGCGACTTCCTCATCCTGAGCGAGAGCGACCTCGACACCTCGCGGGTCCTGCTCCCGACCTCCGGCGGCCCGGACTCGACGCTGGGCGCGGAGGTCGCGAGCGTGCTCTCCCGGACCGCTGGCGCCGAGGTGAGCCTGCTCCACGTGGTTGACGGCCCCGAGAACCGCGCCGAGGGCGAGGGGTTCCTCACCGCGTGGGCCGCGGAGCACGGGCTCTCGGACGCCGAGCGGATCGTCGACGACAGCGGCGACGTCGAGGGCGCGATCGCTCGGGAGGCCGCGGACAACACCCTCGTCATCATCGGCGCGACGGAGAAGGGGATGCTCTCGCGGCTCGTCTCGAACTCGCTCCACCTCGACGTGGTTCACGACGTGGACTGCTCGCTGCTGCTCGCCGAGCGCCCCAGCCGACGCACGTTCCGCGAGCGGCTCTTCGGCACCGGTCGGCGCGTGTCCGGCCCGCCGGATGGCGGCGTCGACCGCGACCCGGACGCGTCGAGCGGGGCGAAGATCGGGGCCGGCGAGCGAGACGACGGGGAGTCCGATCGCGGTGATCGCGCCCCCGAAGGCGACGCCGATGACGACGACAGTCGGGGTGACGGCGGCGACGCTACCGGTGGCGACGACGGCGGCCGCGCCGAGAACGACGACGCGCACCGGACGGTGATCACGGATCACGACGACCCCGACGAGGATGAGGGTGGCGAGGCGGAATCGGACGACGACCTCTCGCCGGAGCCCGCGGTGATCATGGATCACGACGACTCTGACGACGCGGAAGACGACTCGGACGACGACGCGGAAGACGACTCTGACGACGACGGTGAGGAAGCGGACGAGGGCGGGACCAACGGGGGAGACACGGACGGCGACGACGCCCGATCCGCCTGATCGCGGCAGTCGGATCGCCTCTCGTCCGATAGCGCAAACGGCTCTTTGTCCTTTCGGCGACTTATTTGATGGTTCCCGACGACGGGTCAGGTATGAACAGGAAACTGGCAACTGCCGTCGGCGTCGCGCTGATCGTCTCGCTCGCTGGCTGTTCGGGGTTCGTCGGCTCGACCGGAGGCGCCGGCGTCGACGCGGGAGACGAATCGGCGCTCGACAGGAACATCGAGGTGACCGCGGACGGCGAGGCCACCGCCGAGCCGGACCGCGCGACGATCAGCGTCGCGGTGACCGCGACCGGGAACGACTCCGCGGCCGTCCGCGACGAACTGGCTGCGAGCGACGACCAAGTTCGCGCCGCGCTCACCGACTGGGGGCTCGACGAGGACGACATCCGGACCGAGCAGTACGACGTGCGAGAGTCCTACGAGACGCGCGAGAACCCCGAGCGAACGCGGTACCAGGGCGTCCACCGCTACGCGATCGCGCTCGACGACGTGGACGCGGTTGGCGAGGTCATCGACGTCGCGATCGGCGCCGGCGCCGACGAGGTCCAGCGGATCGAGTTCGGGCTGAGCGAGGAGCGCGAACGCGAGGTCCGCGAGACCGCCATCGAGAACGCGATGGCGAACGCCGAGGACGACGCGGCCGTGCTCGCGGATTCCAGCGGACTGGAGATCGCCGGCGCATACAGGGTCTCCACCGCGGACGCGGGCGTGACACCGTATCGGGTGTCCGACGCGTCCATGATGGCCGAGAGCGACGGCGCCGACGCCGGCGCCGCCACCGGCGTCGAGACGGGAGACGTGAGCGTGCAGGTCAGCGTCAACGTCGTCTACGCCGCCGAACAGGCCTGAAGCGAGCGCTCGCTCGGCGATTTTTCGAGGGAGAAGACCAACCGTCGAGCCGCGGCGCTACCTGCTTATAAGCGACCGCTCACTCCTCGCCGTCGCGGGTCGGGAGGTCGGGCTCGAACGCGGCCGCCTCGACGGCCATGTCGAGCACGCGCTCGACGTTCTCGTCGTTAGTGACGCTCATCGTCGCGTCCACGGACTCCGCCTGCACCGCGTCGAAACGGTCGTGTTTGTTCGCCACCGTGAGGAACGGGACGGCCTCGCCGAACAGCGCGCGGACCTCCTCGCGGAGTTCGAGCTGCACGTCGAGGGGGTAGCCGCAGTCGCCGGACGGATCCAACACGAACACGACCACGTCCGCGAGGTGTTCGAGGGCGCTGACCGCCTGCCGCTCGATGTCGTTGCGCTCGTCGGCGGGTCGGTCGAGCAGGCCGGGGGTGTCGACGATCTGGTACCGGACGTGGTCCCGCTCGAAGTGGCCGATCTGGACGCCCTTCGTGGTGAACGGGTACTCCGCGATCTGGTTCGAGGCGCGGGTGACCCGGTTGACGAACGACGACTTGCCGACGTTGGGATAGCCCGCGATCACGATGGCGGGCTCGTCGGTGCGCACGTCGGGAAGCACCTTCAGCTGGTCCCGCGAGTCGCCGATGTACCGCAGGTCGTCCTCGATCTGGTCCATCACGTCGGCCATGCGCGCGAACGCCTGTTTGCGGTGCTTCCGTGCGGTGTCCACGTCCGAGTTGCGGACCTTCGTCGTGTACTCGTCGCGGAGGTCCTCGATCTGGCGGCTGGCCCACATCACCTGCGAGAGCGCCTGTCGGAGCCGGTCGACGTCGACGATGGCGTCGGCGAGCTCGTAGTAGAACGGCTCCACGTCGAAGCCGAAGTCGGGCCACGAGACGACGACGTTCTCCAGGTTGTCCGAGAGCACGTTGCCGGCGGTCCGCAGCATCGACTCCTGCGCCTCGTGTCCGTGCTTGGCGCGCCCCGCCCGCGCCGCCCGCGAGAACGCCTTGTCGACGAGTTCCTCCGATCGGGGGGTCGTCGGGAGGCCCTCAAATATCATGTTGCCCCGACTTGACCGCCGACGCGTATAAGACCGTCCGTTCGGCGACCCCCGCGACACGGCGGCGCACGGACGGACGCGCGTCACAGCTGCGGTGTCGGGTGGGTTCGCCGCCTGCCGCAAACGACGATGAACGATCGTTATCTTCCTCGCTCATATTTCGAGATATATTTATGCCCCAAAGGAATATAGGAGGGCATGGCACGATCGTTCACGCCGACGACCTACGAGGACCTCGATCCGGACCGCCGCCCGAGTCTGGCGCTGGCGCTGATCCCGGTCCTCGCCGTCGTGGCGTTCCTCGGTATCGGCTCGGCCGTTCTCGGCCTCGACCCGCACCCGCCGCTCCTCTGGAGTATCGCCTTCGTCGGCGGCTTCGGGCTGTGGCTCGGCTACGACTGGGAAGAGCTGTTCGACGGGATCGCCAACGGCCTCGTGATGGGGCTGCAGGCGCTTTTAATCATCTTCACCATCTACGGGCTGATCGCGACGTGGGTCAGCGCCGGCACGATTCCGGGGCTGATGTACTACGGGCTGGAGATCCTCTCGCCGACGACATTCCTGCCGGCGGCCGCGGTCGTCGCCGCCGTCGTCGCGTTCGCCATCGGCTCCTCGTGGACCACGGTGGGGACGCTCGGCGTCGCCTTCGTCGGCATCGGCGCGGGGCTCGGCGTCCCCGCCCCGATGACGGTCGGGGCCGTCCTCTCGGGCGCGTACGCCGGCGACAAGCAGTCGCCGCTCTCCGACACCACCAACCTCGCCGCCGGCGTCACCAACACCGACCTGTACGCGCACATCCGTCGGATGCGGACCGGAACCGCCGTCGCCTTCGGGCTCGCCGTGCTCGGCTTCCTCGCGCTCGGCCTCCGCGCCAGTGGCGAGATCCCGACGGGACGGATCGCGGAGATCCAGGGCGCGCTCGGCGAGGTCTACGCCATCACGCTGCTGGCGTTCATCCCGCTCGTCGTCACCTTCGGGCTGGCACTGCGCGGATACGCCGCGCTCCCGACCCTCGTCGCCGGCGTGTTCGCGGGCGCGATCACGACAATCCTCGTGCAGGGGGTCGGCTTCGTCGCCGCGTGGGAGACGTTCATGTACGGCACCGCGCCGGAGTCGGGCTCCGACCTGGTGAACGAGCTGCTCGCGACGGGCGGGCTCACCGGCTCCGCGTGGACGATCACGGTCGTCGTCGCCGCGCTCGCCCTCGGGGGTATCTTGGAGCGCACGGGAGTCCTCGCGGTGATCTCCCACGCGTTCACCTCATCCGTGAAGAGCCCGGGCGCGCTCGTCGCTGGGACCGGCGTCTCGGCGATCGCCATCAACGCGCTCACCGCCCAGCAGTACATGAGTATCGTCCTCCCGAGCGTCACGCTCCGGAACACCTACGACGAGTTCGGGCTCGACACCGACCAGCTCTCCCGCGCCGTCGAGGCCGCCGGGACGCCGACCGGCGCGCTGTTCCCGTGGCACGCGGGCGCCGTCTACATGGCGGGCGTCACCGGGGTCCCGACGCTGGAGTACGCGCCGTACTACCTGTTCGCGTTCCTTTCGCCGCTCGTGCTGTTCGTCATGGCCGCGACCGGCTACTCGCTGAACGTGACGCCGGCCGCGGACCGGGCGCCCGCCGCCGACGAGCCGTCCGCGGCGACTGACGACGACTGACGACGACTGACGGGTCGATTGCGGCGGCCGACTGACGTATCGCTGCGGCGATCGGACGACGCGTTTCGACTATCCGCCCGTCTCTTTCCAGTCGTCCGGGTCCCCTTCGCGGAATTCGCCCTTGGCGTGGCGCTCGCGGGGCCAGAAGGCGAGGCCCAGCAGGACGACGTAGAACACGCCCACGACGGCGACCACAGCAGTTCCCGGGATACGGTCGACTCCGGCGGTCGTCAGCCAGTCTTGGCGCGGCGCGAACGCCGTGATCCTGAACGCCCACGCGCCCAAGAGGACACCGAGCAGAGCGAGGTACACGCTCCGGAGTCGGTTCGCGAGCGCTTCGTGCAACGAGACTTTCAGCGTCGGCCTGCGGTAGTCCCTGCTCAGTTCCGCTCGCCAGTCGTGACTCTCGGTGCCTTGGGACGGATCGAGGGCGTTTGCGAACAGATTCTCTTGGATGACTCGAACGCGAGAGCGAAAGACGTCGTAGTCCCGGTACCGCCGCGCTTCGATGCCCAGAAAGACGGTGACGACGACGATTCCGACCAGCAGGATGTAGTGCGGGTTATCGGTGCTCGAAAACGCCCACGTCAGGATCGCCGCCATCAGCGTCACCGCCCACGTCGTCGTCTCGTCGAGGCGCTGCCGCCACGTCCCCACCCGATCTATCTCCCCGCGGTAGGCGTGGGCCATCACCGAACCGAGTCCCGTGCTGTCGTCGACCATCTCGCGGCCGATCTCCCGTTGATCCGATGCCGTCGGGTCGAACTCGTCGCTACTCGAATCGGTCATAGCGGATAGACAGCTCCCCGCTGCATAAGTAGACACTGTGATAGTATAATTTAAGTGTTATATACGGAGAACATCGCGGGTCGCTCAGTTACGGAGCGCTTCGACGGGGCCGCTGCTTCCGCGGCCGTCAGCCCGGTCGGCGAAACGCGAGACTGTACATCCGCCCGGCCGATTCCGACCCGATCTCGGCCGCGAGCCGCCGAGCGGTCGCCGCTAGCGCGTCGCCCGCTCCACCGGAACCGTCCGCGGCCGAGGCAGCCGCGTCGGCCGCCTCGTCGGCGTGTGCCGAGACGTGGCTCTCGGTCCAGGGCACCGGCTCTAAAAGCGCCCGCTCTCGCTCGAACTCCCAGCCGTGGCCCGCGAAGAATCGCCGCAGGAACGCCGCCGGGTAGAAGGTGAGCGCCGGCCGGCCGCGGGCCAGCTCCGACGCGGCGTTCTCGACGGCGAACAGCTCTCGCATCGCGGCGCCGTCGGGCGGCGGGTCGTAGTCGTCGACGACGAGCTGCGCGCCCGGAGCCGCGACCCGCGAGAGTTCCTCGGCCACCGTCGACAGCGACGCGGGATCGAGGACGTTACAGAGCCCGTGTGCGGTGATCAGATCGACGGATCCGTCGGGGAGCGGGATCGCTCGGAGGTCCGCCTCCAGCACGGCCAGGCGGTCGCCGTGGTCGCCGCTGTTCTCGTCGCTATCGTCGCTGTCGTTGGCGCCGTCGCCGTTCTCGTCGCCACCGTCACCACCGTCACCGCCCTCGCCGTCAACGCGCCGTCGCGTCGTCCGCGCGTGATCCCGGTCGTTCGTCACGGCGTACACCCGCGCGGCGCCGTTCGCGAGCAGTCCGCCGGTCGTGTTTCCGACGCCCGCACCGGCCTCCAGACAGCGCTTCCCGGCAACCGGTTGATCGTCGAGCGCGGTCGTAACCGTGTGCGGCACGTCCATCCGTCTCGCTCAGTGGTGCAGCTGTTCGGGAACCGGACTGTCGTCGTGGCGCACCCGTTCGATCAGCGACCGCTGGGCGGTCGCGTCCATCCCGTCGTAGTCGGCGGCAGCTTCGAGGATCATGGTGACGAGCTTCGGATCGCCGGCGCTGACGACGCTGGTGAGCCCCTGTGCGGCGGCGAAGTCGAACCGGTCGCTGATCTCGTCGGGCGCGGTGACCGGTCGGTACCAGTTCGCCAACGGTCGGTCCGCCTCGGGGAGCTCGTCGGTCGAGGGCCACGAGCCGCCGGCGAACGCCTTGATCCCCAGCGTGCCGACGTTCTTCTCGTCGGCGCGTGCGAGGACCGCCTCGTAGTCGTACTCCTCGTCGTCCTTCCCGGCGACGACGGGGTTCAGGGGGAACATCAGCGACTCGAGGTCGTCGATACGGTCGAGCGCGTCGAGGATGAGTCCGGGGTCGCCGTGGCTCGTCAGACCGATGTGGTCGATCAGTCCCTCCTCTTTGGCCTCGCGAAACGCCGCCAGCGCCCCGTCGTCGCCCGTGATCTCGTCGAGCTCCGAGTCGTACTCGAGCCCGTGTACCTGATACAGGTCGATGTTGTCGACGCCGAGGCGGTTCAGCGATCGGTCGAGCTTGCGCCACGCGCCCTCGTAGGTTCGCTCTTGGGTCTTGCAGCCGAGGAAGATATCCTCGCGGTGTTGGCGGAGCTTCGGGCCGAGCTTCAGCTCCGCGTCGCCGTACTCCGGCGCCACGTCGAAGTGGTTGACGCCGTAGTCGAGGACGTGTTCGACCATTTGGTTCGCGCCCTCCTGTTCGAGCCAGTTGAGCGCGATCGCGCCGAACGTCATGACGGTGCTGTCGTGACCGGTGTCGCCGAGCGGGCGGGTCTGCATACGTACGCCATCACGCCGGCGCGGCATAACGGTTGTCGGCCGCGAGTCGGATCTCGCAACTGCCCCGAGTCCGGCTCGCGGTCCGGTAGGTTTACCGCCGTCGACGCCCCCCGATTCGCACATGAGCCTCGAGGTCGCCGTCGCTGTGCCCTTCCAACAGCGAGCGACGGAGCGGTTGGGCGAGGGGGAGTTCGTCGTCGCGCTGTCGCTCGATCGGGACTGGTTCTCCCCCGACCAGGCGAAGCGGCTCGTCGACGTCGCGGTCGGGCGCGGGCTGGTCGCCGAGGAGGACGGCGACCTCGTCGCCCGCTTCGACCCGGCCGACGTGACCGTCCCGGAAGGCTTCGCGCCCGACGAGTCGATCCTCCGCGAGCAGTCCACCTTCGAGACGGCGCTCGACGCGATCGTCGCCGCCGGCGTCGAGAAGCAGCGCGCGGTCGCCGGCATCAACGAGCGCCAGCGCTCGCTCGCGGTCAGCATCGAGGCGGCCGCGGTCCTCTTCGCGAAGGAGCACGGCGCCGCCGTCGACCAGCTCGCGGCCGACGTTCGCGAGGGACTGGCCGCCGCCGGTGATGAGACCGGCGAGGGAGATGCGGCCGGCGACGGTGACGAGACGGACGACCCGACCACCGGCGCCGCGGAGGCCGAGTGATGGTCGACGAGCGCCTGACCGACGGGGTTCGGATCGGCCAGCTGCTCGCCTCGGAACTCTCCGGCAACGAGGGTCGCCTGCGGCACCTCGCGCTGGCCGACGCGGACCCCGATGTCGAGCCCACCCCGGACGGCGCGCTCGCGTATCGGGTGGTCCGCGGCGGCGAGAACGACGGCGACCTCGTCGCCGAGGCCTACGTCCAGCCGGACCGGCTCCGGATCGAGTTCGTCGTCGCGCCCGACGCGGCCGCCGATGCGGCGGGCGAGGCCGACCTACGCGTCAGGCCGAAGGCGGTCCGCCCGCCGCGGACGCTGGTGTTCGTCGAGGGCGGCGCGCAGGTGAAGCGGGCGCTCCCGGCCTTCGAAGCCGTCGTCGACGCGATCGGAGAAGAGCAGTAGCGCGGGGGAAAACGCGTCGCCGCCTCAGTTCGTCTGTCCGCCGTCGCCCACGGCGACGTTGCGTGATCCCGACGCCGACGGGTCGTCGAGCGACCCCCCGCCGACCTCGAACTTCCGGAGCAGCGCCCGGAGCCGCTCGGCCTGCTCGGCGACCGAGCCGGCTTCGGCGGTCGCCTGCGACATCGCGGCGAGCTGCTCGTCGGCCGCCGTACCGACCTCGTCGGCCTCGTCGGCGGTCGACCGGCTGATCCCCGCGACCTCCTCGACCATCGACACCGCCTCCTCAGTGCTCGCGGCCTGGTCGTCAGTCGCCTTGCTGATCTCGCGGATCCCGTCGTCGGTCTCCCCGGCGTTGGCCGCCACCTCGGCGAACGCGTCTGCGGCGTCCCCGACGGCCTCGGCACCCTCTTCCATGTGCTCTTCGGCGGTCCGGACCTCCTCGACGGTCGCCTGCGTCTGCGCCTGCGTGCCGGCGATGAGCTCCTCGATCTCCTGGGCCGCCTCCTGCGTCTCCTCGGCCAGCTGTTTCACCTCGTCGGCGACGACCGCGAACCCGTCGCTCCCGCCGCCGGCGCCGCCGGCCCGCGCCGCCTCGATGTTGGCGTTCAAGGCGAGCAGGTTCGTCTGCTCGGCGATGTCGCCGATGAGGTCGACGATCTCGCCGATGTCCTCCATCCGCTCGTCGAGGACCCTGACCTTCTCCGCCGTCTCACCGATCGCGTCCTGCGACTCCCGGACGCTGTCGATCGCCTCGCCCGCGGTGTCCTGCCCCTCGTCGGCGATCGACGCCGTCTCCTGGGCCGCGTCGGCGACGGTCTCCGTCGAGGAGGCGACCTCCTCGATCGTCGCCGAGAGGGTGTTCATCTCGCCGGAGACCTGTTCGAGCATCTCGCGCTGGTCGGCGGCGCCCTCGGCGATCTCCTCGATCGACCCGCGAACGTCCTCGCTGCGCGCCTCGGCGGCGTCGACGCCCTCGACTGTCTTCCCGCTGGCCGCGGACACCTCGCCGGCGAACGACTGCACGTCCCGCATCGTCGCCTCCATGTCGTCCATCATCTCGTTGAACGCCGCGCCGATCTGCTCCATGGCCTCGCTCTCGCTGTCGGCGTCCAGCCGGACGGTGAGGTCGCCGCCGGCCGCGCGGTCCATCGTCGCGCTGTAGTCGTCGGCCTTCGTCTCGAGGTGTCGGTTCAGCCGTTCGACCTCCTCGCGGCGCTTCTCGACCTCCGCCTTCGCCGCCTCGACGTCTTGGATCTCGGCCTTCTGCTCGGCGACCAGATCGAGCTGCCGTTGCGCCTCCTCGCGGGATTTCTCGATGGAGTACCAGTTCACCATCAGCGCGCCCACGAGCCCGAGGACGAAGGCGGCGTGGATGCCGCCCCACGCGACGGGGTTCTCGATGGCCGCCGCGTGGTTGTACACGAGGCTGGCGTCGATCTGACTGAACGCGGCGTGGCCGACCGCGACGTACGCGACTCCGACCCCGAACGGGAGCCAGTCCTCGTACAGCGCCAGCACGCCGGCGAACACGAAGAAATGGAAGTGCGCCTCGATGTAGCCGCCCGAGAGCTTGACGAGCGCCATCGACACCGTCATGACGCTGAACGCGGCGAGCACGGCCCGCTTTCGCCGGTCGATCGGCGCCCACATCGATAGCGCCGCGGTGGCGAGGATGGTCGTCACGAACGCGACGAGCATCCACGTCGGGGTCGCGGGGATCTGCGCGCCCGTGACGAGCGACTCCGTCCCCTCGTACAGCCCCAGCGCGATCAGGAACGGCACCTGTGCGACGACGACGAGGAGGATGTTACGGTGGCGTCCGTGCCACATCTCCTCCGGCATCGACGTGCCGTCCGGGACGTATCTGAGCACCTCTCGGAGCTTCTCTACCGGTCCTGACGGCCCGCTCTCCTCCGCACTCGACGGGTCGTAGTTCCCCCCGCTCGACCCGACCGTTGACTCGGCCATGGTGAATACACGTCGTACCATTTAAAAGAATACACCCTCCGAATATTACCCCTGATACTCTTCTCGACGCTCAAGCGGTTCCGTGACGCGCGAACGGGCGTTCTCGGGACTGGTGGTGCGGACCCGCGCCAACTTCGGTGAGCGTTCTCCGAACAGGGGTTGAACGAGTTCGAGTTGGCGAACTGAAAGACGTTGAAAATCGCACAGTCACACAATAAGTACGGTCTTATTTATATGAAAACAACTTATGTACCACCACAAAGATACTCCGGTTAAGGTGATGATAACAGTCACATTGCTGAGACTGATACGCGACGCCGACGAGGATCTGCTCAACCAGCTCACCGGTCTCACGGGGATCGGCTGGACCGCGTCGGTTCTGGGGTATCTGAGCACCGTGATCGGCTACGGGAACAGCCTGATCAGCCGACTCGTCTCCGAGCCGCAGTCGCTGCTGTACGTCGGCGGCAGCTTCTTCCTTCTCACGCTCGGACTCGACAGATTACAGAGCAAACTCGTGGCCGAACGGGACGGCGAGGACGGAGCGGGCGAGTAGCGCTCTGCGCCCGCCTGAGCCGACGCGTTTTATATCCCTCCGAACCGCGGTACGGCCGTGACGCTCGATCCGATCCACGTCGAGAACATCGCGCAGCTCGCGTACGGCATCGCGGGCGACGTGGACACGACCGATCACGACGACCTCGCGGGCCGGGTGTGGCGCGACTGGCTCCCCGAGCTCCGCCGCGACGGACGGGTCGTGATCGAACCCGTCGACGGGCACGAGCGCCGGCGGGCCCCCATCGACGACGCCGCCCTCACCGACCGCCCGTTCGAGACGGTCCACGGGCTCGACTCCGGGACGATCAACCCGACCACTTTTAAAAACGGGCTCGTCGTCGACGTGGCGCACGCCGCGATGGCGAGCACGCCGAGCGACCTGGACCTCCACCGCGACCGGACCATCGTCGCGACCGTTCACGCCGGCGACTCGACCGCGAACTTCGACGGCGAGTGGCGCTCGCGCGACGACGGCCACACCCGCCAGCGCGTGCTCCACGCTCCCCGGGTAAATCGGTACGCGGAGGGAGTCGTCCACGCGCTCGCCTTGTACCTCGCCGAGGGGACCCACGCGCTCGACCACGCCGACGAGGTCGACGACCTGCTCGTGTTAGACGGTCCAATATACCCGAAGGAGCTGTTCACGTGGGACGACCGCAACCCCGAGCTCGGCGCGCTCGCTCGCGAGGCGAAGCCCCGGGCCGTCGTCGAGAAGTACGTCCGGCTCGTCGAGCGCTTCGTCGAGCGCGACGTGCCGCTGGCCGGGTTCGTGAAGAACCCCTCCAGCGGGACGATCGTCCGCGCGCTGACCCGGAAGGGCGTCGAGCCGCCGTGGCCCGACGACACGGCGCTCTTCACCCGGCTCTTAGAGCGGCGCGAGGGCGACGGCTCTGGAAGCGGCAACTCTGTCGGCGACGGTCGATCCGACCGCGTCGACGACGAGCTCACCTTCACCACGTGGTTCCGCAGTCGGGGTGGCGCCGACGCGACGATGGCGGCCGACGGCGACGCGCTCGGGATCGACCGCGAGCTCGACCCCGAGCTGTACGAGCCGACGTTCATGGTCGTGTACGACCCCCGGACCGACGTGACCTACAAGCTGGAGGCGCCGTACGCGTTCGCGCGCGACGCTGAGACTCGCGACCGGCTCACCCGGCAGGTGCTCGCCGACGTGGCGACCACCCGCGGGCCGCCGGAGGCGGTCGGCAAGGCCGACGAGCTGGCGCGGATCTCGGCGACGGAGAAGGCTGCGCTCCGCCGGAAGTTTGAGGAGCGCTTCGACAGCGACCAGCAGGCGACCTACGACGACCGGCGGTGGGGGAAGGAGCCGTATTAAACGACCCGTCGACGCGGTCGGTGCGGTCGGCGCGTGCCTGCGAGTGGCCGCCGAAGGCGGCCGCGAGTCAGCACGCGCGAGGTCGCCGGCGACGAGGCTGGGGCTTTGGAAGTGTTCACCGCGGCGGTAGGTTTATAAACAAACGGCTGGGACTTCGGCGGCGTTCACCGCCGCTCCGGAAGTAACGATTCATTAATGAACGATTGCGGCTCCGGACCCGTACTCCGCCTCTCCGATCACAGAGGAACAAGGAGGAAGCCCACGGCTTCAGTCGTGGGCCACTGACTCCGTATACGCCTCGCGCAGGAACACCAAGGCCCCACCGAGCATCGCGAGGTTGCCGAAGAAGGCGAGTCGCTCGCCGCTTTTGTCGTCCTCGTCGGCGTTCCAGAAGTCGTGCATCGTCGCGGTCACGACGGTCAGGAACGCGACCGCCGCGCCGGTCGCGACTCGGGGGAGCCGCCAGAGCGCGATGCCGAGGCCGGCGGTGACCATCATCCCGGAGGCGAACGGGGCGGCGAGGTCGGGCGCAGGCACTCCCGCCGACTCCGCGTACTCGATCGTGTCGTCCATGTCGCGGAAGTCCTCCGAGGCCTGCGCGGCGAGACCGGCGCCGAGCAGGATTCGGCCGAGCCGCGACGGCGCGCCGCGGCCGACCGCCTCGTCGGTCGTCTCCGTGGGTTCGTCGTCGCTCATGGGACGCACAACGCGGCCGCACCTCATAAATCGCGGTGGCGGACTGATCCGTCTTCGGCGAACGACCCTCTCCGCCCACCGGCCCGTCTCCGGCGGCCGCGACGACCTCAGTCCGCGGTCGCGGCCGTCGCCTCGTGGTCGATCTCCGTCCCGAGCACGTCGAGGAACTGCGCGATCCACTCGGGGTGGTCGGGCCACGCCTGTCCCGTGACGAGGTTCCCGTCGGTGGTCACGCCGTCGACCCACGAGCAGCCGGCGGCCTCGACCTCGGGTCTGACCGCGGGGTACGCGGTGATCTCGTAGCCGTCGAGCACGCCCGCCGCTGCGAGGATCTGCGGCCCGTGACAGATCGACGCGACCGGCTTGTCGGCCTCGAAGAAGTGCCGCACCGCGTCGAGTACCTCGTCGTAGCCGCGCAGGTACTCCGGAGCGCGTCCGCCGGGCACGACCAGCGCGTCGTACTCGGCCGGGTCGACTTCGTCGAACCCGTGCGTGAGCGCAAAGTCGTGGCCGCGCGTCTCCAGATACGTCTGGTCGCCCCGGAAGTCGTGGATCGCGGTCTTGACCGTCTCCCCGTCTTCCTTCTCGGGGCAGACCGCGTGGACCTCGTGGCCGACCGCCTGTAACGCCTGGAACGGGACCATGATCTCGTAATCCTCGCCGAAGTCGCCGACGATCATCAGTATCTGTTGTCCTGTCATGTGTGCAACACCACCGCGATCTACGCGCCGCGACCCCATAACGATACTGGCGAGCGGTACCGTGCCACAGGGGAGCGGGTTCGTCGCTCACTCGGAGCAGACGTCTTCGAGCCAGTCGAACTGCGCCGCCAGCTCCGTTCGCCGTTGCCGTTCGATGATCGTCGAGTCGAGCACGTCGCCGACGATCGCGACGTCGAGCGCGAACTCCGTCGTCGCTTCCACCTCGCTTCCGTCGGGAGCGGGCGCGACCGCGTACGTCGTCCGCATCTCCTCGAAGATGCCGTCGCGCTGTTCGTACGCGAGGTCGACCTCGGGGCGGTCGACGAGTTCGAGCGTGAGATCGATCGTCGCGATCCCCACCTCGTTGGCGACGCGGACCGTCTCGCCGTCGACAGTCACGTTGTCGAACCCCGACGCCCGCATGAATCGCTCGATCCGCGTCATCGACTCGCGGACGACCGCCGGCGGTGCGTCGATCGTTCGCGAGAGCGTCACCGAGTTCATGGAACCCTCTTCGCGCCGGAAAACGACCGTCGTCTCGGTAGCGGTGTGGCGACCATTCGACGGCTCATGGAAGGTGCTCAGGCCGCTTCCCACGTGTGCCGAACATGTTCGGCCAGAGCGCGATCGGACTTACGGACGGTCGCTGTCCGAGAGCGCGGTCAGCGGACCTGTGCGACCCCGAAGGGAACGCCGAAGTCGCCGATCGGTCCGTGCGTGGCTATCTCTCTACAAGTTCCGGCAGCGGGATCGGCCCGCGGCGATCACTCGCCGCCGGAATCGCCGTCGGGGTCGGGGTCGTAGATCTCGGGGTTCTGTTCGCCCTGCACGTCGAGCACACCGAGCAGCCCCTTGCGAGCCACGCGGGTCAGCGAGTGGTCGACGATCTTGATCGGACCGGGGACGGGGGTCTCGATCTCCGCGGCGGTGACGGTACCGGGCTCGACCGGCGTCGTCTCGACGAAGCGCGCGGGGTCCGAGACGAGGTCGCCGTCGCGGTAGAGCCTGTCCCAGACGTTGCCGATGGCGTGCCACGAGCTGCTGAGGTTCGGGCCGCCGTTGGAGAGGAAGACCCGGACGGTCTCACCCTGCTCGATCGGGACCCGACCGTAGCCGTCCTTCGTGAACGCGTACGCCTCGCCGTTGAACGCCATGTAGGTCGGGTCTTCCGACTTGGCGGCCTCCACGCTCCACTTGTGGTGACCCTCCTCGCCGGTCTCCTTGTCCGTGTACAGCTCGTGCTGACCGAAGTAGAGCTCCTTGTCGACCTCCGGGAGCCCGTCTTTCGGCTCGACGAGGATAGCGCCGAACATGCCCGCGCTGATGTGCTGGTCCATGTTCGGGACCGCGCAGTGGTAGATGTGGGACCCGGGGTAGGTGGCCTTGAACTCGATGGTGGCCTCCTCGCCCGGAGCGATCGTCGTCGCGTTGGCCCCGCCGCCGGGACCGTAGACGGCGTGGAAGTCGATGTTGTGCGGCATGTCGCTGTCCTCGGGGTTCTGTAGCGTGAGATTCACCGTGTCGCCCCGGCGGACGCGGACCATCGGCCCCGGAACCCGACCGTCGAAGGTCATGTAGTCGAAGGTGACGCCGGGCTCGATCTCGGCGGTCACCTCTTTCGTCTCCATCGTGATGTCGTGCGTGCGCGGCTGGTTCCAGTCGACGGGATCGGGGACATCTGTCGGGTCCGCCGCGACACGGTCCACGTCGACCGACGCGGCGCCGGACTCGTCCGACGTCTGGGCCGCGGTGGTCGACGCGGCGTTCGCGCTGTCCTCGGTACAGCCGGCGAGCGCCGCCGCGCCGCCGAGACCCGCCACTTTCAGGAACGAGCGCCGTTCGATGTTGGGAAGTAGCGCCATCGTGTCTCTCCTCCGGTTGTGGATTGGCGGTTATAGCCCGTATAACGCCACAATTATTCTCATTCAGTGAGCAAATACCTGAACATCATCGTCGTTTTGAGTTAAAGGATGTCCAGGTCCGATACCGGTAGTCCGAATACGTTCGGTCGGCGGGTGGTCGCGGCGAGTCGACGGTTCCCGACGGCGGGGTCGGACCGGGGTCGCACCTCACTACTGGGCCGCCTCGTCGGCGCCGACCTGCGGGGGGAGGTCCTCGACGAGCCGATTGATAGCGATCTCCTCGACGCGATGGAGCGCCTCGCTGCAGGTGGACTTCGCGACCCCGACGCGGTCGGCCAGCTCCGTGAGCGAGCAGTCCCGCGGCGTGTCGTAGTACCCCTCCTCGACCGCGCGGAGGAGCAGGTCCTGATCGGTCTCGGTCAGGAGCTGGCTCGCCGGGAGCCGCTCCCGGACGTACTTGACGCGGAACTCCAAGTCGAGTTCGTCGAACTGCCGGCCCAGCTCCGCGATCCGGTCTTGGGCCCCGGTGACGTCGATGACCGCCTCGCCGCCGCTGATCTCGACGGGCATCTCGATGGGGACGCCCGACCGCTTCGCCGCGAGCTGCAGCAGCGGCGCCGACGTCTCGAACTGCACCGTCGCCTCGTGGTCGGACCGGTCCATCACCGACGTGTCGGTGACGGCGGGGTGGGACTCCATCGCCTCGAGGACGGCCGCGACGTCCGGAGCGGTTATCCACACGAGCGCGAACCCCGGACCGTCCCCCGGGAGCGCGGCGATCACCCGAAACGTCGCCGCCGGGAACTCCCGGGAGACGTCGGCTGCCCACGGCCCCTCCGGCAGCTCGACGACGAGACGCGCCTGTGTCATCGGCCTTCTGGAAGGGGTACTCCCACCTGTCGGTGAGGCGCACCGGCCGGGCACGACCGAGTTCGGCTCCGTCGGGAGCCGGGGAGCGGTTCGGATCGCGGTCGCGGGAGCGGGCGTCCCCTCCCCGACCGCCGGGACGTGAGCGTGACGCGTCGTCGGTCGAGGGCGTGTTCGGCCATGGTCGGACGGATTCACCTACGTCCCGGATGAAAAGGCAGCGTCGGACGTTTTTACGGAGTGACACGGTCGACCGAATTATTCGAGGCGCGGGCTTATACCCGCATCTGAGCGGAGCGACGCCGCCGCCGCAGGGCCCCTCGTCGGGGTGGACGACGGGCGCGACGACGACGGCGGGAGTTCGGGCGACGACGCTTCGCCCGCACACGTGCCGAACACGTTCGCGAGTTCTGTTGCTGCGGCTGTCTCGAGGTGACCCGTCGGCTCGACGCCGGCCTGCGCCGCGTAGGCGATCAGGACCCCGATCGTTCCGAGGCGGACGCCGCGCGAGGCCGCCGTTCGGTGTGCGAGCAGCGCCGCGGCGGCGAGCAGGACGCCGACGGCCACCGCGGCGGCGTGGTGGACCGCGTCGATCGCGGAGCCCGCGTCCGTGGCGGCCGTCGCGCCGAGCGCGAGGAGCAGGTACGTCCCCACGACCGCCCAGATCAGAAGCGCCGTGAGCCGTGGTCGATCCATACGTCCGACTCGCGTCCGCCCCCGCGTTTCTTCCCCCGAATATGTTCGACGAGCCGATCTGAACCCTCTCCCCGGCGCCTGGAGCGCGCGTGACGAAGCACCAACGGCCGGCGAGAACATGTTCGGGAGCGCCCTCATGTCCGGAGCCGTCGAACACGCGGTAATGGCTATCGCCCCCTCGCGGACGGATGCCTGCGGCTGCGTGCGCCCCACCGCCTGCGTCGATCGGAACAGAGGGTTGTACCTCGTCGCAGTCAGGCGGATCGGCGCCGACCGCGACGGTCGGGTCCGGACGGGAGAGGTGAGCGATCTCCTCGACGTCGCGCCCGCGAGCGTGACGGGAGCGTTCGAGCGGCTCGCCGACGCGGGGCTCCTCCGATACGAGAAACGAGAGGGCGTCGCTCTCACCGATCGAGGGCGGGAGGTCGCGCTGGAGCTGGAAGCGCGCCAGTGCGCCGTCCGAACGTTCTTTCGCCGTCGAACGGGGTTCGACATGTCCCTCGAAACGGGCTACCGGATCGGATACGTCCTCTTGGACGAGGCGATCGGTCGGCTTCGCGCGCTCGCGGACGAGACGCCGAACGCGTGCTCCGAGCTCCCGGGCCAGGGTGTCGAACGGTGCCCGTTCGCGGAGACGGAGTGTTGACCCTGATCAGCGGGTGAATTCCCGATACGCTCTGAAAGCGCGTCCCCCGCCGTCACCCGTTGAGCCGGGGCGGTCGCGAGCGACCTGAAAGCGAGACGAGAGTGAACCGAGGCGATCGGGGCCTAAGGCACCAATCGATCGATTCCCGGTCTCATACATTTATCTAGGTATTTAATATCCCCTATATGGGGGTTGATAGCCCGTTTCGTATCAATACTGGGGAACAGTATATATCATATATGTCATTGGGAAGCCTCTCCTGAAACAGAGAAGAATCATGTCACAAGACCTCAGCAGGCGGAAGGTGGTTTCGGCACTCGGGATCGGAGCGGTCGGCGCCGTCGCCGGCTGTATCGGCGCGCCGGTGAACGCGGAGACGACGCCGGAGGGCGAGACCGAGCGGGTCGCCCCCGAGCTGGACCCCGCACGCGACGTCGACGCCGACCGGATCGCGGCCGACCCGACGGACGTGCCGGCCCCGGTCGACTGGGACGAGCCGCGCGAACACGACGTGACGCTCCGTACGAAGGAGCTCGTCGCGGAGATCGAGCCCGGCGTCACGTTCGAGTACATGACCTTCGAGGGTCGGGTCCCCGGACCGATGATCCGGGTCCGGCGGGGCGACACCGTGAACCTCCGGTTCGAGGTGCCGGCCGACGACAACAGCGACATCCACAACGTGGACTTCCACGCCGTGTACGGCCCCGGCGGCGGGGCCGTCGAAACGACGCTGGTGCCCGGCGACGACGCAGCGGAACTCAGTTTCCGCGCTGAGTATCCCGGCCTGTTCACCTACCACTGCGCGGTGCCGGCGATGGACCACCACGTCAGCGCCGGGATGTTCGGCACGATCCTCGTCGAGCCCGAGGGAGGGTTACCGACCGTGGACCGGGAGCTCTACCTCGGCCAGCACGAGCTGTACACCAAAGGCGACCTCGGCGAGAAGGGCCACCACGCGTTCGACCACGGCGCGATGCTCGACGAGGACCCGACGTACGTCGTGTTCAACGGGACCGATCACGGCTTCACGAAGGACCGGCTCGGCGCGATCGACGCCGCGGTCGGCGAGACAGTCCGCGTGTTCTTCGTGAACGGCGGCCCGAACCAGTCCAGCTCGTGGCACCCGATCGGGAACGTCTGGTCGCGGCTGTACCGCGACGGCGACCTCGTCTCGGACCCCGGTCAATACGTCGAGACGACGCCGGTCGCGCCCGGGACGGCGACGGTCGGCGAGATGGAGCTACCGGTTTCGGGACCGATCAAGATCGTCGATCACGCGCTCTCGCGGGCCGGCCGGCGCGGCGCGCTCGCGGTCGTCAACGTCGAGGGAGAATCGAACTCAGACGTGTATGATCCGGGGACCGAGGGGTCGGCCTGAGTGGGACCGAAACCGCGGATCACCTATAAACAGGCGCTCAGACGCCGCGGCCCTGCAGCTGCTCTTCTTCTTCCATATCCTCGTTTGACTGGCCCTTCATCCCCTTGCCGATGCCGGAGGCGATGTCGGCGAGCTCGTCGGGGTCGTCCCAGTTGTTGACGGCCTCGACGATCGCGTTCCCCATCTCGACCGGGTCCTCCGCGCCGAAGATGCCGGAGCCGACGAAGATGCCGTCGCAGCCGTGGTGCATCATCAGCGCGGCGTCGGCGGGCGTCGCGATGCCGCCGGCCGCGAAGTTGACGACCGGGAGCCGGCCGGCCTCGGCGGTCTCGTGGACCAGATCGCGGGGGGCGCCGTGCTCGCGGGCCCACTTCTCGCGCTCCTCGTGGTTCAGTCCGGTGAGCGTCCGGATCTGGTTCTTGATGGTGCGCTGGTGCTGGACGGCCTGGTTCACGTCACCGGTGCCGGCCTCGCCCTTCGTCCGGATCATCGCCGCGCCCTCGCGGATCCGCCGGAGCGCCTCGGGGAGGTTCCGGGCGCCGCAGACGAACGGCGACGCGAAGTCGCGCTTGTCGATGTGGTATTCGTCGTCGGCCGGCGTGAGCACCTCCGACTCGTCGATCATGTCGACGCCGAGCGACTCCAGGATCTCCGCCTCCTTGCGGTGGCCGATCCGCGATTTCCCCATCACCGGGATCGACACCTCGTCGATGATCTCGGTGACGTTCTGCGGGTCGGGCATCCGCGCGACGCCGCCGCGCTTGCGGATGTCGGCCGGGACCGCCTCCAGCGCCATCACCGCGACCGCGCCGGCATCCTCCGCGATCCGCGCCTGTTCGCGGGTGACGACATCCATGATGACCCCGCCCTTCTGCATCCGCGCGAAGCCGCGCTTGACCAAGTCGGTCCCCCGCTTCAGCTCCTCCAGATCCGTGGCCTCTGCCATGTCCGATCCGTGGGTCGCCGGCCACTTAACGGGTCGCTTTGCCGGGAGTTGAAGGGCCATCGGGGCCTCGGATCGGCGGATCCGACCCGACCGCTCTCCCCGGCCGACCGCTCTCCCCGGCCGACCGCAACCGCGAAGTCCCTCGGCGACGATAGGCGACCCGTGACAACCGGAGCCATTCTCGCCGGGGGGCGCTCGACCCGCTTCGGCGACCGCGACAAGGCCGTCGCTCCCCTCGCAGGCGTGCCGATGGTCCGCCGCGTCGCGGACCGGCTCGCCGGCGCCGACGACCCCGTCCCGCCGGGCGCCGACCGCGCCGCCGGCGGCGACCCGGTCGTCGACGAGCTCGTGGTCAACTGCCGGCCCGATCAGCGAGAAGTGATCGAGGACGCACTCGACGGCCTCCCGCTTCCCCGCCGCTGGGCGGTCGACGACGAGCCCGACTTGGGGCCGGTCGCGGGCATCCGGAACGCCTGTCAGGCCGCCGAAAACGAGTACGTCGCCGTGGTCGCCTGCGACATGCCGTTCGTCGACCCGTCGTTCCTCGACGCGCTCCGCGGGGACGCCGCGGGGCGCGAGGCCGCGATCCCGCGGCTTGACGACCGCTGGCTCCAGACGACGCAGGCGGTGTACCACGCCGACGCGATGGCGGCCGCCTGCGACCGCGCCCTCGCCCGCGGCGACCGGAAGGTGTTGGCGCCTATCGACGACCTCGACCGCGTCGTTGTCGGGGACGCCGAGATCCGCGAGCGCACCACGGCACAGACGTTCACCAACGTCAACACGCGGGCGGAGCTCGCGGAAGCGGAGACCGCGATCGCGGCGTCGCTCGACGGCCGCGACGCCGACGCTCGGTGATCGGAGGTCGAGAGAAGACGGGAGTGGACGGAAGACCGCAATCAGTCAGTCAACAGCTCGTACGCCTTGTTCAGCTCCTTGAACGCCGCCTCGTCGCCGTCTGCTCCGTCCGGATGGAGCCGCTTCGCCCGCTCTCGGTAGGCGGACCGGATCGCCTCGCTGTCGGCGGTCCGGTCGAGGCCGAGCGTCTCGTAGGCCTCGCGTTCGGACATCCCGCTCGCCGGCGGGGCGCGGTCTCGGGGGTCTCCGGGGCCGCCGCGACCGCCTGCCGCGGACCGGGCCCCGCCGCGGCCGAACCCGCCGTCCGTCGCGCCGGCGGACCGGTACGCTGACCGGCGGTGTTCGGCGGCTCTCGCGCGCTGTCGGGCCCGTGCGCGCTCACTCGGGCCAGCCCCCGCGGCCTCGCGTTGGACGCGGTCGCGGAGCCGGCCGCTGGCGTGGTACCAGAGGAAGTACGCGACGACGGCGAACGGAACGGCGACTGCCAACAGGACCGGGGAGACGACGACTCCGGCGACCAGCAACAGGGCCGTCAGCCCGATGAACGTCGCTGCCATGCCGACGACGATCGCGCGGTTCGTCACGGGCTCTCTCGGGGCTCCAGCGTTGTAAGCGCTCGGGCGCGGCGGATCCGCTCGGACGATTCCACCGCTCGCCTCCGCACCGTTTATGCCCGCGGGCGCCCGGATACGTGGTATGCCGACCCCGGACCGAGAGACGGTGACCGGGCTCCCGCCGGGGATCGCCGCCGCCCGCGAGGAGCTGACGCCGATGCTCTCGCAGTACGCCGACCTGTGTGCGGCCCACGAGGACGCCCTCGTGCTGTTCCAGGTCGGCGACTTCTACGAGGCATTCTGCGAGGCGGCCGCGGCGGTCGCCCGCGTCTGCGAGGTGACGCTGACGGAGCGCTCCGACTCCACCGGCGACTACCCGATGGCCGGGATCCCCATCGACAACGCCGCGCCCTACCTCGAATCGCTGCTCGACGCGGGCTACCGCGTCGCGCTCGGCGACCAGATCGAGGACGCCGAGCAGGCGTCCGGGCTCGTCGACCGCGCCGTCACCGAGGTGATCACGCCCGGAACCGTCGTCGAGGACGAGCTGCTGGAGGCCGGGACGACGAACTACGTGGCCGCGGTTGCGGGCGGAGGCGACGAGGCCGGCACTAACGCGTCAGATGTCGTCGGCCTCGCCGCCGTCGACGTTTCCACGGGCGAGTGCCTCGTCACGTCGGGCGACCGCGACGCGGTCGCGGAGGAGCTCGACCGGATCGCGCCCGCGGAGCTGATCGCGGGACCCGACTCCCCCGACTTCGAGCCGACCGACGCCGAGCGCGGCTGGACGACCCACGCCTACGACCCCGACGCCTTCGAGCGGCGGGCCGCGACCGAGCGGCTGGAGCCGTACCTCCCCGCCCCCGACCGCCGGTTCGACGGCGACGCCGAACTGCGGGCGGCGGGGGCGGTGCTCGCGTACGCCGAGTACACGCAGGGCGACGACGGCCCGCTCTCGTACGTCACTCGGATCCGGCGGTACAACCCCCGCGACCGGCTCCGGCTCGACGCGGCCGCCCAGCGCAGCCTCGAACTGTTCGAGAACCGCGGGCTGGGCGCCAGCGACACCCTGTTCGACGCGCTCGACGAGACGAGCTGCGCGCTCGGCCGGCGGTGTTTAGAGCGCTGGCTCCGGCGCCCCCTCGTCGACGCCGACGCGGTCCGGAGCCGCCACGACGCGGTCGACGAGCTGGCCGACCGGACGCTGGTCCGAGAGGGGCTCGCCGACGCGCTCGGGGCCGCCTACGACCTCGAACGGCTTGTCGGCCGGATCTCCCGCGGGCGCGCCGACGCCCGCGACCTGCGCTCGCTGCACGCGACGCTCGCGGTCGTGCCGGAGCTGAAGGCGACGCTGGCGGGGGCGGAGGACGGCGAGGCGGGCGCGGACGGCGCCGTCTCCGGGGACGACGACGCCGACCTCCCCCGCACCGACCACCTCCGTGACCTCCGCGACCGCCTCGACGAGCTGACCGAGGTCCGGGAGCTGATCGACGACGCGATCGCCGCGAATCCCCCGCCGGAGATCACCGAAGGCGGCGTGATCGGTTCGGGGTTCGACGGCGACCTCGACGCCCTCCGCGCGACCGAGCGGGAGGGACGAGAGTGGGTCGCCGACTTAGAGGCGAGCGAGCGCGAGCGCACCGGGATCGACTCGCTGTCGGTCGGCCACAACCAGGTCCACGGCTACTACATCGAGGTGACCGACGCCAACCTCGACCGGGTCCCCGACGATTACCGCCGGCGACAGACGCTGAAGAACAGCGAGCGCTACTACACCCCCGAGCTGAAGGAGCGCGAGGAGGAGATCGTCGGCGCCGCGGAGCGCGCGGACGCCTTGGAGTACGAGCTGTTCGCCGACGTGCGCGAGCGCGTCGCGAGCGAGACGGAACGGATTCAGGAACTGGCGGACGCGATCGCGGCGCTCGACGCGCTCCGCTCGCTGGCGACCGTCGCGGTCGATGGCGACTACGTCCGTCCGGAGATCGTCGATGACGCTTCCGATCCCGACGCCGGCATCGAAATCGAAGGTGGCCGTCATCCGGTCGTCGAGCGCGCCGAGGAGTCGTTCGTCCCGAACGACGCGGACCTCCCGCGCGGGTCGATCGCGGTGATCACGGGGCCGAACATGAGCGGGAAGTCGACGTACATGCGGTCGGTCGCGCTCGCGGTCGTGCTCGCGCAGACCGGGTCGTTCATCCCGGCGCAGGCGGCCTCGCTTCCCGTCTTCGACCGGCTGTTCACCCGCGTCGGCGCCTCCGACGACATCGCCGGCGGCCAGTCCACGTTCATGCGCGAGATGAGCGAGCTGACGGAGATCCTCCACGACGCCGGCCCGGACTCGCTCGTCCTCCTCGACGAGGTGGGCCGCGGCACCGCCACGACCGACGGGCGCGCCATCGCCCGCGCCGCCGCCGAGTTCATCCACGACGAGCTGGGCGCGACCGCGCTCTTCGCCACGCACTACCACGACCTGACCGACCTCGCCGACGAGCGGGAGCGCGTCTTCAACCTCCACTTCACGGCGACCCGCGAGGGCGGCGACGTGACGTTCCTCCACCGGGTCGTCCCCGGGGCCTCCTCCTCGTCCTACGGCGTCGAGGTCGCCGAACTCGCCGGAGTTCCGGCCTCCGTCGTGGATCGGTCCCGCGACCTCGTGACCGCGGAGACGGGCGACGCCGAGGCGGCAGACGACGAGACGGGCGGAGCCGAACTCGCGTCCGACGGCGACGACGGCAGCGACGCGGACGCCTCGCTTCGTGAGTTCCTCGCGGAAGAAGAGGGGACTGACGGTGAAGCGGAGGCGGAGCGTGCTGAAGGCGCGAGCGCCGGGGGCGATAGCGACTCCGCGACCGACGGCGACCCCCAGAGCGACCAGTCGGCCGGCTCCCGGACAGATCTGACCGCCGCCCTCCGCGATCTCGACCTCGCCCGGATGACGCCGATAGAGGCGCTGAACGCCCTCCACGACCTCCAGTCGCGAGTCGACGATGGCGGGTGAGGAGCGCGCCCGCGGCGGGGGCGAGACCGACCCGGACAAGTCGGAGGAACTGAACCGCGTCAGCCGGCTCGATCCTGCCACTGTCGACCGGATCGCCGCGGGAGAGGTGGTGACGCGTCCGGCTCGGGTCGTCGGCGAGCTGATCGACAACGCGCTCGACGCCGGCGCCTCGCGGGTCGAGGTCGCGGTCGACGGCGACGGCACCGACCGGATCCGCGTGGCCGACGACGGCCGCGGGATGAGCCGCGAAGACGCCCGGCTCGCGGTCGAGCGCCACGCGACGAGCAAGCTCGCACCCGACGGCGACCCCGTGGGCGTCGACTCGCTCGGCTTCCGCGGCGAGGCGCTGGCGGCGATCGCCGAGGCCGCGCGGCTCGAACTCGTCACCAGCGACGGCAGCGCGGTCGGGACACGGGTGGTCGTCGATGGGGTGGCGTCGGGCGGCGAATCGACCCGCGGTGCCGATTCCGGAGAGCCGACCGTCGCCGACGCCGGGCGCGCCCGCGGCACCACCGTCGTCGTCGAGGACCTGTTCGCGACCCGGCCCGCGCGCCGGGAGTCGCTGGCGGGGGCGGCGGCGGAGTTCGCGCGGGTCTCCGCGCTGGTCGCCGACTACGCGCTCGCGAACCCCGATGTCGCGTTCACGCTGGAGCACGACGGGTCGCGGACGCTGTCGACGCCGGGCACGGGGATCACGGAGGCCCTGCTCGGCGTGTACGACCGCGAGACTGCGAGCCGGTCGACGGAGGTCGCGGCGAGCGTCGAGGTCGAGACAGAGGGATCCGAGAGAGATTCGGTCGAGGTGTCCGGCGCCCTCGCGTACCCCTCGGTGACGCGGTCCTCCCGCGACCACGTCCGGGTCTCGGTGAACGGGCGCCCGGTCCGGAACGACCGGCTCGCGGCCGCGGTCCGGGCGGGGTACGGCCGCCTGCTCCCCGACGGCCGCGAGCCGGTGGCGGCCGTGGACGCGTCGCTGCCGCCCGCCCGCGTGGACCCGAACGTCCACCCCGCCAAGCGGGAGGTCGGGCTCCGCGACGCCGGCGCGGTCGCGGACGCGGTCGAGTCGGTCGTTGCCGACGCGCTCACGGGCGCCGACCTCCGGCGGAAGACCGAGGTCGACACCGGGCTCGACGAGGCGCTGAATCCGGTCGGCGGCGACGAGGGCGAGCGCCCGGCGGCGTTCGCGGACGCGGATCCGATCGGGACGTTCCGCGACCTCTACCTGCTCGTCGAGTCCGGCGACGAGCTGCTCGTGATCGACGGTCACGCCGCCCACGAGCGCGTGAACTACGAGCGGCTCGCCCGCGCGTTCGACGGCGAGGCGGTGCCGACCGCCCCGCTCGATCCGCCGGCGACCGCGTCGCTGTCGGCCGACGAGGCGGCGGCCGCGGAGGCGCACACCGACGCCCTCGCCGCGCTCGGCTTCGAGGCGGAGCCGTTCGGCGGGGGGACCGTTAGGCTCCGGACTGTCCCGGCACCGTTCGGGCGGGCGGCCGACGCGGACGCGTTCCGCGACGCGCTCGCGACGCTCGCGGACGGGGAGTCGCCGCGGGACGCTCGGGAGGCGCTGCTCGCCGATCTGGCGTGTCACCCGTCGCTGAAGCGCGGGGAGATCGGAGAGCTCGACGCCGGGGAGCTGCGCTCGCTGCTCGATCGACTCGGCGAGTGCGACCGCCCCTACGCGTGTCCGCACGGGCGGCCGACCGTCCTCTCGGTCGACGAGGCGACGTTCGCGGCGGGGTTCGGTCGGGACGGGTGAGCGGCGGTTTCGGACGACCCGGGCGGGGCGGAGGTCTTCGACGACCCAACGTCGAGACGCGAGTAGCTGGCTTCTAACGCGAGATTCGCCGGCGCATAACGATGAGAGCCGAGGGGCTCTCTCCGTCCATGTCGAACGAAGCGAATCCGCCGGACGACGGCTCGCAGGACGGGCACTCGCGGCGGGCGGTCCTTCAGAGAAGCGTCGGCGGGTTCGCGTTCGCCGGCTTCGGGACCGTTCGGATGATGACCGCCGGCGACCACGACGGCCCGGGGACGATCACCGAGCCGACGACCGTCGACGAGTCCGGGAGATACGTCCTCGAGAGCGACCTCTCCGCGGCGGGGGAGGGGATCGAAATCGCCGCGAGCGACGTGACGATCGACGGGCGCGGACACCGGCTCGAAGGCGACGGGCGGCGATCGGGAATCCGCGTTCGGGACGGCGCGCGCGGCGTCACCGTCGAGAGCCTCACCGTGCGGAACTTCCGGCTGGGCGTCGACGTCGGGTGGGACAGCTCACTGACCCTCTCCTCGGTGACGATCGAGGGGAACGCCGCCGACGGCGTGGGGAGCGACGGTAGGGCGGAGATTGCGTGCAAGGGCTCGACGATCCGTGAAAACGCCGGTAACGGGGTGCACGTCTACGACGGTCGCGTCTCGATACGCGACTGCGAGATACGGGGAAATGCCGGACGTGCGCTCGACACCGCCGGATCGGGCGCCCGCGCGACGGCGGTCGTCGAGGGCTCTGTCGCCGCGGGCAACGGCGGCGGGGTCCTGCTCCCGGTGACCGCCGGGTCGGGGGTCGAGCGGACGCTGATCGAGGCGAACGACGGCCCGGGAATCGAGACGGCCCCCGTCGATCCCGCCTCGGTTGCGGGGGACGAAGAGACGGGACGCGGGGCGACCCACGTCGGCCGGTCCCCGATCGAGTCGAACGGCGGCCCGCACCTCGAAACGGCTCCGGCCGACGGTCCGCAGCTCGACGAGCCCGTCCCCGTGCGCCGCTGCGACGTTCGGGACAACGCCGGGGCGGGCATCGAGCACACCGACGGCTTCCTCGAAGTCCGAGGCTGCACCCTCGCCGGGAACGAAGTCGGATACAGAGTGCGGGCGGGAGACGAGTTCGAGGGGGTGCTCCGGCACAACGTCATCGAGGGCAACGAGGAGGGCGGTGCGGTCGCGGACCGGGCGTCGTACCTGAACCCCATCGACGCGACGTGCAACTGGTGGGGCGACGAGACGGGACCCACCCATCGGGACAACCCCCTCGAAGACCCGGGAGGGCAGCCGGTCAGCGACCGCGTCGCGTTCCTCCCGTGGAGCGCTGACCGGCCCGGCGACGCCGGCCGAGGCAAGGAGTCCGACGGGGCCGACGGGTCGGATCAGACCGAAGTCTCTGACGGGACCGAAGTCTCCGACGGGACCGAAGTCTCCGCCGGATCCTGCGTCGGAGGTCTCGAAACCGACGATAGCCCCGGCCTCGAACCCGGAGGGGGCGGTGTCGGCTACGTCGCGACGAAGTCGTACCGGCGGATCGTTGGCGCCGACCCGTACGGGGCGGGGTGTTGGGACGGGACGTTCTACGTCACCGACCCGTCAGATATCGAGCGCAACGGGTTCGACGACCCCGGCGCGATCCTTGTCGGGGAGGACGGGCGGTTGGCCGACGGGCACGTCATCCGCGCCGCGGCGGACGCGACCCCGGTCACGCTCCCGACGTGGGGCGGCGAGCGCGGGGACTGCGAGTCCGTGCTGTTCGTCGAGCTGAACCAGTCGCTCTCCGTCGATCGCGCGTATCGAATCGCCGCCGTTCACGACCCGGAGCCCTACCAAGCGGGCGTCGACACGGGCGGGTTCGCCGGAACTCTCGACGACGTGGTCCGGGTGACGTTCGAGCCGGCGGAGTCGGACGCGTCGATCGACGGCGCGGCGCCACTCAGGTAGGGCGGTCGCTCGCCCGTCCGTCGCTTCCGCGGCCCCCGCGCTCGTCGCCGTCGGCGTCGAGGCGCTCGACGCGCTCGACGGTCTCGGCCGCTTCCGCCGTCTCCGGCGGGTACGAGACGGTCCGCTGCGGGTACGGGATGGAGATCCCGGCGTCCGCGAAGCGGTCCTGTATCATCTCGACGGCGGTCGCCTTCGAGCGCCACCGGGCCTGCGGGGTCGGCGGTTCGATCCAGAAGCGGAGGTCGAGTAAGATCGCGGAGTCGCCGAAGCCGGAGGGGATAACGTACGGTTTCGGGTTGTTGGCGATGGTGTCGATCTCGGCCAGGACCTCCTCGGCGATCTCGCTGGCCTCGTCGGGGTCGTCGTCGTAGCCGATCCCGACCTCCATGTGGATCCGGAGCCGGCCCTCGCGGCTCCGATTCGTGATCGCCTGGTTGGTGACCAGGTCGTTCGGGACGACGACGTACTCGCCGTCGAAGTTCCGCATGTGGGTGTTCATGATGGTGATGTCGGTGACGAACCCCTCCTCGTCGCCGATCTCCACCCAGTCGCCGATCTCGAACGGGCGCGCGAACATCAGCACGAAGCCGGCGATAAGCGATCCGAGCGTCTGGCGGGCCGCCATCCCGAGCACGATCCCTAAAAAGCCCGCCCCGACGAGCAGTCCACCGAGGTTCACGCCCCAGATCCCGAGAACGGTTATCCCCGCGATCACCAGCACGCCCACCTGCATGATCCGGCTGAGAAGCTGCTCTTGGTGGGCGGTGATGCGGTCGCTGTCGGCCGAGAGGTCCTCGACGTACTCCTCTAACACGTCGCTCGCGACGTAGGCGGCACCGAGGAGTAGCAGGGAGAGGAACGCCTGCGCGCCGATCGAGAGCGCGTTCCCCGCGACCGGAAGCACCGCCACCACGATCGCGAACTGTCCCCACAGCGCCAAGATCGCGACGGCCGCGAGCGCGAACAGCGCGAGCTGGAGGACCCCGACGAGGAACCGCAACGCGAACGAGGTCGGCACGGCCTCCCGCATCGTCTCTATCGAGTGTTCCCCCCGCCCGTCGAGGAACCGTTCCAGCCAGCGCGTCGCGACGCGCTCCGCGGCTCGGACGACCCGAGGGAGGAGCAGCCAACCGACGGCGAGCGTTGCGATCAGGATCCCGGCGGTCACCGCGACGCGGGCCTCCGTGGTCGCGACGCTCCCCAACAGTGCGTCGAGTCGCGTTCCCAGTTGTGCGGTCACTGTCCGACGGTTCTCCTTCGCATTTAAAAATGGTCCCCTGCGGCTATCGCCCGAGAGAACGGGCCGGAGATCCGGCTTCACCGACCCCGGATTCGGCGGGTCGGAGCCTCCGATCCGGGGTCATCGACCGCGACGGAGCTCCTCGATCAGCTGTTCGATGAGCGAGGACTGCCTGTCGAGACGCTCGGACTGCTGTTCGACGGTGTGACGGAGCTCCGCGACTTCCGTCGCGAGGTCCTCACCCTCGACGCCGGCGCTCTCGAACGGCGAGCCGTCGAAGGCGTCCGCGTCGGTCGCCTCGGCGCCGGCGGGGTCAGTCGGATCGGTCGTCTCGGTCGCCGCGATCTCTTCTGCGGTCGCCTCTCCCGCGGCATCGCTCGCGAAGTCGGTCTCGGAGCGGGCCGTCGGGTCCGCGCCGGCGATCGGATCAGTCTCCGCGTCCGCGACCGGGTCGTCAGCGATCGGATCGTCGCCGAGCGGGTCGTCGGTAAGCGAGTCTGCGTCGGTCCCGTGACCGCTGACCGGCCCTTCGACGGACTCCGCGTCCGCGACATCGGCGGAGTCCTCCGCGAGTGACGAGGACGCTTCTCCGGCACGCGTCGGATCCCCGCCGCGCGCCGGCTCTTTGCCGGCGACCGACTCGCCCCCGGACGTCGAGTCCGTTCCGGACCTCGTTCCCGTGTCGAGGTCGCGATCACCCACAGCCCCCGATTTCGGCGTCGTCTCTGTTCCGGTCTGCGCTTCGACTCCCGCTTCCTCCTCCGCGTCGGCGACCGGCGAGGCCGACAGCGGGTCGGGCCCCTCGCCGAAGTCGGTCGTGCCGCCGGAGTCTCCCGTGGCGTCGGCGGTTGCGTCGTCTCCGTCGTCGGCGACGGTCACGCGGAACTCCTCGACGCTGTCGACGCCGTGGTACGCGCAGACGGCGTCGACGAGCGTCTCACGGACCGCACGGGCGGACTCGTTGGGCGCTTTGAACCGCTCGGAGCGGCCGTCGTGGGTCAACACGACCGCGGTCGCGACGGTCCCCTCTTCGAAGTCGAGGTCGGTGAGGTCGGCGTAGGCGAACTCCTCGAACTCCTCGTCCCAGACGGCGGAGCCGACGTGTTTGACGAGGCGCTCGCTGGTGACGACGAGCGTGAGTTCGGAGAAGCGGAAGGTGCGGACGACCGACTCGCCGGGGCCGGTGACCCCCCTCGCGGAGAGGACGCCCGCGAGGATCGGGTGGAGGACGTCGTCGGCGCGCTTGGCCGGCACCGAGATCGTCTCGTCGCCGTCGAGGCCGTAGCCGAGGGTGAGTTTCGCCTTGCGGCGACCCGTCGAAACCGCGATACGCTCGACGTCGTGGGAGTACTCCGCGACCGACTCGTCCGACAGCAGGCCGTCGCCGCGGTAGACGAGCGTCCGCGTCGGCGTGACCGCGAGTTGGTCGGCTCCCCCGAGCGGGACCTCGGCCACGACCTCCTCGTCGCCGACGGTCCCCGCGAGCAGTTCGGGAAGGCTCATATCCCGGAGATCCGCCCCGTCGGCCATAAATCCGCGGGGTCCGCGTCGGCGCCTCGCGAAAGCGGTGGAAACGGTCGTCGTCACCGATCTCGCGGTCGGTCCCGCCGTCGACCCCGCCGACTCTGTCACGGGTTCGCAACCTTCCGACGGATGGGAAGGTTAAAGGGTTTCATCGCGGTACGGAACAGTGAGGCCGGGTGGCTTAGCTGGACATAGCGCCGCACTCATAGGGTTCAGAGATTCGGTGCGGTGACGCCTTGGAAGCGTCCGCGTCCTTCCCGTGGCTCCGCCGAGCCTCGGACCTGGGACATGCGGAGATCGTGGGTTCGGAGCCCACCCCGGCCATCTACTATACTGTTGACGTGATACGTCAAAATCTCTCTAGTGGGAGATATCGGAAGTCTCAACAGGACGAACGAGCAGAACTGGGGTCGAAACAGACTCGTTCGTCTATTCCGGTTATTTTATTAACATTGCTAGAGACGCCACGATCGGAATGGCCCTCCAACTTACCCAGGCGGTTAGCGACGGCATTCGACGGACAGTCAGTCGAACTGGCGGGATCCTGTTTTTGGGGTTCCTTATCATCCAGCTCGGGGTTCAAACAAGCGTCAACAGCGCCGTGTTGGGGTTTCTCCCGCCAGCGGCGGCCGAGCAGTTCGAGCAGAATGTCGGACTTGCGCTTCCCATTCCCGGAAGTGTTGGAATCGCGCTGTTCATCGCGCTCACGGTTTTGAGCTCGACGTTCTTTGTCGTTCTCTCGCGAACGTTCGCTCAGCCGCTCAGTGACGTATCGACGTTCCCCGCAACGTCGACGCGACGACTTGGGCGTGCAACAGCTATCGCACTCGTCGGCGGAGTGATCGTGAGCTTCTCGATTATGATCGGGACCATCCTCCTGTTATTCCCGGGGCTGTTCCTCGCGGCGTCGTTCCTGTTCTTCATCTTCGCGGTCGCCGTTGAGGATCGTGGTCTCATCGGTAGCCTCAAGCGGAGCTGGGGGCTGGCTCGCGGGTCCCGGCTCAAACTCGGTCTCCTCGTCGTCGTCTCCGCGCTGTTCGGCGGGCTCCTCGGCGGCGTCGGATCCCTGTTGGATCTCGCCGGTATGGCGGTCGTCTCCGACGTTGTGACGGTCGTTCTCACAACGGTGTTCTTCCTGCCGTACTACGCGATCATCGCGTCGGCGTACCTCCAGTTGCGAGACGGGCGAGACGCTCCGAACCGATCGACAGCAACCCCGGTTGACGCGTCACAGACGCCGGAGCTCTAACCGGCTCTGGTTCGGGAGTCACACCCCATCTGGAAGAGAACAGTTCCACTCCCACTATTGATCCGAGTCTGGTTGTTAACAGGAGCTACGTTCAGACCCATCTCCAATCCGAACACGGCGCCGGTCGAAACGCCTACGGGTCCCGGCCGCGACGGCGACCGTATGCAAGCGCGTGACCTGATGGAACCCGACGTGAAGACGGTCGCCCCGGACGACGACGTGGCCGACGTGTTCAAGAAGTTCGCTCGGTACGACTTCAGCGGCTTCCCCGTCGTCGACGACGAGGACCGGCTGGTCGGCGTCGTCACCGAGTCTGACCTCGTCGATCTGTTCGAGCCGGACGACGAGACGCTGTGGATCCCGATCGGGCTCCCGCCGTTCGTCGACACGCTCACCTATCAGGTGAAGGCGCCGTGGGCCGACCTCGATCTGGGCGTCGACATGGTGCGGAACGCCGACCGCCCGATCTCGGAGGTGATGAGCACCGACGTGGCGACAGTGACGCCCGAGACAGATATGAACGAGGTGCTCGATCTGCTCACCGGCGATGATCCGAACATCAACCGCGTCCCGGTCGTCGACGATGCAGGTCGGATCGTCGGTATCATCGCCCGTCAAGACGTTATTCGGGCGTTCCGCGATAAGCGACTGACGTAAGATCGGTGGTGTAGTCGAACTGCGGTGGAGTTCCAGTCGATCGTTTATAAGTAGCAGATTGCGGGTCGAGAGAAAAAATCACCGTCAAAGCTCCAGCCGCTCAGCGATATGTGATCGGTGACTCGGTGGTGAATACTTCCGAAGCCCCAGCCGGTTGTTTATAAGCGATCGAACACTGCTCGGAGAACACCTCCAAAGCCCCAGCCGTGAGGGCGGCGCACGCTCGCTGTGCGCTTCGGTCGCTCGCGTTGCTCGCTCCCTGTAGTGCTTACATCGCCTGCGCCGCCCTCACGGCTGCCCCTTTGAGTCCCACCCGCACCGCAACCGCACCTCGCGCCTCCCCAGCCTCGTCGGCGCGGCGCTTAAAAGCGCCGCGCCGACTCCCTCGCGCGGTCTGCTCGCGGGCCTACGGCCCGCTCGCAGGCGCACGCCATCGCCTCGTTCATTTATAAGTAACCGTCGCTATCGAGGGGTGACTGGTCCACACACCGAGAGTCGCTCGCTCGTCCGCCTCCTCAGGGGTCGACCCGCACCAGCCACGCCGCGGGATCGTCGAGTTCGGCGCTCGTCGGAAGGTTCTCCGGGCGCTCCCAGACGACGCCAGCCGCCTCGATTCCGCGGGCGTCGACGACCTCGCGGAAGAAGGCGGCGCCCTGCTCGTACTGCCGACGCTTCAGTCCCAGCCCGAGCAGCCGGCGCGCGAGCCGCTGAATCGGACCGCCGCCGCCACGGCGCTCGTCGAGCTTCCGGCGGAGGTCGGCGTACTCGCCGTCGAACGCGCGGTCCATCAGCACCTCGGCGTACCCCTCGACCGCCGTCATCGCCGCCTGCAGCTCCGCGAACGGCTCGGTGTCCAGAGCGTCGACCGGCAGATTGCCGGCGGTCAGTCCGTCGCTACCGGCCGATCCCCCGCCGCCGGTGAATCCCTCGATCCCGCGCTCGACCCGCGATTCGAGGTACTCGGGGAGCCACGGCGCCGCGCCGAACTCCGCCGCATGCGTCACCTCGTGGAACGCGATCCAGCGCCTGAACCGCGGGAAGTCAACGTCGAGCGACGCCGCGACCGCGACGATATTCGGGTGGACGAAGTAGAGCCCGTGGTCGGCGTCGGGCTCGTCGGCCAACAGGAGCGGGTCGTACTGGCCGAGCACGTTGCGCGCTAAGAATCCGAGCGTGAACGCCATCGACCCGGTGTTGGCGACCCGCGAGAGGTCCCGCGCGAATCCCCGCGTGAGGTCGCCGGCCGGGAGGTCCACGGGCCCGCCCGCGGGGTCGACGATTCCGCCGGCCGACCCGCCGGCCACGCCGGCCGACTCTTCGTCCCCGGTCGCGGCCGCCTCGATCGGCGCCATCACGTTCCGGAACGTGTCGACGCTGGCGTCGATCCAGTGGTGACGGTTCTGCACCTCGATCGCGTCGGGCACGTCGAACTCGATGCCTGCGACCTCGCGGAGTCGGGTGCGCGCGTCGCGCACGTCGGTCGCGTACCCCGCCCGCTCCGCGTCGCTGAGCGCGAGCGACCCCGGATCGGTGCCCGCCTTCGCGGCCGTCGCGGCCCGCTCCCAGTCGACGACGCCCGGCCCGCTGGCCTCGGAGACGGTCCGGAGGCTTCGGAGGATGTCCATACGGACTGGAGGGGAGCGCGCCTCAAGTCCCTTGTGTCGGTGAGGGGGTAGAGAGACCGCCCCGTATCGGCGGTTTCTTGCCGACCGCCGGACCAACACGCGTATGCGCGACTCTCAGAGAGCGTTTCTCGACGACCTGCTCGCGACCGCCAGTCCCTCCGGCTTCGAGACGCCGAGCCAGCGGGTCTGGGCCGACTACGTCCGCGGCTTCGCCGACGAGGTCACCATCGACGCCTACGGCAACGCCGTCGCCGTCCACGAGGGCGACGACGACGCGCCCACCGTTGCGCTGACGGGCCATGCCGACGAGATCGGCTTCATCGTCCGCGACGTGCTCGACGACGGCTTCCTCCGGATCTCCCGAATCGGCGGCTCGGACCGCACCGTCTCGAAGGGGCAGCACGTCACCGTCCACGCCGACGAGCCCGTGCAGGGCGTGATCGGCCAGACCGCGATCCACCTGCGCGACCCCTCCGAGGACGAGTACGAGGAGATCGCCGAGCAGTTCGTCGACATCGGCGCGGCCGACGCCGAGGAGGCCCGGGAACACGTCGAGATCGGCGACCCCGTCACCTTCTCGACCTCGGTCGAAGAGCTCGTCGGCGACCGGATCGCCGCCCGCGGGATCGACAACCGGACCGGCACCTGGGCGGCCGCGGAGGGGCTCCGCCGCGCCGCCGAACGCGACGCCAAAGCCACCGTCTACGCCGTCTCCACGGTGCAGGAGGAGGTCGGGCTCAAGGGCGCACAGATGGTCGGCGTCGACCTCGACGCAGTGGACGCGTTCGTCGCCGTCGACGTCACCCACGCCACCGATAACCCCGACGTCGACAGCGAGCACCGGGGGCCGGTCGAGCTCGGTGCCGGCCCCGTGATCGCCCGCGGCAGCGCGAACCACCCCGTCCTCGTCGAGCTCGCACGTGACGCCGCCGCTGCCGACGACATCGACGTACAGCTGCAGGCGGCGGGCTCCCGGACCGGTACCGACGCCGACGCCTTCTACACGTCCCGAGGCGGTGTCCCGTCGCTCAACGTCTCGATCCCGAACCGCTACATGCACACGCCGGTCGAGGTGGTCGACACCGGCGACCTCGACGCCGTGGCCGATCTCCTTGCCGCGATCGCCGACGCCGCTGCGGACGCGACCTCCTTCGCAGTCGACGTGTGAAGTCGACGCGAGCGATGCGTTACGCCGGCAGCAGCGAGACGGTCAGGCACGGTAAACCGGGACACGGCAGGGTCGAAACGGAACAGTTTTACAATATCCTGCCATACCCGTAATTGCGTCGAACGGACGTGCGCTCTGGTGGTGTAGTCCGGCCAATCATATCACCCTCTCACGGTGATGACCTGGGTTCGAATCCCAGCCGGAGCATTTCTACGACGAACAAACCGTTGAGCGACAGCATCTGCGGCAGTCGTATTCGACCTCGACAGTGACGAGTGATATCGCCGCAGTCGATCAGATAGTGGTTCAAATGGCGCGTAGCAAGAAATCATCAATCTCACATATATGCAAGAATAATGATGTTTTGGACACGCAAAGTACTCCGCGGCTCAGATTAAGTGTCACGACACCAGTAAATACTGTCTATTAGTGCGATCTCGACTCTTGTCATGGTTGAAAAGGCGTGATTCGGATTGGTTGTAAAATCGGTTGAGTAAGTGTAGTCATACGTATAGATAATACAACCACCACCACTTGCTTGTTCGGAGATTCGTTTTTCGAACCGCAAGCCTGCGGTTGATCCGCAGAGAATATCAGATTACAATAATAAATATCATTCTGATATATTGGCAGATCGGACATGCGTTGAGCGAGCAGTGTCGGTCACGTCGCGAGCCGCCGTGATACCTGACTCACCCATCGTCGGTAACGGGCTCCGCCGTGCAGCCACAGCCGCCTCGCCGGATTATCTCCCCGACGGGCGCGTCCGTCCCGCAGTTCGGGCAGACGGCGCGTACGTCGACGAGCACGTCGTAGTCGCCGCGGTCCAGCTCCTCCGCGTTCGCGAGCGACGAGATGGCCGACTCGGCGACCGCCGAGACCCGTCCCTGCAGCTTCTCAATGGTCTCGACCTTTCGATCGGCCATATCGTCGTCCGCCGCGGGGAGGCTCGCCTCGCGCTCCTGCGTGAGGTACGTGTGGATCGCCTGATGAGTGACGAAGTCCCCGGTGAGCTCGTCGACGTCGATCCCCTCGCGTTCGAGGCGGCGACGCGCCCGCGTCGCCGACGATCCAGACTCGCCGCGGAGGGCCTCGTACGTGCTCGATACGTCGACGCTGAGCGACGAGACGCCGACCTCGCGGAGGGCTGCCTCCAACACCGCCTCGTTGAACTCGTCGGCGAGATCCCGCAGGCTCGTCCGCTCGCCCGCCTCGCCGGTCCACGCGGCCTCCAAGTTCGCTCCCATGTCGTCGAGGTCGTACTCCCGGATCACGCGCGCGACCTTCGTGTTCGTCCCGCTCGCTTCGGTGGTCATACCCGGAGTTCGATCCCGGACGTGACAAAATCATCGGTGTCTCGCCCCGCTGATCGTTCGGAAGATAACCGAGCCGGTGTCCGCCTCGACGACGACCGCCGTCGACACCGTCCGGAACTCGTGACCCCGGACGGGATCAACGGCCCCAAATGCGATTGATAGATATTATAGATATCACGCACGTTTTCTTAAACACCATTTTAGATATATTTTGAGGGCAGGGGAGTTCGAGCAGCTACCGTCCGCGCTGACGCGGCTGCTTCGACTGATAGCGGCTCGGCTTTGGACAGTGTTCCACCGTTCAGTACGCTTATTATACTCTCGCTCGGAATGCCGTACATGGCTTTCCATGACGCGGTCCCGGAACCCGCGGACTATCCGGATCCGGCGACAGCGGACCACGTTACGTACAACCCCTCGTTTGCGGAGTTACGCGAGCTGTCGGCGGGCGAGGAGGTGACGACGGAGTACGGGTCGCCGTCGTACGTGAGCGACTATCGATCGCGGAGCGCCGACGCGACGGCGAACGTCATCGACGACGACTTCGGTGACGGGGATTACGACGTGTTCGCGCGCGGCGTCGAGTGGGTGAACGACTCGGACAACGACGTCGTCTGCGTCGACCGGGTCGTCGGTCGACACGCGGAGACCTCATACGCGTGTCGGCTGTTCCTCCCCGCGGCGTACGGTCGGATCGCGCTCTCGTGGGCGAAGCTCCTCGAACCGGCCGAGGGTCGATCGCCGGACTTCGTCACGGTGCAGTTACCCGACGCGACGGACGATCCCCGAATCCGGGTTCACCCGGAGGAGGGCGTCACGACGGTCCTCGGAAGCGATTACACGGGCGAGGCGAAGAAGTCGTTCCTCCGGTTGTTCATGCACCGCGCGAAGCGACAGGGCGGATTAGGCCTCCACGCGGGGAGCAAGCGCGTCACGCTCATCGAGGGAGACGACACCCGCGACGTGGGGCAGCTGTTCCTCGGGCTCTCTGGAACTGGAAAATCAACGCTGACGAGCCACGGGCTCTGGCTCGACGACCCCGAAGGCGTCGAGATGATCCAAGACGACGTCTGCGCGCTCCTCCCTTCGGGCAGCGTTGCCGGAAGCGAGGGCGGCGGCCTCTACATCAAAACCATCGGCCTCGACGCCGGTGAACAGCCCGAACTGCACAGCGCCGCGACGGACGAGAGCGCCGTCTTGGAGAACGTGGCGGTCGACGAGGACGGCGCGGTCCACTTCGACAAGCCCCGGTACGGACGCAACGCGCGGGCGACCATCCGACGGAACCGACTGGAGAGCTCGGCGGACGACATCGACCTAGACAGCGTCGATCAGGTGTTTTTCATCACGCGCAACCCGCTCATGCCACCGATTGCACGCCTCGACCACGAGCAGGCCGCGGTCGCGTTCATGCTCGGGGAGTCCGTCGAGACGAGTGCGGGCGACCCCTCGCGGGTGGGCGAGCCGATCCGAGTCGTCGGGACCAACCCGTTCATCGTCGGCTCAGAGGGCGAGGAGGGGAACCGATTCCGCGACCTCATCGCCGACCTCGACGTCGAGTGTTACGTCATCAACACCGGCGCGGTGGGGACCGACGATCCGATCGATGTCGGCGTCGAGGAGACCGTCGCCGTGCTGGAGGGAGCGGCCCGGAACCGCATCGAGTGGGAGCGCGACGACGACCTCGGGCTGACCGTCCCGAGCGACGTTCCGGGGATCGACATCGAGCGGTTCGCCGTCGCCGACCGCGTCGGCGACTTCGAGACAGCCCGGGACGCGCTCCGCGAGGACCGCCGCGAGTACCTCGACCGGTTCGACGACCTCGACGACGACATCCGCGACGCGATGTACTAGCAGGGCGCTTCGGGCGGTCAAGCGCGGTACCGATCGTCGAAGAGTCAGTCGGCGCCGTGCCGCAACGTGCGGCCGCAGTTTCGGCAGACGAGCGAGCCGTGGTCTCTCGCGACTGTGTCTCCACACTGGGTACATGTCGAACGCATACGCGAATGGTGGTTCGACGGTCACATAACTCTTACTCGTTGATCGTCGATTAGCGTCACGTTTACTACGTCCGGTCGCGACGCGTCAAACGGCTGCAAGAGATCGCAGATGACCTGTTATCTCACCGTCGACGACGCCCCCTCGTCGACCCTCGACGAGAAGCTCGACGCGCTCGCGGCCCGCGACGTGCCGGCGCTCCTCTTCTGTGAGGGGAGCCGTCTCGACTGCCACCCCGAGTACGCGACGCGAGCCGTGCGGGAGGGCGTCCACCTCGGCAACCACACGTGGTCGCACCCCCGCGCGTCCGAGCTGTCCGAGGCAGAATTCGTCCGCGAGATCGAGCGCACGGAGCGCCGCATCGAGGCGGCCTACGACCGAGTCGGAGCGACGCGCCCCGCCAAGCTCTTCCGGTTCCCGTACGGCGACACCGGCGGCGAACGCGCCGCCCGGTTCGAGCGAACCCTGCGCGAGCGCGGGTTCGCGGGGCCGAACCGGATCGTCGAAGTTGGGACTGACGGGGAGACACTCCACCACTGGCCGTGGACATGCAGTGTCGAGGACTGGACGACCGACTCGGTCACCGAACTTCGGGACCGGTTCGAGGCTGCCGTCGGTCCGTTCGCGACGGACGACCCCGAAATCGTGCTGTTTCACGATGCCGCGAACTCGCCCGCGCTGTTCGAGGCGTTCGTCGGCTGGTTGTGCGACCACGATCGGGAGCCGGGTGATCCGGTCGATCTGGTCACGTGACCCGGCCGATCGCTCCGTTGTTCTCCGCGAGCGTGACGGCTCGGTCCCCGATTCTGTTCTATTATCCAGAACACTTATCACCGGTGTCTGTCTTGATCAATCAGTATGGACGCCAAACACCCGGTGCGAACCACCGAGAAGACCCTCGCGCTGGTCGAGGAGCTGATGGACCGCGGGCCGTGTGGGGTAACGGAGCTGGCGAATGGGCTAGAGATGGGGAAGAGCGCGGTTCACAACCACCTCACGACCCTCCAGAAGCACGGGTACGTGCTGAAGACCGGCGACGAGTACCAGCTCGGGCTGAAGTTCCTCGAGGTCGGCGGCTCCACCCGGAAGTCGATGGAGTTCTATCAGGTGGCCGAGCCGGAGGTGAAGTCGCTCGCGAACGAGACCGGCGAGCTCGCGAACCTCCTCGTCGAGGAGCAGGGTATGGGCGTGTACCTGATGCGGTCGAAGGGCGAGGAGGCCGTCGACCTCGACACGTACGCCGGGCTCAGGACGTACCTCCACACCACCGCGCTCGGGAAGGCCATCCTCGCACACCTGCCCGAGTCCCGCGTCGAGGAGATCATCGAGCGGCGCGGACTGGAACGGAAGACCCCCCGAAGCGTCGGCTCTCGCGAAGAGCTGTTCGAGGCGCTGGAGGGCGTCCGCGACCGCGGGTACGCGATCGACGACGGGGAGCGGCTCGAAGGACTGCGCTGTATCGCGGCCCCGGTCAAGGACTCCTCGGACGAGGTGTTGGGCGCGATCAGCGTGTCGGCGCCGGCCAGCCGCGTCAGCGACGACGACCTCCACGGCAGACTCCCCGAACGCGTGCTCAGCGCGGCCAACGTCGTCGAGCTGAACATCAACTACTGATATTGGTTCTGATATTCAGAATGCCTTTCGGGCGAGATGGGAGCATCGATACGAGGAGTATTGTCACGTAAAGCCCGTTATTCGGCCGATATGGATCGATTTTTCCCAAATCAATTACAGTCGTAGATTTGTAACGTATATCGGTAGTTCATCGCATTTTCGTTCTGGTTCTCAGAACGACTATCATGCCACACGGAACGCCGACGTGACTGGGAGCGTTACTGATCGCCCGCGCCCCAGCCGTATGCCTGCCAGCCGCCGTCGGCGTACAGCATTTCACCCGTGACGACTGCCTGTACAGTCGAGTACCACCAGCCACTACCTATCAACTTGAACGCATTTTCTGTCACGCTGAACGACCGGCACGCTTCTCAGACGACACCCGTCGAGTTGGTACAGTTGCATCGACGGCTCACCGCGGGCCAACTTCCGGATAGAGAGTCTCTCGACGGCTCGTTCCGGTTAGCTCGTGCGAACGGTGACGAATCCGAAGAACTTGAGGATGAGTTGTTGGGTGATGTCGCCGAACATCGCGTTCCCGGTCGGGGACCGCCGCCGTTCCGTGGTGTCTCGGTGGTCGCAGCGTACTTCTCCGCGAGCTCGATAAAACTCCCCTCCGGGACGGAAGTCGGACCGGCCGTCAGTGGGACAGACGAGGCCGGTTAATTGCGCGACGATGCCCGCGGGACAGAGGGAACGGACGACCGCCTCAGTAGTTGTCGTAGACGGTCTTTTCGATGGTGTAGAACTCGAGGCCGGCATCTCCTTGCTCGCGCCAGGTTTCGGAGGAGGAGCGCTTGAAGCCGCCGAAGGGGACGTGGAGTTCGAGGCCGGTGGTCTTCTCGTTGACCTTCGCGACGCCGGCCTCGATCTCGTCGATGAAGCGCTTGGCCTCGGTGTGGTCGTCGGTGACGACGCTGGCCGAGAGCCCGTACTCGACGTCGTTGGCGACGTGAAGCCCCTCGTCGTAGTCGCTCACCTTGATGACGGCGACGACGGGGCCGAACACCTCCTCACACGCGATCGTGTCGTCGTTGTCGACGTCGGTCAGGACGGTCGGCTCGACAAAGTAGCCGGTCTCGACCGCGTCGCCGGCCGGCTGGCCGCCGCCCGCCGCGACCGTCGTGCCTTCATCCTGGGCGATATCGATGTACTCCAAGGTAGACTCGAGCTCGTCGGCACTGACCTGCGGGCCCATCTCGTGGTCGAGCCCGGGTCCGATGTCGATAGCCTCGGCCCGCTCGACGAGCTCGTCGACGAACTCGTCGTAGACGTCCTCGTGGACGATCGCGCGGGAACACGCGGTACACGACTGGCCGGTCGTCCCGAACCCGCCGCTCGCGACTATCTCGGCTGCCTCCGCGGGGTCGGCCGAGTCGGCCACCAGCGTCGGGTTCTTCCCCCCCATCTCGGTCTGGACCCGCTTGCCGGCGTCCGTGGCCTGATCGTAGACCATCTCGCCGACCTGTCCGCTGCCCGTGAAGGAGACGGCGTCGGTCCCCTCGTTCGTGATGAACTCGTTGCCGACCGAGCTTCCCGGGCCGGTGACGACGTTGAGCACGCCGTCCGGGAGCCCGGCCTCGTCGAGCGCTTCCGTGACCGCGAGGACGACGCCCGGAGCGGCGCTCGCGGGCTTGATGACCACGGTGTTGCCCGCCGCGAGCGCGGGGGCGAGCTTCCACGCCGGGATGGCGATGGGGTAGTTCCACGGCGTGATCAGCGCCGCGACGCCGACCGGCTCCTTGCGCGTGTAGAGGGTCGTGTCGCGGCTGCTCGATCCCTTCACCGTCCCGCCGAGGTCCGAGGCCTTCCCGGCGAAGTAGTGGAAGATGTCTATCGCGCGCTGTACCTCGCCGGCCGCCTCGGGACGGGCCTTCCCCTCCTCCTCAACGAGCATCTCGGTGAGCTCGTCCTTCCGATCGGCGAGGATCGACCCCGCCTGCCGGAGGATCCGACCGCGCTCCGGACCGGGCGTGGACGCCCACTCTTCGCTCGCGTCGGCCGCCGCCGTGACTGCCTCGACGGCGTCCGCCTCGTTGGACTGCTGGTAGCTCGCTACCGTCTCACTGGGATTCGCGGGGTTCTCGACGTCGAAGGTCTCGCCCGTCTCCGAGGAGACCCACTCTCCGCCGACGTAGTTCTGGTTGGGCTCTGACACGCGTCGACGTTCGCGACCGACCCATACCATTCTTACGGTTCTAGTGACCCGCGAGGCGTCGATGACGCTCGTCAAGAGTCGAGAGCCGTCGCGGATCGAGAGGCGTCGCCATCACCGCCGAGCCGCGTCGTCCAATACACTTTTGCGGGTAGCCGCGAACGTCGAGCTATGTCAGCCGCCGACTATCTCGAGAGCGTCAGGCACCGGGACTGGGAGCAGTTGAAGTCGGGAACGCTCCGGATCGCGATGATCAGTCTCGGGTGGTGGACCCGCGAGCAGGCGATCCCCGCCGTCGAAGACTCGAAGTTCTGCGAGACGACCGTCCTCGTCAGCAGCACCCGAGAGAAGGCGTCCGCGGCCGCCGAGGAGATCCCGTCCGTCGAGGCCGCGCTCACCTACGAGGAGTTCACCGACGGAGAAGCGACCGACGAGTACGACGCGGCCTACGTCTGTACGCCGAACGCGCTCCACCTGCCGTACGCGGAGGCCGCCGCCGAACACGGGAAGGCCGTCCTCTGTGAGAAGCCCGTGGAGTCGACCCGCGAGCGCGCCGAGCGCCTCGTCGAGGCCACCGAGGACGTCCCGCTGATGGTCGCCTACCGGATGCAGACGGACCCGCAGGTCCGCCGGATGCGCGAACTGATCGCGGAGGGCGCCGTCGGCGATCCCGTGGGCGTGCACGGGAGCATGAACCAGCAGATGCTGGAGACGGTCTCCGGCGATCCCGACCAGTGGCGCCTCGATCCCGACCTCGTCGGCTACGGTGCGAGCGTGATGGATCTGGGCATCTACCCGCTCAATACCGCGCGGTTCGTCCTCAACGCCGACCCCGTCAGCGTGACCGCCCAGATGCGGTCGACGGACGAGGCGTTCCGCGACGTGCCGGACCAACACGCCGCCTTCACGGTCCGATTCGACGACGGGACGCAGGCGGCCTGCACCGCCAGCCAGCACGCCGCGTACACGGGCCACCTCCGCGTCGTCGGCACCGACGGCGAACTGGTCTTCGAACCCGCCTTCCTCGGACAGCCCGAAGGGACGCTAACGCTCCACAGCGACGACCGGCGCCTGGAGGTCGCCGACGGTCGGCGAGACGTGATGAAAGACGAAATGACCGAGGAGTTCGACTACTTCGCCGACCGCGTGCTCCGCGACGCGCCGATTCACCCCGACGGCGACCACGCCCTCGTCGACATGCGGGCCCTCGAAGCGATCTACGCCGCCGCCGAGACCGGCGCGACGGTCTCGGTGTCGTAGCTCGGCCGTCGAAGGGAAGTCACACCGGACCTACTCGGACGCCGCGGACGCGTCTTTCCCCTGCGCGTCGAGGATGTCCAGCACTTCGTGCGCGACGATTACGATCCCGAGACCACCCGATCTGCCGTCCAGTACACTATCTGAGAGGTGCCACGAATCAAAATACCACCTCAGTTTTGCACGTTAGCCTTAACGGTTGAGTGAATGAAGAATGGTCAATCCCGGTCATGCGGACACCGATGCGACCAATATCGTTGCCCCGAGCCCACAAGAGAAGGCTGTAGACAACTTCTTTTATATAATGTTATTGGTTTATTCAAAAGAGTTATTTCTTCGATCGAACTGATTCCAAGGCGATCGAATCAGGATCAAGACGCACGAGACTGTAGGCAGCCATCAGAAAGTGCCAGTGGGACATGGAACCGGCCCGCTGTCTCGCGTTGTCACCGCGGGGATGTCAAGCCTGAGACGAAACAAAAACGGTTGAAAAAGCCTCAGAATCCGGTCAGACGCGGGAGAGTGAGGGTGAGAGACGGCAGGTAGATAATCGACAGAAGCACCGCGATGTCAGCGACGTAGAACGGTACGATTTCCTTGCTGATCTCCCAGACTGGACGGTCAGAGACGCTCGACGCCGCGAACAGGCAGATACCGAGCGGCGGCGTGATGAGGCCGAAGTTGAGCGTCACGATAAACATAATCCCGAATTGGTAGGCTGGGATGCCGAGCGTCTCCGCAATCGTGGCGAGGGGGGGTGCGAGAATGATAGCCGCAGCTCCGATCTCGAGCCAAGTGCCGACGAACAGCAGGATTACGCCGACGAATAGCATAAACATCTCGGGACTCAGTCCCATCTGAACGAGGGCGGCCGCAAGATCTCGGGTGATCCCCGTCCTCGCGAGCATCCACGACAGGATCATTGCGAAGGCTATGATCGCGTACAATTGCGCCGACCGCTCCAAGGTAATTGACAGCGAGTCATAAATATCTGAACTGCCGAGCGACCGGTAGAAGACTCCGCCGATTAGGAGTGCGTAGATGCAGGCGACCGCCGCCGCCTCGGTTGGGGTGAACACTCCGCCGAGGATGCCGCCAAGGATGATCGCGGGCATAGTGAGTGCGATCAGGGAGTCAAACAGCAGCCTCGGAACCTCCGAACGCTCCACATCCGGTGTGTGGCTCGGGAAGTCTCGTTGGACCGAGAGGATTCCGGTGATGACCATGAGCGCTCCACCGAGCAAGAGCCCGGGGATGATCGCAGCGGAGAACAGCGCACCGATCGACGTACTCGTCACCGATCCATAGATAACGATGATAATACTTGGCGGGATGATCGGACCGACAATCGAAGATGCCGCCGTGATCGCTGAACTGAAGTCGGTGTCGTACCCCTCCTCGTCCATCGCAGGGATAAACACGGACCCAAGCGCCGCGACGTCGGCAACTGCCGCACCGGTTATGCCGGCGAAGAACAGACTCGCGAGGACGTTCGCTTGCGCCAGCCCGCCCCGGAACCGCCCGATGGTGTAGTTCGCGAACTTGACGATCCGATTGGTGATGCCGGAGTTGTTCATCAGTTCGCCCGCCAGCAGGAAGAACGGAATCGCAAGCAGGACGAACGAGTTGAGCCCGCTGAAGACCCGCGTGACTCCTGTGGTCATCGACTCGCCAGCGATGAATAACCAGAGGTACGAGGCAGCCCCGATGGCGAATGCGATGTCGATCCGGACGAAGATCAGGAACAACAGGAACAAGAGCACCGGGAGAAGTTCAATCATTGCTGGTCACCTCTTCCGTAGCAGGAGCGTACTGCGTCTCAAGTTGGCCCGTCTCGCCGAGAATGACGAGCCGCAGCAGCCGGGTGAGCGAGAAGGCAATCACGAGCAACCCACTTATCGGGATAACTACGTATACCCAGATGAGTTGAAAGTTGAGGGCAGGTGCCTCCGCTTGTAATCCCGCCGTCAGGGTGTAGTCTAGCCCGAAGGTCATCCAGACTAGTCCGATCACGACGTACATAAGCATCATCACAACCTGGATCCAGTACCGAGTCCGCAACGTAAACTTCTCGTAGACGAGGGTCACGTTGAGGTGGTCGTCCGTGTTGATCAGGGCGGCCGTCATCAGGAGGGCGAACCAGACCATGAGGTACCGTGACAGTTCGTTCGCCCACACCAGCGAGTTATCGAACACGTACCGCATCACGACGTTGAGGACGACGACGGCGAGAAGGAGTGATAACAGCCCCAGACACAGTTTCCTGATCGCTTGGTCCACCGCGTCCATTATGCCGACGATCCGAGTGGCGACGGTCCGGAACTGTCCGTCCGTGTCGAATGGAGATGTTACCATCCGTTCACCTCCGTTCCGCTGGTCGATCGCGTGGGAAGAGTTACAGTAATTCCGATAGCCATGACAGCCGTGCCAAGGGAATCGGAGAAGTTGATTTTTCCGGTGCCGGACGAGTAGTTCCACATCATTACTGTTCCTCACCGTCGCCGTCTACCGTCTGTACGACGGTCACCGGTACCTCGGAGTTGATCACAACCGCCTGGGCCACGCTCCCGAACAACACCTTTCCGGCGGGCGAGCGACGGTGGCCGGTCACCAGAATGTGATCAACGTCCCGCTCGTCAGCTATCGAGACGATGAGGTCTTTGGGATCTCCCTCGGCGATGATCGGGTTGATTTCGAACCCTAGTTCGGTGAGCCGGTCCGTGGCTTGACTCATCGTCTCGGGCACGTCACTGTACTCCTTCGTGGACACGACGCCGCCGAGATCGGAGTCGAGCTCTTCGAAGACGTATAACGGCGTCACTTCGACCTCGTCCCGCTGGAGTGGAAGGTCTTCGACGGCCGCTATCTGACGGATCGTGCGCGCGCTATCGGTCGTTATCGGGAGTAGTATTTCGTACATTGTCACTGGAAAGAGAGAACCGGTTCGGTCGGATCGCTGTACATCGGACGGACACAGGTGGTGAACGCTTACTGGTACCCGAGATCTTCTTCAGCCTGCTGGATCGCTTCCTGCATCTCGTCGACCAGACCAGGGTCGTCCATCTGGTCGCGGACGACTTCGCCGACAGGCTCCTGTGTCGCCTCCGCGAAGTCGTCGATGACGTCCTGTGGCGGATCGTAGACCGTGACCCCGGCGTCCTCAACCGTCTGTCTACCCCGCTCACGTTGGATGCGGTTGATACTCCGTGCCTCCTGCGAAGCCAGCTGTCCTGCTTGGACGACTAGCTGCTGGTAGTACTGCGGGAGACCTTGGAACCACTCCTCGTTACCGTGGATAAAGTTCATCGTGAACACGTGTCGATCAAGGATGATCCAATCGAGCACCTCGTGGAGGTCACCAGAGATCACCGTCGGGATAGAGTTCTCTTGTCCGGCGACGACGCCTTGCTCGATGGCTTGGTATAGTTCATTCCAGTCGATCGGAGTCGGGTTGGCACCCAACTGACTTACCAGCTCTTGGTGGGCCTCGATCTGCATCGTCCGAATATCAAGCCCCTCCATGTCCTCTACAGATTCGATCTCGACGCCAGAGACGCCGAACGACCGGAATCCACCATTGTCGTACCACGTCAACATCCGGAGCCCAGTCTGGTCGCGGAAGTCCTCCCAGAGGGTGTCACCAAATTCGTTATCGAAGACGTAGTTAGCCACCTCGACATTCCGGAACGCGTACGGCAGGGCGTAGACGTTGATGTTCGGGTAGAATGGAGCGATGTGTCCCTCCGCGGTTGACCCAACGAGCTCCAGCGATCCCGACTGGTTCTGCTCGATCATCTCCCGCAGGCTCCCCAGCGCGCCACCGGGAGAGATCTCGATGGTGAAGTTCCCATCAGACGCCGATTCGATGTGATTCTTGAACGTCACTGCGGCGCGGTGCTGATGTTGGGTGATATCCTCCGGACCGGAGTGACCAAGCGTGGCGGTCATCTCGGGCATCTCGGGACCACCGCTGCCAGACCCCGAGTTACTCCCGCCTCCACTACTATCGGAGTCACCGCCACCGAGGGAGCTACAGCCAGCGATCGACATCATGCCAGCGGTTACACTTGCAGCCCCAGCTTTGCGCATGAAAGACCGTCTATCACTATCGTCTTGCATCACACAACACCGTGTATCATGTTTTATTATAAAACTTGTGGTGGGGGGGGGGAGTGTTTACCCCGGAGAATCAACACCCGGATCAGTCCGATAGTGATTGTTGCGGTTAGTTTCATCTATTACACGGATGCATTCCTCAGCACGGCTGACACTGTCATCAGTTACCAACCACGTGTGAAAAATCGCAACGATTCTTATGAGTCTATGAGACCATCTCGTTGTCGCGGATAACTCGCTTGTTCAACCGTCTTTAGCTTGACTTCGCACGTTAGATGGAAATTTCTTCGATCTAGTGTATTAGCTCGCCGATACTACGATCTGGACTGGTCAGTTCCCACAATAATATGGTCTAAGCTGCTCTGTTGAATAGCGGTGCCATCAGCAAATGCCGGAATGAGAAGCAGCATATGAGGGGTTGCTGTAGGTGATCCTAAAGTGGAGGACACTTTGTTTCGACTCAGAGGACGCTATTCAACAGAGCAGTCTGAACGCTTTCACAGAAAGATGGCATGATGTCGTTGCTGAGAGAGTGGCGAAATCGTTCTGGGGAATACATACAACTTGAACAGGTCGGTGAGTGTTTACTTGTCGGGAAGTGAAACACTGGACTCGTTAACGAATCCATGGGGGGCTTCCCCATGCAGATAGCGAACTAGGTTCTCGGCTGCCTTCTGCCGGAGCTCAGTCAAAGAAGATTCCGAGTACCACGCGACGTGCGGCGTGACAACCGTGTCCTCCCGCTCGAACAGCGGCGACTCGTGGGTCGGCTCTTCCTTCATGACGTCGACCCCGACCCCGGCGATCTCGTCCGCAAGCAGTGCCTCATTGAGGGCGTCTTCGTCGACGATTGGTCCGCGTGCGGTGTTGAGAAGAAACGCGGAGTCTTTCATTTGCCGGAATGCGTCCGCATCGAAGAGGTGTCGTGTCTCCTTGACGAGCGGGGCGTGTATTGAAATGACATCCGACTCGGCCAACAGGGTCTCAAAGGAGACGAGTTCGACCGAGTGGTCGGCGACATCTTCCTCTGAAAGGTACGGGTCGTACGTGAGGTATTCGAGGTCAAACCCGTCGAGCAGCTTCGCGAACGTCCGTGGGATCTTCCCAAACGCCGCGAAGCCGACAGTTTTCCCCGTCAGCGGCTCGATCGGCCGGCCGATCTTCCAGTCCCAGTTGCCGGACTTGACCTCGCGGTCGTAGCGCGAAGTCTTGCGCACGAGTGTCATGAGTAGCGAGATCGCGTGGGTCGCCACTTCCTCCTCGCAGTACGACGGAACGTGGGTGACCGCGACGCCGTGTTCCGTCGCTGCCTCTACGTCAATGTTGTCAACGCCGATACCGTACCGTGACACCACCGACAGCTCCGGGAGCTGTTCGAACACCGACTCCGTGACCTGCGCGTACTGGACTAACAGGCCGTCTGCGCCCGAGGCCAACTCGATGAGTTCTGCCTCCGATTCGGCCGATCCAACGGTCACGGCGATATCTTCGTCTGCGAGTTCGAAGACCTCGAGTTCCGTGTTCGCGTTCGGAAAGTCCGCCTGTGAAATCGCGATCGTGTATGTCATCACTACGAAATAGGTGGCTATATGATAAAAAAAGTCTGCGGTCGTGTTGCCAGCGGGATTCCCCGAGAGATCCCGTTCCTCGACGATCACATCTTGTCAGGCGCGTCGGCCGTTCCAGCGTTATAGGGTATCGACCGCCGTCTACGACGTGTCCACGGCATCCACGACTTCAGTGAATCGGCCCTTGAGCAGCGCGGCGTCGACAGAGATTGCGACGTACTGCACACCGACATCAATCCAGCGGTTGGCCAGTTCGGGTGTATCCGCGTAGGTACCGACGATCTTCCCGGCATTGCGGGCGCGACTGCACACTTCCTCCATCGTCTCTTCGACGCGCTCGTCTGTCACCTGTCCGGCGATACCAAGCGACTGCGAGAGGTCGTACGGCCCGAGGAACACCACGTCGATCCCTTCGACGTCGAGGATGCCGTCGAGGTTGTCGAGCCCCTCCTGTCCTTCGACGTGGATTGCGACGAGCGTCTCCTCGTTCTGTTCGGCGGTGTAGTTGTCGCTCCCATCGTACCCGCCCGCACGGACGTACGGCGAGAGGCCGCGCTCGCCGAGAGGGTCGAAGCGCGCCGCTGCGACAGCAGCCTCCGCGTCTTTGCGTGTCTCGATCTGCGGAATCTCGACGCCCGACGCGCCGATGTCGAGAGCACGCTGAATCTCCGACGGTGAGTTTTCTCGGACTCGGACGATGGGGCTGGCGCCGCCCCGCTCGGCTGCCGCACAGAGGGGCAGTGAGGACTCAGCGGTGAGCGGCCCGTGTTCCTGATCGAGGATCGTGAAGTCCATCCCAGAGAGACCGGCGATCTCCGCGATGGCGGCCGAGGGAATGCTCTGGAAGGTTCCGACGGTCGTGTTTCCGTTCTCCAATTGCTCCTTGAGGGTTGGCTGACCCATAGATGATACCTTTTTGCGACGTGATTAAAACGTTACTCTTGTGTCACCCGCACACATGGGATATATTACCTCTCTTGTGTCTGCGTGAATCGATGTCGAGGATTTCTGTGATCTGTGTCACCGTAACACATACATTGATAGAGTGTATGAAATTATGTATGACCAGATCACGACGAAGAATCATGGCCGAAATCGGCGCCGTGGGCGCGAGCGGGATCGTGGGGTGTCTCGCTCGCGGACAACAGCGGCGGAGTGCGGCGTCGCTCGACGAGTGGCCGCCGTTGTCGTCCTCGGAGGAGCTGACCTACTGGTCGTGGCAGCACTACTGGCGGTCACAGGCCGAGGCGTTCCAGTTCGACGCGGAGCTTGAAGATATCGAGAGCGAGACCGTCTCGGCTGCCGAGCAGTACGCCCGCCTCACCAACGGCGAGACTCCGGACGTGGTTACGCTCCCATCTCGGCGGTTCCAGCGCGCCGTCGACGAGGATCTCCTTGAGCCGCTCCCTGGCAACACCGTGCCGTTCTGGCCGCCAGAGGAGGAGCGGTACGACCACGACGAGTCGTTTTACGTCCGCGACGGGGAGCTGTACGGGGTCCCGCAGACACCAATGACGTACGCGCTCGCGTTCCACCGCGACACGCTCGATCGCCCCTCATCTTGGGACCTGCTGTGGGACGAATCGCTGTCCGGCCACATCTCGATGCCCGCAGATCCGATCCTCGCCGCGCAGATCGCCGCACTGTACACGGGACAGGATCCGAACAATCCGGACGATCCCGACGCGATCCGCGAGGCACTCGTCGCACAGGAGCCGCTCGTGACATCGTACTGGACCGACTGGAACGACTGCTGGCGGGCGTTCCGCGACGCCAGCGTCCAAGCAGCCGTGCTCCCGAACCCGCGAATGTGTCTCTGTTCGCAGGACGGGACGCCGATCGTTGAGGTGGCTCCCGAGGCCGGCGTCCTCTACTCACAGAACACCTTCGCCGTGCCGAGAGGGGCCAAAAGCCCACATACGGCACTGGAGTTCATCGACTGGGGACTGGACTTCAAGACAGGAACTGACGCAATGTGGCGACCGACCGAGTGGACCCGTCACCCGCACCGCACACTCGACGAGTCGGCGCGCAGTGCGTACCTCAACGCCGCGTCGGCGGTCGGAATTGAACCTCTCGATCTGTGACCCGAACGTTCACCCGACGGGCGGCACTGGTAACCGGTGCGGCGGTCGCCAGCGGGTCGCTCAGCGGATGTCTCGGCGACAAAGAGGAGTCACCGTCGCTCACGACGCACCCGGCTGGCGATGGACTCAAAGAGGCACCGACGCTCGGTCCCGATCCGTCCGACGCGGAGGCGGTAGTCGTCGCGTTCGAGGATCCCTCCTGTAGCTCGTGTGCAGCGTTCGCCGACTCGACGCTCCCACAGCTGCGGGCAGAGATGATCGACGCGGGGCGCGCGACCTACGTCTGGCGAGGCGTACCGAGCGTCGAGCCCTGGGGACGACCAGCAACCCGTGCGCTGTGGGCCGTCCGCGAGCGCGATCCAGACGGATTCTGGACGCTGAAAGAGGGGTACTACGACGAGCGGGATGCCATCGACGCGGACACCGTTGCAGACGCGACACGGTCTCTCCTCGCAGACCTCGATATCAACGCCGATCCGGATGCGGTTGTCGGCACGATGGACGGCGGGAACCCGGATATCGAAGACCGCGTGGCGGCGGACGAGGCGGCCGCGAAGGAGAACGAGGTGGACACATTGCCAGGATTTGTGCTCTTCCGCGAGGGGTCGTACGTCACGACCGTCGTCGGAAACCAGCCGTACGGGGTCTTCGAGGGGGCACTCGAGCTATGAGCCGGAGCGGTCACAGAGACGGTCGGAACGTCCCCTCGCGTCCGCTGCCGACCGACCGAGATGATCTGGCGACGGCGGTCCGGATCACAGTCGACACCCTCCGCAGACCACGGGGCACGGCGGTCGCCCTCCTAGCAGCGGCGTCGACGCTTGTCCTGTCGACGGCCGCGCGGAACCCGGCAGTGGTGCTCGATGTCGTCCTCGGTGAGGGGTTTCCACTCGCGTCTCGTGTGAAGGTGGCCGTCTCGCTCTTCCCCGGCGTCGGCACACCACCTACCGTCGAGGAAGTGAGCCTTGTTCTCGTTGCGCTCGCGACCGGTGTCGTGGTCACGCTGGCGACGTACCAGATCCGTCGCGCCGCGGGCGCCGCAGAGGGCGCGGGTGGCGCGGGTCTCGGCGTCATTGCTGCTACTGTCGGTGGGGGGTGTGCGAGCTGCGGATCGACCGTCCTAGCCGCACTGTTCAGTGCAGGCGCCGCCAACGGCGCTTCCGTCCTCCCCTTCGACGGGCTCGCTGTCCTCTGGGCATCGATCGGACTTCTCGGATTCTCCGCGTACCGGCTTACGGCGATAGAGGCCGACGTCTGCGAGATCGGCGAGCGGGGCGGCGGCGCGGAGAACGGGAATGGTAACGCGGAACCGAGCGGGAAGTAGTCGGAAAACTGTGGAGACGGTGATTCCGGCGGCCGACCATTCTGGATCGAGACCGCTGACGGTCGGGAGGCGGTACGCCGAACGATGAGTAGCTGTCGTAGACCGTCCTCATTGTCATTTGGAACGCTAGTCCTGCGTCCCTGTCGTGGTACGTGTTGATCGAGGGGATCTTCAGGCCGCCGACGAGACATGCATCTCTAGACCGGTCGTCTTCTCGGTAATCTTCACGACGCCGGCCTTGAAAGTCTTTCAGCCGAGGACAGTTCGTTTGCTCCCGTCGATAGAATTAACCCTCTTGTTTTCAATGATGAGATGATGCGGTACTACGCTATCCATGCAGAAAGTGAGCCACGTCTGGTCGTGGAAACCGATAGCATGGTTTACGACCTCACCAGCGCGCACAACGACATTGAACGGTTCAGAGACCTCGCGAGCGTCGCCTCGGTCACGGGAACCGATATTGACGACATCACCGCCGGGCTCCTTGACGACGCCTCAGAACTCGATCAGTCCGTCCTCAACACGCCTTTGCGCCCCGTCGTCCCTGACGAGGTGTGGGCCGCGGGAGTGACCTACGAGATCAGCGAGGAGGCACGGGAGGCAGAAAGCACCATGCCGGAGATGTACCTCAACGTTTACGAGAGCGAGCGCCCGGAAATTTTCTTCAAGGCGACGGAGAACCACACCGTCGGTCCGGACGACAATGTTGGGATCCGCTCCGACTCTACATGGGACGTGCCCGAACCGGAACTCGGGATCGTCCTCTATCGGGGTGAGCCAGTAGGATACACAATCGGGAACGACGTCAGTAGCCGAGATATTGAGGGGAAGAACCCACTATACCTTCCGCAGGCCAAGGTCTACGATCGGTGTTGTTCGCTTGGCCCCAACGTGACCTCGACGGCAACTGTCGGAGATCCGCACAGCCTCGAAATGCATATTGACATTACCCGCGACGGCGAGACGATGTACGCTGAGTCCACGACGACCGGCGAGATGGCGCGGACATGCGACGAGCTGGTCTCGTACTATACACGACACAACGCGGTGCCGGAGCTCGCGGTACTGTTCACCGGGACGGCACTCGTCCCCGAGGAAGGATTCACCCTCAAGCCCGGCGACGATATCACGATCGACCTTGAGACGATCGGAACCCTCCACAACGGCGTCAAGCACGTATAAGGTACCTTCGCAGGTAATACTGAGTGATACCGGGGAGCAAAACAGCCCACTACACTGTCTCGGGACGCGAGTCGAGGTCGGTGACCCCAAACTCGCGAGTGGTTCGATGACAGGGTTAGCGCTTGTTCTGTGCGCGGTCCTCCCAGCCGGATTCCCAGAGATCGATAGTATGGACCTTATCCTCGGTATATTCGTGTTCCTCGATAATGTCGTGGTCGAGCTCGATGCCGTAGCCGGGGCCGTCGGGAATCTGCATATAACCGTCTTCGACGACAAGCGGGTCCTTCAGTATGTTGTCGACCCAGTCGGCGTCGTACGTCTGGAACATCTCTTGAATTCGGAAATTCGGGATAGATGTACAGAAGTGCCCGTAGATAGCACCTGCGACGGGGCCTTGGGGGTTGTGCGGGGCGATATCGACGTGGTCGGCCTCCGATAGACCGGCAATCTTCTTTCCTTCGGTAATGCCACCTGTGTTCATCAGGTCTGGCTGGAAGACATCGACATCAGTGCGCGTGACCAGCTCGTAGAAGTCGTGTTTGGTCATGTGCCGCTCACCCGTGGCAACCGGGATGGGAGACTTTCGCGACACCTCCGCGAGGCTGTTGATAGAGTCCGGAGGACACGGCTCTTCGAACCAAGTCAGATCAAACTCCGCGAGTTCGCGGGATATCTCGACGGCCTGGCCAGCGGAGAAGCGGCCGTGGCACTCGATGAGGAGGTCGACGTCGGGGCCGACAGCCTCGCGAACCGCGCCCACAATATCAACAGCCTTGTTCTGCTCTTTGCGCGACATGGACTGCCAGGCGGTACCGAAGGGGTCGAATTTCATCGCATCGTAGCCGTCGTCGATGACCCGTTCGGCAGCCTCGGCGAAGCCCTCGGGGGTGCCGCCGGTCTCCTGATACCAGCCGTTCGCATATGTCCGTAGCTCAGTGCCGTGAACGGCTCCGCCGAGGAGGTCGTAGACCGGTTTGTCGAGGATCTTCCCCTTGATGTCCCAGCATGCCATATCGATGGCGGAGGCGACGGTGGTGTTGATGACGTTCTTGGAGAACCATTCGTCGCGATACATCTCCAGCCAGAGGGCTTCGGTGTCGAACGGATCCCGGCCAATGAAGAAGTTCGACATCTCGTCGATGGCTGCCGCAACCGTGCGCGGTTTGTCGTGCGTGGTCGCTTCAGCGATTCCGGTGACACCGGCGTCCGTCTCGACTTCGACGAACACCCATGGCTTCCACGGATTCGCGACCAGATATGTTTCTACGCCGGTGATGCTTACATCCGACATTGCGCTCATTCCGTCACCCACCGAACTATTAAACATATCGTATGAGTTTACCCCGAAGTCTCGACAGCCGGCACAGCGTGAGTCCGTGAGATCATCTCATTGTTGTTGACGACTCGGCGAAGTTCTTCGTAGGGATTGCGTCCCTGCTGGCGCCATGTCGCCAGCAGGGACAAGATCGTCTCGTGAACGAACATACCTCGATCGTTACGGAGTGTCCCGCTGATTTTACGGAGAACGACTGGTGCACGAGAAGCACGCGAATA
>NZ_BBJP01000002.1 GCF_000739595.1 Halorubrum halophilum | reverse complement strand
GTCTATGTGGTGTCCGGTTCACCCAGCGACCTGGATGACACCGAACTACCACGGCTCACATCAGATTTCCTCTTACGCCGGAGCGCAGGGGGCGAAATCCTCATCTTCGCGGATCTTACTGTACCCTTCGAGGGGTCATAAACCCATCGAAGCGTTTCGGATCCAGCGAAACCGGGCCGAGTTGAACGGCCCGAGTTCGCAGGTGCGTTCTTCGCATTAGTCACGATGGCCGGGTTGTATTTAACCCCGTCGAACTACCGGCGCTACGTCATGCGGTTTCATGACGGGGAAGTGTGAACGAGCGGATAGCTACGCGGACAGGCACGAAGAAAAACTGGTCTGACCTCGAAGGCTACTCGTCGTCGATGTACTCGATCCCTTGTTTCGAGACGTTCGCCTTCGTGATGTCGTCGAGGTCGTTGAGCCAGAACTCGTCGTCGGCCTCGTCGACCTCCGGGGCACTGTCCTTCCAAGCCCACCCTTCGTACTCGTGGACTTTCTGCGTCCCCTTCTCGCGGAGACGGAGCGTGATTCGCTCCGCATCCGCTTCCGAAGGCGCGGGATCAAGGGTGCGGGCGGCCTTGAGCGCGGCCTGACGAGGCATGTTACCCGAGAACTCGCTCGGTTCCGATCCGTCTTCCTCTCGAAGGGCGAAGTTTCGCTTACCGTCTTCACGTACCATGGTTTATCCTCCATGCGAACCCAACACACAGTCTGTAATAAATATATCGGGGAAATGAAAGCTGTCCTCCAAAACATTTATATACTAACTCGGTACGGGCTAGCGGTTTCGGTCGGCTTTGAGTGGATCAGAACGGGGATGGACAGTCCACATTAGTGGCGCGCGCGGAAAGACGACCGATTCGTCGTCGCGTGCGACGATCTCAAGGAGGAGCGTTACCCGGCCTGCTCGGGTGACGGATTCATCCCCGGCCTTCAGGTCGGGGCTTTCCCCTTGGCTCTCTGTAAACAACACTTATGTGTCTGGTATGGCGAATTCCGACCAGTACAACCGCGATGGTCCGTAAAAAGAAGCTCAGCCCGAGTGGCGCTAAGGACGACGACGGGGAGTACCACAACGTCCACGTGAACCTCCACGAGGACGAGCTCGCCGTCGCCGGGATGGAGATCGGTGACGAGGTGTTCGTTCGAGTCCGAGACGGGAAGATCATCATCCAGAAGGCCGACTCGAGTCCGGAAGACCTCGAACACGACTTCTGAGGTCGACCGGGCGTTCCACCGCATTCCTTGTTCTTCGAAGGCGGACCGAGACACCGAAGATCCGGGCCTCACGAGATCCGTCACGTGCGACGGCGGTCGGCGGATTGATGCCCGTCCGTGACGAGACCGAAACGATGGGCGCGTACGATCTCCTGAAGCCGGCGCTGTTCGGCCTCCCACCGGAGACCGCACACGGGTTGACACACCGGCTGTTACGGACGGTACAAACGACGCCGGTGACGGATCTCCTCCGCGACCGATTCGCAGTGACCGACCCTCGTCTGCGGGTCGAGGCGTTCGGGAACGAGTTTCCGAATCCCGTCGGCGTCGCTGCAGGCTTCGACAAGAACGCGGAGATCCCGCGCGGCCTCGCCGCGCTGGGGTTCGGCCACGTCGAGGTCGGGGGCGTCACCGCCGAGCGACAGCCGGGGAACCCGCGACCGCGGCTGTTCCGGCTGCGCGAGGACGAGGCCCTGATAAACCGGATGGGATTCAACAACGAGGGCGCCGACATCGTCGGCGAGCGGCTCGACAGGGAACCGCTGCCGGAGGTCCCGGTCGGGATCAACATCGGGAAATCGAAGTCGACGCCCCTCGACGAGGCCCCCGACGATTACCTGTACACGTACGAGCGCGTCGCGGACGCGGGCGACTACTTCGTCGTCAACGTCTCCAGTCCGAACACGCCCGGCCTCCGAGAGCTCCAGAACCGCGCGGCGTTGGAAGAGATACTCGGCACCCTCGCGGACGCGGGCGCCGACCCCCTCCTCGTGAAACTCTCTCCGGACCTCCCGGAGCCGGTCGTCGAAGACGCGCTCGGCGTCGTCGACGATCTCGGTCTCGACGGCGTCATCGCGACCAACACCTCGACCTCGCGGCCGAACTCCCTGAAGAGCCCGCGGCAGGCGGAGCGCGGCGGGCTCTCTGGGAAGCCGATCGAGTCGATCGCCACGGAGCGGATCCGATTCGTCGCCGAGCGCACGGACGTTCCGGTGATCGGCGTGGGCGGCGTTTCGGACGCGAAGGGCGCCTACGAAAAGATACGGGCGGGCGCGTCCGTCGTACAGCTGTACACGGGACTCGTCTACGAGGGCCCGAGCCTCGCGCGCGACATCAATGAGGGGATCCTCGACCTCCTCGACCGCGACGGCTTCGACTCGGTCGAGGCCGCCGTCGGCGCGGATCTGTAGGCGGAGCCCGAATCCCCCGAGCGTGACCGCCTACGTGTCGTCGCGGACGATGACGACCACGTCTTCCGCCTCCAACAGCTCACCGTCACCCTGGTACTGTCGCTCCTCTTCGATCTCGAACTCCCCGTCAACAAGCGTGACGCCCGCGACGTGAAGTTCGTCGCCGTCGATCTCGTACTCGTCCTGAGCGAGTGCCGCCTCGATGTCCCCGACCTGGTCGCCGTACTTCGGACCGACCGTCGCGTAATCGAGGTCGATCCCGGTCACCACCGTCTCGACCGGGGCGTCCTCGTCGGGGTGAACGGTGAGGTCGGCGACGTGCATCACGCCGGTGATGTCGTCCTCGAACCCGCGGACGTCGGCGTACACCTCGACCGCGTCCAGCTCGGCGTTCAGCGGGAGCTGGTTCTCGCTCTTGTACTTCCGGAGGACGCCGACCACGGCGGTGGCGGCCGCACCCGCGTCTCGGTCGGCGTCGGTCCCGAGCGGCTCAGGCCAGTCGACGAGGTGGACGGAGTCGCCGGCGCCGTCGGCGGCGTCGGGCGCCTCGGTCGCGGCGTCCGCATACATGTCGTGCCACAGCTCCTCGGTGACGTGCGCGAGCAGCGGGGCGAACAGCTTCAGGAACCGCCGATGAGCGGTTCGGAGCGTGTACGCCGCGGCGTCGTCCTCGCGCTGCTTGGCGATCTCGAGGTAGTCGTCGCAGAACGTGTTCCAGAAGAAGCTCCGGAGCTCGTCGCGGGCCTTCGAGAACGCGCGGTCCTCGAACAGCTCGGTGAGCCGTTCGATCTCGCCGTCGAGCTCGGCGAGCAGCCACCGGTCGAGCTCCCGGAGCTCCTCGTCGGCGGGCTCGTCCGGATACGGCTCCGGCGCCAGCGACTCGACGAGTTTGGAGGCGTTCCACAGCTTGCGGATCAGCTTCTCGCCCGCGCGGAGGTCCTTTTCCTTGAACGGGAAGTCGTCGCCGACGGCGGTGCCGGCGGCCCAGTAGCGCGTGGCGTCGACCGGGAACTCCTCGAGGACGGTCTCGGGCTCGACGACGTTTCCGACGGACTTGGACATCTTCTCGCGGTTCTCGTCGAGGACGTGCCCGTTGATCATCGTCTCCTCGAACGGGACCTCGCCGGTGTGCTCGTAGCACTTGACCAGCGTGTGGAACAGCCAGAAGCTGATGATGTCGTGGCCCTGCGGCCGGAGGTCGAACCGGTACAGCTCCGGGTGCTCCATGGTGAACTCCTCGGCCTCCTCGTCCCAGTCCCAGCCGGCGTTGACGAGCGGCGTCAGGCTGGAAGTGGCCCACGTGTCGAGCACGTCGTCTTCCGGCTCGAACTCGTCGTGGCCGCACTCGGGGCACGCGTCGACCGGCGGGTCGTCCGAGAGCGGGTCGACCGGGAGGTCGGCCTTCTCGGCGACGACGACGTCGCCGCAGTCCTCGCAGTACCACACGGGGAACGGGATGCCGGAGGAGCGCTGCCGGGAGATGAGCCAGTCCCACTGCAGCCCCTCGACCCAGTGTTCGTACCGGCTGAACATCTTCTCGGGGGACCAGTCCATCTCCCGGCCGATCTCGAGGTACTCGTCCGTCTTGTCGAGCATCTCGATGTACCACTGCTCGGTGACGAGGAACTCGACGCTCGTCCCGCAGCGCTCGTGGACGTTGACCGTGTGAGTGATGTCGCGTCGGTCGAGCAGCGCGCCCGCCTCGTCGAGGTCCTCGACGATGTCCTCGCCGGCCTCGTCGGCGTGCAGTCCCTCGTACTCCTCGGCGACCTCGGTCATGTGGCCGGACTCGTCGATGGCGACGCGGAGGTCCAAGTCGTGGACCTGGTACCACTCGATGTCGTTCTGGTCGCCGAACGTACAGCACATCACGATGCCGGAGCCCGTCTCCATGTCGACGCGCTCGTCGGCGATGATCGGCACCTCGTGGCCGAACAGCGGGACCTCCGCGGACTCGCCGACGAGGTGCCGGTTCTCGTCGTCGTCCGGGTGGACGAAGACGGCGACGCAGGCCGGGAGGAGTTCGGGCCGGGTCGTCGAGATGACGAACTCGTCGGGGTCGTCATCGTTCGCGTCGCTCCCGGCGACCGGGAACGCGATGTCGTTGAAGTGGCTGGCCTGCTCGTCGTCCTCGGTCTCGACCTGCGAGATGGCGGTCTCGCATTCGGGACACCAGATCGCGGGCGCCTTCTCGCGGTACTCGCGGCCTTGGTCGTACAGGTCGACGAACGACAGCTGGGAGACGCGCTGAACGCGCGGCTCGATCGTCTGATACGTGTGGTCCCAGTCGACGGAGACGCCGAGCGACTGGACGTTCTCGGTGAACTGCTCCTCGTAGTTCGCACAGACCTCGCGGCACTTCGCCTGGAACTCCCGGCGCTCGAAGTCCTGATGGCGGATGTCGAGTTCGTCCTCGGTGAGCCGCTCGGAGGCGATCCCGTTGTCGTCGTAGCCGAACGGGAAGAACGTCGCCCCGCCGTTCATGCGCTCGAAGCGCGCGACGAAGTCCTGGAGGGTGAAGCCGTACAGGTGGCCCATGTGGAGGCTCCCCGATACCGTCGGCGGGGGCGTGTCGATAGAGAAGACGGTGTTCGGATCGACCGGGTCGTCGTCGGGGTAGGCGTACGTCTCCTCGTCGACCCATCGCCGCTGCCAGCGCGGCTCGACGGCGTCGGGGTCGTACTCACCACTGGGCATTTCACGCGCATCTTCCGCCGGTTCCCTCTTAACGGCCTCGGTTGTGTGGGACCAGTTGCGCGGTCAGGCGCGGAGACGTGCGCGGAACGGCGATCAGACCGTGTCGTCGAGGTCGTGTTCGGCGGCCATCTTCGACGCCTCCGACGCGAACCGCTCGATCTCGTCGGCCGGGCTCTCCCCGAGCGCGTTCTCCTCGACCTCGCGGCCGGCGGTGATCCCGTCGCCCGTGAGGAGCCGCTGTTCGGCCAGCTCCTTCGTGTGCATGCGCTCGCCGTCCTCCGTGGCGTAGGTGAGCCGCACGAGCCCCTTCGAGTCGAACTCCCGATCGACGAGCCAGACCGTGGTCATACGCGGGGATGGGTGCCTGCGACGCTTAAAAAGGACGGTCGTGACCGGTGAACCGTCTAACGACGGCGTTCGATCTCGACGGTTTGCGGTCGGCGCGCGCCTCCGAGCGCCCTGATAAGGGCGCGAGGAGCGCGTGCGAGGGAGTCGCGAGCGAAGCGAGCGACGAGGCTGGGGAGGCGTGAGGCTGTGCGGTTGCGGTGCGGGGCGGGACTCAAAGGGGCAGCCGCGAGGACGAAGCACGCCGTAGTAAGCACCGCAGCGAGCAACGCGAGCGAGGAGCGCAACAAGGCGCGCGAGTCCTCGCGGCTGGGGCTTTGAAGGTGTTCGCAGCCGGGTCACCGATCACGTCCGACCGAGCGGCTGGGGCTTTGAAGCTGTCCGCCGCAGAGCATCGGTCCGCGATCGGTCACTCATCCGGTTCTGTCGATCCACCGTACGCCGTCGCCAGCGCTTTGTACCGCCTCGTCGAACCGGGAGGTATGCGCGTGAAGTTCGACCGAGACACCTGCGTCGGGATGTTCCAGTGCGTCGCCGAGTGGGACGCCTTCGAGAAGGACCTGAACGACGGCAAGGCCGACCTGCGGGGAAGCGAGGAGGAGGAAGAGGACGTGTTCGTCGTCGACGTGCCCGACGACGAGGAGTTCGACGCGAAGTTTGCGGCGCGGGTCTGCCCGGTCGATGCCATCGAGGTGTACGACGACGACGGCGAACAGGTGGTGTGAACGAATACCGAGTTCGGACTATCGGTTTATAAATCGCTACTGACGAAGCTCCCCGGATAAACACCTCCAAAGCCCCAGCCGTGAGACGGGCGCAGGTGACGCAAGCACCGCAACAAGGGAGCGAACGGAGTGAGCGACTGAGTGAGGAGCGCAGCGAGCGTGCGCCCGTCTCACGGCTGCCCCTTTGAGTCCCACCCCGCACGGCCTCACGCCTCCCCAGCCTCGTCGGTCACTCTCCGCTTCGCTCCGAGTGGCCGACTCCCTCGCGCGGCGCTCCTCGTGGCCTGTTGGCCACTCGGAGGCGCGCGCCAAGATGAACAATCAGCAAGAGCACCGATTACCACCTACCTCGACTTATACGCGCTCGGCCAGGTCCTCGGCGAAGTACGTGATGATCAGGTCCGCGCCCGCGCGCTTGAGCGACAGCAGCGACTCGTGGGCCGTTTCTTCTAGATCCAGCCACCCCTTCTCCGCGGCCGCGTGGAGCATCGCGTACTCACCCGAGACGTTGTACGCGGCGATAGGGTGGTCGAACTCCCGTCGGAGGTCGCCGACGATGTCGAGGTACGGGAGGCCGGGCTTCACCATCAGCACGTCCGCGCCCTCCTCGGCGTCGATCCGAGCCTCGCGGAGCGCCTCGCGCCGGTTGGCGGGATCCATCTGGTAGTGCCGACGGTCGCCGAACGCGGGCGCGCCGTCGGCGGCGTCGCGGAAGGGTCCGTAGAAGGCCGACTCGTACTTGACCGCGTAGCTCATCAGCGCCACGTCCTCGTGGCCGGCCGCGTCGAGCGCCTCGCGGATCGCCCGAACCTGTCCGTCCGTCATCGCCGAGGGCGCGACCATGTCGGCGCCCGCGTCCGCCTGCGAGACGGCGGCCTCGGCGAGCAGGTCGAGCGTCTCGTCGTTCTTCACGGTGAGCGTCGGGTCCGTCTCGGCGGATTCCTCGATCACGCCGCAGTGGCCGTGGTCGGTGTACTCACACAGGCAGACGTCGCCGATCACGTAGGCGTCGGTCTCGGCGGTGATCTTCCGGATCGCGCGCTGGACGACGCCGTCCTCGGCGTACGCGCGGGTGCCCTCGGGGTCCTTGGACTCGGGGATCCCGAAGACGATGACCGCCTCGACGCCGGTCTCGCGGACCTCTTCGACGCGATCGACCGCCTCACTCACGGGGACGCGCTCGTGACCGGGCATCGTCTCGATCGGGACGCGCTCGTCGGTCGTCGCGTCGACGAAGACGGGCGCGACGAGGTCCGACGCCGACAGCGACGTCTCGCTGACGAGCGGGCGGACGCCGTCGGTCCGGAGCCGTCGCGGTCGGTCCGTTGGATGCATACCGAAGCGTTGGCTCCGAGGCGTCTTTTATGATCCGTCCGCGGCGAAAGGGTCGATGAAGAGGACTGAGAAGGATCGACGAACCGCTCCGACCGACGGCTATTCGACCGACTGACGGCTACTCCGACGACTCGATGTCGATCTTGTCGCGGAGCGAGGCGAGTTCGTCGGACTCGGCGAGCTCCTCGACCCGGGCCTTGAAATGCTCCTCGCAGAGCCCGACGACCACGCCGCTCTGCTCAGCCTCGTAGGTGGCCTCCCGTTCGCAGTAGTGACACCGCATACGCCACACTCTGTCGGCGTCGGGCTTAACCCTGTTTGTCGATCGGGAAGGTTGGGAACCCCGGCGCGGTCAGGCCGCGTCGGGGTGGGAGTCGGGATCGGAGACCGGCTCCGGCAGCCGCTCGCGGACCGGCGCGAACGCCTCGGCCGTCAGCCCCGCCTCGCCGAGGGTGCGCTCGTGCGCGTCGGTGCCGCCCGTCAACAGGAGGTCGCTCTCGGCGGCGACCCGCTCGACCCGCGCGTCGTCGACCGTGCGCCCGTAGGGGTAGTACCGCTCCACCGCGTCCAGTTCCCGGGCCACGTCGAGCGCGGCGTCCGCGTCGTCGTATCGGAAGGGATGGGCGAGCCCCACGAGCGCGCAGGCGTCTCGGAGGAGTTCGACGCCGCGCTCCAATTCCGTCACCTCGCGCGGGACGTAGCAAGGGCCGTCGTTCCCGATCAGCTCGTCGAAGGCCCCTGCGTAGTCGTACGGCGCCGACGACTCGTCGATCGCGCGGGCGATGTGCGGGCGCCCGAGTCCGGGGCGAGGCTCGACGCCGAGGTCGACGCCGAGCCGGTCCTCGACCGCGTCGAGGATCGCGGCCCCTCGTCGCTCCCGATCGGTCTGGAGCCGATCGATTTCGGCGTCGAGCGCCTCAGTGTGTTCGACCGCGTAGCCGAGGAGGTCGAGCCGCTCGAAGCCGGCGTCGACGCGGAGTTCGATCCCGCGGACGACCCGGACCCCGCCGCGCTCGACGACCGGCGCGCTCACGTCCGGGTGCACGCGGTCGTGGTCGGTGATCGCGACCCAATCGAGGCCGGTCTCGCGGGCGACGTCGACGAGCTCGTCGGCCGTCATGGTGCCGTCGGAGACCGTCGTGTGCGCGTGGAGGTCGGCGACGATCCGGTCCGTGTCCATGACCGCCGTTCGACGACGGCGCACTAAGCGTCGGCGGTCGAGCGCCGCCCGACCGTCGGTTGATCGTCGGCGGACGCCATGCGAAGGATCGACAATATAAGGAAATATAATTTGATTCTCCGGACTAAGGTTGTGCATGGACAATCATTAAGAACCATCGGCGGCTCGCAGTAGTTGATGCGCTTGAACGGCGTCGACGACCGACTCGAACGGCACCAATATCCGACGACCTCGGAAGAACTGATCGCGGCCCACGGGAACGCGACCGTAGAGCTCGCCGACGGCTCCGAGCGTCTCGGAGACGTGCTGGAGCGGTTCGGCGAGCAGACGTTCGACGACGCGGACGACGTGTTCACCGCGCTCCGCGCGGGCGTCTGCCACCGCGGGGTCGGTCGGCGGTTCTACTCGGACCGCGACCCGACGACCGACGCCGACGACGGACCGTCCCCGGTCTCGTTCTGAGCGAGCGGCGAAAAGCGACTTCCGTTTTTAAGCGGTTCACGTCGAGAGCGACGCGCCCACAGAGTTAACCGCGCTACCGACGCGCGGCGCCGAGAGACGGACTCGCACGACTTCGCCGAACTCTCCATTAGGAGACAGAATGCGATCCGGTTCCGGTCGGTACGGGAGCAGCAACGAGAGAGTACGGGAGTAAGTATTGCAGATCGGTGGGACAATGCAGTATTTAAACAGCCCTGACCGACGGCACCGATCGCTTATAAATACCTATGCGGTGGCGCGCCCCGGTGAGCGGCCCTATGGGCCACTCACCGACGGTGCGAGGTCGCCGGCGCTGTGCGCCGGCTGCCAGAGGGACCTTCGGTCCCTCGCTGGAGTCGCTGGCGCCGTCGGCGCCAGCGACAGGGCGAGAGCGAAGCTCTCGCTTGCAACCGGCGCGTAGCGCCGGTGACAAGGCTGGGGAGGTGAGAGGTGCGGTCGCGGTGCGGGGCGGGTGGGACTCAAAGGGGCAGTCGCTGCGGGCGGCGCAGGCGACGCAAGCACCGCAACGAGGGAGCGAACGAAGTGAGCGACTGAGTGAGGAGCACAGCGAGCGTGCGCCGCCCGCAGCGACTGGGGCTTTGGAGGCCTTCACCGCGAGGTCATCGATCACGTATAAACGGTCGACAGCAACACCACTCGATCACTTATAAACAACCGGTCAACCGAATTGAAACACTTACTCCCGCGATCGATTAGGAAGCGCTCTTCGGCGATCAGCCGTTTCGGACGAAGACACACCTCAAAGAGAGGAGTTCAACAGAGCCCCTAGACCCAGTCGATCGCGGCCGACAGGTCGATCGGCACCGATCCCTTCCGGTACCCCTCCACATGCCCGTCCGGTCGCGCACGCAGGACGACCGCCGGCCTGTGTCGAACCTCGGGTTTCGCCTCGCGGACGGCCGCCCAGTCGTCCGCGGGGAAGGAGGTACAGTCCACGAAGAGGGTGACGCCGCCGCCGTGCGCCTCTAACTGCCCGCTCGTCTTCGTCTCCGCGGTGTCGCGGACCGCCGCGACGGGATCGCTCGCGGAGCGCCCGGAGACGGGCTGCGGGCGCGTCACCTCGACCAGCGAGGCGGCCCCGGTGTCCGGGTCCGTCGCGCGGTAGTCGAGCGAGTGGCCGGTCGTCACCTCGATCTCGGGCGTCACCTCGTAGCCGGCCTCGGTCAGGATCCGGGCCGCGGTGAACTCCGCGATGGCGGCGCTCATCCGGACCAGATCCAGCGACGCCGAGGTGCCGAGCTTCCCCGCCATCATCTCGCGGTGGTCGTCGAGCGTCCCCGGTCGGAGCGTCTCCTCGACGAACCCGGTCCCCTCCTCGCGGGTCGCGTCGGGGAACCCGGCCGCGTGGTCGCGGAAGAACGCCCGCGTCGTCTCCGCGCCGTCCTTCGAGCAGAACACCGGGAGGAAGTACCACGAGACGTGCGGGTACGCCGCGAGCCACGGCTCGTCGTCGTGGAGCCCGGCGAGCAGCTCCCGCTGGACCCACCGAGAGACCGGGTATGGGACCTCGTCGAAGCCGTACTTGTCCGTCCGCCAGAGCTGGCTCGGCGTCTCCGTGTTCCCGACCCAGTACCCGACCGGCCCGCCGCTGGCGCCGTCCGGCGGGTCGTCGTCGCCGTCCGTCCAGCAGAACAGCGCGAACGAGCCGTCGTCCATGTCGAATCGCCGGGCCTCGTAGCCGGGCGGCGGAGCGAACCACGGGTCGCTCGCGGTTGCCCCGAGGTTGTCGTCGAGGGGGCGTTCGAGCTGCGAGCGCACGCGGTCGGCACTCCAGCCGCCGGGCGCGCGCCTGAATCGGATCGGTTGTGCCACGACGGTGCTACCGCGCGGCGGGGTTAATCGGTTCCGGTGAGGGGAACCGGAGTACCGGAATCGGGCGCCGATCCCGGTCGCCGACGGATCCCACGTACCGATCAGTCTCTCCCCTCGATCCCTCGACAGACGTTTCGTGGATCGAACAGTTCACCGACACATATAATACAGATAGTTTCCAAGCGAGAGTGTACCATGTCAATGGGTGCCTATGACGAGGCCGAACACGAGCGTCGCGAGAAGAAGACCAGCGAAGTCGACGCCGACTTCGACGCCGAGCGGCCGGAGTACTCCGGGTCGCTCACGTACGATTCCGGCGACTCCACGGAGGCACTCCTCGACAAGTTCGAAGAGCTGCAGGGTAAGTGAATCGGCGGCTCGCGGACTCCTTCTCCGATCCGGTTGATTTCGCGGAGCGGAGCGACAGTCGTCGCTGAGTCACGACGGCGCAATGCGTCTCAAGACAGCGCGATCGCCGCGGAGCAGACGATCGCGACCGCGAGAACGTGCCCCACGACCGCGCCGAGGAGGACCGGTTCTTCGAGCAGAAACGGGACGAGGGTCAGTTGGATCGCCGAGAACGCGATGTTCTCCGCGTCAAGCCGCCTAACTCTCGAAGTCGCCTCCGGCGGGAGATCGACGTGGACCGCGCGCCACAGCGCGACGACCGCGCTCCACCACGAGGTGCCGATCCGGTAGGTGAGGTCCCAGAGGATCAACAGCGTGAGATAGACCACCGGAATCGGCGGGTTCGGGCCGAACAGCCGGTCGATCAGCGCGCCGTCCCATGCGATCATGTACGTGATCAGAGCGATGAACGCCAGCACGCCGAGAACGATCTCGATGCTCGACCCGAACAGCAGCCGCTTGTGGGTCGCCGGCGTCGGAAGCCGGCGGTTGATCGCGCCGAGCCGGTGCATCTCGACGCTGCCGACGGCGGCCACCGCGACGGCGACGGTCCCGGCGACGACCGCGTCCCACAGACCGTAGTACCAGCCGAGCGCCACCACGCCGACCTCGAACAGGACGAACTGGATCGCGACCGCGAGCCTCCGAGAGATGTCGAGTCCGGGAATACCGCCGACGAGGCTCTCGTACACCCACGTCTCGCCGTAGTTGCGGCTCACGACCGGGGCGCCCCCGGTCCGATCTCCGCCGACCGAGCCGCTTCCGACTGATTCATCTCGTCGATCGCCCGCGCGACCGCGACCTCGAACGGCGTCTGGTCGATCGGCACGAGGTCGCGGATCCGGTCGTCCTCGACGATCACGGTGTTGCGGAGCCCCTCAACCAGCGACCGCGCGAGGTAGGGGTTCACGTCGGTCACGAGCCGGAGCCACTTCGCCGACAGTTCGGGGCTCAACACCGGAACCCGAATGATCCGCAGCCTGTGACCGAGCTGGCGGCGCGTCCGGCGGAGTATCTCCGCGTACGTCAGCACGTTCGGGCCGCCGATCTCGAAGGTGTCGCTGGCGGTCGCCGGCTCTTCGAGCGTCCCGACGAGGTACCCGACCACGTCGTCGATCGCGATCGGCTGACAGAGGGTGTCGACCCACTTCGGCGTGGTCATCACCGGGAGCCGGCTCGCGAGCCCGTGAATGACCTCGAAGCTCGCGCTGCCGGCGCCGACGATGATCGCCGCCCGCAGCGTCGTGAGCGCTGGGTCGCCCGTCCCGAGGATCCGTTCGACCTCGCGGCGGGACTTGAGGTGTTCGGAGAGGTCCTCGCGGTCCTCGCCGAGCCCGCCGAGGTAGACGATCCGGTCGGTGCCCGCGGCCGACGCCGCCTCGACGAAGTTCTGAGCGCAGTTGCGGTCCCGCTCCTCGTACCCCGGACCGCCGTCCATCGAGTGGACGAGGTAGTAGGCGGCGTCGACGGGCTCGCCGTCGATCTCGAACGCGGGCGGTAAGCTGTCGGGTTCGAGGAGGTCTCCCTCGACCACGCGAACGCCCGCGGGGGGAGCGTAGCCGTCGGCGTCGCGGACGAGCGCGACCACCTCGTGGCCCCGGTCGAGGAGCGCCGGGATGAGCCGACTGCCGACGAATCCGGTGGCGCCGGTGACGAGCACGCGCATACGGATCCCACGGACGGGGCGACCATAAGGGTCCGCCACGGCGGGACGGTCGGTCGCGGCGGGTGGCTGCGGTCGCGGCCGATCCCTCTCCCGACCGATCGTTAAAAGGCGTCGCGCGTGAGTCGTGACCACATGCACGCAGGCGAGTTCGAGGCGGTTCGCGGGGTTCCGGACCTGTACGTTCACGATACCGGGATGTACGACACCAACGAGTACGGGGCCGTGTACGTGTACGACGCCGAACGACCGGTCGTGATCGACACCGGCACGGGGGCGAACCGCGAGACGCTTTTCGAGACCATAGACGAGATCGGGATCGAACGCGAGGAGCTGGCGTGGATCCTCGCCACGCACGCCCACCTCGACCACGCGGGCGGGGCGGGACACCTCGCCGAGCGCTACCCGAACGCCGAGGTCCGCGTTCCCGAGAAGGGGGTCCGACACCTCGTCGACCCGGGCGCGCTCGTCGCGGGCACGAAGTCGGCCGTGCAGGACCAGTGGCAGTACTACGACGAGCCCGCACCGGTCCCCGATGACCGCATCGCGGGGATCGCCGAGGGGGACCGGATCGACCTGGGCGACCGCGAGCTCGTCGTCCACGACGCCCCGGGGCACGCTCCGCACCACGCGTTCTACCACGATCCCGACGCCGACGTCGTCTTCACCGCCGACGCCGCCGGGATCTACGTCCCCGAAGTGGACACTGTTCGCCCCACGTCGCCGCCGCCGCAGTTCGACCTCGACCAGTGTCTCAGGGACCTCTCGGCGATCGAGGAGCTCGACCCGGAGTACCTCTGTTTCGGCCACTTCGGGCCGCGCGAGTACGAGCCGTCGCTGATCGGCGAGGCGAAGCGGGCGTACGTCGAGTGGGTCGAGGCGGTCCGAGAGAAGCGCGAGGCGCTCGGCGACGACGAGGCCGTCGTCGAGCACTTCGAGGAGGCGAGCCGAGACGTTGAGTTCTGGAACCCGGAGCGCGCGCGGGCCGACGCGAGCCTGAACTCGCGCGGCGTGTTGACGTACCTCGATCGCGTCGAGGAGGAGTCGGAGGAGTAGGGGCGACGCCGCGGAGAGTCCGGCCCCCGACGGAAACCTCCTAAACCCCGCGTCGCCTAGCCGTGCCCATAGATGGGCATCTTCGACACGATCCGCGCCGTGCTCGGGACGAGCGCCGAGACGGACGCGACCCGCGAGGCCGACCCCGAGGACCTCTTCGGGATGTCGACCGCGTACATGACGATGGAGGCCGATCTCGGCTACGACCACTGCGGGGAGGCCGCGCTATGCTTCTCCGGCGTCGACAGCACCCGGTTCGACGACGCGGTGGAGACGGTCGAGGCCATCCTGGAGGCCGGCGAGATCGACACCGGAACCGGGTTCCACCGGCACGAAGACGACCACGGCTACCAGTGGTTCGTGCTGGAGGACGACGACCCCGAGGACCTGGTGACGAGCGTCCACTTCGCGGCCGACCAGTTCATCGAGGAAGGGTTCGGCTCCCGCCTGCTCGCGGCCGTCTTCGGCTTCGAGCGCGACGGTACCGACGCCTACTGGATCTACTCGTTCAGGCGCGGTGCGTACTACCCCTTCTCGCCGAAGGGGACGAGCGACCGGAACCAACAGGTCGAGTTCAAGCTCCAGTCCGTCCTCGACGGGGAGCTCGGGCTCGAAGACGACGAGTCGTACTGGTACCCGTTGTGGCCCGACGAGCCGGGAAACCACCCGTGGGAGTGATCCGATGAGCGCGACGGAGAGGGGTTCGGACCGAGAGTACGCCGGGCGCGACGCCTCGCGGAAGCGTCTCCTCCGGGCGGTGGCCGCACAGACCGCGGCGCTGAGCGCGGCCGTCCACTTCCTGTGGGCGTGGCCGCGGCTCGGCGAGCCGGCCGACGCGCGCCCCTACGTGTTCCTGCTCGGCGGGGTGTTCACGGTCGCCGTCGCGGTCGCGACGCTGCGCGCGGACGAGTACCGGCGGCTGTACGCGCTCGGCGCCGGGACCCTCGCCGCGTTCCTCGTCGGCTACGCGGGGTGGCACGGCGGCGGGACCGCGCCGGCGCTCGCGAGCGATCCGCTGGCGATCGTCGGCAAGGGCGCGGAGGTCGTCGGGATCGTCGCATTCCTCGCGCTGTACCGGTTCGCGCCGCCGACAGGCGTCGTGGTCGAACGGCGGAAGGAGGCCGCAGGCGGAAGCGAACCTACGGGAGAGGACGAGGACGTGCGCGAATGACCGACACGTACCTGACGGTCGAGGAGTCCGCGACGGCGACGTTCGAGGTGCAGGGTTCGGAGTTCCTCGGACACGTCGCGCCGGCCGACACGGTGGATGCGGCCGAGGCGTTCGTCGAACGCGTTCGGACCGAGTACGACGACGCGACCCACAACGTGCCGGCGTACCGGGTTCCCGCGGGCGAGGCCTCGGCCCGGACACCCGGCAGCGAGGTCATGCTCCGAGAGTACTCCTCTGACGACGGGGAACCGACCGGCTCGGCGGGGAAGCCGGCGCTCAACGTGCTCCAGCAGCGCGAGATCCGGAACGTCGTCGCGGTAGTGACCCGGTACTACGGCGGGACGAACCTCGGCGTCGGCGGGCTCGCACGCGCCTACTCGCGGGCGGTGAAGGACGGAGTCGACGAGGCGGGCGTGATCGAGGAACGGCCGCACCGCCGACTGGTCGTGGAGACCGCCTACGACGACTCGGGGACCGTCCGGGGCGTGATCGAGTCGTCGGGCGTCGAGTTCGACGCCGACTACGAGGAGCGCGTGCGGTTCGCGCTTCGGGTGCCCGTGGCCGAGGTGGAGTCGCTCGTGGAGCGGCTCAACAGCGCGACCAGCGGTCGCGTGGAGATCGATCGGTAGCGCGACGGGACCGAGCACCCGCGCGGACTGCCCTTGGTCACGAGATTACGAGAACTTCCTGACAGTCATCTCAAGGGTGTCCAGATCGAGGATCGGCGCGTAGCCGGCGTCGGGGTCGATATTGACGGACTTCTGGAAGTCGGTCTGGGCCTGCCAGCAGCCGGAGTTGACGGCGAGTACGTTGTGGTACTTCCCCCAGCCGAGCTTGTGGACGTGGCCGGTGTGGAACACGTCGGGCACGTCCTCGATGACGAGGTAGTCTCGCTCCTCCGGCGCGACGCGGGTGTGACCGCCGAACTGCGGGGCGACGTGCCGTTTCTTCAGGAGCTGGTACATCGCCTTGTGCGGCTCGTCGTAGCTCGCCTTCTCCTCGGGAAGCTCCGCGATCACCTCGTCGAGCGAGACGCCGTGGTACATCAGCACGTCGACGCCCTCGACGGTGACGGTCGCGGGGTTCGAGACGATCTGCGCGTCGTGGACGTCCATGATGGAACGGATCTCGTCGTTGAACCCGGGCTGGGGCTCCGCGAGCCGGACCGCGTCGTGGTTGCCCGGGATCATCACGATCTCGGTGTCGGCCGGGACCTCCTTGAGGTGCTCCGCGAACGCCTCGTACTGGTCGTAGATGTCGACGATCTCCAGCTCCTCGTCCTGGTTCGGGTAGACGCCGACGCCCTCAACCATGTCGCCGGCGAGGAGCAGGTACTCGACCGGCTCGGCCTCGGGCGTGTGGAGCCAGTCGGTGAACCGGTGCCACGCGTCGGCCATGAACTCGTCGCTGCCGACGTGGATATCGGAGATCAATGCGGCCTGGACGTGGCGGTCGGCCGCCCCGGTCCGGTGGGTGCGGGGAACGTCGGGGAAGTGGAGGGAGTCGGCGAAGAGGATGCCGGAGTCGTCGGCGAGCGTCCCCTCGACGGCGAGGCACTCGTCCATCAGGATCTCGTCGACGAGGTCGGCGAGGCCCTTGTCCTTCATTACGAGAGCCGGGAAGGTCCCTGTCGTGTCCTCCAGCTCGACGAGCCAGTGACCGGATTTGGTGGAGCGCACGTCGTTGACGAGGCCGATCATCGCGGCGTCGCTCCCGCCCGGCATCTCCGCGATCGCTTCGGCAGGCCGGTGGTTGACGCGGCCGCGGAGCACTTTCGAGAGCCGCTCGTAGCGGTCGCGGAACGTTCGGACGAAGTCGCCGTACTCCCCGGTTCCGGTGCTTCGACCGGTCATGTCGTTGCCGATCTCTAGCTCGCGGAGGTCGGGATCGTGGTGGGGTGCGCTGTCGGTGTTGCGGTTTGAGTCGGATCGAAGAGTAGAGGAATACCCCTCCGTTTCGACTGGAGATCGGTCTTTCGTGGCCTCAGAAGGCGATATGTCGCCGTTTCGAGTTGGAGGGGATTCGTGGGTCGACTCGGCGGCCGGAACGGTCGAGTCGGACTCGGAATCAGTCGGATCGGGGCCGGAACTGGTCGGACCGGTACCGGAAGCGGATCGGTCGTTCGTGACGGCGCGGACGTGGTCGGAGGTGATACGGAGGGCGTCGTCCGGGGCGCGGTCGACGACCGATTCGACGGCGGTGGCGGAGTCGGGCGCGCTCGCCAAGAGGGTGATCGCCTCGCGTTCGGCGTTGTATCCGTGTCTGGCGAGCTCCTTCGCGATCCGGGCGTTCGACTCCAGCGGCACGACATCCGAAACGGGAGGGCGGCTCAAAACGGTTCCGGAGCCCGGCTTCCCCGAACCAACGACGACCGGGACCCGGAAGCTTATGACCGAAACCCGTCAAGCCGAACGTAATGGACGAAGGGGATCGGTCGGGCAGCGACGAACTCGACCGGGAGACCGGGTCGGCGGACAGCGATACCGGGAACAGCGATCCCGTCGGTGACGATCCCACCGCCAGCGACGATCCGGAAGGCGGTGATCCGGACGACACGGGGGGTGACGATTCGGCCGGGAACGATTTCGATGACGGTTTTGACGACGACTCCGCCGGTACCGAGGCGTCCGAGGGGGACAGCGGCAACGACGTCGATGAGGCAGTCTCTGAGGGGGGCGTCGCGTCGTCCGGTGAGTCGGGTGTCGAGACGGGTTCTGAATCAGATACTTCGGACGGCGCCGGGAGGTCGGGGAGACAGACCGAACGAGCCGCCGAGAATCGGGTCGAAACCGGTCGATCAGGGGGAGAAACGAGCCGAGATCGAACCGAATCGAACCCAGGCCTAAGCGCTTCCGACCAGGGGATTCTGTACCGTTTCCGCCACGACAGGGAGGGACCGTTGATGTGGATCCGAGAAATGCTTTCCAGCGTTGCCATCGTCCTCGTGATCGGCCTAGTCCTGTTCGGCGTCAGCGGGGTATGGCCGCCGATGGTTGCGGTCGAGTCCGGGAGCATGGAGCCGAACATGGAGGTCGGCGACCTCGTCTTCGTCACGGATCCGGGGCGGCTCGCTCCCGACGCCGCGGACAACGACATCGGCGTCGTGACCCACGAAGTCGGCGAGAGGGCCGATTATCGGACGTTCGGGTCCTACGGCTCGGTAGTGATCTACCGACCGCCCGGGAGAACCGCCTCGCCGATCATTCACCGAGCCATGTTTCACGTGGAGGAGGGCGAGAACTGGTACGACCGCGCCGACGATCGGTACCACAGCGCCGCCGACTGCGGCGAGCTCACTCACTGTCCCGCACCCCACGACGGGTTCATCACGCTCGGTGACAACAACGGCGCGTACGATCAGGCGAACGGCCTCGCCGCGCCGGTCAAGGCCGACTGGGTGACCGGGGTCGCGCGGGTCCGCGTGCCGTATCTCGGCTACGTTCGACTGATCGCGACCGGACAGGCCGAGCCGGGTGACGTGGTGGCGACGAGTGTCGCTATTCAGGCAAGAGAGATCGGCGTCAACGAGGTCAGTGATTGGGGTGCTTTTAACGAGAATCCCACGGTTCCTGACGCGAAGGCCACTGTTTCGGGTGGAGATGTGGCTGCGGGCACGATAAGATAAACAGAAAGCGGCCGTGTCAGTTGTCGAACCGGGCCTGAACGAACGGCTGCGCGTTCTCGATGTCTCCGAGGCGGGAGTCCGAGAGGAGGACGGCTTCGGTCTCCTCGACGGGAACCGATAGCCCCATCTCCTTCGTACGGCCATAGCGTCCCTTCGAGACGACGACGGCGTTGACGATTCCGAGCATGTCGAGCTCGCTGATGAGGTCGGTGACGCGGCGCTGCGTGAGCACGTCGGCGTCGATCTCCTCGCAGAGCCGCTTGTAGATGTTGAACACCTCACCGGTGTTGATGTTGTGCACGCCGTTCTTCTCCAAGAGGATGACCGCGAACAGCACGATCTTGCTCTGAGTCGGGAGGGTACGGACGACCTCGACGACACGGTCGAGCTCGATCTTGTCTTGTGCCTGCCGGACGTGTTTCTCGGCGACGATCTCGGCCTGCGAGCGCTCGGCGAGTTCGCCCGCGGTCCGAAGCAGATCGAGCGCGCGGCGGGCGTCTCCGTGTTCCTGCGCGGCGAACGCCGCACAGAGGGGGATGACGTCGTCGGTGAGCGCGTCCTGCTTGAACGAGATGTCGGCGCGGTGCTGGAGGATATCCCGGAGCTGGTTCGCGTCGTACGGTGGGAAGACGATCTCCTCCTCGCCGAGGCTGGACTTGACGCGAGGGTCGAGGAAGTCGGTGAACTTCAGATCGTTCGAGATCCCCATGATCGAGATGCGCGAGCGGTCGAGTTCCGAGTTCATCCGCGAGAGGTTGTAGAGCGTGTCGTCCCCGCTCTTCTCGACGAGCTTGTCGATCTCGTCGAGCATGATCACGACCACGCGCTCGTGGTAGTCGACTGCCTCGAAGAAGGTCGAGTAGACGCGGTCGGTGGGCCAGCCGGTCATCGGGACCTCCTCCATCTCCTCGGCGTCGGTTTCGAGTTCGTCGATCCGCGCGTCGAGATCGTCGAGGGTCGCGAACTCGGTGTCGGCGAGGGCGCTCGGATCGTCGACCGCGTCGGAGCGAAGTTGGCGGCATCGGTCGAGTCGGTCCGCGATGACCGTCTGGTTCTTCTCGATGAAGGTGTTCGCAAGTTGTGCGAGGACGCGGTACTGGGTGTCCGTTACCTCGCAGTTGATGTACTCGACCTCGCAGGGGACGTCGTACTTCTGTGAGGTGGACTCGAGTTCTTGCGAGACGAACTTCGCGGAAGCCGTCTTCCCCGTTCCAGTCTTGCCGTAGATGAGGATGTTCGAGGGCGTTTCCCCGCGCAGCGCGGAGACGAGGATCGTCGCCATCCGATTGATCTGGTCGTTACGGTGGGGAAGCTCGTGGGGGGTGTAGGAGGGGCGGAGAACCTCCTTGTTCTCGAATATCGGCTCCCCGGAGAGCAGGTCGTCGAACAGACCTTGGTTCTCGTCGTCATCGTCGAGAACCACGCCGTCGAAGTCGACATCGGTAGACGACCGGTCTCGGCCCCCGCTTCCGACATCGATGTTCGTCGAGACATCGTCGACGTCCGTCGAAACATCGTCAATATCCGCCGAAACGTCGGTCAGGGAGTCTGATTCTGACCCAGAGTCTAAGCCGGAATCTGCCGGCCCTGACTGAGCCGAGCCCGTTTGGGAGGTCGAGCGATCGGATGGCGGCGATGAGTCAGACGATGCCGGATCGTCGAGATCAGCGTCAGTCTCGTCAGCGTCAGTCTCGTCAGCGTCATCAGTGTCATCCGTTTCGGACTGATCTCCGGCGATCCCGCTGTCGTCTGCCGATTCACCGGTATGCGGTGTGTTCTCTCCTTTGTCCATTGGAACCCCTCTGTTTCAGGTGGAAGTCGCGTTCGAAACAACGATAGATGTCGTGTTCCGGCCTGAAACATCGATATTCGACTGGGTGTCTGGTCGAATACGTCCAGTTGATGCAGTCGAACCAGATGAAGAGGGGGAACAAAAGTGTTACTCTCCGGACCCGAAACGCACCGTATCGATCTGGGTTAACGATAGAGTCGGCAGCGGGAGCGCGACGAACAAATCGAAAGAGTAGCTGGTGAGACCCGATCAGAACGTGGGAGATCAAGTGAGAGATCAGAGCAGCAGTCGAAGTGATGGTAGTAGTCGAAGTGATAGCTGACGGTACACGTTGGACGGGAAACGGAGGTGTTGTTTCCCGACTCAGGCGCGGATAAACGGGACGAAATTTACTCGTCCTACTACTTCGGACGCACGTTGCTTTGGGTACACGTCGATTCCGTTTCGGTGTCACGCGAGCGGTGTCGATCATTCGACCGGATCCTCGATTCGTCATTTCTGAATCTCGTTCTCTTTTAGCTCCTTTGACCCCCCCACCCCTTCGTTTCGGGTGGAACTCGAATTTGGTGGGGGAGGGGGTAGAGAGGATTGTATTATATATCGGTGGTTTTATTATACTATGAATAAAACAGTGCCCTCGACAATCCCCTATATATTATTTCATTGTTGTTGGTTAATATAGTATGTGGGAAGTAGCTTAACATTAAGATCCGACTCACTGTCGGCCGTCCCCACCCCCGCACCGATGACAGTCTCCAGTCGAAACAAAGGGGTGGGGGAGGAGTGAGTCCAACGTCATAGACACGAGAAAGGTGAACCGCCTCGGGATCAGGCACCGAAGCACTCGCCTTGCTTATCTGCGACCCGCGGAACGATCGAGGAAGCAGAAGGACGACCGGATGAATAGGCGGGTATCGACTTGTGGGATACCACAGCTCTCTTCTCCGATCTTCGACGCCGGCGTCCGAACCGCTAATAATACATAAATAAGATCGAGTAAGTGTGTGCCAGATATCTCACGCGTTAACAACTACACGACCCGAATATTGCCAAATCAACCATGTCTGACGCAGTTCTTAAGTGAGAGGGGCGTGGATTCTATCTTAATTCCCCGAACACACGCTGGATACGCGGTCTCGGGCGTTACCACACCGCACAGAGTGTCCGGGAGAGAACACAGGACTGGAGGTCAGGATGGGACTGCTCACGAATCTTAAAGACAGCATATCACGGGTCACCGACGGGCTGTTCGCGGCCGACGAACCCAAGCGGATCGGGATCTACGGGCCGCCGAACGCCGGAAAGACGACCCTCGCGAATCGGATCGCACGCGACTGGACGGGTGACGCCGTCGGGCCGGAGAGCCACATTCCACACGAAACCCGCCGGGCGCGCCGGAAGGAGAACGTGGAGATCGAGCGCAACGGGCGCAAGGTCACTATCGACATCGTCGACACGCCGGGCGTGACGACGAAGGTCGACTACAAAGAGTTCCTCGACCACGACATGGACAAAGACGACGCGGTCCGTCGGTCGCGCGAGGCGACCGAGGGCGTCGCGGAGGCGATGCACTGGCTCCGCGAGGACGTCGACGGCGTCATCTACGTGCTCGACTCCACGACCGATCCGTTCACGCAGGTGAACACCATGCTCATCGGGATCATCGAGTCGCAGGATCTTCCCGCGCTCATCCTCGCGAACAAGACGGACCTCCCCGGATCGGACGTCCAGCAGATCGCGAACGCCTTCCCGCAACACGAGACGATCCCGCTGTCGGCGCTGGAGGGCGACAACATGGACGAAGTGTACACGAAGATCGCGGAGTACTTCGGATAATGCCGGGCCCAACCCCAGACGTCGACGACGACACCCCCTCCGACGACTCCGACGACGGGGTCCGGATCGACATGATCAGCGGGGCCCGGATGGACGGACTCACCGGGATGGAGAAGATCCGGCTCATCCTCGACGGGGTCCGCGACGGCAACATCGTCATCCTCGAAGAAGGGCTCTCTCCGGACGAGGAGTCGAAGCTCATCGAGGTGACGATGACCGAGATCAGCCCCGACGACTTCACCGGTATCGAGATCGAGACGTACCCGAAGGCGGAGGCGGGCGATCAGAGCTTCCTCGACAAGCTCATGGGCCGCGAGTCGACCCAGAAGCTCACCGTTATCGGGCCGGCCAACCAGATCGAGACCCTACATAAAGACGAGAATCTCATCAGCACGCTCGTCTCCCGCAAGTAAATGCCACACCAGTGTACCACCTGCGGTCGGACGTTCCCCGACGGCTCCAAGGAGATGCTCTCCGGGTGCCCGGACTGCGGGGGGAACAAGTTCCAATTTAAGCCGGCCAGCGAGACGACCGACGAGCAGCCGTCGCCGGGCGGGTCCCAGTCGTCTTCCGCCGACCGCCGGCCCGCCACGGACAGCCGGCCGGCCGCCGGTGACGACGACGCCACCGCTGCCGACGACGCCTCCACTCCCGACTCCCAACAGCCCGAGTCCCGGTCCCCGGATGCCGGGTCTCGGACCCCGGACGCAGAATCCCGGACCTCAGACGCGGAATCCCGGACCCCTGACGATCAGGTCGCGGACGCGAACCGGTCTGACTCGGAGCACGTCCGCGAGCGGACCGAAGAGGATGTCGCGCAAGCGAGCGCGCGCTCGGACGTCGTCTCGCCCGACGAACTCGATCGGGCGAGCCGAGACGTCGAAACCGATTCCCCTGCCACCGAGCCCGGTCCGGACACACCGACCGATACGGAGGGCCCGCGCCCCGATATCGACGACCTCCGCGACGAGCTTAACGAGCAGTTCGAGAGCATCCGGATCGTGAGCCCCGGAAAGTACGAGCTCAATCTCATGGAGCTGTACGACCGACAGGAGTACATCATCTCGCTCCAGGAAGACGGCCGATACGTCATCGAGATGCCGGACGCGTGGGGCATCTCCGACGAATAGTCTGCGCTTACCTCCCGTTAACCGTCCTGTACTCACTGACGACGCTGTCCGATTCTTCTCCCCGTCCACCGCAAACAGATCGCTCGATCGAAATACGTCGGGTATCGCCTCTGTTCACGAACGATCTGAATCGTCTGGCGACCCTTGTCGAAGAAGACACAGTTATGCGGCTTCCTCCGTTACGGGCGCCCATGTCTACCGATCACACTCTCAGTGTAGGGTCTCGTTCGCTCTCTCTTTCGAGTCGACCGGCCGACGGCGAGGTGGCCGTATGCGCGTAGTCGCCAAGTTCGGCGGCACGAGCCTCGGAAGTGGCGACCGGATCGAGCGCGCGGCGGACTCGGTCGCGAACGCGGTCGCGGCGGGCCACGAGATCGCGGTCGTCGCGAGCGCGATGGGGTCGACCACCGACGACCTCCTCGACGACATCACCTTCGAGACGGACGACGCCGACCGCGCCGAGATCGTTTCGATGGGCGAGCGCACCAGCGTCCGAATGCTGAAGGCCGCGCTGTCGGTCCGCGACGTCGACGCCGTCTTCCTCGAACCCGGCCATCCGGACTGGCCCGTCGTCACGAACGAACTCGGCGAGGTCGACGTCGAGGAGACGAAGAAGCGCGCGCGGAAGATCGCCGCCGAGATGGACGGCGTCGTGCCAATCATCACCGGCTTCCTCGCGGAGGACCACGACGGGAACGTCACGACGCTCGGACGCGGGGGGTCCGACACCACCGCGGTCATGCTTGGCAACTACATGGACGCCGACGAGGTCGTGATCGTCACTGACGTCGAAGGCGTGATGACCGGGGACCCGCGCGTGGTCGAAGGCGCGCGCAACGTCGGGCGGATCACCGTCGACGAGCTGCGCAACCTTTCGTTCCGCGGCGCGGAGGTCGTCGCCCCGTCGGCGCTCTCGTACAAGGACGAGGACCTCGCTGTCAGGGTCGTCCACTACCAGCACGGCGACTTACTCAGGGGCGGCACCCGGATCGAGGGCGAGTTCGAGAGCCTGATCGACATGCGCGAGGAGCCGCTCGCGTGTCTCACGATCGCGGGCCGCGCGATCCGGAACCGCGCGGGAATCCTCTCGCAGCTCGCGAACGCGCTCCGCGAGGAGGAGATCAACATCGACGCGGTCGCGTCCGGGATGGACTCGGTCACCTTCTACGTCGATGTCGACCTCGCCGAGACGGCCGAGGCGTTGCTCCACGAGGCCGTCGTCGACGACGAGGCGCTCTCCTCGGTGACCGTCGCCGACCCGATCGCGGTCATCCGGGTGACCGGCGGCGAGCTCCCGAACCAGTCCGGCGTCATCCAGGAGATAATCGCGCCGCTCGCTGAGGACGGGATCAACATCATCGACCTGATCACGAGCGCGACCTCCGTCGCGGTGTTCGTCGACTGGGACGACCGGGAAGACGCGCTCGAAATCGTGCAGGGCCGGTTTGACTGACTCGGCTGACTCGATTGGCTGTCCGATTCGGCTGACTCGATTGGCTGTCCGATTCGGCTGAACCGACGACATCGAGTCCTCTCTTCGCCGCCTTTCTACCCGTCCAACTCCTCGAACTCGATCCGATACCGGGTCGTCCGTCGCCCCTCGAACCGCGGTCCGCTCCCCGAGGCCGTGAACCCCGACGCCTCGATCACGTCGCTCGTCTCCTCGTCGTTCGGGACGACGACCTCGACCCCCATTCCCTCCCGACGCGCGAACCGTCGGGGCTCTTCGAAGAGCCGCTCGATCGTCGAGCCGCTCCCGTCGAAGTCGGTCACGTGAACGGTCCCGTCGCGAACGTCGAACGCGACGAACCCGAGCACCCCCTCCTCGTCTTCTTCCACCGCAACCCGGACCGACCGGTCGTGGATCGTGTTTCTCACGACCTCCCGCGGTCGATCGGTCACCGTGGCTAGCGCCTCGGCGTCGGATTCGAGCGCGTCACGGATTCGCATACTACGCGTATCCGGCGGTCACGTATAAAATCGATGTCGGTGTCGCGGAATCCCTTCGACGGGGCCCGATCGTCGCTTCGCCGAAAAATACAGCTTTAAACGACGGGCGGACCCAGAAACTCCATGAGCAAATCCACCAAGATCGTCGTCGGTACGATCGGCGTTTCGGCCGCCCTGTCGGTCCTCATCATTCTCTCGTACGTCTTCGCCTGATGTTCTCGACCCGTCCGCTCGACGACGACCTCGACGCGGTTCGTGAGGCCCATGCGCCGGGATCGCCGGTGCTCGACGTCGACGCGGACTTCGAGACGCTCCCCCCGGCCTCAGCGGAAGACCTCGGACTGTTCGCCGACGGGCTCTCGCCCGCGTCGTTTCCGGTCGAGTGGCTCCCCGACGAGGTCCCAGATCTGCTCCGCAAGTACGCCGGCCCGACCTTCACGGTGGGGCTCCCGGGAGACGGCACCGTCGTCAGAACGACCCAGACCGATCCCCAGACGGTCCTCGTCAAACACCGGGCGGAGGGGACGCCCGACGATTTCCTCGCGTTCCTGATCGCGGACCGGCTGGTCCAGATCGGCGTCGAGCCGACGCCGGGATCGCTACCCGAGGGGGTTCCGGACTCGACCCTCCCCGAGAGCTTCCTCCCCTTTTTCGGCGAGCGCTACCGCGACCTCGACGCCGCGATCCGACACCCCGACCCCGACACGGGCGCGTCCACGACCGGGCTGGGCCCCAGCGACGTCTTCCAGATCGCGGCCGCGTTGTTCGACGCGTGGGTCGGGCTGTACACCCGCAACACCTTCGCGTCGTGGGAGGGGACTCACCCCCGGCTGTTCGACGCGTGGGCCGACGCCGGTGACAGCCTCGAAGGGCGGCTCGGCGAGCTCGCGGGCGAGGTCGCTCGCGGCGAGACCGACTTCGCGAGCGCGACCGAGTATGCCTGTTCGGCAGTCCGTCACGGGCTCGACCTGCCCGCGCCGTTCGCCGCGCTCGACACCGCGGCGTACCGCGACCGCGGCGCTCCCTACGCGGTGGCGTGGGCGGAGAAGACGGTGGCGTCGATGGTCGACGCCGCGGAGTAGTCGGGTAGCCGGTAGTCGGCGGTCGGAAAGGCCTTCCTCACACGTCGACGGTCACGTTCCCGTCGCCGTCGAGTTCGATGACGCCCTCGAACAGGTCTCGGAACCGGTCCAGCGTCGCGACCTCGTGGACCTCCTCGGAGAGGTGGAAGATGCCGACCGCGTCGTGCTCGTCGAGGAGGTCGAGGATGTCCGCGGCGGCCTCGTACACCGCGTCGTCGTCGGCGTAGTACGCCATCTCCGTGAGCGAGTCCACGGAGACGCGGCGCTTCCCCTCGTGTTCGGTGAGGAACCGCTCCACTCGGTCGACGACCCCGTCGAGGTCGTCCGGCGCGGAGACGTAGTACACGTCGTCGGAGGTTCGGCGGGAGTACCCACGTTCGACGGAGAGCGTGTCGAGGATGGTCGCCTTCGTCTCGTCGACGTCGTAGTACTCCAGCTTCTGCTCGACCTCGCGCGCGGTGGTTCGGGTGGAGACGACGAGGAACGCGTCGGTGTCGGTCTTCAGGAAGTCAGTGTCGATCCGGTCGGTCTCGCCGATGCTCGGGTGAACGAGGAGGAGCCCGGTTCCGCCGGGGATCGTTTCCGGCCCGTTCTCGATGGCGAGCGAGTAGTCCATGGGATCGAGAAACCGCCCGACCGACTTAACGATGCGGGCAACGGCGGTCGAAGCGGGAAACGGCGGTCGGACGCCGTCCACTTCCACCGACCGGCGCTCTCCCGGCCGGTTTTTTCACCGTCCCCTCCGTCGACACGGTCGATGCCCGGCCACGACACCGCCCGCGACGTCTACCGGCAGGCGCTCCCGGTGATCCTCGTCAGTCTGGTCGCGGGGCTGTTCTCCGGGACGATCCTCGGATCGGAGACGATGCGGGCCGGTATCTCGGAGGTCCCCGGCCTCCTTCTCCTCCTCCCGGCGTTTCTCGCTACTCGCGGGGGCGTCTACGGCTCCCTCGGCGCCCGCCTCTCGACGGGACTCCACCAGGGGCTCATCGAGCCGCGTTTTCGACTTGATCGCCGGCTCACCAACGCGATCCTCGCCTCCTTCATCAACGGGATGACCGTCTCGGTGTTCATCGCGGTGATCACGTTCCTCTGGCTGCGCCTCTTCGGGAACGAGGGGAACCTGTTCGAACTGGTCGGGATCATGGTCGTCGCCGGCTTCCTCTCGGCGGTGCTCATGATCTCGGTGCTGATCGCGGTCATCTTCGTCGGCTACCGGCGCGGGCTCGACCCCGACAACGTGATCGGCCCCGTCGTGACGACGCTCGGCGACGTGTTCGGGATCTTCTTCCTCCTCGTGGGAATCTACGTCGTGGGGGCCGTACTGTGAGTTCCAACGGATCCGGAGGCGAGCACGGCGGGAACCGTGACGGCGAGTACGTCGACGAGTGGTCGATCCGCCGGATCGTCAGGACGATGATCCCGCTGTTGGCCGCGCTGTCGGTGCTCCAGCTCGTCTCCGGAAGCGTCCTCGAAACGTACGAGGAGACGCTCGTGGCGAATCCCGCGCTCCTCGTGTTGGTGCCGGTCCAGATCGGGACCGCGGGCAACCTCGCGTCGATCACCTGCTCGCGGCTCACCACCCAGCTCTACCTCGGGACGTACGAGCTGGACCCGTCCAACCCGGACCTCCGCGCCAACGTCGGCGCGGTGTTCGCGCTCGCGGGGACCGTCTTCGGGGCGGTCGGCGTCGCCGCGTGGGGGATCGGCGTCGCGCTCGGGGGGAGCCTCGGTCTCGGGCGGGTGCTGCTCGTCTCGCTCGTCTCGGGGATGCTGCTCGCCGTCCTCGTCGTCGTCGCCAGCGTCGCCGCGGTCGAGGTGTCGTACCGCGTCGGGCTCAACCCCGACGACACGACCATCCCTGTCGTCACGAACCTCTGTGACGTCGCCGGCGTGCTCATCCTCTTTGCGGTCGTCTCGGTGGTCGTTTGAGCCGGCCGTTCTCAGTTCGCGTTTGCGACGGCCGACGCCCTCAGAACACGCTGTCGGCGGTCGCGGCGCCGACCACGCTGAACACCGCGCCGACGGAGATCGCCTTAAACGTCGTCCCCCACAGCTCGGCGCCGACCACGCCCGCCTCGACCAGGAAGGTGCCGGGCGCGTCGAAAAGCAGCGCGAGGACGGCCACGGAGCCGAACGCGACGATCATCAGCGAGACGAATCGGACCGGGATCCCGGCGACCTCCCGCTCGTCGTCCGGGTCGCGATCGGTGTCCGCTCGGTAGAGCGCCGCGTAGCCGATCAGCCCGACGACGCCGGCGGTCAGAACCGCCTGCAGCCAGCTCATGCTGGCCGCCAGCACCCACACCTCCTCGGTGACGACGAACGGGCCCGCGAGGAGGAACCCGCCGACCGCCTGCTGCGCGGAGTCCGCGATCCGGAACTTCGGGCGACGGAGGCTCCGCGGTCGCTTCATACTCCCCGAAGCGGTACCGGCCGATATAACGGCGACGCTTTTCACCCGCCGGGCCGTTCGCCCGCGTATGAGCGTTCGCGAGGAGTTCGACGAGTGGGCGGCGGCGGGGAAGGACCGCGGCATGGAGGACCGACACTGGCACACCGCCAAACACGTCCTCGCGCGGATGCCGGTCGAGGAAGGCGACGCCGTCCTCGATCTGGGCACCGGCTCCGGCTACGCGCTCCGCGCGCTCCGCGAGCGGGGGATCGGCCGGGCCTACGGGCTCGACGGCGCGCCGGAGATGGCGCGCAACGCCCGGAGCTACACCGACGACGACGCGGTCGGCTTCCTCGTCGGCGACTTCGACGCGCTCCCCTTCGCCGACGACTCGCTCGACCACGTCTTCTCGATGGAGGCGTTCTACTACGCGGCCGACCCGCACAACACGCTCCGAGAGATTCGGCGCGTGCTGAAGCCCGGGGGCACCTTCTACTGCGCGGTCAACTACTTCGCGGAGAGCGAAGAGACCCACGCGTGGCAGGACAACATCTCGGTCGACATGACGCTGTGGAGCCGCGCGGAGTACCGCGAGGCGTTCCAGGAGGCGGGGCTGTACGTCGCCGCACAGGACGCCGTCCCGGACCGGGAGATCGAGATTCCGGGCGCCTCGGCGTTCCCGACCGACGACTGGGACTCCCGCGAGGCGATGGTCGATCGGTATCGGACGTGGGGGACGCTTCTGACCGTCGGCGTCGCGCCCTGACTCGATCGGTTCTTTATAAGTAATACGTGATCGTCGCTGTCGGCGGAGCGGCGGCGGTCAGTTCGGATTTGACAGCTGTTCGTTTAGTCGTGCTGATGAAACACTAATATGAAAGCAGCCAACTATACATACTCGAGAATACCAGAACCTGATGGAAGAGTTCCACACGAAGGCTCATATCGATGAGTACGTGCTTGAGAGAGATGATGTAGGAACGTTCACAGCATCTGACGAGCGTCTCACGTACGCTCAACCGGAAGATGAGTCTCCGACGTCTATTCCTCTGACGGAGATCAAGACGATCCAGTTTGAACGAAACACAACCCTCCACCATATGAGATTCCTCGGAGTGTGCTCTGTAGTCGTCGCGTTCATTCTCACGGGCATACCGACTGCCAGTATATATCTAAACGGTCTTCCCGCAACTCAAACTGAGGTGCTGATTCTCGGATTCGTCTACCTTTTCGCTATCGGGGCTTGGTCCACAGCGTATGACTACCTCAGCGTCGGAAACCACGACGTCATCGACTTGTATATCCGCACTGCCGATGAGGCCCACGTCGTCTGCGGATCGGTTGACGATACGGAGTTCGTTCACGCGTGCGAACAACTGATTGATTCGGATATCGCAACAACAAATCAGAACTCGAAGCTCACATCCAAGATCTCGTGACGGCCTCGAAAGCCATTGTTGATCGCTTATAAATGGCTGACTATAGATCGACGGTGAGAACTTCCAAATCCCCAGCCGGTGAGGCGGGCGCACGTTCGTTGCGCGTTTCAGTCGCTCACCCCGTTCGCTCCTTCCAGTGCTTCCGTCGTCATCAGAACGCTTCGCGTTCTGATTGGCTCACGAGAGCTCTGCTCTCGTGAACGCCTGCGCCCGCCTCACCGGCTGCCCGTTTGAGTCCCACCCACGCGCAACCACACAGCACCTCACACCTCCCCAGCCTCGTCGGACCGGCGCATCTGCGCCGGTCCGACTCCCTCGCGGGCTCCTCGCGCCCTTGGGGCGCTCGGAGGCGCGCCACCGCCTCGTTCATTTATAAGTATCCTCTCACCCCTGGCGATCCCTTTTAAGCGTGCGAATCGTTCTCACGGGTGATCACGATGGAACTCCGTTGCGAGGGTTGTGCCGGCTGCTGCGTCGACTGGCGACCGCTCGCGCCCGACGCGGCCGGCTCCGACCGCACCGGTAGCCGCCCGCCGCTCGACGACGCCTACGACCTCGTGCCGCTCACGCGCGACGAGATCGCTGGGTTCCTCGACGACGGTCTCGGCGACGTGTTAGTCCCCCGACTGTTCGAACCCGCCGAGGGCGACGGTTCGGTCCGAATCGACGGCGTCGAGGTCGCCGCCGCCGCGGGCGACCGTCCGGTCTTCGCGGTCGGTCTGCGAAAGCCCCCGAAGCCGGTCGCGCCGATCGGCACCGACGAGCACCGCTGGCTCGGCGCCTGCGTCTTTCTCGATCCGATCACGCTTCAGTGCCGGATCCACGGCGACGAGCGCTACCCGCGGACCTGCTCGACGTACCCCGCTCACAGCCTCGAACTCGACGCCGAGACCGAGTGCGAGCGCGTCGAGGCCGCCGGCGGCGGCGACCGCCTCCTCGACGACGCGGTGCCCGACGACACTCCGCCGCTCCCGTTCGGTCCCCGCGCCGCCGGCGCGACGGTCTTCGCGTATCCCGCTCCCGGCGACCTCGACGGCGTGATCGACCGGCTCCGAGCCGAGCGACTCACCACGGACGACCGCGCCCGGTTCGTCGGGGCGGCGGTCGGCTCCAGTCCCGGCTCGCTCTCCGTCGATCGCGACCGGATGGCCGCGGCTCGCGCCCGCGCCCGAGACGCCGACTCGTGGGCCGGACGCGCGATCCGGGCGTGGAGCGAGCGGGCCGCGGGCGACGGCGACCCGGTCGCGATCGACTCGGACGACCGCGAGCGGCTGGTCCGCGAACTGGAGGACGACGCGGGTGCGCCCGGGACGCCGGGGTGGGAGTGACGGCTCGTTCTCGCCGGCACGCTCACGCCGCCGAATCCGGCCGCCACACCCCCTGCCGCCGGTCGAGCCACGCGGTGACGACGACGTGCGGGAGCGTCAGCGCCGCGATGCCGACAAGCGACGCCGCGAGCAGGTCGCCCGGCGCGGCGATCCCGGCCGGGGCCGCGATCCCGACGCCGGCGAGCGCGACGAACCCCCCGAGCGTGAGCGGGGCCGCGTCGCGGGCGAACCGCCCCAGTGCCCGCCGAGTGTCACCCTCCCCGAGCGCGGCCGCCGCGTCCGGATCGACGAGAACCAGCCGCCCCACGTGCCGGAGCGAATGCCAGAGCGCAAAGTACACCCCGATCGCGAAGACGGGCGCCGCGAGCAGGAACCACGCCCACAGCACCCCCACCTCGCCGGCGTCGCGGAGCCATCCGCGCCGTGAGGCGCCCCTGCGGACCCGCGCGTACCCCAGTCCGACCGACGCGAGCGTCGCCGCGATCACGATCCCGCCGACCGCCAGCCGCGTCGCCGGGACGAACAGGGGGTCGACCGCGGTCGCGGCCGGCGCCGCGCCCGGCTCGACGAGGAACAGCCCCACGACCCACTCCGCGACCAGCCGATACTCCTCCGGGTGGGAGAGGAGCGGGACGCCCATCGGAAGCCCGCCGCGGACGACGAGGGCCAGCCAGCGCTCCGCCGAGGTCGGGAGGTGTTCGACGCCCGCGAGCGCGAGCGCGGCCACGTCTCCCTGCCCCCAGTGGAGCCACGTGAGCGCGACGAACCCGGCGAACGCGGCGACCGGTGCGACGAAGAACGCGGCGACGACCGCCCCGCCGAGGACCGCGTAGGCGACCGAGACGACCGCGATCGACCGGCGGAGCGAGACCCCTGGCGCCGCCCGCAGCGGGACGAGGTGATCCACCGCGCCGTGCGCCATCCCGACGACGAGCGTCCCCAGCGCGAACGCCGCGACGCCGAGTTCGACCGGAAACAGAGGGGTTGCGGCGCCGATCGGCAGCAGTGCGGCGAGCGCCAGCGCCGGGTACAGCGCGAAGAGCCGATCCGCTTGTGCCGTCGCCTCAGTCATCGCTCGGTTCGAGAGCGTGATCGGTTTCGGCGTCGTCGATGTCGGTGCCGTCGGAGCCGGTCTCATCGCCCGCCTCCGCGGGCGCGTCGGCCACCTTCCGGCGGTCGTTCCAGTCGAGAACCCATTCGAACAGCACGAGCCCGTTGACGGTCATCACGCCGGCTGAGAGGAAGAAGAGCATCTCCTCGATCGGGAGCCCGAGAACGGCGACGCCGGTTGTGAGCTCGGCAGAGAGGTGCCACGTCCCCATCCCGATCGCGATCCGGTCCGCGATCCAGAAGTACGCCGCCGGCAGAAGCGTCGCAGTGAGCCACATTCGGGGAGTGCGGACGAGGTAGCCGCCGCCGACGGCCCACTGGAGCGCGAGCACGGGCCCGACCCACGCGATCAGCCCGCCGAGGTAGAGGAACGACGGGTCACGAAAGAGGAGCCAGAGCCCAACCGGAACCATCGCGACCCCGACGACGACGCCGGCGATCCGGGGTCCTCGGTCGAAGTCCCCGTCACGGAACGTCGGGTCGAAACCGATCAGATGGAGCGCGAACGCGGTGACGACGGTCTGCACGGTGAAAAAGAGGTACTCGCCGAGCGGGATCGACAGCGCCCGGACGAGCACCGCGCCGTCGGCGTACGACCACGCGCCCTGCCGGATCATGTAGCTGATCCACGGCGTCGTGTACGCGTACGCGATCGCGACGAGGATCGCGATCCCGGCCGTCGCGCGTCGCCGGCGGACGGCGTCGTACCGCGGCGCGACGTACCACAGGGCCGCGAGTACGGGGAGGCTGAACACGAGGTGAAACTGCAGATACGTCAGCGTCGGCAGCATCGGATCACCCCAACAATGCCGTTCATAAACCGATCTTCGCTCCGGCGCTTATTAAGGGTCCATCCAAACAGTGTGCCCGTGTCCGCCGGTCGGTGGGATCGCACTCGTTGCCCCTCTCCCCACAGTCGGTCGCCGACTACTCCGCGGGGAGCACGTCGTACCCCTCTAACACCTTCCCGAGCCGGAACATCGAAGCGACGACGGCGTCGCACACCGGCCGGACCGCGTCCTTGGGGACGAATCCGACGGCGAGCCCCGCGACCTCTAACATCGGGAGGTCGTTCGCGCCGTCGCCGATCGCGACCGTCTCGCTCATCGGAATCCCGAGGTCGTCGGCGAGTTCGGCCAGCGCGTCGTCTTTCGTCCCCTCGATGAGGGGGCCCTCGGCCTCGCCAGTGAGCGCTCCGCCGGCCATCGGGAGGCGGTTGGCGACGATCGTGTCGGCCTCGACGCCCTGCTTCGCGAGCGCGCGCTCGACGCCGCGCTCGAACCCGCCCGTGAGCACGGCGACGTGGTGGCCCTCGGCCTGCAGGCGCTCGATCAGCTCGCCGGCGCCCGGCCGGAGCGCCACCTCGCCGAACGCGGCCGCGACCTCGTCCTCGTCGAGCCCGTCGAGCAGCGCCGCGCGCTGATAGAGGCTCTCGGCGTAGCTGAGTTCGTCGTTCATCGCCCGCTCCGTGATCTCGGCCACCTCGTCGGCGACGCCCGCGCGCCGGGCGAGCAGGACCGTCATCTCGGAGTCGGAGAGCGTGCCGTCGAAGTCGAACGCGATGAGGCTCATGGAGTTCGTTCGACGTGGAGAGGTTTTTAAACATCTGATCGCGCAACGTGACGCTCCCCCGGTGGTCTTTTTGCCCGTCGCGGTCGTCGCTCTCGGTATGGACCGAACAGACGCGGACCGGGCCGACGTAGACGTCGACGACCTCCTGAAGCTGATCCTCGTACTCGCGGTCGTGTGGCTTCTCGTGGAGATCTTCGGAGCGGTACTCGATCTCACGTTCGCGCTCTTAGACGCCATCCCAACGTTGATCGCCGTCGTGATCGTCGTACTGATCGCGTTACGGCTCACCGATCGGATCTGAGGCGTGTTCAGCCTGAACGTCCCGATCGCGCCCGCCGTTGACCGTCTCGCAGCGGATCTCCAGTCGAAACCCTCGGGGTTCGATCGGGTCCGCGATCGACGCACGCTCGTCTGCAAGCGGTTCGGCGTCGAGGACGTACCGGACCGCGTCGCGAGCGACGAGAGGGGCGGGGGCGGCGCGGACGCGTCGCCCGGCTCTCCCACCCGCGGACCGTCACCGCCCAAACCCGACGCGCTCGACGCCCTGCGCGACGACCTCCGCCCGCTGCTCGCGGGAACCGACCCCTTCCCGGTCGCCGTGACGGGACTCGACGTCTTCGACGCGCCCGCGTCGGGGTCGGGACCCGTGCTCTATCTGACCGTCGAGAGCGACGCGCTCGTCCGGATCCACCGCCGGCTCTGCGCCGCGTACGGCGCGATTGAGGGGATCGAGGGCGAAGACTACGTGCCGCACGTCACCGTGGCTCGCGGTGGCAGTCCCGAGTCGGGCGTCGTCGCCGACCTCGTGGCCGCCGAGTTCGACCCGATCCGGTGGCGCGTCCACGCGCTCGACCTGTACGACCCGGAGTTCCGCGAGGTCGCTGCGTCGATCGACTTATAAATGGTTCGTGGTGGGTGGTCGGTAGATACGTCTGAAGGTCCTGGTGATCATTTATAAATGGCTGGTGGCAGATCGCCGGTGAACACCTCCAAAGCCCCAGTCGCCGAGGACGCCGCACGCTCGCTGCGCTCCTCACTCGGTCGCTACCGCTCCCTCGTTGCGGTGCTTGCGTCGTCATCAGAACGCTTCGCGTTCTGATTGGCTCACGAGAGCTCCGCTCTCGTGAACGCCTGCGGCGTCCTCGGCGACTGCCCCTTTGAGTCCCACCCGCCCGCAACCGCACCTCACGCCTCCCCAGCCTCGTCGGTCGCCCTCCGCGTTGCTTCGGGCAACCGACTCCCCCGCACCGGCGGTTCGCGGCCTGACGGCCGCTCACCGGGGCGCGCCACCGCACGGCCTTTATAAACACGCTCGAAAACGATTACGCTCGATCGAGGTCCTCGTCCGCTCTCTCGCCGTTGCTCTCACCCGGCTCGTCGACCGCGTGATGCGGCCCGACCGGTCCGTGCGTCGGGCAGACGCCGGCGATCGGGGTCGCGTTGAGACAGCAGGCGCGCTGGCGGCTCGCGATGGCCCCTCGGGAGAGGCGCTCGCCGCAGCGCCGGCAGTACGACGCCGGTTCGTCATCCGCCATCCCGATCAGCGCTCGTGGATGCGCATCGGCACCGGATGGTCGGGATGCATCGTCAGCGAGCCCCGCAGCGAGAGATCCGGTCCCTCGTACTCCAAGTCGTACTGCGAGCAGACCTTCGCGAGGATCAGCTTCGCTTCGAGCAGCGAGAACGACTTCCCGATGCAGTGGCGCGGGCCGCCGCCGAACGGGAAGTAGGCGAATCGCGGACGCTGACTCCGCCGCTCGGGTTTCCACCGACCCGGGTCGAACGCGTCGGGATCGTCGTACCAGCGCGGCGACCGGTGGACCACCCACTGCGAGCACATGAGCGCGGAGCCCTCGGGGATCCGGTACCCCCCCAGCTTCACGTCGAGCTTCGGCTCGCGGAACAGGGTGTAGACGGGCGGGTACAGTCGCATCGACTCGTTGAGCACGCGTTCGGTGTACCGCATCTCTCGGGCGTCAGTAGCAGTCGGCGGGCCGCCGGAAGTCGCCTCGATGGCCTCGCTTGCGACGCGCTCCCGCGCCTCGGGGTGGTTCGAGAGCAGGTAGAAGGTGTACGTCAACGCGAGCGCGGTGGTGTCGTGGCCCGCGAGTAGCATCGTCACCAGCTCGTCGCGGAGGTTCTCGTCCGTCTGCTCGCCGCGGTCGCGGGCGCGGAGCAGGACCGAGAGGAGGTCCATCGGGAGGTCGTCGCTCCCGTCCCCACCCTGGCCGTCCCCTGCAGGGCCGCGCACCGAGACGCCTTCCGGGCCGGCCGGGTCGACGCTCGGGTCGCGCTGGGTCCCCTGTCGGCGCTCGACGATCCCGTCGATCACGGATTCGAGGGTGTCGACCGCGGCGGCGAACTCGCGGTTCTCGCGGGTCGGCGCCCAGTCCGGGATCAGGAAGCGCCGCGGGTCGGGCTCGAACCGGGCGCCGAGCGGCTCCAGCTTCTCCTGGACCGTCCGGACCTCCTCGTCGGTGATGTCGGCGCCGAACATCGCCGAGACGATGATCTTGACGGTGAGCCGGGCGACCTCCAGTTGGATATCGACGACCTCGCCGTCGTCCCAGTCCGCGAGCTGCGACTCGGTGTGGTCGACCATCGTCCCCGCGAGCGCCCCGATCCGCTGGTTGTGGAACGAGGGGTTCGCCAGTTTGCGCTGGCGTTGCCACGTCTCCCCCTCGCTCATGAGAAGGCCGTTCCCGAGCAGTCGATCCATCGCGTCGTCGCCGAACTGCGGCTTCCGGTATCGCTCCGCGTCGGCGACGAGCACGCGCTCAATGTCGGCGGGGTTCGTCAGGAGGTACGTCTCGCGCGGGCCGAGGTCGAAACGAACCACGTCTCCGTAGCTGTCGGCGCAGGCGCGCATGAACGAGAACGGGTCGCTAGCGTACCGGCGACCGTTGCCGAAGACGGGGTCGCCGTGCGGTCCGGGCGGCGTAGCGGACATACGAGAAATAGGGTCTCGTCGGGGTTAAACGTTCGGCGGCGGGGAGAACGGGACCAACTAAAAAAAACGGGTGAGCCGGGGCCGGCGGGGCGTTACTCCCGTCGGTCCCGCTTCGCGTCGAGCCGCTCGACGCGGGTGATCAGCTCGTCGACGGCGATCTCCTGGTCGTCGGTGGCGTCGACGATGCGGTCGGTCGCCTCCTCGGTGCGGTCGGAGCGCTCCCGGACCGCCTCCAGCGACGAGGTGAGTTCCTCGACGGTGGCGGCCTGATCGTCCGTGGTTCGCGCGACCTCGGCGACGCCGGCGGCGGCCTCGTCGACCGCGTCCGCGATATCTTCGAGGGAGTCGAGCACCGTCTCGATCTCGGTGCCCGCGTCCTCGATGCGGTCGTGCGAGCGCTCGACGGCGGTGCTCGTCTCGTCGGACTGCGCCTGCAGCTCCGCGAGGCTCTCCGTGATCTCCTCGGTGTAGCCGCGGGTCTCGTCGGCGAGCTTCTTCACCTCCTCGGCGACGACCGCGAAGCCGTCCCCGCCCTCGCCGGCGCGGGCGGCCTCGATGTTGGCGTTGAGCGCGAGCAGGTTCGTCTGCTCGGCCACGTCGGAGATGACCTCGATGACCTCCTCGATGTCGTCCATGCGCTCGGAGAGCGCGCCGACGCTCTCGACGAGCTCGTCGCCGATCTCGACGACGTCCTCGGTCGCCTCGCGGGCGTCCTCGCTGGCGTCGAGCCCCTCGTCGGCGGCCTCGCTGGCCGCGACCGCGGCGGAGTCGACCTGGTCTGCCGTCGCGGCAACCTCCTCCATGCCGGCCGAGAAGGACTGCATCTCGGAGACGCTCTCTTCGAGGAGTTCGTTCTGCTCGTCGACGTTCTCGGCGATGTCCGCGGCCGCGGTGCTGGCCTTCTGGACCGTCTGGTCGATCTGGCGGGCCTGCTCGTGGACGCTCTCGGAGAGGTCCTGGAGGTTCTCCGCCATCTCGTTGACGACGCCAATAACGCTCAACAGCTCCTCGTCGAGGATCTCGCACTCCTCGTGACGCACGGCCCGCGCCTCGAGGTTCCCCTCGCCGATCGACTCGGCCGTCTCGCGGATCTCCGTGACCAGCGTCTCGGTCGCGTTCCGCTGGTTGATGTTCTCCGTCCGGTCGATGACGACCTCGGTGACGCCGACGACCTCGTCACCGTCGTAGAGGGGCGTCGCCGTGAACTCGATGTGCTTCTCGTCGCCGTGGCGGTCGACCATCGTGCTGGTGTCGCGGTAGCGGGTCTGCGCCGAGTCGCAGCGCTCGACGCCGTACACCTCGTCGGCGGTCTCCGGCGCGTCGAGCACTTTGTCGGCGAGGGTGTCGGCCCGCCGCCCGTCGGGGTAGAACAGTTCCGAGACGTGCGCGTGACCGATGGCGTCCTCGCGGTCGTTCCCGGTGAGCGACGCGATGGACTCGTTCCACTCGGCGACGTTCCCCTCGCTATCGAGGATGAACGTCGGGACGCCGGTCGAGTTGAACACCTGTTCGAGACCGGCGGCGGAGAGCGTCTCGGCGTAGTTGCCCCCGTCACCTCCCGCGGTGTCGTACCCGTCCCCCTCGCTCGCGCTCGCTCCGGTCGCGTCATCCGAACCCTCCACGACGACCCCGCCGTCCGGGACCGACCGCGAGTCCCGATCCCGACCGAACGCGCGTCGGAGCAGCTCTCGAAGTCCCGTCATTTCTACGTGGGGCTCTCCCAAGCGCCCGCATAAACGGTCCCCTCCGTTATTCACGATTGATAATCATATGATTCGAGAGGCGACAAGACGCCACGCGATCCGCCCGTAGCGTTCAAACGCGCGCGGCGGCTACGGAGATCCGATGGACGCCGACGCCGTGCGCGAGCGGGCCGCGGACCTCCCGACCGAGCCCGGCGTCTACCAGTTCCGAGCGGGAGAGACGACGCTGTACGTTGGCAAGGCGGTCGACCTCCGCGACCGCGTCAGGTCGTACGCCGACCCGCGCTCGGGGCGCATTCGGGGGATGGTCGGCCGCGCCGAACGGATCGAGTTCGCGGTCACCGACACGGAGACGCAGGCGCTCCTGTTGGAGGCGAACCTCATCAAGCGGCTCCGGCCGCGGTACAACGTCCGACTGAAAGACGACAAGTCGTACCCGCTGGTCGCGATCACGGACCACCCGATCCCGCGGATTGAGGTGACTCGCGACCCCGAGGAGGGCGCGGTCGCGTACGGCCCGTTCACGGACAAGCAACGCGTGGACACGGTCCTGAAGGCGATCCGGGACGAGTACCTCCTTCGCGGCTGCTCCGACCACAAGTACGCGAACCGCGACCGGCCCTGCCTCGACTACGAGATGGGGATCTGCTCGGCCCCCTGCACCGGCGAGATCGACCCCGAGAGCTACGCCGAGGACGTGGCGGCCGCCCGCCGGTTCTTCGAGGGCGAGACGGGCGTCCTCGCCGACCCCCTGCGCCGGCGGATGGAGGCCGCCGCCGAGAACGCGGAGTTCGAGCGCGCCGCGAACCTCCGGGACCGGCTCGAAGCGGTCGAGGCGTTCCACGGCGAGGGCGGCGAGGCCGTCAGCGACCGCACCGACGACCGCACCGTCGACGTGCTCGCGGCCGCCGTCGAGGGTGACACCGCCCGCGTCGCCCGGCTCCACAGCGAGCGCGGCCAGCTGGTCGACCGCAGTCGACACCGGCTGGACGCGGCGGCGGTTGGGGACGACGAGGAGGTAGGCGACGGAGACGATGTCGGGGAGGACGTTGCCGGGGAGGACGCCAACACCCCCGCCGCGGTGCTGTCCGCGTTCCTCGCGCAGTACTACGCCGAGCGGGAGTTCCCGGATGCGGTCCTCCTCGCCGAGCGCCCCGCCGACTCCGACGTGGTCGACTGGCTGGAGGCGGAGGGCGTCTCGGTCCGCGTCCCCGGCGCGGGGCGGGAGGCGAAGCTCGTCGAACTCGCCCTCAAAAACGCCCGCAAGCGCGGCGGTCGCGAGGACCCCGTCGGCGCGCTCGGCGAGCGCCTCGGGATCGACCGCCCCGCCCGGATCGAGGGGTTCGACGTGAGCCACGCGCAGGGCACCGCGGTGGTCGGCTCCGACGTGTGCTTCGTCGACGGGAGCGCGGAGACCGCCGACTACCGCCGGAAGAAGCTCACCGACCGCAACGACGACTACGCGAACATGCGCGAGCTGGTCCGGTGGCGCGCCGAGCGCGCGGTCGCCGGCGAGGACGACCGCCCCGACCCGGACCTCCTCCTGATCGACGGCGGCGAGGGCCAGCTCGGGGCCGCCCGCGACGCGCTCGCGGAGACCGGCTGGGACGCCCCCGTCGTCGCCCTCGCCAAGGCCGAGGAGCTGGTCGTCACGCCGACTGGCACCCGAAAATGGCCCGACGACGCCCCCGAACTCCACCTGCTCCAGCGCGTGCGCGACGAGGCGCACCGCTTCGCCGTCTCCTACCACCAGACCGTCCGCGACGAGGTCAAGACGGTCCTCGACGACGTGCCCGGCGTCGGCCCCCAGACCCGCCGCCGGCTCCTGCGCCGATTCGGATCGGTCGAGAGCGTTCGCGACGCCTCCCGCGACGACCTCACCGACGTCGACGGTGTCGGCGACGCGACCGCCGAGACCTTGCGGGAGCGTTTATAAAGGAACCGTGCGGTGGCGCGCGCCTCCGAGTGGCCGCCTCTGGCGGCCGCGAGGAGCGCGTGCGAGGGACGCGGTGAGCGCTCAGAGAGCGCGTACCGCGAGGCTGGGGAGGCGTGAGGCTGTGCGGTGCGGTCGGGCGGGACTCAAAGGGGCAGTCGGCTCCGGGAAGACGGGCGACGCAAGCAGCGTGGCGCTACGCGCCACGGGCAGCCGGCGGCTTCGCCGCCGGCGACACCGCAAGGAGCGAGTGAAACGAGCGACTGAGGAGCGTGGTTCGAGACGCCTTCGGCGTCTCGTCATCGCCAGAAATCAGAGATTTCTGGCTAGCAGTCAGAACGCTTTGCGTTCTGACGACATCACGAAAGGCGCGAAGCGCCTTTCGAACGACAGCGAGCCCATCGACCGGAGCCGACTGGGGCTTTGAAGGTGTTCGCCGCGAGATCGTTCCCCACGTCATCAACGATTTATAAGCGAACGCGTTCGATCCGTACTCGATAATGCGCGCGTTCTTCGCCGTCGACCTCTCGGACGACCTCGTCGACTCCGTCGCGGACGCACAGGCCGCGTTCGGGAACCCGGCGGGACTGACGCTCGTCGACCCCGAACAGGCGCACGTGACGCTGAAGTTCCTCGGCGAGATCGGCGCCGGCGACGACCGCGGCGAGGCCGCCGACGACACCGCACCCGCGCTCGCCGACGTGATCGCGGCCGGCGAGCGCGCGGTCGAGAGCGCCGGCGTCGGTCCCTTCGAGTGCGGCGTCGAGGGGTTCGGCGTCTTCCCGAGCCTCGACTACATCTCCGTCGTCTGGGCGGGCGTCGACGCCGGGAGCGCGGAACTGACCGCGCTCCACGAGGCGCTGGAGGCGGAGACGACCGCGCTCGGCGTCGATCCCGCGGACCACGACTTCACGCCGCACGTCACGCTCGCCCGGATGGACGACGCTCGCGGGAAGAAACTGGTGCAGGAGGTCGTCCGCGAGCGCGACCCCGAGATCGGTCGGTTCGAGGTCGACGAGGTCCGGCTCGTGCAGTCGACGCTGACGAGCGACGGGCCGGTGTACGAGACAGTCACGTCGTTCGGCCTCTAGGAATCGACGCCGGCGACCGTGACGAGACCGACCGCGACTATCACGGCGACCGGCGCGAGACCGACCGCGGCCACGGCGGCGCCCCCGGCGTTCTCGCCCGTGATACTTACGGGGGCACGTTTAATCCGGGGGGCGACCGAGCCGGTGACAGATGGCTGACGACTCGCGTTCGGACCCGAGCGGCGGCGAGCGCCCGCAGGCGTTCGCGCTGCTCGACGAGAGCAACGACGCGGCCACTCGACTGGAAGGCGTCGAGGCGCTCGGGAACCCGTCGAGTTCGATGCGGGGTAGCGAGCGCCGGATCGTCGATCGGCTGCTCCGCGTCGTGCTCACCGACGACGACCCGAGGGTGCGCGCGGAGGCGATCGACGCGCTGTACTTCCACGGCGACCGGTACGTCGAGGAGCTCGTTTCGCGGATCGCGGCCGCGGTTCGGCGTCGCGACAGCGCTTCCGACCCCCGAACCGTCTTTGTCCGGTGGTTGACGAGCGACAACGCGGCCTACCGGATGGTCGGCGCGACCGGACTGGGTGCGGTTGACCCCTCGGACACGCGGGGCGGCTCTGACGCGGCGTCGTCCGCGTCGGCGCCGTCGAATGCGGAGACCCCGGACGCGACGGCCCGGCTCCGCGACGCGTTCGATGACACCGACGCGCGGGTGCGAGCCCGGGCGGTGCGGTCGTACGCGGCTCTCGGCGGCAAACAGATCGCTCCGCTCCGACCGCTGTTGGGAACCCCCAACGCCCTCGTCCGGCGTGCCGCCGTCGACGCCTTGGTGTCGATCGGCACGCCCGACGCGACGGACCTGCTGGCGACCGCGGCCGACGACGGCGGGAACCGGCTCCGGAGGACCGTCGTCGAACGCCTTCACCGACTGGACCGCCCCGAGTCGGCGGAGATCCTCCTCGACGCGGTTCGGGACCCCTCGCCCGCGGTGCGACGCGCCGCCGCGGCGTCGCTGGCGCGACTCGTCGCGGAGGGCGACGCCGTTCGGGGCCGAGACGTCCGCGAGCGGCTGCTCGCTGACCGCGCCGCCCGGAGCGACGCGGGAAGCGACAGAGGCGACGACCGCACGGTCACGCGACTGTTCTACGAGGTCGCGTCGGGCGAGCCGTCGGACCGCGTCACCCCGCCGACCGAGCGACACGCGATGTGGCTGTGCTGCGAGCTCGTCGAGCACGGGGAGGCGGGGTCTGGCCCGGGAGATGAGGCCGTTCCGTGGCTGCTCGACGCGCTCGCACACGACGACCCGCACGCCGCCGACATCGCCGCCGCCTACCTGCCGCGGCTCGACGCGCCGGACCTCGCAGGGGCGGTCCGCGCGCTCGCCGGCGACGACGAGGCCGACCCGGACGCGAGAGAGCGCGCGCGGTCGGTCCTCAAACGGCTCAAGCGACAGACGGCGGCGTCGGCCGCGGACCGGTCCATCGAGTACGTCTACGTGCGGCGGCCGGCGGACTACACGGAGAAACACGCGAAGTAGCGGGGCCGACCGGTCGGGCGGACGGTTCCCTCACCCGCGGCGCACGAACCGCCCGTCCTCCGCCGCGACCTTCAGATCGATCTCGTCGTCGAGGAAGTTCAGCACCGTCGAGACGTTCGGGTCCGCGTCGGCGTCGACGTACAGCTGGAGGACGCCGCCGTCGTCGTCGAGCCGGGCCGAGAGCATTCGGACGAAGTCGCAGGCGGTCTGGAGGTCGAACGAGCGCACGATCTCGTGGAACACGCTCACCTCCAGCGAGATCACGTCGCCCGCGACCCGGTTGGCGTCGATGATCCGCGACACCGTCTCGCCGAGTTCGTCCGGCCCGAGGCGGGGGTCCAGTTCGACGACCTCGATGGGGATCTCGGAGAAGTCGAGGTCCGGCGCCTTCTCGAACGGGTACGCCTCCGTGCTGACGACGACGGTTCGGCGCGGCCACGCCTCCAGCTCGTCGTGGAGCAGCCGGACGGTGCGCTCCGGACTCGCCGTGACCGCGATCACCAGGTCGCCGCCGTCGTGGAAGTGCGCGCGGAGCGCGTCCGCGTCCGCGCTGTCGACCGGTGCGGCGACCTGGACCGTCCCGTCCCACGAGACGCGCTCGCCGACGTGAACGCCCTCCTCGATCCGGTCGGCGACGTGCTCGTGGAGGTGCGTCTTGAACTCCTCGACCGCGTCGTCGGTGTCGTAGGCGGTCTTCGCGGTCGCGCAGTACGGGCAGTCCCACGTCGTTCGGAAGTCGGAGCGACTGACGGCCTCCGAGTGATGCGCCAGCAGGTGCGAGCCGGTGACCTCGCGCATCGACGCCCGGTCCGGCGTCCACGCGACGAACCCACACCGGTCGCACCCCCATCGAGCCATCATGATCGAGAACGTATACTGTCAGATTCAGTCGGACAGATATGTATGTTGTGTTACGAGAAACCGACGACTCGGTCGGCTCACTCGCCGTCGCCGCCGACTCCGGTCTCCGACTCAGCGTCGCTTCCGGCTCCGGTCTCCGACTCAGCGTCGCTTCCGGCTCCGGCTCCCGGATGCTCGACCCGCACCCGGGTCACCCGCGTCGCGGTCGCGCCCGTGACCGCGAGCGTCACGTCGCCGATCTCGATCTGATCGCCTTCGGCCGGGACCCGCCCGAGGTGCTGCGTGATCAGCCCCGCGACGGTCTCTGCGCCCCCGTCGATCGGGAGCGCCAGCCCGAGTGTCTCGTTGAGGTGCGCGACGGTGGTCCATCCCCGCGCGACCGCGGCGTCGGGCGCGACCACGTCGACGTGGTCGGTCTCCCACCGTCCGACCAGCTCGCCGACGACCTCCTCGACCACGTCCTCCAAGGTCACGATCCCCGCCACCGCGCCGAACTCGTCGACGACGACGGCCAGCCGGAGGTCGCTCGACCGCATCGCCGCGAACAGCTCGTCGACGGCCTGCGTCTCCGGGACGAAGATCGGCTCGCGGAGCGCGCTCGCGAGGGGCTCTCCCCGCTCGTCGGCGGTGACCGCGTCGCGCAGGTCGACGACGCCGACCACGTCGTCGCGGTTCTCGCCGTACACCGGCATGCGCGTGACGCCCTCCGCGGCGGCGGTCGAGACCGCCTCGGCGGGCGTGGCGGTGTCGGGCAGCGCGACCATGTCGGTCCGGGGGACCATCACCGCGGACACGCGGGTCGACTCCAAGTCGAGGACGCCGCGGATCATCGCGCCCTCGTCCGCGTCGAGCGCGCCCGCCGCCTCGCCCGAGAGCACGAGCGTCTCGATCTCCTCGCGCGTGAGGTACGACTCGATGTCGGACTCGCCGCCGGTGAACCGGTTGACGACGCCGGAGAGCGCCTCGAACACGTACAGCACGGGCCGCATGACGCGCTGGAGCGCGACCACGGGACGGGAGACGCGGAGGGCGTGCTTCTCGGCGTTCGCCACCGCGTACGACTTCGGGGCGATCTCGCCGAAGACGATGACGAACACGCTCGTGACGACTGTCGACCCCGTGGCCGCCTCGCCCCCCGAGAAGCCGAACCGCACGAACACCGCGGTCGCGACCGACGCGGCCGCGATGTTGGCGACGTTGTTGCTCACGAGGGCGGTGACGAGGAAGCGATGCGAGTCCTCCCGAAGCGTCGACAGCGCCCGCGCGCCGGGAACGTCGGCGGCGAGCAACGAGTCGACGCGGTGGGTCGGAACCGAGAAGACGGCGAGTTCCGAGCTGGAGAAGAAGGCGCTTATCCCCGTCAACACGAGGATTGCGCCCACGCCGGCGAGCGCGACCGTGATGTCCATACCCGACCAAGCGTCCGGATATAAAAGGCAGTACCGCCGGCGGCGCGGTCCGGACTATTCTCGACCCCGAAGAACGGTGATATTCGAACCGGACGATCGGTACCCACGAACGAGTGGTTTTCACTCGAAATAAAAGAGATATAATCCGAGATCGAGGATCGCTAGGGGCGGCAAAACGGAGCGATGAGGAAAGGGTTAACCTCACGCCGCCGGTGAAACCGCCCATGAAGGTACTCGTGACCGACCCCATCGCGGACGCGGGGTTGGACCGACTCCGAGACGCCGGCCACGAGGTCGAAACGGACTACGACGTCGAGGGCGACGCCCTGCTCGACGCGGTGAGCGACGCCAACGCGCTGATCGTTCGCTCCGGGACCGACGTGAACGAGGCGGTCTTCGAGGCCGCCTCCGATCTCGTCATCGTCGGGCGCGCCGGCATCGGCGTCGACAACATCGACATCGAGGCCGCCACCGACCACGGCGTCATCGTCGCCAACGCGCCGGACGGGAACGTCCGGGCCGCCGCCGAGCACACGGTCGCCATGACGTTCGCCGTCGCGCGCTCGATCCCGCAGGCGCACGGGCGCCTCGTCGGCGGCGAGTGGGCGAAGGGCGAGTTCCTCGGCACCGAGGTCAACAACAAGACGCTCACCATCGTCGGCCTCGGTCGCGTCGGCCAAGAGGTCGCCAAGCGACTCGACTCGCTCGGGATGGATCTGGTCGTCTACGACCCGTACATCTCCGAGGAGCGCGCGGACCGGCTCGGTGCCGAGCTCGTCGAGGACCTCCACGAGGCGCTCGCGCGCGGCGACTTCGCGACGATCCACACGCCCCTCCTCCCCGAGACCGAGGGGATGATCGGCGAGGACGAACTGGCGCAGCTCGAGGGGGGCTACCTCATCAACTGCGCCCGCGGCGGCATCGTCGACGAGGACGCGCTCGCGGAGGCCGTCGACGACGGCGTCCTTGCGGGCGCCGCGCTCGACTCGTTCGCCGAGGAGCCGCTCTCGCGGGACTCGCCGCTGCTCGACGTCGATGAGATCGTCGTGACGCCGCACCTCGGCGCCTCGACGGAGGCCGCACAGGAGAACGTCGCGGTCGACACCGCGGAGGCGGTGCTCGCGGCGTTCGACGACGAGCCCGTCCTGACGGCGCTCAACGCGCCCTCGGTCGACGAGACGGCGTTCCCCCGGATCAAGCCGTACATCGCCGTGGCGGAGACCGCCGGCAAGGTCGCCGCGCAGCTGCTCGACGGCCGGATCACGGAGGTGGAGGCGACCTACGAGGGCGACATCGCCGAGGAGGACGTGGAGCTCGTCACCGCGAGCGCACTGAAGGGCGTCTTCGAGCCGCTGGAGTGGCAGGTGAACGCGGTGAACGCGCCCCGGCTCGCCGAGGAGCGCGGCATCGAGGTGACCGAGTCGAAGACCCGTCAGACCGACGACTTCCAGAGCTTGGTGCGCGTCACCGTCCACAACGGCGAGGACTCGATCGCGGTCGAGGGGACCCTGTTCGCGGGCGAGGACCCGCGGATCGTCCGGATCGACGGGTTCCGCGTCGACGCGGTCCCGTACGGTCACATGCTCGTCGCGCGCAACACCGACGAGCCGGGCGTCATCGGGCTCATCGGGACCGTCCTCGGCGACCACGACGTGAACATCGCCGGGATGTACAACGCCCGCGAGACGCAGGGTGGCGAGGCGCTCACCGTCTACAACCTCGATCAGGACGTGCCCGACGAGGTCGTCGAGGACCTGCTCGCCGACGACCGGATCGTCGAGGTCACCGAGATCACGCTGGACGAGGCCGACGAGCGGCCGGCGGAGTAGCGACCTCCTCGCACTGCGGCCCGCGCTGAGCGTGTCGCGGCCCGAACGACCGGAGTCAAAGCCCTTCTCGAATCGACGATTCGACGGAAACGCGGAGCCCCGGCGCCGCGATATCGCTCGGCGCGCCGGAGAGACGGAAATCCGTTCCGGGATCATGTTTATGAATATTCATGATGGATGTCCGGCCGTATGGTAGACGCTGAGGTCCACGTCATCGATCGCGGCGGGTTGTACTGCGACATGAACTACATGATGGAGGCGAACACGATCGGGAGTCACGACGAGCCGAACCCCGACACCGAGTACGACGAGATCCCGGTGTGGAATCTCATCATCGACCATCCCGAGGCGACGGTCCTCTGGGACACGGGCTCGCACCACGACGCCGCCGACGGCCACTGGCCCGAGGGGCTCGTGCAGGCCTTCTACCCGCACGACGCGAGCGAGCACCGCCTCGACGACGACCTGGAGGCGGCGGGCTACTCCATCGACGACATCGACGCGGTGTTCCAGAGCCACCTCCACCTCGACCACGCCGGCGGGCTGGAGTTCTTCGCGGGCACCGACACGCCGGTCTACGTCCACGAGGAGGAGTTCAAGTTCGCCTACTACAGCGCGAAGACAGACGAGGGGAGCGGCGCGTACGTCCTCGAGGATTTCGATCACGACCTGAACTGGCAGATTCTTCACCGCGACCGCGAGGAACACTTCACCGACCTGGAGTTCGTCCGGTTCCCCGGACACACCCCCGGACTCACCGGCTCCGTGATCCACCTCGACGCCGAGGGCACCGTCGTGTTCACCGGCGATCAGGTGTACATGGACGAGAACTACGAGGCGGGGACGCCGCTCGGCGGGCCCCTCGTGTGGGGGAAAACCGAGTGGGCCGAGAGCATGAGCCGGATCCGCGAGCTGGAGCGCCGCCACGACGCCGAGGTCGTGTTCGGGCACGACCCCGAGCAGTTCGAGGCGATCCAGCCGGGGTGGGGGGTGTGAGCTACGAGCGCTCCGTCTCCGCCGAGCCGCACGAGCTCTCGCCCGAGACCGTCTGGGAGGTCCAGATGCCGGCGGTCCGCGTCGGCGCGGGCGCGGCCGACGAACTGGGTTACCAGCTCGGGCAACTCGGGCTCGACGGCGACGAGCGCGGGCTGATCGTCACCGACCCGGACCTCGTCTCGCTGGGCCACGCCGACCGCGTCGCGGACGAACTGGCGGCGGACGGCCTCGACGTCGACGTGTACGACGGCGTCGAGCGCGAGCCGAGCGTCGAGGCGGTCGGGGAGTGCATCGCGTTCGTCCGCGAGGAGATGGGCGACGACGGGTACGACTTCTACCTCGGGCTGGGCGGCGGAAGCTGCATGGACACCGCGAAGGCGACCCGCGCCGTCATCGCGAACGGCGGCGACGTGCTCGACTACGTGGCCGCGCCGACGGGCGCGGGCGAGGACCTCACCGAGTCCGGCGCGCCGCTGATCCTGCTCCCGACGACCGCGGGCACGGGGTCGGAGATCTCGCCGGTGGCGATCCTCTCAGTGCCGGAGAAGAACATCAAGGAGGGGATCTCCAGCCCGCACGTCCGCGCCGACGCCGCGGTGCTCGACCCGACGCTCACCACCACGCTGCCGCCGGACCTCACGGCGAAGACCGCGATGGACGCGCTCGGCCACGCGATCGAGGGGTACACCACCCACCGCTACGACGATCTGCTGCGCCCCGAGAACCCCGCCGACCGCCCCGTCTACGCCGGGCGGACCGGCTTCACCGAGATGTTCAGCGAGAAGGCGATCGACCTCCTCTCGTCGAACGTGCGCCGCGTCGTCAACAACGGCGACGACATCGAGGCGCGCGGCGCGATGCTGAAGGGCGCGCTGTTCGGCGCGATCGCGGGCCTCACCGCGGGCGCGAGCCTCGCGCACGCCATGGCGTATCCCGTCGGCAACAACTACCACACGTACCACGGGGAGACGATCGCGGCGCTCACGCCCGCCAGCACCCTCGGCTACAACGTCGCGAGCGACCCGCCGCGGTTCGCGAAGGTGGCGGAGATGCTCGGCGCCGACACCTCCGGGATGAGCACCCGCGAGGCCGCCGACGAGGCCCGCGAGGAGTTCGTGCGGCTCCAGCGCGACCTCAACGTGCTCCCGAGCGGGCTCAACGAACTCGCGGGGGTCACCGTCGACGACACCGGCGCGCTCGCCCAGAGCACCGTCGAGAGTCAGCAGCGGCTGCTCCGGTGTAACCCGCGGCCCGTGACGAAGGAGGACGTGGAGGAGGTGTTCCAGGACGCGCTGCACAACTGGGAGTGACGAATCTCGGACCGATCGAGCGCGGGTGATCGGGACGCGGCGATCGGTATACGTCGATCGGCACGCGGCGCTCAGTACTCGGTGACCGGGACGAACCGCTCGAAGTCGTCGACGTTCCGGGTGACGACGGTCATGCCCTCGGCGTCGGCGACCCCGGCGATGAGCAGATCGGCGGCCGCCGCGTCGACTGCCCGTCGCGTGTGGTTGTCGGAGCGGTACAGCTCCGCCTCGAAGGCGCTCGCCGCGAGGGCGTGGTCGCTCCCGACCGGGACCACGTCGAGCCACCCGAACGCGGACGCGAGCCGCTCCGGGTCGAACGAGTCGTCGAGACGGAGGCCGACGGCGACTTCTTTGTAGTTCATCGCGGTCGTCGCGAACTCGCCGTCCTCGTGTGCTTCGAGGAACCGTCGGACACCGTCGGAGCCGTCTAAGTAGTCGATGAGAAACGTGGTGTCGAGCAGGTACCGCGTCACGCCGACCTCCCGCCGTCGGCGTCGTCGGTGTCAGCGCCGTCGTCCGTCCGACCCTCGTCGCCCGACTGGTCGTCGCCGGAGGAGCCCGCCAACCGATCGATCGCTGCGGTCTGTCGGTCTCCCGCCGACTCGTCGAAGCGCTCCCGCGAGGCGGCCGCGGCCTCTCGAAGCGAGTCAGCCTCCTCGGTCGACAGCGATCCGAATCCGTCGCGCCAGTCGCCCTCGCTCTCGTCGATCAGGCGATCGATGAGATCGGTAAAGCTCTCGTCGTCGCGCTTCCGAGCGCGGAGCCGCTCGTACACCTCCTCGCGAACCCCGATCGTCTTGGTGGGCATCTCGGGCTTGTGTACGTGTTTGCGTATGTAAAGAGTAGCGGCGACGGAAGGAGGGAGAGTGACGCGAGTAGAGAGAAACGTGAGAGGAGAAACGCCCGCGCGGACGACCGATCAGTCGCGCAGGTGCTCGACGACTGCGTCCACGTCGTTCGGGACCGGTTCGGGGTCGCCGCCGGCCTCGTAGGCGGCGTCGGGGTCCTTTAAGAGGTGGCCCGTCGTCAGGCAGACGACCTGCTCGTCGTCCTCGACGACGCCCTCGCGACGGAGCTTCCTGAGCCCGGCGAGGCTCGCGGCGGACGCCGGCTCGACGCCGACGCCCTCCTCGGCGAGGTCGCGCTGCGCGTCGGTGATCTCGTCGTCGCTGACGGCGACGGCGGTGCCGCCGGTGTTCCGGATGCCGGGGAGCGCCTTCGGCGCGTTGACCGGGTTGCCGATCCGGATCGCGGTCGCGCGCGTCTCCACCTCCTCCCAGCGCCGCACCTCGTCGTTCCCCTCCTCGATCGCCTCGACCATCGGCGCGGCGCCCGCGGCCTGCACGCCGGTCAGCTTGGGGACCTCGTCGACAGCGAGCGCGCCCGATTGGACCAGTTCGCGGAACGCTTTATAAAGCGCCGAGGTGTTGCCCGCGTTGCCGACGGGGAGGACGATCCGGTCCGGGAAGGCGCCGTAGTCGTCGCGGAACTCCTCCAGTATCTCGAAGCCGATCGTCTTCTGTCCCTCTAAGCGGAACGGGTTCAGCGAGTTGAGCAGGTACGCCTCGCCGCGGGCGGCGAGTTCTTGGACGATGTCGAGGCAGGCGTCGAAGTTGCCGTCGACTTCGAGGATGCGGGCGCCGTGGAGGCTCGCCTGCGCGATCTTCCCCGCGGCGACCTTCCCCTCCGGGAGGAGCACGAGCGTCTCCATCCCGCCGCGGCCGCCGTAGGCCGCGAGCGCGGCGGAGGTGTTGCCGGTGGAGGCGCAGGCGAGCGCGCCGACGCCCAGCTCCTCGGCGACCCGGACGCCCACCGTCATCCCGCGGTCCTTGAACGAGCCGGTGGGGTTCATCCCCTCGTGTTTGATCCGGAGCGCGTCGACGCCGACCGACTCCTCGATCCGGGGGACGCGGTGGAGCGGGGTGTCGCCCTCGGGGAGCGTCACGCCGAGGTCGAAGGGGAGCGCCTCGCGGTAGCGCCAGACGCCGCGGTCGGGCCCCTCGGAGGGCGCGCCCGCGCCGAACTCCTCGAAGGTCGGCGGGTCGGCGTAGCGCACCTCCAGCAGGCCGTCGCATTCGTCGCAGGTGTACCGGACCGCCTCGAAGGGAGCGAACGTCTCGTCGCACGCGATGCAGGCGAGCCACGTCCCGTCGTCGGCGCAGTCGGGCGCCGCCGGGGCCGGGGCGTCGATGGCGAGATCCATTACGTCATTGTCCGTCCCGCCGCGGCTTAAGACGGGCGGTCGGGACGGACGTTGCCGTGTGGATCGAGAGGGCCAGCGGCCCCCGACCGCTCAGTCCACGATGATCTCGGAGCTACCGCTGTCGCCGCCGTCGGGGCCGGAGCCGAACCGGTCCTGGTAGCGCTGGATCCAATCGGCGAAACAGTCGGGACAGAGTCGCTGGGTGTCGATGTTCGCCCGGTCGACGCTCAACCGGACGGTGCGCGCGAGCGCGTCCGTGGTGGGGTCGCCGCAGCCGTCGCAGGGCTCGGTCGTCGGCGCGTCGCTCATACGGATCGGTCGCGCTGGCGGCTCTTAAAAGTACGTCGGCGGCGCGTCGACGGCGAGCGGGGCGTCCGCGCGGTCGATCGCGGTGGTCGGTGCCCGGTTCGCCTCAGACCGTTCGGAACGCGCGGTCGCCGGCGTCCCCGAGTCCGGGGAGGATGAACCCGTCGTCGTCGAGGCGGTCGTCGATAGCGACCGTCAGCAGGTCGGCCTCGGGCACCGACTCGCTCACGCGGACGAGCCCTTCGGGCGCGGAGACCGCCGAGAGGACGAACAGGTCCTCGAAGTCGTCGGCCTCGTCGAGGACGTGGTCGAGGACGGCGCACATCGTCGACCCGGTGGCGAGCATCGGGTCCGCGACGATCACGGTGTCGTCGGGCCGGATCTCGGGCAGCTTCACGTAGTCGATGGTGATCGGGAACTCCCCCTCGTCGGTCATCCCGGCCTCCTCGTCGCGGCCGGCGGAGATGACGCCCTGCTTCGCCCGCGGGAACGCCTTGAGGAGCCCCTCGACGAACGGGGTGGCCGCCCGGAGGACGTTGATGATGACCACGTCGTCGAGGCCCTTCACGCGCTCGCCGGTGGTCTCCTGGAGCGGCGTCTGGACGGGGACGTACTCCGTCTCCATCGCGCCGTCGATGACCTCGTAGCCGCAGATCCGACCGAGCTTCACGAGTCCCTTCCGGAACGCGACCTGTTCGGTCTCGACGTCGCGGAGCCGCGAGAGGGTGTCCTTTGCCAGCGCGTGCGTGATGAGGTGCGCGTCGTCGCGGTCTTCGATCGTCATTGTCGAGAGAAGAGCCGCGTTCGAGTTAAAAGATGGCGAAACTCGCCGGTTCGGCGTCGTCCGTCGCCGGCGACCGACTCACCGCAACACGGCGAGGTACGTCACCCCGAAGATGATCAGCGCGAGCGTCCCGACGTTCGCCGTGTTGAGCGCGGTCACGCCGAGGCGGTCGAGCCCCCAGACGACGACCCACGCGAACCACGCGGACAGGACCGCGTTCAACAGGAGGACCAGCCGCGGGTCGCCCTTCGACTCCTCGACGCCCTCGCGGATCCCCTTCGACTCCTCGCTCATAGGGAAGCCCGCGGGAGACCGGCACTTAGCTCTTGTCCGTGCGGCTCGTCCGCCGCGCACCGTCCCTCGACGCCGGCCCGTCCCTTCGACTCCCTCTTACACGGCTCTCGACCCATTTTTAAGGTTCGCGGAGCGTAAGCTCCTCGCCCTGCTCGGTCGGGAAGGAGAGGTTCCCGTCGATCTCGGCGTCGTCGGCCTCGAGGGCTTCCCACTCCTCGTCGGTGACGAGCGCGCCGTCGAGCTCCCTGCGGATCGCCGCCTCGTCGATGCCGGTCCCGATGACGACGTACTCCGTCAGGCGGTCGCCGTGCTCGTCGTCCCAGTCGAGGTCCGGGCGGTTCGAGCGCAGCATGTCGCGCTCGACGGCCGGGAGGCTCGCGATCCACGGGCCGAGCGCCTCGACGCGGACCGACCGCCCGGCCTGCCCGACCTGCTGGCGCTGGTCCGTGCCCGCGACCCACAGCGCCCCCTTCGAGCGGACCACGTCGTCCGGGAGGTCGCGGAGGACGGCGGCGAGCCGGTCCGGATGGAATGGTCGCCGGCGGCGGTAGGTGAAGGAGGTGACGCCGTACACCTCGTCGGGGTGGCGGTGGGCGTGGTCGGCGTGGCCGTCGTGGCCGTGGTCGTCCCCGTCGGTCTCGTGTGCGTGGTCTTCGCGCCCCTCGGCCAGCGCCCGCTTCCACCCCGGCAGGTCGCCGAGCTCGCTCGCGTCGAACAGTCCGACGCCGAAGATCCGGTCCGGGTCGACCGCGGAGAACTCCGTGACCACCGTCTCCGCGTCGGGCTGGAGCGCGCCCACGAGATCGAGCGCCTCGTCCATCTCCGTGTCGGTACAGAGGTCCGCCTTGTTGCACACCACGAGGTTCGACACCTCGATCTGCTCGACGAGGAGGTCCGAGAGAGGGCGGGCGTCCTCCTCGTCATCGTTTGGATCGACGCGGCGTTCGGGGACGTCGTCGCCCGCGAAGGCGTCGAGGAACTGCCGCGTGTCGATCACGGTCACCAGCGCGTCGACCCGGTATCGGGCCGCCGCGCGCGACTCGGTCGTGAACAGCCGCGCGACCGGCGCGGGCTCGGAGATCCCCGAGGACTCGACGACCAGGGCGTCGAAGGAGCGCTCGTTCGCGAGCCGCACCACCGCCGTTTCGAGGTCGTCTTGCAGCTCACAGCAGATACAGCCGTTCGACAGCTCCGTGACGCCGTCGACGTCGACCTCGGACTCCTCGGCGATCAGCTCCGCGTCGACGTTCACGTCGCCCATGTCGTTGACGAGTACCGCGATGTCGCGGTCGCCGGCGTTCCGCAGGAGGTGATTCAACAGGGTCGTCTTGCCCGCGCCGAGGCTCCCCGAGAGCACGGTCACCGGGATCCGGTCGTCCATGGGGTCGCTCGGTCGGCGGTTCCCTTCAAGTCGGCGGCGGAAGCGGTCGCGGTCGCCGGTGCCGCGCCGACCGCTCCGTCCGCGTCGGCGACCGTCGCGCCTCTCGTCCGCTAGAAGCCGATACGTTGATACGTCGCGCCCGCGGACCGCGCACCATGTTCCAGTACGTGTCGGTAGTGGGGATCGTCGCGACGGTCATGACACTGCTCATGGTCATCGCGATGCTGTATCTCGTCTGGGGCGCGCTCGGTAACAGCGTCCACACGCCGAGTCCCGGCGACGATCGGCCGGAGCTCGGCGAGGACGAGGGCAACGACGCCGAGGAGCCGCAGGGCGAGCTCGCCGCGGACGGCAACTCGGCCTAATCGGCGCGGCGGTCGCGGCTCCGCGACAGCTTTTACCGCGCCCGCGTATCACGATGAATCATGACAGTAGCCGATCGGATCGCCGCCTTTCGGGCCGCGTTTGAGGAGTGGCTCCGGGGGCTGTACCACGGGATGATAACTCATCCGGCCTACGAGAAGATCGAGAAGGAGGCCGAGGACGCGGAAGACGAGTTCATGCTCGCGTGTTTCCCCGACGCCTTCGGGATCCCTTCGCCGGTCTCGTACTACACCGCCGAGCTGCTCCCCTACCTCGAAGACGAGTTCGAGGCGTGGGAACGTCGGCTGTGGGACCGCGAGAGCCTGATCGAGCGGAAAGGCCAGCAGTACCACTTCTGATGGAGCAGTTCGTCTTCTTCGGCGGGAAGGGCGGAGTCGGCAAAACGACCGTCTCCTGTGCGTACGCGTATCGTTGCGCCGACGCGGGGCTTCGCACGCTCGTCGTCTCGACCGATCCGGCGCACTCCGTATCCGACGTGTTCGACCAACAGTTTGGCGACGACCCCGAGTCGGTCGACGGCGTCGACGGGCTCGACGCGATGGAGATCGACCCCGAAGACGAGATGCAGCGGCACCTCCAGGAGATCCGCGAGGGGCTCTCCGAGCAGGTGTCGGCGGCGATGGTCTCGGAGATCAACCGGCAGCTGGAGATGTCGCACGGGACGCCGGGCGCGTACGAGGCCGCCCTCTTCGACGCGTTCGTGGGCGTGATGCGCGAGGAGAGCGAGCCGTACGACCGCGTCGTCTTCGACACCGCGCCGACCGGGTCGACGCTGCGGCTGCTCGGGCTCCCCGACTTTCTCGGCGACTGGATCGACCGCCTGCTGTACAAGCGCAAGCAGTCGATCGACCTGTTCGAGAAGGCCGCGATCGGCGACATGGAGCCGCGGCGCCTGATGGACGGCGACCCCGTCTTGGAGCGGCTCCACCGCCGCAAGGAGTTCTTCGAGTTCGCCGGCGACACGATGCGGAACGACGCCGCCTTCTTCCTCGTGTTGAACCCCGATCAGCTGTCGGTCAACGAGACTGGTCGGGCGATCGAGGGGTTCACCGAGCGCGACCTGCGCGTCCGCGGGCTCGTCGCGAACAAGCTCACCCCGTCGCCGGACGACGACGAGGAGGGACGCGGGGCCACCTATCTCCGTGAGAAAATCGCGACCGAACGCGAGCGGCTCGATCAGGTCCGCGAGGAGTTCGACCCGCCGCTGGTCGCCGAGATCGAGTCGCGAACGCGAGAGGTTCGCGGAGACGTGCTCTCCGATGTCGCGGCCGCGCTCGACGTCGAGACGGGGGAACCCGTGAGTGCGCGCGAGTAAGAACCGAAATCCGAACAGCGAAATCAACACGCGAGCTGGAGAAACTAATCGACGTACGGCTTCCAGTCGGGTGATTCGATCGGATCGATCGCCTATCTATCACGGTCGAAGCCAATATTTAATACGCTCTTTCCGAACCGGTCTCGTGAGGCAGGGGAACTCATGACAAGTGTAATTTGGATTATGGTCGCCGTTCTCGGAACGTTCACCGTCGGATACATGGGGTACTCGCGGTACCTCTCGCGGTTCGTCGAACTCGACGACGAGCGCGAGACGCCGGCGCACAAGTACGAGGACGGTCAGGAGTACGTACCGTCGAAGAAACCGGTACTGCTGGGGCATCACTTCTCGAGCATCGCAGGCGGCGCGCCGATCGTCGGTCCGATCACCGCGGGGGCCATCTGGGGGTGGGTCCCGGCGATGCTGTGGATCGCGATCGGAAACCCGCTGATGGGCGCCGTCCACGACTTCATCTCGCTGTCGAGTTCGATCCGCCACGAGGGTCGCTCGATCGGGTACATCGTGGGGCAGTACGTCGGGGAACGGGGGAAGAACCTGCTGCTGTGGTTCGCGTTCCTCACGATCATCCTCGTCGTCGCGGTGTTCGCACTGGTCGTCGGGATCGTGTTCAACGCGTTCCCGGAGGTCACGACCGCAAGCACCGTGTACGTGGCGCTCGCGCTCGTCTTCGGGGTCTACCTCTACCAGCTCAACGGCCCGTTCGTCCCGGGGACGATCCTGTTCGTCGCCGGCGTGTTCGCCGGCGTCTGGGTCGGCATCCAGTACCCGTTCGCGCTGTTCGCACTCGCTGAGGGGAGTCACGACGCGGGGACGTTCGTGCTGTTCAGCGGGAGCACGGGCAGTTGGGTCCCCGGCGCGGCGGCGCTCGGCGGCAACACCGCCGCCTGGATCCCGATCGTGATGGTGTACGCCGGTATCGCGAGCGCGCTCCCCGTCTGGGTGCTGCTCCAGCCGCGCGACTACCTCTCGTCGTTCCTGCTGTACACCGGGGTCGGCGGTGGCGTGCTGGCGATCATCGTGGGTACGATCTTCTCCACATCGAGCCAGCCGCTCGTTATCGACTCCTCGATCGGCGTCTTCGAGGGCTTCTGGGGCATCGAGGCGGCGGGGCTGTTCCCGCTGTTCCCGCTGCTCTTCATCACTATCGCCTGCGGGACGATCAGCGGGTTCCACTCGCTCGTCTCCTCGGGGACGACCTCGAAACAGCTCAACAAGGAGAGCGACGCCCGCCTGATCGGCTACGGCGGGATGCTCGGCGAGGGGCTGCTCGGCGCCCTCGCGCTGTCGACGCTCGCGGTCGCCGGTTTCGCCGGTGACGCCGCCGGCGGCGGCATCGGCGGCGCGCTGCCGAACTTCGCGACCGGCGGCGGGATCATCCTCACCAGCTTCGGGATCCCGGAGGCCATCGGGAGTGTGTTCATGGCGCTCGTCCTGGTGAGCTTCCTGCTCACCTCCACCGACACCGCCGTGCGACTGGGTCGGTACATGATGGAGGAGATCGTCGGCATGGACGACGGTATGACCGTCTCCGGGCTCTCGGGGGGGATCGGGGCGGCCGCCCGCGGCCGGTACACGAACCCGGTCATCCAGATCGGTATCGCGTACGTGCTCGTCATCTCGGGGCAGTGGCAGACGCTCTGGGGGCTGTTCGGCGGCGCGAACCAGCTGCTTGCGGCGCTCGCGCTGCTGACGGCGACCGTGTGGCTCGCCAACTGGGACGAGTCCAAGCAGCTCGTCTCCACCGGCGTCCCGATGGCGGTCATGGTGACCATCACTGTGCTCGGGCTGACGTGGGTCGCGCTGTACAACAACCTCTACGTCAACCTGATACAGGGCGGCGCCGGGACGCTCGGCGCGCAGCTCTCGTCCGTGGCGCAGATGCTCCTCGGACTGGCGCTGATCTACATCGCCCTGTCGCTCGTCCGGATCGGGGTCGGGAACCTCAGAACGGTCCGCGGCGGCGACGCGCCCGCGGCGGAGCCGAGCGACGACTGACGGCGACGCCGCTCCGCGGCACCGCTTCGTTTTAACAACTATTTTCGCCTCGATCAGCGCCAGAACCGCTTCGCGAACTTCGAGAAGATCCCCTCGTCCGGCTTCTCGACCGGCTCCCACAGCCGGAGGGCTTCGGCGCTGTCCGCGGCCTCGCTGGCGACGAGCCGCTCTTCGTCGGGCGCGACGACGATGAGGTTCACCTCGTAGTGGCCGTAGTAGCCGAACTTCAGCAGCGTCCGGTCCCGGAACCCGTCGACGAACTCGGCGACGGCCTCCGGGATCCGGTCGCCGACGAGCACGACCGTGATGTCGGTGCCGTAGTGCTGTTCGTTCCCCTCGACCCGGTCGTCGGCGACGCCGTGGGCGAACTCCGCGAGCCGCTCTAACTCGCCGACGCTCGGCGTCGACACCCGACGAGCGAAGACGTACTCCATCACGTCGTGGTCCGCGTAGCTCAGCGCGGGGTGGAGGAACTGCTTCTGGTTGCGCATCCGCATCTCGGCGGTGAGATCGAAGCGTTCGCCGTCGACGACGACGTCGGCGTCGAGGTCGTAGCTGTACATCAGTCGGTCGGAGACGCGGTCGAGGTACTCGTCGTCGTAGTCGGGGACCGCCTCGCGAATCTCGGACGGCAGCTCCTCGGGGTCGCGGCGGCCGTCGCCCCCGCCGCCGGCGGCGTCACTCATCGTCCGGGTCGTAGGCGACCGCGTCGTCGTCGGCCGGCGGCGCGCCGATCGCGAGCGCGGTCACGGGACCGTCGGCGTCGGCCGGGTTGTACGCTCGCTGCGGGCTCTCGGGATCGACGACGAACAGGTCGTCCGCGGGGACCTCGTAGGTCTCGTCCGGCGTCTCCACCGAGAGCGTCCCGCTGAGCACGTAGAACGCCTCCTGTTGAGTCTCGTGGTAGTGATACGCGAGCGGGAGCTGCTCGCCCGGCTCGGCGCGGAATCGGTTGATCGCCGCGGCATCGAGCCCGCCCGGCTTGGAGAGCTTCCGGCACTCGCAGGGGCGGTCGGGCTTCGGCTCCACCGAGTCCGTGTCGACGACGCGGTATCCCATGTGAACTCATTCCATGGTCCGATTGAAAAGCGCATCGGGCCGGTGTCGGCCGGTTTCCGCACCGTGGTCGCTCCCGAGAATCCACCGTAACGGCTCCGAGCCCGGGTTTTAAGACGATCAGACACGAACGTCCGGGAAGAATACGTCTATGACTGACGAAGAGATCCAAGCGGAGGCGTGCGGTCGGTGCTCGATGTCGACCGTCGTCGGCGCGGTGAACGGCGACAAGGACTCCGAGGAGCGCACCGATCACGACCCCTTCGCCGGCGAGCGAATCGAGGTCGACGAGTCGTCGTTCCGCCGGGTCTCGCCGGGGGGATTTCTCAGCGACCTCAAAGACCGGATCGACGCGCTCGGTCGCCGGCTCGCGTACGGGAAATAGGCCGAGGCTCGCCGCCCATGAAACGATCGGGGCGTGCGCCGGCTTACGTCAAGTCGGAGAGACTTATACGCGTTCGTTTCTTATAGGGTGCAACACGATGGAAGAGAGCATCTCCGGCTTCAAGGTGCGCGGGGACTGGGGCGACGCGGTCGAACACGGCGAACGGATCGCTCTGGCCCTTCGAGAGACCGGCGCCGACGGCGACGCGTTCCACGAGTTCGACGACTGGCGCCCGAAGTCTCACGAGCGCATCGACGAGGACGTGTCAGAGAAGACCGCCGAGCAGGCGTCCGTCGGCGAGGGGGAGGGCGAACAGGCCGGGCAGTCGCCCGGCGAGGACCTCCAGACGGCCGGCGAGAAGCTCACCGAGTCCTACGAGAAAGTCGAGGAGAACGACACGGAGAGCGCGATGGAGAGCTGGGGCGAGTCGATCGGTCACGTCGCCCGCGCGGCCGACTCCGCGAGCCGCAAGGCGCTCCGGAAGGTCGAGGACACGGTGTACCGGAAGGTGATGACGCAGATGGCGCCGTACTACTTCGACAACGAGCTCGTCAGCGCCAACATCCAAGAGGTCGGCCGCGGCGAGGACGGCGAGACGTTCGTCTTCGAGGTGAACGTCAACGACGACGAGCTGAAAGCCGAGGTGAGCGACATCCTCGCCGACTACGAGTCGGAGATTGACCGTTGGCACGTCGAGGCCGAGAAACGGACCGAGGACGTGGCCGCCGCCGAGGGGATCGAGCCGCCGGAGAAGGAGGGCGGTCCGGACTCAACGATGACCTGACTCCGATTTCGCTCCACCGCCGACGCGAACACGTCGAACTTAACTCGCGGAGCCCCGAACGCACGACAATGGCCGAGGTACTCCGAGTGGCGGCCGGCGAGCTGTCGGTCGACGAGATCATCGACGCCCTCAACGACGGGCAACGGATCCTCGTCGACGTCGAAGTCGCCGGCGGCGACCACGAGGTCGTGCTCCGGTACGACGGGGAGACCTACCACTGCGACACGCCGACGAACCTCCACCGCCACAGCGACGAGTCGGGGATGCGCGGCTGCGTTCGCCGGATGGGATACGCCGCAGGCGACGACTGAGCGTCGGCGGCCGCCGATCGAGCGCCGAGCGGATGGCGACTTTTAACCCGACCGCCGCCGAACGGCGCCCATGAGCGACCCCGAGATCGAGGACCTCGTCGGCGACGTGTCTCCCTCCTTCGATCACGTGCTCTCCTGCGTGTTCGGCGTCCGGGACCACGAGAGCCGCACGTACCTGACGCTGCTCGATCATCCGGGGAGCACCGTCGCCGAGCTCGCCGAGACCCTCGACCGGGACCGGTCGAACGTGAATCGGTCGCTGTCGACGCTGCGCGAGAAGGGGCTCGTCGAGCGCCGCCGCCGGCTGCTCGACTCGGGCGGCTACGTCTACCAGTACACCGCGATATCGGTCCCGGAAGCGAAGGAGCGCCTCCACGGCGCCTTGGACGAGTGGGTGGAGGGCGTTCACGCCGCGATCGACGCGTTCGACCCGGACGAACGGGAGTAACGCGCTACTCCGCGTCGTTGTCGAACGCCAGCGTCACGCCGTCGCCGTCGACGGTCGCGCCCGCGGCGCACACCGGGTGCTCGAAGTCGGCGTCGAGAACTTCCGTCGCGGCCGCCGCGGCGTCGGACGTCTCGGCGTCCGCGGCCGCGAGGGCGTACGGCTCGGGGCTGTCCGTCTCGTAGGTGGCCACGATCGTCGGCTCCTCGACGGCCTCGACGACGAGCCCGTCGCGGCGGACGACCCCGATCGTCGCGGTCTCGCTCCCGACAACGCCGGCGATACGGGGGGTGTCGTAGTCGTCCTTCTCGAAGTCGAGCGCGAGTAGGGGCGTCGCCAGCGCGTCGCGGGCGGGGTACCCCAGTTCGAGCTTCTCCGCGATCGGGTCGACGTGGGAGCCGTTGCCGACGACGGCCAGCGGCTCGTCGGTCGGTGTGTGGACCGCGCGCGCGCAGTTGTACGAGACGTAGGGGTTGTCCGTCTCGGGCGCGTCTGGGGTGGGCCCGACGGTGAGCGTTCCGTCCCTGTCGGTCACTCGGCGGTTCGGGAACGAGCGCGAGGAGACGCGGTAGGCGCCGATACCGGGCGCGACGACGACGAATCGTCCGACGTACATACAGGCTCGTGGCTATCCGACCGGCTAAAGCGCATCGATATACGCACGTTCGGCGATCGGTATCGCGGGATTCCTCCGCGTCCGTCCCCTCGGCTGCCCCCGCTTCCTCCCCGAACGCCTGTGAACTCGTGACAGAGGGCCGGCGACGCGCAACGCTTACAAAGACCCACTGGCTATCGGTGAGTGCGCACAGTCCATTGGGGTAGTGGCCAATCCTGTTGCCTTCTGGGGGCAACGACCCTGGTTCGAATCCAGGATGGACTATTCTCGCGGTTCGCTCCGGTCAATTCTCGTCCGACTCGTCGATCTGTCCGCCGTCGGAGCCGCGTCCCGCTCCCTCGCTGTCACCCTTCGTTTCGGTTGGAGTCAGAATTTCTACTGGAACGATATCGCCGCCACGTACGGCGTTTTCCAATCGAAGCAAGGGGGTTCGGATTCTACTTTTCGACGTCGAGGAGCGCGACGCGTTCGCGGACGATGTCGGAGAGATCGCCGGCGGTCGCCGCGATCTCGCGGTCGCCGATGTCGTAGAACTCTCGGACGCGTTTCGCGTCGAAGGCGGGATCGGACCCCTCGTTGATGGCACCGTTGGACCCCGTCGGCGACGCGAGCAGGTCCTCCACTGACGCGACGGCGGCGTCGAGGTCCGCGTCGGGGCGGTCCGCCCCCGGAACCCCGCCGAAGTCGGCGACGAGGACGACCGCGCGCCCCTCGCCCTCCTCGACGCCGAGCGCGAACGCGCGATCGATCTGCCGTCTACCGGCCGCGTACAGCATGATCTCGACGCCCGGATCGCGGGCGACGGCCTCGTCCCGGGCGATCGCGCGGGCGGCGAGGCGGGTCGCCTCCCGGAGGTGGGCGGCGGAGACGACGAAATCGGCGTCGAACGCCTGCACGACCGCGCCAGTCTCTGCCGCGATCTCGTCGAGCGACGCGAGGAACGCGTCGAGGTCGTCGATGACGGCGGTGCCCGCGACGAGGCGGTGGAACGGGGTCGGGTGGGACTCACCACTCATCGGAAATCACCCAGGCTCGCCTGACCGTCGCCGTCCTCGTCGCTCGCGGAGCCGGCGGTCGCGGCCGCGGAGGCCGACTTGTCCGGCCGCACGTCGTCCATCGAGGGGTCCTCGCGACCCGCGTGTTCGAGGATCCGCTCGGCGGTGCGCTCGCGGCCGCGGAGCGCGCCGAGGACGACCGCCTTGTCGGCCTCGCGGAGGTCGGCGCGGGTCTCGATCCCGGCCTCGAACAGCCGCCGGGCGCGCTTCCGGCCGACGTTGCGGACGCCGGCCAGATCGAGCAGCTCCTCGCGGACGCCGTACTCGATGCGCTTCCGGGCCTCGCGGACCGCGACGACGACGTCGCCGTCGACGCCCTCAACGTCGCGCGCGAGGGTCTCGGCCGCGCGCAGGAGCCACTCGGCGGTGTCGACCTTCCCGCGGATGTCGCCGGGACCGACACCGTACCGCTCGGTGATCCGGTCCTCGTCGACCTCGTCGGCCCAGTCCTCCAGCAGTCGGGCGGTCTTCAGCGACGCGAGCCAGTCCTCGAAGCGCACGTCCTCGTACTCGGAGGGCACGTCGCCGAGGAACTCGGTCTCGCGCTCGTAACAGAGCTCGGTGTACTCCTCGCGGTCCCCCGACTTCAGGTAGAGTTCGTACATGTCGGGGGTGCGGCTGATAAGGTGATAGAGGCCGAGAGCGGTGACTTCGAGGACTGAGGCGTCGGAGTCGTCGGGCGTCTCCGTCTCCCCTTCGTCCGCCTCTCTCTTGCCCTCGGCCGACTCCTCCTCCCCCGGCCGCGCGTACGTCCCGAATCCGGGCTCGTCGCCGTCGTCGTCCCCGGTCCTGACGAACTCGCCGGTCTCCCCCTCGGCGCCCGCACTTGCGGCGTCGGCGTCCCCGGCGACCGACCGCAGCCCGTCGATCATCTCGGCCGCGCTCATCGGGTCGAGGTAGAGCCGCGAGACGGTATGCCCGATGCCGGTCGCGGTCAGGCTCTCGCTCCCGCCGTCGCGGTCGCGCTCGATGAAGTCATTGACGGCGAGGTAGTCGAGGACGGTGTCGGTGACGGCCGCGAGCCGTCCCTCGTCGTCGGTCTGAGTCGCGTAGAGGGTGTTGTCGAGGAAGGAGAGCAACCCGTCGCGCGTGGAGGCGAAGCCGGAGGCGACGGTGGCCAGCACGTGGGTCCGGAGCGCGGGCTCGGCGGCGAGCTTCGACCGGACCGGCTCGGGATCGGCCCAGAGGTACCGCTCGAACAGCTCCTCCTTCGTGTCGGCGTCGTTCGCGAGTAGGACCGCCTCCCCGTACGGGTCTAGTCCGGGTCGGCCGGCGCGCCCGCACATCTGGTGGACCTCGAGCACGTCGAGGGGTTTCATCCCGCCGAACTCACCGTCGTAGCGGCGCCAGTCGCGGACGATCACTCGGCGGGCAGGGGTGTTGACGCCGGCGGCCAGCGTCGGCGTCGCCGAGATGCACTTGATCAGCCGGTCGCGGAAGGCGTCCTCGACGCGGGCGCGGTCCTCGCTCCGGAGCCCCGCGTGGTGGAAGGCGGACCCCTGCTCGACCGCGTCCGCGAGGTCGGACGCGGTGTCGGTGTCGGAGCCGGACCGGATCTCGTCGGCGAGCTCGCGGAGCTTATCGCGCTCGTCGTCGGTGAGTCTGGGCCCGGTCACGTCGGTGAGATTCCGGGCCGAGGACTCGGCGTTGCGCCGGGAGTTGACGAAGACGAGCGAGGAGCCCCCTTGCCCGTCCTCCTCGGTGTCGAGCGCGTCGGCGACGAGCCGGGCGGTCTGGTCCTCGCCGCGCTCGACGGGCACCTCGCACTTGCTCCCGTCTGCGAAGTCGATGGCGTTACCGAAGTGGACGCCCATCCGGAGGTCGATGGGCCGCCAGTCGGACTCGACGAGTTCTGCGTCGAGCCACTCGGCGATCACGTCGGCGTTGCCGACGGTCGCCGAGAGCGCGACCGTCTGGAGTCCGGGGTTCACCTTGCGGAGCTTCGCGAGGGTCACTTCGAGGGTGGGGCCGCGGTTCGGATCGTCGACGAGGTGGACTTCGTCGCTCACGACGCAGGTGAGGTCGTCGATCCACGGCGCGCCGTTGCGGATCAGCGAGTCGACCTTCTCCGAGGTGGCGACGATGATGTCGCGCGTGGCGAGCCACTCGCCGTCGGACTCGTAGTTGCCGGTGGAGACGCCCACCGTGACGCCGAACTCCTCCCAGCGCTCGAACTCGGTCTTCTTCTCGCTGGCGAGCGCGCGCAGGGGGACGATATATAAGGCCTTCCCGCCGCGCTCGACCGACGAGAGCATGGCGAGCTCGGCGATCAGGGTCTTCCCGGAGGCGGTCGGGACCGCGGCGACGAGGCTCTCGCCGTCGACGACGCCGGCCTCGACCGCGGCCTCCTGTGGGGGGTACAGCTCTGCGACGCCCTCCGCTTCGAGCGCCTCGCCGACGCCCGCGGGGAGCCCGGAGAGCGAACTCGGTTGCATTACCGGAGGGTGGGTCCCGACCCGATTTAAACCGTCGGAACGCCGTCGTGTGCGCCTCGGCAGCCGCTCCCCGCTACAGCTCGCCCTTCGTGCTCGGCGTGTCGCTGCGACGCTCGTCGAGCCGCGTTGCGTCGTCGAGCGTCCGCGCGAGCGACTTAAAAAGGGCCTCGACCTCGTGGTGCGCGTTGTCGCCCCGCTCGATCTCGGCGTGGAGCGTCAGGCCGGCGTTCTGTGCCAACGACAGCGCGAAGTGGTCGGCCATGACGCTGGTGAACTCCCCGACCGACTCCTGAGAGAACTCTCCGGAGAACTCGTAGTAGGGCCGGCCTGCGACGTCGACGACGACGCTCGCGACCGCCTCGTCGAGGGGGACCCGTCGGTCGGCGTACCGCCGGATGCCGCGCTTGTCGCCGAGCGCCTCGTCGAACGCCTCGCCGAGGCAGATCGCCACGTCCTCGACCGTGTGGTGGTCGTCGATGTCGAGGTCGCCGTTGCAGTTGACCGTCAGGTCGAAGAGGCCGTGTTTGGCGAACGACGCCAGCATGTGGTCGTAGAAGCCGATCCCGGTGTCGACCTCACTGTCGCCGTCGCCGTCGATCGCGAGTGTGAGTTCGATCGTCGTCTCGCTCGTCTCGCGGGTGACGGCCGCGGTCCGGTCGTGCTCGCTCATACCGGCCCGTCGCGGGCGATTCGTAAGTGGATTGCGGGTGTGGCGGACCGCGCCCCGACCGCCGGTGGATATTTGCCCCTTCCGCGAGTCGTCTCCCCCGGCATGGATGATACAGAACCCTCCGACGGGTCCGGCCCGTCACCGGCGGGTCCCGAGCCGGACCCGTCGCCCGGCGGCGTCGAGGTCTCCGACGCTCTCGGCGACATCGTCGACGCCGACACCGGCGAGGGGGAGCTCGAACGGACGATCGGGCTCGTCGGCGGCCTCGCGATCGGCATCGGGACGATGATCGGCGCGGGGATCTTCGTGTTCCCGGGCCTCGCGGCCGAGAACGCCGGCCCGGCGGCCGCGCTGTCGTTCGCGATCGGCGCGGTGGTCGCGCTGTTGGTCGCGCTGCCGACCTCCGAACTCGCCACGGCGATGCCGCGCAGCGGCGGCGGCTACTTCTTCATCTCGCGCGGGCTCGGAACCGGCCCGGGCGCCATCGTCGGGCTCGGGCTGTGGCTCGGGCTCGTGTTCGCGGCCGCATTCTACCTCGTCGGGCTCGGCAGCTACGCCGGGCAGGTGTTTCTCGAAGCCGGGATCGCCCTCCCGGTTAACCCGGCGGTCCCGCTCGGCGTCGCGTTCGGAATCGGGCTGACCGTCCTCAGCCTCTTCGGGACAGAGAACACGGCGTCGCTGCAGAACGGCATCGTGATCGTGCTTCTGGTCATCCTCACGTTGTTTTTGAGCTACGGGAGCCTCGACGCGCTCGGCGTGTTCGGGTCCGAGAGCGTGCCGGAACGCTTCTTCCCGCCCGGTGGGGCGCTTCCGGTGCTGCAGACCGCCGCGCTCGTGTTCACCTCCTACCTCGGCTTCGCGCAGGTCGCGACGGTCGCCGGCGACATCAAAGAGCCCTCCCGGAATCTCCCGCTGGCGATGGTCGGCTCGGTGATCGTCGTCGGCGTCTTCTACGTCGTCACCATCTTCGTCGCGACGAGCGCGTTCGGGAGCGCTCGCCTCGGCGAGTTCGGCGAGACGGCGATGGTCGAGGTCGCCCGCGAGTTCGCCGGGTTCCCCGGCGCGCTCGCCATCGTCATCGCGGGGCTGTTGGCGACCTTCTCCAGCGCGAACGCCTCGATCCTCAGCGCCTCGCGGGCGGTGTACGCGGTGAGTCGCGACGGACTCATCCCCGAGGCGGCGAGCCGGCTCAACCTCAAGTACGGCACTCCGCACGTCGCCTTGGGGCTCGCGGGCGGCCCGATCGTGGTGCTCTCCGCGACGGGGCAGGTGGAACTGCTCGCGGAGGTCGCCTCCTTCCTCCACCTCGTGATGTACGGGCTGATCTGCGTCGCCCTGATCCAGCTCCGCCGCGAGCGGCCCGACTGGTACACCCCGACGTTCCGCTGTCCGGCCGGATTCGCCGTCGCGGGGGTCGGCGGGCTCGCGAGCTTCGCGCTCATCGCGTTCATGCAGCCGGCCTCGATCGCTATCGGATTCGTGGTGATGGCGCTGAGCTACGCGTGGTACCGCTACTACGCGACCGGCGTTGATCTCAAGGGTGAGTTCTGAGATGACACTGACACACACGCCGACGACGGACGAACAGCCGACGACTGACGGCGGACGACCCACGGACGAGAGCGGGACTTCGGGGCGCGACGACTCGGAGCGGCCCCCCGAACGCCCAACGGTCCTCGTTCCGCTGGAAGTGCTGGAGGGCGACTCGCTCCCGGCTGGGGTCCCGGACCTCCTCGCGAACGCGCACGTCGTGCTGCTCGGCTACCACGTGCTCCCCGATCAGACGGCGACCGAACAGGCCCGCGAGCAGTTCGGGGATAAAGCGATGTCGAAGCTCAACGGCTTCGCCGATACGCTCACCGAGACGGGGGCGACCGTCGAGACGCGGCTCGTCTTTACCCACGACGAACAGACCACGATCGACCGCCTCATCTACGAGTACGACTCTCTCGCGGTGCTTGTGCCGAATAGCGTCGAGAGCCTCGAATCCGTCCTCGTCGCCGTGCGCGGAACCGTCGGTATCGGCCGAAACACGCGGCTTGTCGCCGGGCTGTTCGCCGGCACTGATATCGGTGTCACCCTGTACCACATCCTCGGCGAAGGCGAGCCCGAAGACGACGCGGAGACGCTGTTGAACGGGGTGCGGAGCGAACTCGTCGAGCGCGGGATGGAGCCGGGCGCCATCGACGTTCTCGTCGAAACCCCGTCTGAACAGACTCCCATCGACGCGATCGCGGAGCTCGGCGAGACGCATGACGCGGTCGTCATGGGAGAGACGGACCCCTCGGTCACCACGTTCGTCTTCGGAATGCCGTCGGAACAGGTCGCGGAGCGGTTCCTCGGCCCGGTGCTCGTCGTTCAGCGGGAGCGTACGGACGCCGACGAGGAGTCGGAGGAGTAACCACCGACTCGACTCGTGCGGTTCAAACCCCGTCGGCCGCTCTCTGCGCCTCCCGAAGCGTGAACTTGCCCTCGTACAGTGCGGTCCCCACGACGACCGCGGCCGCGCCCGCCTCCTTCAGCGCGACCACGTCGTCAATCGCTGCCACGCCGCCGGAGGCGATCACCGGGATGTCGACCGCGTCGACCACGCTCTCCACTGCTTCCCGATCGATCCCCTCCAACTGTCCCTCGACGTCGACGTTCGTGAAGAGGATCGCGCCCGCGCCAAGTTCCTCGTAGCGCGCGGCCGCCTCGGCGGGGTCCAGCCCGGTCCCCTCGGTCCAGCCCGACACGACAACCTCGCCGTCCTTCGCGTCGAGGCTGACCACGACGCTTCCCGGATGCGTCTCGTCGATCTCGGCGACGATCTCGGGGGTCTCGACCGCCGCGGTCCCCAGTATCACTCGGTCGAGTCCCAGATCGAGGAGCTCTCGCGCGCCCTCGGCGGCCCGGATGCCGCCGCCGAGCTGGAGACCGATCTCGTCCGGGACGCTCTCGACGACCGCCTCGATCGCGTCGGCGTTGACGCGCTCGCCCTCGAACGCGCCGTCGAGGTCGACGAGGTGGAGCGTCTCCGCGCCCGCCTCGATCCAGCGCCTGGCGGCCTCGACCGGGTCGCCGTAGCGCTTGCCCGTGCCGCGCTCGCCGCCGACCAGCTGGACGACCTCGCCGTCCTGCACGTCGACGGCGGGGATCACCTCGAAGGAAGGGAAACCGCTCATACCGGGACGGAGTCGCGGGCGCGGATTAAACGGGTCGGTTCGGCGGGGCCGGAAGCCCGTGGCCCGCAGCCGCTCACTCCACCGAGATGAGCAGCGCCGAGATCTCCTCGTCGAAGGTTCCGGGCTCGGTCGCGAGCGCGTCCCTCGTCTCCTCGTCCGCCGTCTCTTCGAGGAAGGTCTCGGCGTCGATCAGGCTCGGGAGGGCGTCGTCTATCACTCCCGTGAGCGGCTCCGCCGGGTGCGCGCCCCCCGCAACCAACACGTCGGTGCCGTCGTGCCAGACGCCCAGCCGCGATTCGATCTCGACGGTCTCGGCGAGATCTCTCGTCGACCCGTCGGGAAGCGGGAGTTCGCCGTCGACGGCGAACTCGCCCTCCAGTTGCCACGTCGTCGCGGTGTGACCGCTCCGCACGGTGCTCGTCCCCTCGTCGACGATCTCGACGTTCTCGATCCCGCTCGCGCTCAGCTGCGACCGGAACGCGTCGACCGCGGCGGTCTCCACCTCTGCCATCAGCCGGTCCCGCCCGACCCCGGCCGGGAGGCTGTCGATCGCCGGCCGGACGTCGATCCGGGTGGCAAAGAAGACGACCGGCGACCCGCTCGCGCCGAACGTCTCCGACAGCGCCTCGGCGACCGAGACGTACTCGTAGATCCGCGTGTGTTCGAGCGCCGTCACCGTCACCGGGCCGTACGACTGCTCGAACACCGTGCTCTCCGACTCGTCGAGGAGCCGCCAGCCGTCGTCGATCCGGTCGCTCGTCACCGTCGGCTCCGGCAACGGCCCGTCGCGCCCGCCGAGACAGCCCGCCAGCCCCGCGGCGGCGACGGCCGCGCCGCCCGCGAGCAGGCGTCGTCGCGTGACGCCGGCCGCCTCCCGGATCGATCTCTCGGCCTCGCGCCCGGCCGGTCCCTCGTTCATGAAGATGAGAAAGCCGTGACGCGGTAAATCGATGTCGGCGGCGCTATCGAAGTTGATACGCTCCATCGCTCGCGCGTTTCGCTCCGTGTCTCTCCCGTCTCACCGCCTCTGCTCCCGTCGCCCGCGACACGAATCCCTTATGTAACCACTGAGTGTAACAACCCGGTAATGACCAACGACGACGCGACCGAGACGAACCGGCGTGACGCCCCCGACGACCGGCGGGCGGGCTCCCGCGGCGGTACGGCCGGACGCACCGCGAGACGTGCCGATCGGCCCACCCGCCGCCGGTTCCTCGCGCTCGGCGGCGCGGCGGGAGCCGTCGCGCTCGCGGGGTGTAGCGCCGAGCCGACGGACGGCGGAGACGCGAGTGGCGGCTCAGACGGGACTGACGGCGACGACGAAGCGAACGGAAGCGACGGCGAGGACGGGGAGGACGGCGAGGGCGGCTCCGACGGCGACGACGAGACCCCGACCCTCACGGTCGCGACCTACAGCAGCTTCATCGACGCGCCGTCGGTGAGCCCCGGCGAGTGGCTCAAAGAAGAGTTCGAGTCGCGGGTCGACGCCGAACTCGAATGGGCGACCCCGGACAACGAGGTGAACTACTACGTCGAGCGCGCCGGTTCGGGAGTCTCGATCGACGCGGACCTCTACGTCGGGCTCACCACCGAGGACCTCGTGCGCGTCGACGAGACGCTCGACGACGACCTGTTCGTCGAGCGCGGCGAGGTCGAGGGGTTCGACGACGTGCGGGAGGGACTGCTGTTCGACCCGTTCGACCGCGCCGTCCCCTTCGATACCGGCTACGTGAGCCTCGTGTACGACGGCACCGCGATCGAGGCGCCGGAGACGTTCGACGGCCTGCTCGACGACGAGCACGCGGGCGCACTCATCGCGCAGAACCCCGGTGCGTCGTCGACGGGGCGGTCGTTCCTGCTCCACACGGTCCACCGGTTCGGCGACGGGTCGGACGGGTCGGTCGAGGGCGGCGACGGCGACCCCGACTACGACTACCTCGACTACTGGGCGGAGCTGCAGGACAACGACGTGCGCGTGCTCGGGTCGTGGGACGACGCCTACAGCGCCTGGAGCGGGGGCGAGGCCCCGATGGTCGTCTCCTACTCGACCGATCAGGTATTCGCGAACATGGAGGGACAGGACCTGGAGAAACACCAGGTCCGCTTCCTGAACGATCAGGCGTACGCCAACCCGGAGGGGATGGCGGTCTTCGCCGACGCCGACGAGCCGGCGCTCGCCCGCGAGTTCATGTCGTTCATGCTGGAGCCGGACGTGCAGGGGCAGATCGCCGAGCGCAACGTCGCCTTCCCCGCGACTGACACGGCCGAGCTCCCCGACGACTACGCCGAGCTGGCGCAGGAGCCCTCCGAACCGGTGACGTTCACGTACGACGAGCTCCAAGGCTCGGTCAGTGAGTGGGTCGAAGACTGGGAGCGGCAGTTCGCCGGGAACTGACGGCAGCGTGTCCGACGCCAGCCCCGGTGCCGGCGAGGGCGGCGACGCCGCCGACCCCCGCCGAGGCCGCTCCCTCCGCGACCGCCTCGCGCGACGCCTCCGCGGTCGCCTCCTGACCGCGCTCGCGGTCGTCACGAGCGCCGTGCTCGTCGCTGCGTTCTACTACCCGGTCGGGACGGTCCTGATCGAGGCGGTCGTCGTCGACGGCGCCCCTACCCTCGCCGTCTTTGCCGAGCTGCTCCGCGACCCGTTCTACTTCGGGGAGTTCGCCCGGCTGTTCGCGGGCGAGTCGCCGGTGGCGGTCGCGCGCGCCCTCCTCTCGCCGGACCGCCGGCTCGGGATCGTCGGGTTCACCGCGTATCAGGCCGCGCTGTCGACGGTCGCCAGCGTCGCCCTGGGGCTCCCGGCCGCCTACCTGCTCGCGCGCTTCGAGTTCCCGGGGCGGCGCACCCTGCGGTCGCTGACGATCGTCCCGTTCGTGCTCCCGTCGATCATGGTCGCCGTCGGCTTCGTCGCCACGTTCGGCACCAACGGGACGCTGAACGCGGTCTTGGCCGCCGTCGGGCTCCCGCCCGTCGACCTCATGTTCACGCTGGAGGCGATCGTGATCGCCCACGCCTTTTACAACGCGCCGCTCGTCGCTCGGGTGACGACCGCGGCGTGGGAGTCGGTCGACGCGAGTGCGGTCGAGACCGCCCGGAGCCTCGGCGCGGGGCCGGTCCGGGCGTTCTTCGACGTGGTCGCGCCGCAGGTGTACCCCGCCGTGCTGACCGGCGCGGCGCTGACGTTCGTGTTCACCTTCGGCACCTTCCCCATCGTCCTCGCGCTCGGCGGGTTCCAGTTGGCGACCGTCGAGGTGTTCGTCTACCGGCTGGTGCGCGACCTGAGCTACGCCGAGGCCGCCGCGCTGGCGATCGTCGAACTCGTGATATCGCTCGGCGTGCTGCTCGCGTACCTGCGGTACGAGGCGAAAAACACGGTCAGCTCGCGGGGCGTTCGGCCCCTCCCGCGTAAGTCTCTGACTCCTTCGGCGCCGTCCCTCCGGGAGGTCGTCCCCCGACTCGGACTCGCCGCCTACGCCGTCGTCGCGGGGCTCGTCTTCGTCGCGCCGATCGCCTCGATGGTCCTCGCGAGCGTCATGGGCGGGGACGGCGCGCTCACGCTCGACCACTACCGGTTCCTCCTTGACCGCCAGCAGACGGGGGCGGCGTTCCAGGTGCGGCCGTGGCCCGCAATTCGCAACTCGCTGACGTTCGCGAGCGCCGCGACCCTGCTTGCCCTCCCGATGGGCGTCGTCGTCGCGGTGCTGACGACCCGGCGGTACCGCGGGCGGAAGCTGGTCGACGCGGCCGCGATGGCCCCCCTCGCGGTCTCCGGGATCATCGTCGGCCTCGGGCTCCTCCGGGGGCTCGTCTTCGGCGTCGAGATCGCGGGCTGGCGGTTCGCGGCGACCGGCGCGGTCGCCATCGTCGTCGCGCACGCAGTCGCGGGCTACCCCTTCGTCGTCCGGACGGTCGCGCCCGGGCTCGAGGGGCTCGACCGCTCGCTGATCGAGTCGGCGCGGGCGCTCGGCGCGTCGCGGGCGCGGGTGATCCGCGACGTGGAACTCCCCCTCGTGTGGCCGGGTGTCGTCGCGGGCGCGGCGTTCGCGTTCGCCATCTCGATCGGGGAGTTCACGGCGACCGTCGTGCTCGCAACCGGCGCCGACGCGTACACGATGCCGGTCGCCATCGAACGCTTCATCGGGCGCCGGCTCGGACCGGCGACCGCAATGGGCGTCGTCCTCCTCGTGGTCACCGGGCTCAGCTTCGTGGTGATCGAGCGGCTCGGAGGTGAACACCGTGGGTTCTGAGTCGGGAGGCGAGGGGGCTGATCCCGCCGTCGAGCTCGACGGCGTGACGAAGCGATACGGCGACACCGCCGCCGTCGACGACGTGACCCTCCGGGTGCGCGAGGGGGAGTTCTTCACGCTGGTCGGCCCCTCCGGCTGCGGGAAGACGACCACGCTCCGGCTGATCGCGGGGTTCGAGGAGCCGACCGCGGGGGCGATCCGCTTCTCGGGCGAGTCGGTCGCGGGGGTACCGCCCGAGGACCGCGACGTGGGCGTCGTCTTCCAGAACTACGCGCTGTTCCCGCATATGACCGTCGGCGAGAACGTCGGCTACGGACTCAACTTCGCCGATCCGCCCAAAGGAATGAGCCGCTCGGAGCGCGTCGACGAACTGCTCGAACTGGTGGACCTCCCCGACGCCGCCGACCGCGACCCGGAGAGCCTCTCGGGCGGGCAACAGCAGCGCGTCGCGATGGCCCGCGCGCTCGCGCCGGGTCCCGACCTCCTCCTGCTGGACGAGCCGATGAGTGCGCTCGACGCGCAGCTCCGCGAGCGCCTCCGGGTGCAGGTCCGGCGCATCCAGTCGGAGCTCGGGATCACCACCGTCTACGTCACCCACGATCAGGAGGAGGCGCTGGCGATCTCCGACCGCATCGCGGTGATGCGCGACGGGCGGCCCGAGCAGATCGCGCCCCCGCGGACGGTGTACCGGGAGCCGTCGAGCCGGTTCGTCGCGGAGTTCGTCGGCGACAACAACGTGTTCGCTGGGCGGGTGGTGGACGTCGAGGGTGATGAGGTGGGGAGAGAGCTCCGAATCGCCGTCGTCGATGTCGGCGGCGAGACGCTCCGGGTGGGGGTGGACGAAGGGGTTGAGGTGACTGTTGGCGACCACCTCACCTTCTGCGTCCGGCCCGAGTACCTCCGGATCGACGAGGGAGAGAGCCGACTCACGGCGACCGTCGCAAGCGCGGAGTTCCTCGGCGAGACGACTCGGGTGACCCTCGACTGGGGCGGCCGCGACCTCGTGGTCCGGACGCGCGACCCCCTCTCCGGCGAGGTCGTCGTCGGCTTCGATCCCGAAGACGCGCACGTGATCGGGATTGGCGAGGAGTGAGTGCGACGATTTATAACTGAACGAGGCGGTGGCGCGCCTCCGAGCGGGCCATCGGCCCGCGAGGAGCCCGTGAGGGAGTCGGTCGCCCGAGCGAAGCGACGGGCGACCGACGAGGCTGGGGAGGCGTGAGGCTGCGGTGCTGTGCGGTGCGGGGTGGGACTCAAAGGGGCAGCCGCCGGCGACACCGCAACGAGGGAGCGAAGCGACCGACTGGGGACCGCAACGAGTGTGCGCCGCCCTCCCGTAGGGCTTTGGAGGAGTTCACCGTCGATCCGCCGATAGCAATCATTTATAAGCGAGCGGCTGGGCCTTTGAAGTCGTTCACAACCGATACACGGTCACGACATCGATCGAGGGCGACACGCATTACCGCTCCGAGCCGCTACCCTGCGTATGGCCTCGGAGTCCTGTTTCGTCTGCGAGCGGTCCGTCAGGATCGCCGGCGGGATCGGCGACCTGTGGAACTTCGCGTTCGAGTCGACACAGGGAATGACCCTCGAACTGACGGACGGCTCCGAATTCTTCCTCTGTTTCGAGTGCATGGAGCAGCTGCCGGACGATCACGAACCAACCGAAGCGGATGTCGACGCCCTTCGCGAGCGCACCGACCCCGTCGAGGAGGACGGGAACGACTTCTGGCACTGGGGGTAGACTCGATCGCCGGCGGTAGAGGTACGGCCGAGCGACGACTCACTCCCGCTGCGTCCCGAACGCCTTCAGCGAGTCCTTCTTGAACGGCGCCGTCGAGAGCAGCGAGACGACATCGCCCGTCTGAAACGCCGTGTCACCCTTCGGCGTGAGCACGTCGCCGTCGCGTTCGATGCCGACAACGTGGGCCTCTCGCGAGATCTGTCCGGACGCGACCGCTTGCTCGATGGTGTTGCCCGCGATTTCGGCGTCCTCCGAGACGGAGAACTCGGCGACTTCGGCGTCGCCCGCCAGGCTCATGAAGTCGGTCAGCGACGGTCCCTTCGGGACAGTCTCGGGACCGAACGGGTCGTACGGCCTGTGGTACTCCCCCTGCATCACGCTCTCGTCTTCGATCGTCAGCCCGAGATCAGAGAGCTCGCCGGCGACGTGGTTGATGTCGTCGGTGTCCGCACCGACTACGGTTACGAGGAGGTTGCCCGAACCGGACATCAGTTCTTGGACGCCCACGACCCCTGATACGTCCAACGCCGACTGCGCGAGCTGCGTCCGCTCCGGAATCGGGGCCGTACACCTGAACAGGTAGGTGATGTACCCGCCGATCGACTTGTAGTCGATGTCGGCGAGATAGCCGCGGAGGATGCCCTGCTCTTCGAGTTGGTCGATCCGGTTTCGGATCGTCGCCGGCGTCACCCCCATCTCCTCGGCGACCTCCGATGTCGCCGTGTTCCGCGCGTCCACCCCGAAATAGTAGAGGATTCGCTTGTCTATTTCGTCGATGCGGTGTTCCATACTTGAACAACGATCGGACGCCACAAAGGATTTCCCATAACTGTTCTCTCTGGGAATATTACTTTTCCAAAAGAAATCTACGCACTCTCTAGATTAGGAGAAGAAAAATCAAAAAGCAATATTTATGCTTAAGCGAAAATTTGAGGCAGAACAGGTTCCGAAACGGAAACACACGATGATTCCCGGTCGATCTCCGGGACCATCTCGGCCGGAATCGAACCAGCCGTCACACACTCACACCATGACTTCATCCGACATCGATCCCCCTGACGGCGTCTCGGACGACGTGATCGCTGCCCTCGAAGACTGCAGTGACACGCAACTCAGGGAGATCATCCATTACGCCCAACGGCTCCTCCGAGACCATCCGTCGCTGACGGACGCGATCGAATCTAGAGGCGACGAGGAACTTGTCTACACGGAGGACCACGGCGCGTACACGATCGCCGTCGTGGAGCGTCCGACAGAGACCGGCTGGACGCGCGGCCCGTTCGCGTACAGGGTCAACTGGGAGCCCACAAAGGATGACGGGGACGGTCAGTACCGGTGGCACTACCTCGGAAAGCTCCACGGTGAGCCCGACGGGGAGGGACGATGAGTGAGTGCTCCCACCGAATCGGCGGTCCGGTACCCGACCGTGACTGCCGGCCGAGCGACCGGGACGCGAGCCCGCGACTCGGACCGGGAATCGCCTGAGAAACCGATCGATCACAGACACGAACACAACCCATGTACATCATCATCGTCGGAGCCGGCGACATCGGTACGCCGCTCATCGAAATCGCAACACGCGCCGGGTACGAGGTCGTCGTCATCGAGTCCAACTCGGAAAGGGCCGACGCGGCCGCGAGCGACTACGACTGTATGGTCCTCAACGCCGACGCAACGGTCAAGGAGAACCTCGTCGACGCCGGAAGCGACCGCGCGGACGCGATCATCACGACGACCGATCAGGACGCGACCAACGTGATGGTCTCGCTGCTAGCACAGGAACTCGACGTTCCCAACGTCGTCTCGGTCGTCCACAACCCCGAGCACATGAACCTGTTCCGCCAGATCGGCGTGAACACCATGCAGAACCCGCAGCGGCTCATCGCGGAGTCGCTCTTCCGGTCGGTCGATCGCCCCTCTATCGTCGACTACATGCGGGTCGGCGAGGTCGCAGAGGTGTTCGAGATCACGGTCGCCGACGAGGCGCCGATCGCCGGGAAGACCCTGATTGAGGCCGACGAGGAGGGGCTCCTCGGCGACGAGACGCTCGTCGTGGCCATCGAACGGGACGACGTAGACTCGCCGATCACGCCGCGTGGACGGACTCGAATCGAAACGGGCGACCTGCTGACCGTCTACTCCGGGACCGGCGCGACGCCGGACGTGACAGACATCTTCGGTCACTACGAGGATCAGGAGAACGGCTCGAACGGGGTGCGACTGTGACCGTCAGTCCGGTCTCGTGGGTCGATCGATCCAACGCGGGTGACTCATGAGAGTCAAGACGGACACCGTCGGACGCGACGTGGGTCGCATCGTCCAGGCCGTCTCGCTGATGATGCTGATATCGCTCGTTGTGGCGGCGGTCAACGGGGAGTTCTACACGGTCCCCGCGTTCGTGGTCTCCGCGGTCGTCATGGCGGGGATCGGCACTGGATTGGTCCGGCGGTACCGCGGCGCCGATCCGCCGGAGAAACGCGAGGCGATGGTCACTGCCGCCACGGCGTGGGCGTTTGTCGGCGTCCTCGGCGGGCTCCCGTTCGTCCTGATCGCGTGGACGATCCAGGTGAACCCGTTTCCCGTCTGGATGAACACGCCGCCGATGGACTCAACGACCGTGGTGTTCCTCGACCCTCTCGACGCGGTGTTCGAGAGCATGAGCGGCTTCACCGGGACCGGGCTCACGATGGCGGCCGTCGAGGAGGAGCTCCCCCGGGCGATCCACTGGTGGCGGTCGTTCATCGAGTGGGTCGGAGGCGTCGGCGTGATCGTCTTGACGGTCGCGATCCTCCGTCGTTCCGGCGGGAGCAGCGGTTCGTACACGCTGTACGAGAGCGAGGCGCGCTCCGAGAAGATCCACCCCAGTATCGTGACGACCGTCCGCGAGATCTGGAAGATCTTCGTCGGCCTCACGCTCGGTTCGATCGCCCTGTTCCTACTCGCCGGGATGCCCCTGTGGGACGCGATCAACCACGGGATGACCGGCATCGCGACCGGCGGGTTCTCCGTCCACGCGGACTCGATCGGCCACTACGGCAGCCCGCTGATCGAGTACGCCACGGTCCCGATCATGGTGGCGGGGAGCATCGCGTTCCCGATTCACTACCTGATCTTCAAAGGGGAGCTCCGGAACTTCTACGCCGACCTCCAGACGCGGTGGGTGTTCATCTGGTTCACCGTCGGGTCGCTCGTGTTGACCGCGATCCTCTACGCGAACGGCCAGTACGCCACGCTGGAGGAGACGTTCCGAGTGAGCCTGTTCCAGTTCGTCTCCGCGACGTCGAACACCGGCTTCGGGAGCACGTCGATCGGCGGGGGAACCGAACGCGTCTGGACCGCGGGCCCGACGCTGTTCGCCTGCCTCGGAATGTTAACCGGCGCGGCGGCCGGGTCGACGGTGAGCGGCCTCAAGCTCATCCGCGTCATCACGCTGATCAAGGGGACGGTCTGGCAGATACAGGACGTGTTCCGACCGCAGGCGGCGATTCGCTACCTCCGGATCGGCGACCGGCGCCTCAGCGAGGCGCAGGCGCAGCGGGAGTACACCGAGGCGACCGTCGTGTTCCTGCTGTGGATCGCGTTCCTCGTGATCGGCGTCGCCGTCCTGCTTCGGGTCCTCCCCCCGACGTACCCGCTGGAGTACGTGATCTTCGACGTGATGAGCGCGCAGAGCAACGTCGGCCTCGACTCGGGGGTCACCGGGCCGACCATGCCCGAGACGGGGAAGGCGATGCTGATCGTCAACATGTGGGTCGGTCGGCTCGAAATCATCCCGGTCGCGGTGTTGCTCGGAGCGATCATCCGACGGTTCGACCGCTCCGCCTGACGGAGGCGTGAGGGACGCGGCTTCGGACCCCGCCTCGTCGGTCAGGCGCCGTCCTTCGAATCGCCCGTCGAGTCGTCCCCGGAGTCGTCGATCTCCGGCGTCGACGGCTCCGGTTCGACCCCGGTCTCGGCGGGCGTCTCGCTCGTCTCGACGATGTCGTTCGCCCCCGCGCCGCTGCCGAACAGCCGGGCGAAGACGCCGCGGTCGCTACGCTTCTCCGCGAGCAGTACGGAGCACTCCACGTCGCCGAGCACGTCCAACACGAGCGATCCGCGGACCAGCCGCGAGAGCAGGCCCTTCTGCGTTGCGCCGATGATGAGCATCGTCGCGTCGCGTGCGGCGCGCTCGATGGACGCCTCGACGTCGCCGCTCTCGATGCGCAGCGTCGCGTCCGAGAGGCCGTGTTCGTCGGCCCACGCGGAGAGGAACCGCCGCCCCTCGGCCTCGTCGTCGGCGACGTGCAGCAGCGTGACCTCGCTGCCGAACTCGGCCTGCAACATCTTCGCGACCGCGCCGGACAGGTCCGAGGCCGGGCCGCCGGCGGTCGGCACGAGGATTCGGGAGGCGTCGAAGCCGCGGTCGCGGAACACGAGGAAGTCGGAGGGCAGCGAGTGCGCCAGCTCGTCGACGGCGGACTCGGCGCGCCCCGGCGCCCCGTGGGAGTCCTCGCCCCAGCCCATCACGGTCATGTCAGCGCCGTAGGTGCGCGCGGCGTCGAACACCTCCTCAAACACGCGGTGCGAGAGGACGACGTGCGTCTCCACGTCGACGCCGAACGTCTCGGCGTCCTCGCGGGCCTGCGCTAACAGGTCGTGGGCCGCCTCGTGGGCGCCGCGGTCGCGAGCCGCCTCCAGCGAGGTCTGGTCGGGGACGTTCGCGATGTTGACCGCGACGACCGTCCCGTTCCGCTGCTTGGCGATGGCGGACGCGAGCGTGATCAGGTGCTCCTCGGTCTTGGGGTTCGCCAGCGGCACCATCACCCGGTAGTCGTCGCCGCTCGGCTGGACCGACGTGGCCGCGGACACGGCGGCCTTCGGGAGTTCGTCGGACCGATCGAGGATCCACGTCCCCAACACGCCGCGCGCCTCCACCTTCCCGCGGGCGTACAGCAGGTACCAGAGGACTGCGAAGGCGACGAGCCCGGCCGACAGCGCGATGATCCGCGGCTCGATGTACGCGATCAGCGCGAACGATGACAGCGTCCCGATTATCGGGACGGCGGGGTAAAAGGGGACCTCGAAGTCGGGGTCGTACCCCTCGACCTCCGACTCGCGCATCACGATCAGCGCGAGGTTGAGCAGCCCGTAGACGATGAGGTGGAGGACGGAGCCCATCGTCGACAGCGACTCCACGCCGCCGGCGACGAGGAACACGAGGATGAGCGCGCCGGTGAGCGCGATCGACTTGTAGGGGGTGCCGAACCGCTCGTGGATCTCGTTGAGCTTCGGGGTGACGATCTTCTCGCGGCCCATCGCGAAGTTGATCCGTGACGACGAGAGGATCGACGCGTTCGCCGAGGAGGCGGTCGCGAGCAGCCCGCCGATCAGGAGCATCCCGGCGCCGACCGCGCCGAGAGAGTAGCCGAACACCTCGTACTGACCGAACAGCAGCCTCGCTGCGTCGACGACCGCGGTCTCGTTGTTCGCGACGAGCTCGTTCGGCACCGCCGCGAGCAGCACCAGCAGGAACAGCGCGTACACGACCGTGACGATGACGACCGAGCCGAGGACCGCGAGCGGGAGGTTCCGGCCGGGGTTTTTGATCTCCTCGGCGACAGAGGTGATCTGGACGAAGCCGAGATACGAGACGAAGATGACCCCCGTCACCGGCAGTATCTCGCTCACCGTCTCCGGCGTCGTGAAGGGTCGTAGCGACGACATCTCGGCATTGAGAAGGCCGACGACGGTGAAGACGGCGAGGATGCCGAGCAGCGACATCACGATGACGATCTGGAGTCCGCCCGTCTCCTTCGCGCCGAAGTAGTTGACCGCGATGAACAGCAGCGCGCCGGCGAGCCCGATCACCTGCGCCGCCTCCAGCGTCACGATCCCGAGTCCGACCGGTTCGAGCCCGACGAGCGCGTTGACGTACTCGCCGAACCCGTACATGTAGAAGGCGGACGCGAACGCGAGCCCGAGCCAGTTCGCCCACCCCGCGATCGAGCCGAACATAGGCCCGAGCGCGCGGTTGACGTAGAAGTACGCCCCGCCGGACTTCGGCATCGCGGTCCCCAATTCGGAGGCGGACAGCGCGGTGAATAAGGCGATCACGCCGCCGAGAACGAACGTAGCCGCCGCGAGCGGCCCGGCACGGGCGACCGCGGTGCCGGGAAGCACGAAGATCCCGGCGCCGATCATCGTCCCGATCCCGATCGTGAGCGCCGCAAGCGGGCCGAGGTCCTTCGCGAGCTCCTCGTCGCCGCTCACGGCGGACCACCTCGGACGGTTGTAACTCTTCGGGCGTGTGTCATACCGTCTCTCTTGTCCCTGTTCGTATAAACCCGACTAATCCGGGCAACGGCGCCGTCTCCGGAAGGAGCGCGGCGATCCGTACCGACCGTCGCTCCGACCGCGGACGCGGCCGCGACGACCGCGACTTTCGAACGTATCACAAGGAACATACCCCAGCGCGACGCGATACGATCCATCAGGTGGATCCCGTGACGAAGAAACGCGAATACCGCGACGACTACGACGACAAGACGCTGTACATCCCCGGTCCGACCGAGGTCCGCGACGACGTGATCGAGGCCATGGCGGAGCCGATGTTCGGTCACCGGATGGACCGGATGACCGACCTCTACACCACCATCGTCGAGGACACGAAGACGTTCCTCGGCACCGACAACGAGGTCGTCATCCTCACCGCCTCCGGCACCGAGTTCTGGGAGGCGTCGACGCTCAACCTCGTCGACGAGAACATCCTCGTGCCGACCTGCGGGAGCTTCAGCGAGCGCCACGCCAACGTCGCCGAGCGGCTCGGTAAGGATGTCGACCGACTGGAGTACGAGTGGGGCGAGGCCGTCAAGCCCGAGGACATCCGCGAGCACCTCGAATCGACCGATAAACAGTACGACGTGGTCGCGACCGTGATGAACGAGTCGTCGACCGGCGTCCGCAACCCCATCGAGGAGATCGGCGACGTGATCAGCGACTACCCGGACACCTACTTCGTCGTCGACGCCGTCTCCGCCTTGGGCGGCGACCACGTCGACATCGACGACCACGACATCGACGTGATCTTCGCGTCCACCCAGAAGGCGTTCGCGATGCCGCCGGGGCTCGCGGTCTGCGTCGTCAGCGACGACGCCTACGACCGCGAGGTCGAGAAGGGCGACTCCTCGTGGTACGGCGGCTTCCGCCGCACCATCGACTACTACGACCGGAAGGGCCAGACCCACTCGACGCCGGCCATCCCGGTCATGTTAGCGTACCGCAAGCAGATGAAACACATGCTCGACGAGGGCCACCGCGCCCGCGACGGGCGCCACCGCGAGATGATGGAGTACGTCCACGACTGGGCCGACGAGCACTTCGCGATGTTCCCCGAGGCGGGCTACGAGTCGCAGACGGTCGCCTGCATCGAGAACACGCAGGGCATCGACGTCGCCGCGACCATCGAGGAAGTGAGCGAGGAGTACGACATGGCGTTCTCGAACGGCTACGGCTCGCAGCTCGGCGAGGAGACGTTCCGGATCGGCCACATGGGCGAACACACCGTCGCGAGCGTGAAGGAGCTCACCGACGCGATCGAAGACGTCGCGGACCTGTAGCGCGGCCGACCAGTCGGAGCCCTCTTTCAGTCGTCCCGCCGCGGTTCGACCAGATCGATCCGGTACCGCCGACCGCCCGGCTCCGTTTCCTCGACCCCGACGACGACGAACGACTTCTCGCCCACGTCGATCATGTCGCCCGGCGAGAGGGGGCCGTCGTCGCCGGACTCGCCGCGTCGCCGTCGGTTCTCCCGCGCGCGGCGGTCGGTGTCGCCGACGACCTCGGGTCCGACGCTGATCGTCCCGCTCTCGGCCGCGATCACGCGATTCCAGAACGCGTCCGAGGGCGGTTGCGGCCCCACGCGCTCGGCCAATTCGGCTCTCGTCAGTCGCTTCATCGTGTCACCGCCGATCGATCACAGCCAGAGCAGTTGTGCGTGTCGAGTCTCCTCGAACTCCAAGACGGTCTCCTCGTCGACGAGCCCGGCCTCGACCGCGACGCCGACGGCCTCGGTGCCGACGATGTTCGCGACCTGCGCGCGGTGGAGCCCCGCGACGACCTCCTCGGCGGTCGCCTCGACCGCGTCGTCGCCGCCGTAGAACTCCTCGCTGACGGTGATCGTCGCGCGCCCGTTGTCGTACGTCTCGCCGAGGCAGTCGGCGTCGCAGACGGAGACGAGCCGCCCCTCGGCGGTCTCGCGCTCGCGGAGGAGCATTCAGAAGCCCTCAGGCCCCTCGCCCTGGAGCTCTCGCTCCGGCTCCTCGCGGCCGCCGCCCTGCCCGCCGCGACCGCCGCGACCCCCTGCACCGGGCTGTCCGCCGGCTCCGGGGCGACCGCCCTGACGGGCCCCGCCGGGACCGGGTGCCTGGCCGGTCTGTTCCTCGACCATCTGCTCTTCCGCCTCGCGGCGGATCTCGTCGGCGCGGTCAGCGACCTCCTCGGCCTGCTCGTGCTCGCCGGCCTCTTCGAGCGCGCGGGCCTTCTCCTCTAAGACGCCCGCGCTCCGGTAGCCGAGGCGGATCGCGTTGTCGAAGCAGCTGACGGCGTCCTCGGCGAGCCCGCGCTCGACCAGCAGGAACCCGCGGTTGTACCACGCTTCCGCGAAGCGCGGGTCGGTCTCGACGGCGCGCTCGGCGTGTTCGAGGGCCTGCTCGCCCTGCCCCGACTCCCAGAGTGCGTACGCGAGGTTGGTCTCGGCGGTCGCGGCGTGTTCGGAGTCGCCGTCGATGCGCAGCGCCTCTTGATACGCCCCGATCGCCTGATCGTACTCCTCGAGCTCCGCGTGGGCCGCGCCCTTGTTCACCCACGCCTCCTGGGCGTCCAGCGAGTCCTCCTCGGCGAAGCTGGCGGCGCGCTCGAACGTCTCCGTCGCCTCCTCGAAGCGGTTGATCCCCATGTACGACAGCCCCACGTCGACCAGGCGCTCGACGTCGACGGCGTCGCTCTCGACGTTGCGCTTGTCCATGATGTCGGTGAGGACGCGGGAGTCGACGGGGTCGACCGTGTTCGGGTCGGCGTCGATCTCCTCGGGGTCGAGGGTGAACTCCTCGTAGCCGGCGTCGACGCCCTGCCCGGCGGAGAACTCGTGGCGGTCGTCGTCGCGTTCGTCGGTCATATACCCGGTTTTGACGGTCACGACGCGTAAGGGTTGCGTCGGAGCGTCGCGGTGAGGATGCGCCCGCCGCGTCCGTCACCTCGCCCGATTACTCCAGATCCAGCAGCGCCGCGACCTCGTCGAGGTAGTCGTCGTAGATCCCGACGGCCGACTCGATCGGGTCGGGCGAGGCCATGTCGATCCCCGCGAGTTCGACGACGTCGAGGGGGTAGTCGGAGCCGCCCGCCTTCAGCATCTCGCGGTAGTCGGCGGCCGCGGACTCGCCCTCGTCGAGGACGCGCTCAACGATGGCGGCGGCCGCGGAGATGCCGGTCGCGTACTGGTAGACGTAGAAGTTGTAGTAGAAGTGCGGAATCCGCTCCCACTCGCGCTCGATGCCGCCGGTCAGCTCCGCGGGCGCGTAGTAGTCGCCCTTGAGGTCAGCGTAGATCTCGTCGAAGGCGTCGGGGGTGAGCGCCTCACCCGCCTCGACGCGCTCGTGAATCCGCTGTTCGAACGCCGCGAACATCGTCTGCCGGAAGAGGGTCGAGCGGAAGCGTTCGAGGTACTCGTCGAGCACGTGGGTGCGGAGTTCGTCGTCCTCGACGGTGTCGAGCAGGTGGTGGGTGAGCAGCGTCTCGTTGACGGTGGAGGCGATCTCGGCGACGAAGATCTCGTAGCTCGCGTCGTGCCACGGCTGGGCGTCGCCGGCCAGCTCCGAGTGCATCGAGTGGCCCAGCTCGTGCGCGAGCGTGAACATCGAGGCGATGTCGTCCTGGTAGTTCAGCAGGATGAACGGCTGGGTGTCGTAGGTGCCCGACGAGAACGCGCCCGAGCGCTTCCCGCGGTTCTCGTACACGTCGACCCACCGCGAGTCGAGCCCCTCGGCCATCCGGTCCTGATACGCCTCGCCGAGCGGCGCGACCGCCTCGATCACCCACTCGCGGGCCTGCTCGTACTCCACGTCGGGGCCCTGATCGCCCGTCAGCGACATGTAGAGGTCGTGGCTCTGCAGCCCGTCGACGCCGAGCGCCTCCTCCTTCAGCTCGGCGTGGCGGTGGAGCACGTCGAGGTTGTCGTCGACGCTGTCGACGAGGGTGTCGTACACCTCGACCGGGACGTTCGAGCCGTCAAGCGCGGCCTCGCGCGCCGAGTCGTATCCGCGGATCTCGGCGCTCGTCGCGTGCTCTCTGACGGCCTTTTCGAGAGAGGTGCCGACCGTGTTGCGGACGCTCGCCCACTCGTCGTAGAACGTCTCGTGGACGCGCTCGCGGAACTCGCGGTCCGGGTTCTTCTGGAGCTTCGTGAAGTTCGCCTGCGTGATCTCCACCTCCTCGCCGTCGGGGTCCTCGACGACGCCGTAGGTCATGTCGGCGTTCGTCAGCATCGAGTAGATCTCGCTCGGCGCGTCGGTGACCTCCGACAGGTCGGCGAGCACCTCCTCGACCTCGGCCGAGCGCGTGTGTGCTTTCATCCGCAACACGTCGTCGAGGTAGTGCTCGTACTCGGCGAGGGCGGGCTCGGCGTCGACAAAGGACTCCACCTCTTCCTCGGTGAGCGACTGGAGCTCCGGTTCGAGGTAGGAGATCGCGCTCGACGCCTCGGAGCCGAGCGACGACGCCTTCGCGGACATCGCCTGATACTCCTGGTTCCGGGTGTCCTCGGCGCTGCGGAGCCGGGCGTACGTCGTCACCCGCTGGAGGTCGCGGAAGATCTCCTCGCGCAGCTCCAGCAGTTCGAGGAGGGTCGCGGCGTCGTCTGTGACGCGTCCCTCGTAGGCCGCCAGCTCGTCGATCCGTTCCGAGACTGCCTCGTACGCCTCTTCCCACGCCTCGTCGTCGGCGTAGATGCTCTGGAGGTCCCACTTGTACGCCTCGTCGATCTCTGCCCGCTCGGGAACCGAACTCATACTACGAGATTCGCCGCCGGGGCACTAAGGCTTGTCAAACGCGGAAGTTCGCGTGAGGGGCGTCGGCCGTCTCCCCCGCCGGTCACTCCCCCGCCGTCCACTCCGCGAGGTCGACGACGAGCACGAGCGCGTCCTCGCCGTCCCGGTAGTAGTTCGAGACGCGGCGGATCGGGTCGAACCCCTCGTCCGCGTACAGGGAGCGCGCCGCCGCGTTGCTCTCGCGGACCTCCAGCCGCACGACGGCGACGCCGACGGCGTGGAGCCGCGCGAGTGCGGACCGCAGCAGCGTCCGGCCGATCCCTTCCTCGCGCGCCTCTGGGTGGACCGCGAGGTCCTTCACGTGGCCGATGTCGCGCCCGTGGTTCGGGGTGGAGTCCGCGACGACGTAGCCGACGACCGCCCCCTCCCGCTCCGCGACGAGGAACGCGGGCTCGTCGAGCAGCCGCTCGAAGGCGTCGTACGGCCACGGGTCCGAGAAGCACGCGCGCTCGATCCGCACCACGGCGAGTAGGTCGGCGCGCTCGACCGGCCGGACGGTCGCGTCGACGGGGGTCACGGGTCGGATTGGCCCGCGAGAGAAATAAACGCGACGGGACGGCGCGGCGTCGACGAGGGGGCGGCCCGGACTCAGCGACGGAACGCCGCCGCGCCGACAGCGGTCACCCGTCGATCCAGGGCTCGCCCGTGTCGGCCGCGTCGGGGTCGGGAGCGCGGACCACGAAGCACGCCCCGTCGGGGACCCGCACGTCGTCGGGACTCGCCGGGTCGGCGTCGTCTCCCCGGAGGTCGACCGTCCAGCCGTGCGACTCGACGACCTCGCGGACGATGTCGAGCCCGTAGCCGGTCCCGTCCTCGCGGGTCGTGAAGCCCGGGTCGAACACCTCCTCGCGGTGTGCCGGGTCGATCCCCGGGCCGTCGTCGGCGACGAGGAACCCCTCGTCGGTCGCGGTCACGACGACGGTGAGGGGCGCGTCCTCGCCGCCGTCGGTCGCGTGGGCGTCCCCGCCGCCAGCACCGCCTTGCGCGGCGTGTTCCGTCGCGTTCCGGAACAGGTTCTCGAAGGCCTGTTGCAGCCGGCCGCGGTCGCCGCGCACCCGAGCGTCGGCGCCCACGACGAGTCTCGCATCCGCGCTCCCGGCGGTGTCCCACGCCTCGCGGGCGACGGCCCCGAGCGCGAACTCGGTCGGCTCGTCGATCCCCGAACCCTGTCTGGCGAGCGTCAGCAGCTCCGAGACCAGCTGGTCGATCCGGTCGACGGCGCGCTCGCCGCGCTCCAGGGGCTCGGTCTCCCCTTTCAACTGCGCCATCTCCATCGACGCCCGGATCACCGACAGCGGGTTCCGGAGGTCGTGGGAGACGATGCTGGCGAAGCGGTCGAGCCGTTCGTTTCGGTCCGTGAGCCGGCGTTCCCGCGCCTTTCGCTCGCTCACGTCCCGCGAGTTGATGAGCAGGCGCCCGACCGCGGCGTCGGCCGGTAGCGACCGCGTCCGGGACTCTAACCAGACCCAGTCGCCGTCGGCGGTGCGGTAGCGGTACTCCATCGTAGGCGTCGCGTCGGAGTCGTTGAGTGCGCGGTAGAACCGCTCCGTCACGCGCTCGCGGTCGTCCGGGTGGACGTAGCCGAGCGGCGAGCGTCCCACGGTCGACCCCTGTTCGTACCCGAGCACCTCCTCGACCGACGGGCTCTCGTAGCGCACCCGGCCGTCGCCGTCGACGACGGTGACGAGATCCGTGCCGTACTCCAGAAACTCACGGAACCGCTCCGGGAAGGCCGATTCCGAGTCGACGCGGCGCGCGGTAACGACGCGCCCCCCGAACTCGGGGGCCAGCTCCTCGTCGACGACGGACTCGACCCAGACGAACCCGCCGTTGGCGTGGCGGAGCCGGTGGGTGACGACGCGGTCGGTCGCGACCGCAGAGAGCGCGTCGGAGACGGGCTCGCGGTCGTTCGGATGGACGCGGTCCAACAGGTTCTCGCCGGCGAGGGACGCCCGCTCGACCCCGAGTACCGCGGGCACCGAGGGGCCGGCGAAGAGCACCTCGCCGTCGACCGCGACGGCCGAGACGAACCGGTCGGCGCCCGGGACCGACGGGCCGGCCGACGCAGTGGAGTCGGGCAATCCACCCGCGTCGGGCCGCCCGCCGGTCCACGACTCGCCGTCCTCGTCCCTCGGTCCGGGACCGGTGCCGTCGCCGGCCTCGTCGATCGGTTCCCGTCGGTCGTCGTCGCCGCGGGCGGTCGACGGGCGGTCGGTTGGACGGAGGGTCACGCTGATTCTGTTTCCCTTTCGGACGCGATCGGATAAAGCTGCGCCCTAGAAATATCACAAGAGATAATCAGAGAAGATATCGGACGACTACGGGCGATTTCCAGTCATCGAGTCGGAAATTCTCGGTCGTCGAGCAGAGTTCCTCGTCCACCACCGCCGACCCCCGCGCGTACCGACAGTGGGACCGTCGAAGTCGACGAAGGGAGCGATTTCGAGTGGAGCCCGCACCTGATCGAAGATCTGGTTAAAGAGCGGAAGCCGCTTCGAGCCGCGTCGATCCCCCGCCATCGATCGATCCGACGACCGCAGTCAGAAGCGTTAAACGCTCGCCGCGGATATCCGGTCGTGAGGGCGCGTAGCTCAGCGGACAGAGCACTTGGTTCCGGACCAAGATGCCGCGGGTTCAAATCCCGTCGCGCCCGTCATATTTTCTGACGGGGTGGATTGACAGGACGGCGGCCGGGTGTATATAAGCCGAACCCCCAGTGACGATTTTGAGTTCGTCACGCAGCGTGACGGGGGTCGTCGCCTTCGTGCGGTTCGTGAAATACACGTGACGGAGTCGGGGTAAAGTCCTTTGGGTAGTTGGTAGTTCTAGTGTCAGAAGACTTATACAAAAGTTCGTATCCCGATCCTCAAACGGTCGGTACAGCGGTTCCAACCACCATCTCAATAGAACATTAATTCAACATATTTGAATCCAAGGCCTACATCTCGGCCGTATTTTCAACAGTCGTGATATATGTATCGAGAAAATGTTTTGTAATGACAATTCCTAATCCTGCAAGGAAGGAGGCATAAGTGGGTGTAGTCGGTGAGAAACTGTCTACTGACAGGACAAGACTATTAATAACTACTAAACTGACAGTTGCAATTGTTACAAGTTCGATAATCGTTTGAATATTTGTCTTCGTCCGGCTGTGTTGAATCGCTGT
>NZ_BBJP01000003.1 GCF_000739595.1 Halorubrum halophilum | reverse complement strand
CTCCCCGACAACCTCAACCGAAGGGGTCCAGATTCACGAGACGATCACAACCATGTTAGCGACGTGGAAACGGCGAGGACTTGATCCACCTGAACAGCTCCAGTCCATCCTCGGTGGGCAAGAACTCAGATCAGGATGAGAGGCATCACTAACCGGTGAATCCTGGTCACGCTATCCAACTACCGCCCAATTATGTCGCTACTGCCATTTGTCCGTATCATAAGAAGATCGCCCGGTTTGAGTGGATCAATATTACTCAAATCGGTATCTTCATCAGTATATTTCATATCGTCTAGTTCCAATGTCCCATCGCGTACGTTTGGTATTCTAAGAACAGGGAACCCATTAAATTCATAATCACATTTTTCAGAGGTCCCATAGCGGGTGCTGTATGCTAATTGTCCTAAGGTTGCAGTCTCCCAGTGGTCTGGTATTCCCGGGATTCTTTCTGGTTCTGGTGGGTTTTTGAGCTTCTTTTGTCCAATCCCAATATCTTCTCTCGCTTTTTGTATCCTTTCTAATATCGACATCTGTTTTCGATGGTTACTTGTCATTCGTTCACGCCACTAACGCTTCATTTAACTCTTCAATTAATGCTCCGACATCTCCCTCAAATAGCTCGTTTGCCTTATAAACGCCCCCACGTTGATTAAACGGTTCTAACTGAAGATCAGATTTATCCATCGCGGCTGAGGTGGCGATATGGTCTTTCATCATATGTAGCCATTCCAATTGCTGTTGTGAAAAGGTCTCGCCATTCTCTGTGTGGTTACTGAGCCACTCCTCAAACCGTTCATCCACTTCCGAGTCGAAAGGTTCGAGCCGATCGGTCTCCCCCATTTCAAAACGAATTATCGAAAGAATGTCTGTCAATAACTGTTTTTCATTCTTTCCTTTCACCTTCGACGATTCTAACTGTTCATAGGCTTCCCACACCTCTTCGGTCCTAAGGTTATATGGGGGTGCTGTGAGTGTATCCGCAAGTTCACGGATCTTTTCGTATGTTAGCTCCTTCCGCCGGTGAGGTTGGTTGTAGATTATCTGGAGTGCGGTTATCTCGTCTTTGTTATCCGCAATGAAATCGCGGAACCGGTCGACGGTCTGCTCGGCGTTCAGGGACTTCTCTGGTTCGGCCTCAAACTCAATGACTTCATCCGCAGTTGGGTCAATATACTGCGTATTTCTCTTTTTGATTTCGGTAAGAGTCTCTCGGAACTCACTATCATCGAAGTGCTGCTTCGCTTCTTCGACAAGGTTCTGGCGCGCCTCCTCAACCTGTTCCTCGCTCGGCTCCTCTGTGTCGAACTTCTCTCTTGCCGCCGCCAGCTGTTCGTCCTGGCTCGTCGCGGTGAGTAAGTCGTTAATTATCGTGTGTAACGGGGCGTCGCCCTTCTGAGCGAGGACCCGTCGCTGATCGTCGTCTCCTTCAAGCACCTTGTCCAGCCGCGACAGCCGTTCGGCCAGCGTCGAGAGTGTGTCGTCGTCCGGGTTAGGGTTCAGGGATACTTCCTCAAGAATATCCTCAAAGGAGGCGCTCGGGTCCCGATCGAGCGGTTCAGAGTCGGTCTTGTCACTCTCGGTCACGCCAATCGCGTCGACGAGGACGAATCGCGTCTTGTGTTCAGCATCGGGGGTGACCTGCTGGAGGTCATTGCTGCTGATCGTTCGTGTTCCCCGCCCCTTCATCTGCTCGAAGTAAGTGCGCGATTTAACGTCTCGAAGGAAAATGAGACATTCGAGGGGTTTGACATCCGTGCCCGTCGAAATCATATCCACGGACACGACGATTCGTGGATTGTAGGAATTCCGGAACTCGGAGATGAGATCCTCTGGGTCAGCCTCTGATTTATAGGTAATTTTCTTACAGAAATCGTTTCCTTTCCCGAACACCTCGCGGGTAATGCGAACGATGTCGTCCGCGTGTGAATCGTTCTTTGCGAACACGAGCGTTTTCGGAACAGCCTCGTTACGACGGGGAAACATGCTGCCGAGATTATCCCGGAACGATTCCATCACAGTTCGTATCTGATCCGGTTTGACGACATCCCGGTCCAGCTGACTCGCCCGGTAGTCCATCGTATCGTCGAGCTGTTCCCACTTCTCCTCACGGGTCAGCTTATCTCGTTTACCGACCGTGTATCCTGCTTCGAGGACATCTCCCTCTTCCGTTGCCCTGGTGCGGATGCTGTAAACGTCATACCCGACGTTCACACCATCAGCAACCGCGCGCTCTTGGGGGTACTCCGTCACCAGGTTTTGATTGAAGAATCCCAACGTGTGTTTTGCGGGAGTCGCAGTTAGCCCGATGAGGAAAGAGTCGAAGTAGTCGAGTACCTGCCGCCATTTGTTGTATATCGAACGGTGGCACTCATCAATAATGATGAAGTCGAATTCCGTAATCGGCACGTCTGGATTATACTCAACTTCCTTTTGTTCCTCATGGCTGTCTTCGTCTCCTTTCTCGAACTGGGACGTTTTCTCCTCTTCTTCTTCTATGTCCTCGCCCTGTAGAATCGAGTACATCCGCTGGATGGTCGAAATACAGACCTTGCTCGCAGGATCGATGTGACCCGACTGAAACCGTTGGACATTGTACTCTTCTGTGAACTTCCGTCCAGTCGGAGTGTCGAACTGCTGGAATTCGGTATCAGCGTTCTTTCCTAGGTTTTTGCGGTCAACCAAGAACAAGATTTTCTTGGCGTTCGCATGCTTGATCAGCCGATAACACTGCTTAACGGCCATGTAGGTTTTCCCACTCCCAGTAGCCATCTGAATTAGTGAGCGCGGACGAGCCTTAGCGAGCGATTTCTCTAATTGCTGTATTGCTTCAAACTGTGCGTCTCGTAGGCTCCCACGCTCCAACTCCGGTAACTGCCTCAACTGATTTCTTAGTGTGTCTTCACGACTCAGTAGCTCTCGAAGTTCCGCTGGCTTGTGGAACCAGAAGAGTTCCCTCGACCGAGACTCGTCGTCCCGAAAGTCCCGGAAGTACGTCTCGACGCTCGTGCTTTCATAGACGAATGGGAGTGGTAGTTCAATCGGGTACAGGTCTTCTGGGAAACTTTCAGCGTACCGCCTCGATTGCTCCTCAACGCCCGAGAGTGTGGTTCCCTTTGGCTTTGCCTCAATAACACCAACTGCTTGCCTGTCAAGAAAGAGAACGTAATCCGCAGCATCCATCCCGATTTGGAACTCTCTAAGAACAACCTCACCATTGTTAGCACCAAGATTGTGATCCCCGTAGTCCTGAACCTCCCATCCCGCAGACTCTAACATCTGGTCAATTTCCTCGCGTGCTTCCGCCTCGGGACCCATATACAACAGGTCAAAGAGCTGGCTTGTTAAAAGCCTACATGCTGAGCTACCCTCAACGCTCAGAGTGTACTCTATTCGCCTCTTGACTACGACTGTCCTCTCTCAGAGGGTGGCAGACGCGATTCTATGACGTTCGTTCACTTCTTCTCGCAAATGTGTGGATAGAAAGCTGGCCTCGGCACTCATAGGGCTCGTCATCGCTGGTGCCGAGGCAGCTCGGAGCGGTGCATCGTCATCGGCCGCTCGCGACTACTCGCCTCGTCGCCTAAAAGGGTCCGGGCGCGGAGCGGGTCAGTCCCCGCCGTGACACGACCCGGCGTAGGCGTTCCACCGCCCGGTCCCGTTCGGGAGCCGATCGGTGTCCGCCGCGTCGAACGTCCCCGCGCACTGCGCGACCGCCTCGGCGGCGGTCGGCAGATCGTCGATCTCCTCGTCGCCGTCTGCCGCGTCGTCGGGCGACGCCGTCTCCGTCTCGATGCTCGTCTCGTACGTGCTCGGACCCTCGGGGCCGATCGCCGTCTCCGATTCCGAGCCTGGGTCAGCAGTGTACTACGGGTGGCACACTCACCCCGATGTGCGCATCCTTAATAATTGTTCATGTCTGTTCCCGCGTTGCGCCGCTCCAGCATCGACCCGCTTCTCCTCTCTCCCCTACTCGAACGACTCGGGCTCGATGCCAGAGAGCCGCATCGCGTTGCCGGTGACGCCGAGGCTCATCCCCATGTCGCCGACGACGACCGCCATCGCGACACTCACCAGTCCCAGCGGCACGCCCAGCGCGAGCAGGGCCTTCACGCCGAGGCTCGCCCAGACGTTCTGGCGGATGACGCCGTTGGCGGTGTGTGAGAGCGCGTACAGGTACGGGAGCTTCGCCACGTCGTCACCCATCAGCGCGATGTCGGCGGTCTCGAGGGCGGTATCCGTCCCCGCGGCGCCCATCGCGATCCCGACCTCGGCGGTCGCCAGCGCGGGTGCGTCGTTGATCCCGTCGCCGACCATCGCCACCTCGCCGTACGCGGCCTGCAGCGACTCGATCGCGTCCACCTTCTCCTCCGGCAGGAGGTCGGCGCGGTACTCGTCGACCCCGACCTGCTCGGCGATCGCCCGCGCGGTTCCCTCGTTGTCGCCGGTTAGCATGACGACGCGCTCCACGCCGAGCTCTCGGAGGCGCTCGACCGCTCGCTTCGAGTCGGGCCGCACCTCGTCGGCGACGGCGACCGCTCCGGTCAGCTCCGTCGCCGTCCCGACGAGCACCACCGTCTTCCCCTCGCGTTCCAGCGCGGCGAGCGCGCCCTCGGCGAATGCGCCGGTGGCGGTGTCGGCGGCGTCCGGATCGCCTTCGGCCACGACCCCGCCGTCGGTCTCCGCCCGCGCCCGCGACAGGTCGAAGCCGAGCTCCTCGAACAGCGCCGGCTTTCCCGCGTAGTACGTCTCGCCGCCGATCTCGGCGCGGATCCCCTTCCCGGTCAGGCTCTCGAACCCGGTCGGCTCGGGGAGGTCGTTCACGCCCGCGCGTTCGGCGCGGTCGAGGACCGCGGTCGCGATCGGGTGCTCGCTCCGGCGCTCCAGCGCCGCGGCCCGGCGCAGCAGGGTCGCCTCGTCGGCGTCGCCCAGCGGAAGCAGGTCGGTGACGGCCAGCTCGCCCCTAGTGAGCGTCCCGGTCTTGTCGAGCGCGACGGCGTCGACGTCGCCCATCGCTTCGAGGTGGTTGCCGCCCTTGATGAGCACGCCGTTCTTCGCCGCGCTCGTGATCCCGGAGACGACCGAGACGGGCGTCGAGATGACGAATGCGCAGGGACACGCGATCACCAGGAGCGTGAGCCCACGGACGAACCATGTCCCCCAGTCCGCGGCGAACGTGACCCCGTAGCCGGCCACGTCGACCGCGATCGGCTCCGCGATGAGAAGCGGCGGCAGCGCGGCCGTCAGGATCGCCAGCACGACCACGACCGGCGTGTAGTACCCCGCGAAGCGATCGACGAACCGCTCGGTCTCTGTCTTCTCGGCCTGCGCGCCCTGTACCAGTTCGATGATCCGCGCGAGCGTCGAGTCGCCCGCGGTCGAAGTCACCTCGATCTCGAGGTACCCCTCCTCGTTTATCGCGCCCGCGAACGCCTCGTCGCCGGGGACCTTGTCAACGGGGACGCTCTCGCCCGTGATCGGCGACTCGTCGACCGCGCTCTCGCCCTCGGTCACGGTCCCGTCGAGCGGGACCTTCTCGCCCGGCCGGACGACCACGGTCTCGCCGACTGCCACGTCGTCGGCCGGGACGGTCTCCTCTTCGCCGTCTCGTCTGACCGTGGCCTCGTCCGGCGACAGCTCCATCAGCTCGCGCAGGGAGTCGCGGGCGCGGTCCATCGCGTAGTCCTCCAGCAGCTCGGCGACGCTGAAGAGGACCGCGAGCGTGGCGGCCTCGACGAAGTAGCCGATCCCCGTCGCCGCGACGATCGCCGTCCCCATCAGCAGGTCGATGTCGAGGCTCCGGTTGCGCGCCGAGTAGTAGCCGTCGCGGATGACGGGGATCCCACTCGCCGCGACCGCGCCGAGGAACAGGGCGCCCGAGAGGCGGATCGGGTACCCGAGCACGCTCGCCACCGCGGGGTTCTGCCCGGTCAGGACGAACTCGAACAGGAGCCCGGCGACCACGAGCACCGCGCCCAGCCACGTCTTCTTCGCGCGCGGCGTCGTCCAGACCTCGGCGGGGGGCGCGACGGCGACGCCACCGGAATCAGCGCCGTCGCCTGCGGTGCCTTCGGCGTCGGCGTCGCTTTCCCCGCCCTTCGACCGCCCGCCGGCGACCTCGTAACCGGCGCCCTCGATCGCCGCGACCACGTCGTCCTCGTCGACGACCTCGGGATCGTACGTCACCGTCGCCGTCCCGGCGGTCGGGTTGAGCACCGTGTCCGTTACGCCGTCGAGGCGCCCGAGCGCGTTGTCGACCTTGCCGGCACAGGAGGGACAGTCCATCTCGGGGACCGCGAGGCCGGCGGTCAGCTCCCGGCGGCCACTGTCAGTATCGGAGCCGTCGCCGTCGCCTCCGCCGCTTCCGCTTGAGCCGTCTCTCATTACGTGCAGAGAGGGGCCGTATCTCGATAAGCCTTAGTTGGAATATTCCAATACACAAGGATCAATCGCACCGGATGACTCCGACCGCTGCCGTCTCACTCCGGTCCCGGCGCGGCGTCGACGACCCGCCCCTCGGCGACGTGCGCCTTCGCGAGGCGCTCTTCGGCCTGGCGGAGCCGGTAGGTGAGCGTCGACCGCGGCACGTCGAGGTGGTCGGCCAGACCGCCCACGTCGACTTCGCGCGGGGACTCGTAGTAGCCGTGTTCGACGGCGGCCCTGAGCGCGGCCTCTTGCTCGGGGCTGAGGCCGATCTCGTCGCCGTCCGCTCCCGACCCGCCGGTCGCGCCCGAGACGCTCGCCGTCTTGAGCAGTTCGGTCCGCGCGGCGTCGCCGACGGCGTCTCGGAGGGCGTCGAAGAACGCGCTCACGTCGCCCTCGCCGGAGTGGATGAGCCGCCACGTGTAGTGGCGCCCCTCGTGGCGCGTCTCGAACAGGGCGCTCTCCCCGAGGTGGTCGCGAGCGATGTGCGGCACGGACGCGCAGGCGGGCGTGGGCTCCCAGTCGGTGTACAACACCAGCGCGTCGTCGGTGCGGTCGATGACGCGGGTGGTCTGAGTCGCGCCGCAGTGCTCGGCCGCGAGGCAGTCGGCGTAGTAGTCGCCGTCGAGGAAGGCGGCCTCGACGTCGTCGAGCGCGGCCGGGGCGCCGGCCGCGTGGTCGACGCGCCAAAGGTGGTCGTCGGTGGCGTGCACCGATAACGACCGAACCCGGGCGCCGGGGTGGTCGGCCAGCGCGTCGGCCACCCTGTTGCGCCCCGGTTCGTACTCGAGGGCGAAGACGAGTTCGCGCATACCGGGCGATAGGGGCTGGATGGCTATTAACGGGTAGCCCCGATTCGCCGCGGCACGAGCGCGACCGCCCGTTCGCCGTCGAATCTGTGCGCGCCCTTCGGCGCGGTTCCGCCGTGGTGCTCCGATTTGATATACCGAATGACGATTTATCAGTCCGGTGTCCGAACGTGTTCGGGCGCGTTTCGCGGCCGTGGGAACCCTCGAAACCGGGTTCGGTGGGCCATGCGTACCCCGGGTATGGTCGAGAAGACGGACCGAACCGGCGGATCGGACGGGGCGCGCTCCGCGGACGGCCGACGCTTCGAGGTGTTCGTCCGCGAGGAGGAGGCGGACCCGCTCCGTCACGTCGGCACCGTCGCCGCGCCGACACCCGACGCCGCCCACGAAGAGGCGAGCAAGCTCTTCGCGTGGTACGCCCGCGACGTGTGGGTGTGTCCCGCCGACGAGACGCATCGGTATTCGGCCGAGTCGCTCGCGGACGAGGAGGGGGACGAGGCGGACGCCGAGGGCGACGCCGACGAGCCGCGCGTCTACGAGGAGACCGAGGGAACCCCGACGGTCTCGTGCGGCGGGGCGCCTGCGGCCGACGCGGCCGACACCGACGACGCGGAGGGGTCCCGATGATCTCGGTCAGCAAGCTCCTCTGCGGGCTCGACGCCGAGAGCGACGGGCTCCGGTACGACGCGGCCGACGGGTCGAAGGAGCCGCAGATCACGGACGATAAACAGGAGCGCCCGGTCGTCGTCTGGAACACCACGAAGCGGTGTAACCTCTACTGCGAGCACTGCTACGCCGCGGCCGACCAAGAGGGGGCGCCGAACGAGCTGTCGACCGCGGAGGGAAAGTCGCTCATCGACGACCTCGCGGAGTTCGGCGTGCCGGTCCTCCTGTTCTCCGGGGGGGAGCCGCTCGTCCGCGAGGACCTCCCGAAGCTGGTCGCCCACGCCGCCGACAGCGGGGTCCGGCCCGTGCTCTCGACGAACGGGACCCTCCTGACCCGCGAGCGCGCCCGCGAGCTGAAGGAGGCCGGCCTCAAGTACGCGGGCGTCTCGGTCGACGGCCTCCCCGAGCGCAACGACCGCATCCGGGGCGAGGAGGGCGCCTTCGACGCCGCCGTCCGGGGGATCGAGGCGTGTCTCGACGTGGGGCTCAAGACGGGGCTCCGCTACACGATCACCGAGCACAACGTCGAGGACCTGGCGGGCGTCGTCGACCTGCTCGTCGACGTGGGCGTCGACCGGTTCTGCTTCTACCACCTCGACTACGGCGGGCGCGGCGCCGACATCTCCGACGTGGACCTGAGCCCCGAGGCGACCCGGAAGGCCGTCACCGACCTGTGTGACCTCACCCGCGAGTACCACGAGTCGGGCGAGGAGATCGAGACGCTGCTCGTCGGCAACTACGCCGACGCGGGCCACCTCGTCGAGTACGCCGACCGCGAGATGGGGACCGATCGCGCGGAACTCATCTACCGATACCTCCAACGCAACGGCGGCGACCCCACCGGTGAGCGCGTCGCCGACGTGGACCCCGTCGGCAACGTCCACCTCACGCAGTTCTGGCAGGGGTACTCGCCCGGGAACGTCCGGGACCGGTCGTTCGGCGCGATCTGGTCGGACGAGTCGAATCCGCTGCTCGGAGCGCTCCGGGAGCGCGAGGGCCGCCTTTCCGGGAAGTGCGCCGACTGCGCGTACAAGAGCGTCTGCCGCGGCGGGTCGCGGCTCCGTGCGCTGGCGGCCCACGACGACCCCTTCGCGCCCGACCCGAAGTGTTACCTTACCGAGGCCGAACGCGACGGAAACTCGGCGTTGAGCCGGATTCAGGGTGGCTCCGCGGCCGACGCGGACTGAGCTACCGGTCGGACCGAGCTATCGATCGGGACTGTCGCCGTTGACGCCGATCGTCGAGGGATCGCGTTCGTCCGACGACTCTTCTGCGGTACCGTACTTCTCGGAGAAGCGCTCGTCGGAGAGCTCGCCGCGAGCGACGCCGATCGCGTCGCGGACGAGTTCGACGGTCGCCTCGTCGTGTACGGGGAGAGGGACGAGCGCGTCTGCCCTCTCCCCTGTGTCGGGTCCGGGGTCGTTTTCCGTCGGGAGTTGGGGATCGGTTTGGAAGTCGCTCATGGATCGACGATCGGTCTCCGGCCCCCTCCGTGCCACGCTTTACCGATGGATGATTTTAAAAACAAACTCCACGGAACTTACCCCTCGACCTCGTCGAACACGTCGGTGACGAGCTTCGCCTGCGCGGTCCGGAGCCGCTGTGAGAGCGCGGACTTGCTGATGTCGAGTTCGGCGGCCAGCTCGCCGAGCCCCACGTCGCGGTCGTCGTCGAAGTACCCGCGGACCACCGCGAGTTCGAGCCCCTCCCGCTGCTTCGGCGTGAGCGCGGAGAGGTCGAACGTCACCTGCTCGGTCGCCTCCGGCCCCTCGACGACCGCGAGCCGGACCAGACGGACGTGATCGAGGACCTCCTTGAGCTCTCCGACCACGTCGCGGACCGTGTCCCGGTCGCCGACGTAGGTGGTCACGAGCATCGTCCCGTCTTCGACGCGCTGAACGTGCGGGACGCAGCCGAACCCCTGAAAGATCTGACAGAGACAGTCGTCGGAGACCTCGCCGCGGGCGCGCACCAAGCCGTCCTCGTCGGTCGGTTGCACGTCGACAGTGCACTCGTGGCCCACCGCGTTGACGGTCACGTCGCTCGCGTCGGGGGCCTCGGAGACGATCGGGCAGTCCCAGTCGTCGCTCGGATCGATGTCGAGGTCGACGCGGAGGCGGCGTCCGTCCCCTACGGCTTCGGCCATGGGGTCGCTTGCCCGCCAGTCGGCTTAGACGCTCGGCGGATCCTCAGTGTCCGAGAACGCGCCGTTTATGTGCCGCGCCGCGGTGGTCGGAGACGACGTGCGCGAGACAGCACGCGGAGTCCTCGAACTGGCACGCCCGGGCAACTGCGTCGCCGCCGCGGTCCTCACCGCGACCGGCGCGTTCGTCGCCGGCGCCGGGGACGCGCTCGCCCCGGCGGCGATCGCCGCGGTCACCACCGCGTTCGCGGTCGCCGCCGGCAACGCGATCAACGACTACTTCGACCGCGAGATCGACGCGATCAACCAGCCCGGTCGCCCGATTCCGCGAGGCGCGGTCTCGCCGCGAGGCGCGCTCGGGATCGCCGGCGTCTGGTTCGCGGCCGCCGTCGCGCTCGCGCTGGCGCTCCCGCGGCTGGCGCTCGCCATCGCCGGGATCAACCTCGTCGCCCTCGTCACCTACACGACGATTTTCAAGGGGACGCCGGGGCTCGGCAACGCCCTCGTCTCGTACCTCGTGGGCTCCACCTTCCTGTTCGGCGGCGCCGCGGTCGGCCGCCCCGCCGCGGTCGTCGCGCTCGCGCTGCTCGCGGGCCTTTCGACGTTCGCCCGCGAGGTGATCAAAGACGTCGAGGACGTTGTCGGCGACCGCGAAGAGGGGCTCCGGACGCTCCCCGTCGCGATCGGCGAGCGGCGGTCGCTGTGGGTCGCGACCGGCTCGCTCGCCGTCGCCGTCGCCGCCAGCCCGCTCCCGTACCTCTCCGGGACGTTCGGCGGCGCCTACCTCCTCCTCGTCGCGGTCGCGGACGCGGTCATGCTGTACGCCTGCTACGAGGCGTTCGCCGATCCGACGGCGGCACAGCAGCGGTTTAAATACGGGACGTTCCTCGCAGCGGTCGCCTTCGTCGTCGGGCGGGCGGTGATGTTCGTTTAAAACGCAGGCCGATATGGTCGCGAGCGACAGCGCCGTCGCTCACCGAAGAAGGCTGCTTAAAAAGCCGTGAGACGAAAACTGCAAACCGCTCGACGGCGGACGGTTAGGTGACGGTCACGCGACGTTGAAGCCCTTGTCGCGGAGGAAGTCCTCCACGCGACCCGAGTGGTTCCCCTGCAGCTCGATGGCGCCGTCCTCGACGGTGCCGCCGCAGGCGAACTTCGACTTGAGATCCGACGAGAGGGAGCTCATGTCAACGTCCTTCGGATCGAATCCTTCGATGACCGTTACCTCCTTACCGTACCTGCGCTCGTCGATGCGGATGCTGATCTGCTGGGACTCTTTCGCGACGTCCTCGCAGACGCAGAGTTCCTGGGGCAGTCCGCACGTCGAGCAGACTTCCGACATTACGGCCGAAACTACAAGATGCCCGTATTAAATAGTGTCGGGAGTGCGGCCGCCGCGCACGCCGAGCGCGGCCACCGCCGCGGGCTCCATCGCGGCTCTCTCCGCGGAGCCGTCGCCCGAGGCGAGCAGCTTCGAGTCGCCCTCCGCGTCGCCCTCGCCCACGCTCGCCCCCAGCGGCCCCGTCTCCCCTGGGTCAGTCATGGTCGCCGTCGGCACGGACCACGGATCGCGGTCCACGTGTGGCGATCCGATCCGGTCGCGCGCCGATCCGGTCCGGGTGCATGCCGTCCCGCCGGAGGTGGATCATACGAGTGGTACACACTATCACTGATACAGATCGAATTAGGACAGCAGCGGCATATTCGTTCCGCCGAGGTGTCTGCGATACGTATTCTCAGACGGGGTTCCGCCGGTTTTTAAGGGATAGTCACCTTCGTTGAATCAACCGTCAGGCGTTAGGTTCGGATCCGGTTGCGTTCGATACAGACGCGCAGCGATTGATAGCGGGAGTGGGTATAGCGAGATGGTGGAGTGGTTGTTTATACGTGATCGAGTGGTGTTGCTGTCGGCTATTTATCGGCGAGCGACAGTGCTAGAGTGAACACTTCCAAAGCCCCAGCCGCGCTCGGCTCCCACAGCTCGCTGCGGTCCTCAGTCGGTCGCTAACGCTCCCTCCCTGCGGTCCTTGCATCGCTGGGGTTCGCCGAGCGCGGCTGCCCCTTTGAGTCCCACCCCGCACAGCACCGCCCCGCACCTCACGCCTCCCCAGCCTCGTCGCTGGCGCCGTCGGCGCCAGCGACTCCCTCGCGCGTGCTCCTCGCGCCCACAGGGCGCTCGGAGGCGCGCGCCACCGCCGCGTTCATTTATAAGCGATCGTCGCTATCGCTCATACCCTTTTAAATAGCATCTTGCTACTGACGATCTGCAACACCTACTCCCGCAATCACTCATTACGCTGTCTGCACTGGCCGGACCCGGAGCTGAATATCCCGCGCACTGAGTGTTCTGACCGGGCTGTCTACCAGTACGCCGCCGGAGTCAGCCCTCCAGCGCCTCGATGTCGTCGAGGATTTCGACCGCGTGGTCCTCGGGAGAGACGCCCTCGTAGGCGAGCGCGATCGTCCCGTCCGCGTCGAGGACGTACGTGTTCCGGAACACGCCGTCGAAGGTGTTGCCGAACATCTGCTTCTCGCCGTAGGAGTCGTACGCGCTCGCGACCTCGCCGTCGGGGTCGGAGAGCAGCGTGAACGGGAGGTCGTACTCCTCGGCGAACGGTTCGAGGTCCTCGACGGGGTCGTCGCTGATCCCGACGACCGCGACGTCGGCGCCCTCGAAGGCGTCCCACTCGTCGCGGAAGCCGCACGCCTCGGTCGTACAGCCCGGCGTGTCGGCCCGCGGGTAGAAGTAGACGACCGTGTAGCGCGCGGCGGACGGATCGACGGTGACGGCGTCGCCGTGCTGGTCGGACAGCGTGATCGCGGGTGCGGAATCGCCCGGTTCGAGCATACGTCCCGTGGTTTCGCCCCGGTATTAGGACGTTCGGTCCGGTTCCTTTTTACCCGCTACAGTCATCGGAGTCGGTATCGATGGTGTGGCAACCGACGCCGTACACGGCACCGTTGCTCGTGGCGGTGATCGCGTCGTTCTCCTTCGCCGCGTATGCCCTCTGGAACCGGTCGCGGGGAGAGACCCCGCTCGTGCGGAGCTTCGTCGGCGTCACGGTCGCCAGCGGGGTCTGGTCGCTGGCGTACGCGGCGCAGCTGTCCGCGACGACGCTCGAGGCGACCCTGCTGTGGAACCGCCTCGTGTGGGTCGGAATCGGTCTGCTCGCCGTCGCTTGGCCCGCGTTCGTGTTCGCGTACGTCGGCTGGACGAGGTGGCTCCGACCCCGCCGGTTCGCCCTCCTCTGTCTCGTCCCCACAGCGGCCGTCGGCGGAGTCCTCGTCGTCGGCGCCGACCCGCTCTTTTACGCGTCCCCGTCGCTGGACGGCGCGAACGGCTACCTCGTTATGGAGTACCTGCCGACGCCGGCGCTCATCGGGTTTATGACGTACTGCTACGCCGTGAACCTGTTCACCTTCGGCGTGCTCGGCTACGCCGCGGTCGCCCGCGACGGCGTGTTTCGGCGGCAGGCCGCGGTGCTGTTCGTCGCCGGCGTCGCGCCGATGGCCGTCGGCGTCGTCGGAATCGCGGGGGTTCTCGGTCCGGTGTTCGTCGATCACACGCCCGTCACGTTCGCGGTCACCTCCGGGCTGCTCGGCTGGGTGGTGTTCCGCTACCGGCTCCTCGATCTCTCGCCGATCGCTCGCGACACGGTGTTCTCGAACCTCTCCGACGGTGTCGTCGTCGTCGACGCCGGCGGCCGCGTCGTCGATCTCAACCGGCCGGCCCGCCGGCTGTTCCCGTCCGCGGCGGTCGGTCGCGGGGTCGAAGAGACGTTTGAGCGAGCCCCGGCAGTGGCCGATCTCGTGGCGGCGACGGAGACCGCCAGCGGGAGCCGCCCCGACCACGGCGCCGGACCGGAGCCGGACGAGGGCCTCAGGGTGACCCTCGACGGGGGCTCCGACCCCCGCTTCCTGACTGTCACCGCCCACCCGATCGCCACGGCGGGGACTGGATACGATGTCGACACGGAGACGGGATCTGCGGCCGGGGGGACCGTCCTCCTGTTCCGCGACGTGACCGAGCGCGAGACGCTTCAGCGCCGCTACCGGGCGCTCATCGAGAAATCGCCGAACGTCATCGCGGTCTGCGGAACTGACGGCCTGCTCCGGTACGTGAGCCCGTCGATAGAGCGGCTGCTCGGCCACTCGCCCGCGGAGATCGAGGGGCGCCCCGTGATCGATCTGGTCCACCCCGACGACCGCCGGGAGGCGCAACACGCCTTCGAGCGGGCCTTCGAGACCGGCGACCCGCAGGCGCTCGACCACCGGATCGCCCACGCGGACGGGAACTGGCGGCGGTTCGAGACGACGGTCGAGCGCCTGTTCGAGGACACCGAAGAGGTGGTGATCACCGCCACCGACGAGACGGAGAGCCGGCGGTACGAACAGCGGCTTCAGGTCCTCAACCGGGTCCTCCGACACGACCTGAAAAACGACACGAACGTCATCGGCGGGTACGCGGACCTCCTGCGCGACCACGTCGACGACGAGGGCGACGAGTACCTCGATATCATCGACCGGAAGGTGGAGACGCTGACCCACCTCAGCGACCAGGCTCGCGAGATCGACGTGGCGCTCCACAGCGACGGCGCGCGCGCCGAAATCGACCTGTCGAGGCTGATTCCGCGGCTCTGCGAGTCGCTGGAGTCGTCGTTCCCGGCGGCGACGGTGACGGTGTCGACGCCGGACGAGGCGGTGGTGTGTGCGGACGAGCTGTTGGAGTCCGCGATCCGGAACGTACTGGAGAACGCGGTCGTTCACAACGACGGGGACCAGCCGATCGTCGAGGTGGCGGTCGACCCGGACGGCGAGGGGTACCGGGTCGCCGTCGCGGACAACGGTCCCGGGATCCCGCCGGTCGAGCGGAGCGTGTTCTCGGAGGCTCGCGAAACGGCGCTGGAACACGCGAGCGGACTCGGTCTCTGGCTCGTCCACTGGATCGTCACCGAGTCCGGCGGGGAACTGGAGATCCACACGCGCGAGCCGACGGGGACGCTGATCACGATGTGGTTCCCGACGCCCGACGGCGCCGCCGCGGAAGGCGAGGCGGAAGCAACCGAGGAGGGGGCGACCACTGAAGGGACGGAGACGGACGACGGACCGGACGCCAATCTCGACCTGGCCACCGACGGCGCCCCGCCGGGAGACGGTGGGCCCGCGACGTGACCCGTTCTCCCGCGCGCTGAGCGTCCGCGAACGCCCTCCGCAACCTCTTTGCGGTCGGTCGCCGAACCCGGAGACATGAGCCACGGATCCCTGGACGACGACGCGGTCGAGAGCTACCGGGAGGCCGGCGCGGTGTTGGTGGAGGCGATGAACGAGGCCCGCGAGATGGTCGAACCGGGGCGCACCCACCTCGAGGTCGCCGAGTGGACGGAGGACTTCATCCGCGAGCAGGGCGCGGGGCTCGCGTTCCCCGTCAACATCAGCGTCGACCCCGAGGCCTCCCACGCCACGCCGGGGCGCGACGACGAGACCGAGTTCGACGAGGAGATGGTGTGTCTCGACGTCGGGGTCCACGTCGACGGCTACATCGCCGACGCCGCGGTCACGGTCGACCACACGGGGACCCCCGAGCTGGTCGAGGCCGCCGAGATGGCGCTCGAGGCCGCGGTCGACGAGGCCGGTCCGGGCGTCGAGGTCGGCGTGATCGGGCAGGCGATCGAGGACGTGATCCGCGGGTACGGCTACACGCCCGTCCTGAACCTCTCCGGCCACGGCGTCGAGCGGTACGACGCTCACACGGGGCCGACGGTGCCGAACCGGGGCGTCGACCGCTCAGTCGAGCTGGAGCCGGGACAGGCGGTCGCCATCGAGCCGTTCGCCACCGACGGCCGCGGGAAGGTCGGCGAGGGGACGGACGAGGAGATCTTCGAGCGCGAGGGCTCCGCGAGCGTCCGCGACCGCCGCGCGCGACAGGTCCTCGAAGAGATCGAGGCGTTCGACGATCTCCCGTTCGCGGCGCGGTGGCTGGACGGCGACCGCGCCGAGATGGCCCTGCGACGCCTCAAGCAGGCGAACGCGGTGAAGGGGTACCCCGTCCTGAAGGAGGCTGACGACGCCCTCGTGAGTCAGGCGGAACACACCCTGCTCGTCACCGAGGACGGCGTCGAGATCACGACCGCCGGCATCCACGACTTCGACGACTGATGGACCGGATCTACGCGCCGTGGCGGATCGAGTGGGTCGAGCGCGACGCGGACCCGATCGACGGCTGTCCGTTCTGCGTCCTGCCGGAGCGCGAGGACGCCCGCGACGCGCGGGTCGTCGCCCGCAGCCAGCATAACTACGTCCTGTTGAACAACGCGCCGTACAACCCGGGCCACGCGATGGTGATCCCGGACGCGCACGTCGAGGACCCCACCGCCCTCGACGACGCGACCCTGCTCGATCACGCGAGGCTGAAGGCGGCGACGCTCGCGGCATTGCGCTACGACGTGGACCCCGACGGGGTGAACACGGGACAGAACCTCGGCGACTCGGCGGCCGGCGGCTCAATCGACCACCTGCACACCCACGTGGTCCCGCGGTGGGACGGCGACACGAACTTCATGCCGGTCACGGGCGACACGAAGGTGATCGTGGAGGCGATCGACCGCACCTACGAGCACCTCCACGCCGGCTTCGCGGCCGGCGACGACGTGGTCGATTCGGGCGACGCCGACGCCGGCGACGCGGTCGAGCTCGACTTCGACAGCTGACCGACAGAGCTCGCAGATCGGGTACGGAAACCGATCGAGGGGACGAGCACTCGTTCGCCGGCGAGTCCGTCGACTAGTCGGCCGCAGCCGACGCGTCGGCCTCCAGCCCGGACCCGCTCGGCGGTCGAAGCAGGAGCGCCGCCAGCCCCGCGGCGATCGCCAGCCCGCCCCCGAGCGCGAACGTCGGGACCCAGCCGGCCGTCGCGACGAGGTAGCCGGTCACGGTGCCGGCGAACACGCCGCCGCCGACCTTGGCGGTGTAGAGGACCGCGTAGTTGCCCGAGGAGTTCCGCGCCCCGTAGTAGTCGGCCAGCAGCGCGGGGAAGTAGACGTACAGCGGCGAGGAGAAGAACATCGCGGCCATCACGAGCCCGACGAACGCGACCCCGGACCCCGACGACCCCGCTCCGATGAGCGCGAGGCGGAATAGCCCGGCGAGGACGAACGAGACCGCCATCACCCGCTTGCGAGCGAAGCGGTCCGAGGCTTCGCCGAGGATCATCCGCGAGACGCCGGCGGCGACGGGGAGCAGGGTCGCCGACGCGGTTGCGACGACCGCCGCCAGCCCGAACTGCTCCGCGAACCGGACCACGTTCGCGATGACGACGAGGTCGGCGCCGGCGGTCGCGATGAACATCGCGTACAGCAGCCAGAACTGCCACGTCGAGAGCATCTCGCGGGTCGTGTACGCGCGACCGCGGAGCGACGCCGCGAGATTGTCGTCCCCCTCATCGTTCTCTCCGTCGTCCTCTCGGTCCTCCAGCCCGAGCCAGTCGTCCGGCGGGTCTCGGAGGAGGTACGAACCGACGAGCGTCACGACGAGGATGGCGAGCCCGACGTTCCGGAGCACGTCGCCGTAGGCGGCCACGGTGGCGTTCGCGCGGACGTACGGGACCACCAGCGCGCTCCCGCCCGCGAACGCCATCGTCCCGACGCCGGTCGTGAGCCCCGTCCTGTCCGGGAACCACTTCACCGCGGTGTTGACCGCGACCGTGTACACGATCCCCACGCCGACCGCGCCGAGCGAGTACAGCAGGTACAGCTGCCAGAGCGTCGTTGCGTACGCGAGCCCGACGTACCCGCCGCCGGCGAGCAGGGCGGCAACGAAGGTGAGCGCGCCCGGCCCCCGGCTGTCGCGCCACTTCCCGGCGGGGAACTGCGAGAGCGACTGGAAGACGACGTAGAAGGAGAACACCGCGCCGAGCGCCGGCAGGGCGATGTCGAGGCTCTCGGCCAGCGGCTGCTCGATCGACGACCAGACGTACTGGTAGGGGCTCACCGCCGCCATCATCCCCGCCGCGGCGACGATCTGCCACCAGCGCGAGAAGCCGAGGGCGTCGGCGGCTCGTCCGGCGTAGTCGACGCCGCCGTCGGCATCGGTCGACTCCGGGGCGTCGGTCGGATCGTCCGAGGCGTCACCGCCGTCAGCCATCGTCGCCCTCGGTCGCGCGTCCGGTCGTGTCGTGGGTCATGAGGGACTCGGAGACCGGTCCGCCCGCCGGACCGGCGGTTCGTGTTCCGACGCTGTCGGCACGCGGGAATAAAACGCGCCGTCGGGGAGGTTCTTGCCACCTCGTTAGGGCCCGAACGGGTCATTCCCACGACGAGGAACACTATCACGATATTTCACAATATCGCTCTGTCGGAAATCGTTTGACTAGATATCGTTCGCTAACCTTGACGGATTGATCGTGTTTGCGGATAAATAATGATAATCGTCTATCTTGTCGAAAATCGTTAAGTGGCGTCCCGTACAACGTGAGGTCGAGAACTTCGGCGTCCCGGTACCGGGGCGCCGAGCGCACGAACCATGTCCGCCGACCGAGACACCGCCGACGCGACCGACAAATCGCCCGCCATCGAATCACGCGCCATCGAATCACGCGCCACCGAGTCGTCCGCCACTGAGCCCGCCGCCGCCGACCGCTTCGAGCGCATCCTCGTGGTCACCCGCGACGACGACGCGGGGCTGGCCGCGGTCGAGGCTGGCGTCGACCTCGCGGCGGCCCACGGCGCGGCGGTCGACGCGCTGTACGTCGTCGACGACGCCGAGGGATGGGACGTGGTGGTCGAGCGGCGCGAGCGCACCGGCGAGCGGCTCGTCGAGGACGCCGCGGAGCGCGGGACGGCCGCCGGGGTCGACGTGGAAAAGTGGTTCCGCTACGGCACCCCCCACGAGGAGGTGACGGACTTCGCCGCCGCACACGACGCCGACCTGATCGTCGTCGGCTCGGCGCGCCGGACCGGACTCGACCGGCTCGTCCACCCCGATCCGCTCCCGGTCCGGGTCCAGCGCGGCGCGTCGGCGCCGGTCATGGTCGTCGGCCCCGACGACGACTGAGGTGGGTCGGCGCCGGCGACGAAGGCAGTCACCGCCGGCGGGTACGCCGCTCCCGAGCGACCGATTAAGTGATTGCGTCCCTTCTCCGCACCCGTGACACACATCGGCATCGTCGGCGCGGGCGCGGGGGCGGCGGCCGCCGCGTTCACCGTCGACGGCGCGGTCCCGGACGCGGACGTGACGGTCTTCGAGAAGTCCGGCGGCCTCTGCGGTCGCGCGGCGACCCGCCGCCACGACGAGCTGACGTACGACTACGGCGCGAACTACCTGAAGGCCGACGACGAGCGCGTCGTCGAGCTGATCACGGAGACGCTCGACGACGAGGGGCTCGTGGACATCGCGGAGCCGATCCACGTCTTCGACGCGAACGGCGAGGTCTCGCCCGGCCGCGACGCGGACGAGCACAAGTGGAGCTACCGGCGGGGGCTCACCCAGATCGCCAAGCGGCTGTTCGGTCGGACCGACGCGACGGTCCACCGACGGACGCGGATCGAGACGGTCCGCCGGGTCGGCGACCGGTGGGAGGTCGACAACGCAGACGGCGAAACGTGGGGACCGTTCGACGCCCTCCTGTTGAACCCGCCGGCGCCCCAGACAGCGGAGCTCCTCCGGGGCGCGGAGTGGGACTCGCCCGTCCGCGAGGCGCTCGTCGACGCGGTCGGCGACGTGACGTACCGCACCGTCTGGACCGCGGTGTTGCGCTACCCCTTCCCGCTCGACGTCCCCTACTACGGCCTCGTCAACACCGACAAGGAGCACGCGGTCGGGTGGATCTCCCGCGAGGAGTGCAAGCCCGGCCACGTTCCGGAGGGCGAGAGCCTGCTCGTCGTGCAGGCGAACCACGAGTGGTCGGTCGAGCGCTACGACGCGGACCCGGCCGCAAACGTCGCGACGCTGGCGGACCACGCCGCCGAAATCGTCGGTGACGACCGACTGGCGGACCCGGCGTGGACCGATCACCAGGGGTGGCGGTACGCGCAGCCGGAGGGAGGCGTCGATCGCGGCCCGATCGACTCTGCGCGTCGAGAGGGACTGTTCCTCCTCGGCGACTGGGTCGCCGGCGAGGGGCGGCTCCACGCCGCGCTCGCGAACGGCCTTGACGTGGGCGAGCGGGTCGCGTACGGGGTCTGACTCGCCGTCGAGTCGTGTCGGAAATGCGGCCTCATCGAACTCCTCAGTCGGAGCTGTCCGCTGACTCGGTTACGGCGAACGATGCGGCGGCGTCGCCGGCGGCCGACCGACAACCGGAGGGCTTCTCCCGCTCGCTCGCCACGGTTCGACCATGGCCCCTACACCGGTGGCCGGCGCACGGGGTAACGTCCGCTTCTGGGCGACGGTCGCCGTCGCCGCGCTGTACCTGCCGGCGTCGATCCTCGCCCGCGCGCTGGTCGATCCGGCGTACGCGTCCGGGCGGCGGGGCGTGCCCCGTGCCGTCGTCGACGCGGCGGGCACGCTCCCCGCAATCGCCGTCGCCGGGGCGCTGTGGCTCGCGGTCGCTGGCGGGTTCCTGTACGCCTTCGCCGCGGAGCTCGACGCGATGCGGACCCGGACCGCGTGGTCGCCGCCGGATAAGGGGTACCTGATCCTCGCCGCGGGCTCGCTGCTGGCGCACCCGCTCACGGGAGTCCCCTTCCTGTTCCTGCTCGTGCCCGGATACACGCTTCACCGCGGCCTGCGAGTCCGATAGCGGGACGCGAACGATATCCACGCCCGTACTTTTATTCCACTGCGAACCGTAATGTAGATACGAACAGTCAATGTCAATGACACACGATCCCTCCTCCGAGAAAGCGGAGACGATGGCGATGCCGGAGCGCCGTCGAGTCATCGCCGGGCTCGCGGACGAAACGGTCGAGACGGTCGCGGACCTGCAGGTCCGCGGACGGGCCGACGAGATCGCCGCCGAGCTCCGCGAGGCCCACCTTCCCGCCCTCGAAGAGGCCGGATACATCGAGTGGGACCGGGAGGAGGAGACGATCGAGCCCGGACCGAACTTCGAGGAGGCGGCCGAACACATCGCCGACCTCCCGGACCCGGACGACGATCCCGCCGACGACTGAATCCGCGGGGGCAGCGGGTCGCGTCCGGCCCCGTCGTGAGCCGCGCCCGAGACGTTTATACGCCGTGGCGGGCGACCCCAGACATCGCATGGCCGAGCCGATACTGAAGTGGGCCGGCGGAAAGCGGCAGCTCCTCGACGAGCTGTACGCCAGGTTCCCGGCGACGCACGGTCGCTACCACGAGCCGTTCCTCGGCGGCGGCGCGGTGTTCTTCGACCTCGAACCGACGGACGCGACCGTCAACGACGCGAATCCGCGATTGGTGAACTTCTACGAGCGGGTGCGCGACGACCCCGAGGCGCTGATCGAGCGGCTGGAGTCGTTCGACGACCCCGACGAGGACCCGGACCCCGCGCTCCCGTACGCCGAGGAGACGGCCCGCGGCCGCGACGTGGAGAGCTACTACTACCAGCAGCGCGCGCGGTTCAACAGGCGGCCGTACGAGGGGGAGTTCGACCCCCTTGAGGAGGCCGCGCTCCTCCTGTACCTCAACCGCACCTGCTACAACGGGCTCTACCGCGAGAACGCCGACGGCGGGTTCAACGTCCCCGTGGGTCGGTACGCGAACCCCGACTGGGTCCAGCGCGACCGGATCCGGCGGGCGAGCGACGCGCTCGCGGACGCGACGATTCGGAACGGCGACTTCGGGTACGTCCTCGACGCCGCGGAGCCGGGCGATCTGGTCTACGTCGATCCCCCCTACGAGCCGATGAGCGCGACCGCGAGCTTCAACGAGTACAGCGCCGAGGGGTTCGACCGCGAGGACCAGCGCCGACTGCTCGACGCCGCGACCGCGCTCGACGAGGCGGGCGTGTGGATCGTGCTCAGCAACAGCGGCGTGATGTACGAGTCGTACGCGGAGGCGGGCTTCCGCGTCGATCGCGAGGGCGCGACCCGCGCGATCAATAGCGACGCGGGGAACCGCGACGAGGTCGACGAGATCGTCGCGACCAACGTCCCGCCGGCCGAGCGACGTGGGGCCGGACAGCGCGACCTCGCGGAGTTCTGAGGGCGGGGGCGTCCGGGTCGTCCGCACCCGTCGCTCGCCGGGTCGCGGGACCGACCGCAGAGGGCGGGCTTTTTGCCCTCCCCCGACGACGACTCGCGTATGACCGATCTCGACATCGACCTCGTCCTCGTGTCGGTGGACGGCAGCGAGGAGTCCCACGAGGCGGTCGACTACGCGATCGCCGTCGCCGCCGAGTACGGCGCGAGCGTCCACGCCCTGTACGTGCTCGACGAGGACGTGGTCCGCGCCATCGACCACGGCGTGGTCGACGAGAGCGACGTGGCCGACGACACCGAGGCGTTCACCGACTCCGTGGCGCGGCGCGCGGAGGCGGCGGGCGTCCCTCACAGTAACTCCATCGCCTACGGGTTCTCCACGAAAATGAAGACGGTTCACCCCGGCAGCGTCGTGCTCGACACCGCCGAGGAGCTGGAGTCGGACTTCATCGTCGTCCCGCGCGAGCCCGTCTCCGGCGACCCCGGCGAGGTGCTCGGGAAGGCCGCTGAGTACGTCCTCCTGTACGCCAGCCAGCCCGTGCTGTCCGTCTGATGGCCGGCGGCCTCCCCTTCCTCCCGGCGGGGACGACCCTGCCGCCCGCGCCGTACCTCCTCGTCGTCCTGCTCGCGACCGGCGGGGTGGTCGCCGCGCTCCGCCGCCGGCGCCCGCGGGTCACCGGTCGGCGCGTGCTCGCACTCGCCCCGTGGATGGCGCTCGGCTCCGCGGCCCACGTCCTCTACGTCGTCGACGCGCTCCCGCCCTTCCTCTCCCCGTTCGCCGGCTCGCCGACCGTCTACCTCACGGTCGGATCGCTTGCGGGCGCGGCGTGGCTCGCCGCCGACACCGCCCGCCCGGATCAGGTGGCTGAGATCCTCGCCGCGAGCGGGGCGCTTCTCCTCGCTCCGATCGTCGCGGTCGCGGTCTCGACCAGTCTCTCGCCGGCGGGCGTGCGCTGGTCGGCGATCGCGCTCGCGCTCACGGTCCCGGTCGCCGGCGCCGTCTGGGTCGGCCTGACACGGCTCCGGCCCGAAACCGCGATCACCGGCGGCGTCGGCGCCCTCGCGGTGTTCGGCCACGCGCTTGACGGGGTCTCCACCGCGGTGGGAACGACCAACCTCGGCTTCGGCGAGCGCACGCCGCTCTCGCGGATCCTGCTGGAGGTCGGCGGTCTCCCGTCCCTCCCGGTGGTCGGCGAGGGGTGGCTGTTCCTGCTCGTGAAGCTCGCGGTCTCGAGCGCCGTCGTCTGGCTGTTCGCGGCGTACGTCCGGGAGACCCCCGCCGAGGGGTACCTCCTGCTCGGCTTCGTCGCGGCGATGGGGCTCGGCCCCGCGGCGCACAACCTACTGCTGTTCGCGGTGGCGGCGTGAGTTCGGATCCCGGCTTCAGAGGACGGCGAGCGCGAACGCGACCGCGACGCCGGCGAGCATGACCGCCTGAACGACCGCGCTGGCGAGGGCGCCGACCACCGCGTAGGCCGCTTGCCGAGCGGCTACGCGCGGGTCGGCATCGTTCTCGTAGAGCGCGGCGAGGAAGACGGTGCCGCCCAGTCCGACGACAATCCCGATCGGCCCCAACACGAACAGGAGCGCGATGCCCGCGAGCGTCCCGGCGACGACCGATCGGGTCGAGGCGCCGCCGAGCCGCCCGGAGACCATTCCCGACGCCAACTCCGCGACGGAGGCCAGAAGCGAGACGAGGACGAGCGCCATCAGGACGGCGAGGCCCGGTTCCGTGAACCCGGTGGTGTACGCGTAGCCGACGACGGTCAGCGCCGCGAGGACGCCGCTCGGCACGAACGGCACGAACGAACTGGCCGTCCACACGACGAGCAGCGCGATCGCGATTCCGGCCGCGGAGACTGCCATACACGGGTGTGGTCGCGCGAGTTCATAACGGTTTGTCAGGCCGCCGTTGCGGCCGTTCGGTGGCCCGACGGCTCGTCGGGGCCGGGCGAACCGAGAGAAACGAAGCCCGAACCGACCGCCGCGCTCAGTCTTCTTCCTCGACGACTTCCGGGTCCTCGATGGCAGACTGCAGGGAGTCGAGTCCGTTGACCCACTCGGAGACGAGCCCGTACTCTAAGTCCTCGACGAGGTCGATATCGAGGACCTCGCCGTCGATGATCCGGGTGCCGGCCTGCACGACGTAGCCGAGCGCGGCGTCGAGGTCGTCCTCGGCCTCGGCGTCGGCGGCCGCGCGCACGAACTCGCTCACATCGCCCTCGACGACGCCGCCGACGACGTACTCCTCGGCCGCGTAGAAGACGGGGACGAGCGAGGTCTGGACGCCGTCGATCAGCATGACCTTGTCCTCGTCGTCGAACTCCACGTCGGCGAGCACGATGTCGCGGACGTCGCGGATCTCCTCGACCGCGCGGTCCTCGCCGATGCGCTCGTCGTCGAGCGCGGTGAGGATCTTCACGATCGCGATCGCGGCGTCGTCCTGCAGGTTCAACAGAAGCCGCGCGGAGTCCTCGTTCTCGGGGTCCAGATCCTCCTCTTTGAGCCTGTCGAGCCAGTTTTGCCACCGTTCGTCGGTATAGAACGTTTCAACGGCGTCGTCGTCGGTCATGTCCCGTACGTCGCCCGGACTACTCAAATGCCTTTCCTATCGATCGTCGCGAGAGAGGGCGTCTCACCCGCTCGACGGCGGGATTCAGGCGTCGCGCTTCGGCACCGCGATCAGGTCGCGATCAGGCGTCCCGATCCAGCGTCGCCTCGGTGTCGATCCCGTACACTGCACGGGGAGTCTCGACGTGAGCGGTCCGAACCACGTCGTCGTACCCCTCCTCCAGCAGCCAGCGGACGCGGCGCGGGACCGTCTTCGGGCCGAGCACCATCCCCGGCTTCTCGGGGTCGTCGACGAAGTCGGTCTCCATCAGGAACGGCTCGTCCGCCTCCGCCGCGCGCTCCAGCCGGTCCTTCTCGCTCATCACGCTCGGGGTCGGGCCCGCGAGCCGCCCCTCCGCGTAGTGTTTCACGACGTTCGCCGGGTCGAGGCCGACCTCCTCGGCGGCCTCGGCCAGATCGGTGAGGTCCTCGCTGGCCTCGGTGTGCAGTTGGACGGCACAGTCGAGCGCGGCGCCCAACTCGAACGCGCGACGAGTCACGGCGTTCGAGGCGTCCCAGACCGCGTCGCTCACGTCGTAGTGCGGGCGCCCCGACTTCAGCGCGAGCGCGTCGCCGTCGGCGACGAACTCGCTCGCGACCTCCAGCCCGCCGCACATCAGGTCGCGGGCGTCTTCCGGCGAGAACCCCCGCTCGTCGACGAGTCGGCTGATGAGGCCGGGGTGGACGCCGAGAACCGGCCACGCGCGGCCCGGGAGTACCTCGTTTGCGGCCGCGACCGCGTCGAGCGTCTCCTCGAAGACGGGTCGGAAGTCGGCCGGCTCGTCGGGTTCGACGCCGAGGTGCCACGACGGCTTGTTCACCACGAGCAGGTGGGTGCCGCCGAGCCGGACGAAGTCCTCGACGGCGTCGATCCCGCGGCCGTGACGCGGATCGAGGTGGAGGTGGTCGTCGAGCACCGGCGTGTCGAGGTCGTCGGTCATGAGTGAGAGAGGGGACGGGCGATGCTTATAAACAACGACCGCGGGTCTCACAGAACGGTTCGGGAGAGTTTGATTTCGCTCGTGATTCAGGGGATTCGGCGTGAGAGTGGGTCTGTTTCTTGATTGATGGCGGGAGTGGGTGTTGCAGTTCGTCGGCAGCGATGGGATATTTAAACGCGTTTGAGCGAGGGCGACGATCGCTTATAAATAACGAGGCGGTGGCGCGCGCCTTCGAGCGGGCCGTAGGCCCGCGAGGAGCGTCGCGCGAGGGAGTCGCTGGCGCCGCCGGCGCCAGCGACAGGGCGAGAGCGAAGCTCTCGCTTGCAGCCGGACGTAGTCCGGCGACGAGGCTGGGGAGGTGTGAGGTGCGGGCCGGCTGGGGCTTTGGAGGCCGTCACCGCAGAGTCATCGGTCACTTATAAACAACCACCCAGCCAACTCGATACACGTACTCCCGCAATCGCACGCAGCTGTATCTGTACTGAGCGGTTTACAGTCCCGTCAACAAAGCGTGAAAACCGTTCTGTGACACCTTCAACGGCTACCCCGTCCCGGAGCCGCCGGTGTCGTCGCCGCCCCCACCGTCGCCGTCGCGCCCGGTCACCTTCCGGATGCACGAGGAGCCGAAGGGGCCGAGCTCGCCGGCGTCCAACTTCACGAAGTGGCCGGTCGTGATCGTCGTCCCGCAGCGGCGGCACTCGAACTCCCCCTCGCGCTGAGTCACTTGACTCTCGTAGTTCACGTAGGTCCCGCCGCGCTGGACGCGGAGGCGGGCGTTCTCGCGCTCGACGACGCCGCGCTTCTCGGCGGCGTCGAGGATCTCGCGGGTGAGCGAGGGGCTCGTCGTCACCGTCTCGATCCGGTCGATCGCGTCCGGCAGCGCCAGCTCCTCGTGTTCGAGGTGGGCCAACAGCTCGACGCCGAGCTCCAGCTTCTCCTCGCGCGAGGCCGGCTCGTTCACGCCCGGCGAAACGACGCGGACCGCCTTAAGTCGGCCGGGAGGCCACCGAGCGTCTCACGGGGTCCGGGCCGCTCGCGATGTAGTAAGACAGTTACCACGGGGGACGCTGGGGACCGTATGGACGTACTCGAGGTCGCGGCGCGGGCGACCGGGACGGGGCCGGTGTGCGACGCGTGTCTCGGCCGCCTCGTCGCCGACCGGAGCTTCGGGCTGTCGAACGCCGAACGCGGGTCGGCGCTGCGCGTCTCGCTCGCGCTCCGCGACGACGAGGACCACGAGCCGGTCGAGACCGCGGACTGCTGGGTCTGCGAGGGGCGCTGCACCGAGTTCGACGAGTGGGCCGAGCGCGCCGCCGAGGCGGTCGAGGGCGTCGCGTTCGCCACCTACAACGTCGGCACCCGCCCCCCGCCGCTGATCGAGGAGAACGAGGCGCTGCTCCGCGAGGAGGCCGGGCTCGACGACGACGCGGGCGAGCCGTTCAAGTCGGAGTTCAACCGCGAGGTCGGCAAGCGGTTCGGCCGGCTCACGGAGACGGAGGTGTCCTTCGACCGGCCGGACGTGCAGTTCACGATCGATCTGGCCGACGACGAGGTCGACGCGAAGGTGAACTCCACGTTCGTGTACGGTCGGTACCGGAAGCTGGAGCGCGACATCCCCCAGACCGAGTGGCCCTGCCGCGAGTGCAAGGGCTCCGGCCGACAGGGCGCGGACCCCTGCGATCACTGCCCCGGCTCCCCGCACCTCTCCGACGCCCCCGTCGAGGCGCACCCCGCGCCCGTCGTCGCGGATGTCCCGGCCGCCCCCCCCCCCACCCCCCCCCGCGCCGGCCGCGACGCCCTCGACCCCCTGACGCCCCGCCCCGGGCAGGGTGGCGGGGGTG
>NZ_BBJP01000004.1 GCF_000739595.1 Halorubrum halophilum | reverse complement strand
TAATATCCACTCTGTTTCCCTCCGTACGACCACGCACACAACGCCAGAATCGACGATAACCGCTACAATCAGCGCTCTATGACTGAAACTGTGAACTCGGCTGTGAAGCGCTCGCTCGGCTTCGCCGTGCGAGCGCGGTCATGGTTTCGTGAGTTCCGCGAAATCGCGCTGATGTGTGTCGTCTATAACATCAAGCGCTTCGTCAAACAGTGAATCTCTACGCCTTACAGCGATTCAACACAGCCGAAAGAACACTTCTCAGACTTCCTGCTTTGCGAATACCAGACTCGACCAGACGTTGATCTCTCGGAAGTCAACCGCGTACAGAACGTCCGGGCAGTCTGGAACGGTGACGAATGGAAACTCCACTTCGTCTGTAAGATCGAACTCGAAACAGCGGAGTCGACTGGCGACGGCGTGGCAGGGATCGACCTCGGCATTACGAATATCGCCACGGTCGCGTTCCCGGACGAATACGTCCTGTACCCCGGCAACTCGCTCAAAGAAGACAAACACTACTTCACCAGAGCTGAGTACGACACCGAGGGAGAGAACGGCCCGTCAGAGCAGTCGAGGTGGGCACGTCGGAAACTCTCCGAACGTGAGACACACTACTACCACGCGCTGACGGACGCCATAATCACGGAGTGTGTCGAACGCGGTGTCGGCACGCTCGCGGTGAGTTGGCCTGAAGACGTGCGAGAATCGGACTGGGGGAAAACGGGGAACAAGAAGCTCCACTCGTGGGCGTTCGACCGCATCTACCAGTACCTCGAATACAAAGGCGAGATGCGCGGTGTTGCGGTGCTGAAAGAGAACGAATGGAACACCTCGAAAACGTGTTCCCGCTGTAGAGACGACACGAAATCGAACCGTGTCGAACGTGGCTTGTACGTCTGCTCGTCGTGTGAGTTGGTAGCCAACGCGGATTGTAACGGGGCGGAGAATATGCGTCAGAAGATAACTCCGAGTCCTCACGGTGAGGATAGGAGTAACGGCTGTGTGGCACAGCCATCGACACACTTGTTCGACCGCGAGAGCGGGACGTTTCACACGAGAGAACAGGTCGTGTCGTAGACCAGCAAATATCCCACCTGCGGTACGGGAAGCCTCGCCGTTTACGGCGAGGAGGATGTCACCCGCAGCGAGAGTGAGAGGGAAGTGAACCCCCGCCGGTCAGTCCTCGTCGAGGTAGTCGACGACGAGCACGGGGACGTGCGTCGAACGCAGCGTCCGTTCGGTGACGCTCCCGAGCAGCGCTCGGCGGACGCCGGCCCGACCGTGGCTCCCCATCACGATGAGGTCGATGTCGTGGTTCTCGGCGTAGTCGCCGATCACCTTGTGCGGCCGACCGCCCGAGACGTGTTCGACGACGTCAACGCCGCGTTCGTCGCCGCGCTCGGCGACCACGCTGGTCGCCTCGTCGGCTTGGTCTTTCAGCTCTCCCATCTCGTCGAACCGGCCCTGTTTGAGTCGGTCGACCTGCTCTGTCCCGAGACTGAAGTTCACGGAGTCGATGTCGACCACGTACAGCGCGTGGACCTCGGCGTCGTACTTCTCCGCGAGGTCGAGCGCGTGGTCGACGGCGGCCTCCGCGACGTCGCTTCCGTCCGTGGGTACGAGGATTCGGTCGTACATTATCGCTCCTCCTCCGTGGCTTCGTCGTCAACTGCGCGGTCACCCTCGGCGCCCGCGTCGTCCACTGCGCGGCCGCCGTTGGCGCCCGCGTCGTCCACTGCGCGGCCGCCATCCGTCGCCACGTCCTCGCCGCCGTCCGCGGCGACGACGTCCTCGGCGGTCTCCTGCTGCCCCATCGGCTCGGGGCTGTGACACTGCCGGACGATCCGCTTCGTTTCGAGCGACGGCTCGTCGGTCGCCATCGAGACGACGATGGTGACGACGAACACGACCGGAAGCGTGATGAGCGCCGAGCCGATGGCGGGCATCCACTGGGCCAGTCCCGCCGACAGCGGCGCCTCAAGCGAGCCGATATACGTCGGGACGATCTGGTTGATCATCGGGAGCGACCAGAGAGTCAGCCCGGTCGTCATGCCGGCGAGCGCGCCCTGCCGGTTCGCGTTCTCCCACCACATGCCGAGGAAGAACATCGGGAACAGCACGGAGCCGGCGAGCGAGAACGCGTAGCCCACGAGCGCCGCGATCGACGACGCGGGGTTGAGCGCGGCCAGCGTGGTCAACGCGCCCAGTGCGACGATCGAGAGCCGACCGACGAGGATCTGCTGGCGCTGCGTCGCGTCCTCGTTGATGATGTTCGTGTAGATGTCGTGGCTGATCGCCGACGAGCCGGCGATGAACAGCCCGGCGACCGTCGCGATCGCCGCGGCGATACCGCCCGCCGCGACGATGCCGACGAACCAGTCCGGGAGCCCGGACAGCTGCGCCGCCAGCACGACGATGACCTCGCTGGCCGCGCTCGTCATCCCGGGATCGCCGTACGTCGCACCGACGTTCTGCGTGTAGAGGTCGGTCCCGAACGCCGCGAACGCCGGAGCGCTCCAGTAGAGGATACAGATGAAGAACAGCCCCCAGACCGTCGACCAGCGGGCCGTCCGTTCGCTCTCGACCGTGTAGAACCGGACGAGCACGTGCGGGAGCCCGCAGGTGCCGACGATCAGCGAGAACGTCGTGGCGACCCACAGGTAGTAGCTCGACGAGGCGAACGGCTCGGAGAACTCGGTGCCGAGTTCGCTGATCAACATTCCGTATTCGAGCTGCGGCAGCACCGTGGAGTAGCCGTTCGTCCAGCCGACGACGAGCAGGCCGACGGTGAACGCGAGGATGAGGATGACGTACTGGACCGCCTGGTTCTTCGTGGCGCCCAGCATCCCGGACAGCGTCAGGTAGCCGACCGTGACGACCATCATGGCGACGACCATCACTTGATACCCGTCGAGGCCGGGGATGAGTCCCCCGTAATCACCGAAGATGTACAGGCCGACGAGCGCCATCCCCTTCGCCTGCCCGATGGCGTAGACGAAGCCGATGAGGAACGTCGTCACCGCCGCGATGGCGCGCGCGGTGTCGGAGTTGAACCGGTCGCCGACGAAGTCGGGCGCCGTGTACTTTCCGAACCGGCGCAGCTGCGCGGCGAGGAAGATGAGCAGGATGAAGTATCCCGTCGTCCAGCCGACGACGTACACCAGCCCGTAGAATCCCGCGAGCGCGATCGACGCCGCCATTCCGAGGTACGACGCGGCCGACATCCAGTTCGCGCCGATCGCCATCCCGTTCTCGACATTCCCGATGGACCGGCCGGCGACCCACATGTTCTCGGTGTCGGCAACGCGGAAGACGAACCCGATCGTGAGGAACAGCCCCAACATCGCGATCACGAGGATCGACGGTGCCAGCTTGAACGAGATGTCGAGGGCCTCCGGGAGGAGGTCGCTCTGCAGGAGGATCGAACTCGCCGTCATTCGTCCGCCCCTCCGTCGGTCGCGACGTCAGCGGTGCCGTGTTCGATACCGTACTTCTCGTCGAGCGCGTCCCGCTTGCGCGAGTACCAGAACGAGAGGATCAGCGCGCTGGTCGGGGCGCCGAACGCGACGAGGAAGTAGTGGAGCGGGAAGCCCAAGATTGGCATCGGCTGCGTCATCGCGCCGGTCGCGAACCGCGTCAGAGTCACCGGTCCCCACACCGCGACGACCCAGATGGCGAACCCCGTCCAGACGATGCGGAGGTGATCGCGCATGTACGGCGTGCTCGGACTCAGGAGGTTCACCTCCGCCCCGAGGTAGTCGGTGTCGCTGTGCGTCTGTGCCGCGTTCGCGGCGACGCCGCCGTCGGTAGCGGCGTCGCCCGAATCTCGTGAGCTATTATCTGTCATGTGTTGTGGTGTGTATTGTCGTGGTGCGTTTGTGCGATTTTATCGTGATATTTATTTGCGGTGTCGAGCGTCTCGTCTTCGTCTGGTGTCCTAAAAACGGAGCCGTCGGTCGGCTACTCGCCCTTCGCTTTCTGCTGGATCTCTTCGACGATCTCCGGGTTGCGGAGCGTGCTGGTGTTACCCAGCTCCTTGCCGTCAGCGATGTTCTCGAGCAGGCGGCGCATGATCTTCCCGGACCGGGTCTTCGGTAGGTCGGGCGTGAACACGACCTGCTCCGGCCGGGCGATCGGGCCGATGGCATCCTCCACGCCCGCGACGATCGCGTCGCGGAGATCGTCGTTGCCCTCGTACCCGTCCTCGGTGGTCACGTACGCGTAGACCGCCTCGCCCTTGATGTCGTGGTCGCCGCCGACGACGGCGGCCTCGGCGACGCCCTCGACGCCGACGATGGCCGACTCGATCTCCATCGTCCCGAGCCGGTGGCCCGAGACGTTGAGCACGTCGTCGACGCGCCCGAGCACGGTGATGTAGCCGTCCTCGTCGATCTTCGCCCCGTCCTCCGGGAAGTACACCCAGTCGTCGGGGTCGTCGCTGTCGGTGTCGGAGTACTCCGCCCAGTACTCCTCGATGTAGCGCTCGTCGTTGTTGTACAGCGTCCGGAGCATGCCGGGCCACGGCTTCTGTACCGTGAGGTAGCCGGCCTTTCCGGGTTCTACCTCGTCGCCGAGCGTGTCGAGGATCTGTACGTCGAGGCCCGGGAGCGGCGGTCCGGCCGCCCCGGGCTTCATGTCTTTCACCCCGGGCAGCGTCGTCACCATCATGCCGCCGGTCTCGGTCTGCCACCAGGTGTCGACGATCGGGCACTCCTCGTTCCCGATGTGCTTGTAGTACCACTTCCACGCCCGCGGGTTGATCGGCTCGCCGACCGTGCCGAGCAGCCGCAGCGAGGAGAGGTCGTGGCGGTCCGGGAACTCCGAGCCCCACTTCATGAACGCCCGGATCGCGGTGGGCGCGGTGTACAGCTGGGTCGCGTCGTACTCGTCGACGATCTCCCAGAGCCGGTCCTGTTCGGGGTGATCGGGCGTCCCCTCGTACATCATCGTCGTCGTGCCGAGCGCGAGCGGCCCGTAGACGATGTAGGAGTGGCCCGTGATCCAGCCGATGTCGGCCGAACAGAAGTACGTGTCATCCGGCTTGATGTCGAGGACCGACTGCGAGGTCCACGACACCCACGACAGGTAGCCGCCCGTCGTGTGTTTCACGCCCTTCGGCTCCCCGGTCGTCCCCGAGGTGTACATCAGGAACAGCATGTCCTCGGCGTCGCGGGTGACCGGCTCGACCTCGGCGCCCTCGTGGTCCGCGACGAGGTCGCCGTAGTCGATCTGGTCGTCGCCGAGGTCGTGCCCGAAGTCGTCGCCGTTCGGGCCGAGCCGGTCGACGACGACCGTGGTCGTCTCGTGGTCGACGCCCGAGAGCCCCTCGTTCGCCTTGTCGAGGTGGTCGAGGGGGTCGCCGCGCCGGTAGTAGCCGTCGCAGGTGACGAGGTACTCCGACTCCGCGGAGTTCATCCGGGTCGCGAGCGCGTCCGCCGAGAACCCGGCGAACACGACGCTGTGGGGCGCGCCGATCCGGGCGCACGCCAGCATCGCGATCGGCAGCTCCGGGATCATCGGCATGTACATCGTCACCACGTCGTCCTCTTCGACGCCCTGCTCCCGAAGGGCGGCCGCGAACTCGTTCACCTCGCGGTGCAGCTCCGCGTAGGTGTACGACCGGTCGTCCTCGTCGACGGGCTCGCCGACCCACTCGATCGCGACCTCGTCGCCGCGCTCGTCGAGGTGGCGGTCGAGGCAGTTCGCCGACGCATTCAGCTCTCCGCCCGTGAACCACTCGTAGAAGGGAGGGTTGCTGTCGTCCAGCACTTGGTCGTAGTCCGTCTCCCAGTCGAGCAGATCGGCGGCCGCCTCCCAGCACTCCGGCCAGTTCTCGTCGAACTCGTCGTAGACGCCGGGATCCGAGACGTTCGCCTGTTCGACGAACGACTCTGGCGGCTCGAACACCTCCTGATCTGCGAGTCTCGCTTCCAGTTGACCGTCTCCCTCTGTCATGGTACGCTCTGTAGCAAACCGATCTCGGCCCTTAAACGATGGCGCTAAATACGAAAAATCGTGAAGGATTCGGCGCGCGATTCGGAGCGTCTCGGCCGCTCGGCGCCGATTCTCCCCTAATCGGTGCGACGCCCCCGCCGCCCGTCCTCGAAGAGCTCGTCGAGCAGCCTCCGCTGCGCCTTTCGGAGGTGGTTGTGGAACGTCGGCGAGGAGACGTCCATGGCGTCGGCGACCTCCTCGGCGGTGCTCCCCCGGGGCCAGTCGAAGTACCCGCCGTGGTACGCGGCCGACAGTGCGGCCCACTGCCGGTCGGTGAACCGGTCTGCGACGCCCTCTCGAAGCGAGTCCTCGCTCCGGGCCGACCGCGGCACCGACTCCTTGCTCGCGAGCCGCGCGTCGGAGAACACGGATCGGAACCCGTCGGCGACGGGGCGGACATCGGCGCCCTCCGGGAGGTCCGCGACGACCCCCACCCGTCCGTCTTCCGCGGTCGCATCGCGGACGGTCGCGCCGTGTTCGGTGAGCGTCCGGACAGCGGATCCGCCCTCCACGCGTGCAGACACGTCGCAGCCGTCCTCCCGCGTGTCGATCACGCGGAGGTCCGAGACGCCGGACGCGTCCGCGACCGCGTCGGCCAGCGCCTGCGGGCGCACCCCCTCGACTGAGAGGTAGAAGCGAGAGGCGTCGTCGTCAACCGCCACCGTCGAGGCGAGCTCGATCCGACAGCCGAGCGCCGCGCTCGCGCGGGCGAGGAACGCCCCCTCGTCGCCGGTGTGGAACTCGACCTCAGTCACCGCGTCGGAGTGGAGCAGGTCGCGCCAGCGCCCGGCGGTCACCACCCACCCGAGACACCGACCGAGGGCCGCTATCTCACGGCGCTCGACCGACGAGACTGCCGAAACAGACGAGGCGGACGACTCCCCGTCGGCGACCACGCACAGCGCGCCGTGCGTCACGTCGCGGTACTGAAGCGGAGCCGCGATCGCCGGCCGGCCCGCGGTCGCGGGCGACCCCTCGATCGCGACTAGCTCCCCCTCCTCGACCGCCTCGCGCCACGGCCCGTCGCCGGCGACGCCGCGGTCGACGAGCGTCTCACGGTCGACGCCGGCCACCCCCGCGATCTCGACGTGACCGCGGTCACCCGTTCCGCGGACGACCCACGCCTCAGCCCAGCGATCGGACCCGATCACGCCGTCGGGAACGCTCGTGAGTGGCGTCGCCCGGTCGTCGCCGTCCGCGAGCGCCTCGAACCCGCCGAGAGCGGTCAGCGCCGAGCCGGTCGCCGCTCCGTCAGACGGGCTCGCCCGGCTCCCGTCGATCGCCGAGGCGATCGCCTCCCCGTCAAGTGGGCCCAGATAGCCGTCGAGCGCCGCCATCGTCTCCCAGCCGCCGGCCTCGCGGACCGCGTGGGGGTCCACGCCGCGGTCGACGAGGAGCCGCCGCGCAAAGGTCCGGCGGAGGTCTCGCGGAGTCACGTCCGAGTCGACGAGGTCGTCTGTCCGCGCCGCCGCGCGCTCCGCCGTCTCGCTCACGATCATCTGGACGCGACGGGGCGACACGTCGACGAACGGATCGGACTCGTCGAGGTCGGCGCTCTCGGCGTACCGCCGCAGCTCCGCCGCCAGCGACGCCGGAACCGCCGTCTCGCGGTCGATATTCGTCTCGTTTGTCGCCTCAGAAGCGTCTCGCGCCCCCTCTGTCGCTTCGTCACCGTCGGTCGGGACCGCGAGGAGAAAGAGGTCGGCGTCGTCGTCGGTTTCTCGGAGGTGTTTCGGGGCGACGCGCGTGATCTCGCCGGTCCGAAGCCCGGCCTCGCCGGCGAGGCGGACGGCCAGCGCAGCGCGATACGTCTCCGCCGCGGTCACGAGCGCATCGTACGCGTCGGCGTCCAATTCCTCGACCATTCATTTCGCATTCACGCAGAGATACGAAGTAAATCTTTTCCCGAGAACCCCTGAAAGTCGGGCTTTTATCGCCCTATCGGCCTCTCACACTCGGATCGCGGTCGTAGATCGTCCGACTGATCGCCAATCTGTTTCGGTTCTAAATTTGTAACCGAAATTATTGAATCGCGCGGTCATCGACGCGACCGTTCGACTCCGCGCTTGCGCTCGAGCTCGTCAATTCAGGTCGCGTCGACGACGCCCCACGTCACGTGGTCCCACAGTCGCTCGTAACTGTAGTAGGTTACCGTTTTCACCACGTTGGCGACCAGTCCGATGTTCACGGCGGCGCTGATGTCGTCGACGACGGCCCACGCCACGAGAACGGTGATAGCGACCATGAGCGCCCGGTAACACAGGGTCTTCGCGAGCGCTCGCTTCCGCGCGTGGAGCGCCGAGCGCGAGAGGAGGCTGCTCATGGGGAATGAAACGGGTCGCAGCGACAAGAAACCTATAGAAGTTTCTAAAATAGAAAAAAGTAATTGATAATGTTTACTCCTCTCGAACCGCCGACTCGATCTCGCCGACGACCTCGGGGTTACGGAGGGCGCTCACGTCGCCGAACTCGTCGCCGCGCGCGATGTCCTCCAACAGGCGGCGCATGATCTTTCCGGACCGGGTCTTCGGCAGGTCGGGCGTGAACACGACCCGATCGGGACGCGCCACGTCGCCGACCGCCCGGGCCAGCCCTTCACCGATCGCGTCGCGGAGGGGCTCGTCGGGGTCGACGTCGCCCCGGGTCGTCACGTACGCGACGATTTTCCCGTCGTCGTCGCCGACGACCGCAGCCTCGGTGACGCCGTCGGCCCCGACGATTGCCGACTCCAACTCCGCGGTGTTGAACCGGTGCGTCCGGACGTTGATCACGTCGTCGACGCGGCCGAGGATCGACACGTAGCCGTCCTCGTCGACGGTGGCGCCGTCGCCGGTGCGGTACCGCCACCCGTCCTCGCCCTCCAGCCAGTACTCCCGGCGGTACCGCTCGTCGCCCTCGCGGAGCCCGCGGAGCATGCCGGGCCACGGGGCACCGATCGTGAGGTACCCCGGCTCGCCGGGGTCGACGGGCTCGCCGTCCTCGTCGACGACGCGCGCGTCGATCCCCGGGAGCGGCGGGCCGACCTTCCCGGGCTTCATGGGAGTGATCCCCGGTAGCGTCGCGAGGGAGATGGCGCCGGTCTCGGTCTGCCACCACGTGTCGACGATCGGCGCCTCGCCGCCGCCGACGTGCTCGCGGTACCAGCGCCACGCCTTCGGGGTGATCGACTCGCCGACGGTCCCCAGCAGCCGGATCGACGACAGGTCGTGGGCGTCGGGGTACTCCGCGCCCCACTTCATGAAGGAGCGAATCGCGGTCGGCGAGGTGTAGAAGACGCTGACGGCGTTGCGCTCGATCAGGTCCCACACGCGGTCGCGGTCGGGGTAGTCGGGCGATCCCTCGTAGAGGACGCTGGTCGTCCCGACCGAGAGGGGACCGTACACCCCGTACGAGTGGCCCGTGATCCAGCCGATGTCGGCGGCGCACCAGTAGGTGTCGTCGGGGCGCACGTCGAGCACGTTCCGGGTCGTCCACGCGACGTGCGAGAGGTACCCGCCGGTCGCGTGCTCGACGCCCTTCGGGCGCCCCGTCGTCCCGGAGGTGTACATCACGAACAGGAGGTCGGTGGCGTCGCGCGCGACCGGCTCGACGGTCTCCCCGTCGTGCGCCTCCACGATCGACTCGTACTCGTGTTCGTCGTCGCTTAAGGGCACGTCGAGCGCGTCGCCGAGCCGGTCGACGACCACCGTCGCCGAGAGGTCGATATCGGCACGGAGCCGAGCGTTGTCCGCCTTCGACTTCTGGTTGAACGCGTCCTCCCGGCGGTAGTAGCCGTCACAGGTGACGAGGTACGACGAGTCCGCGGCGTCGATCCGGGTCGCGAGCGCCTCGGCCGAGAGCCCCGCGAAGACGACGTTGTGGGGCGCGCCGATCCGGGCACAGGCCAGCATCGCGATCGGCAGCTCCGGGATCATCGGGAGGTACAGCGTCACCACGTCGTCCTCCTCAACGCCCAGCTCGCGGAGCCCGGCCGCGAGCGCGTTCACCTCGCGGTGGAGGTCGAGGTAGGTGTACGACCGGCGCTCCCCGCGCTTGCCGAACCAGCGGATCGCGAGCTGGTTCCGGCGCTCGTCGAGGTGGCGGTCGACGCAGTTCGCCGCGGCGTTGAGCCGCCCGTCCGGGAACCACTCGTAGAAGGGCGGGTCGTCGTCGTCGAGGACGGTCTCGTAGTCCGTCTCCCAGTCGAGCAGGTCGGCGGCGCGACGCCACGCCTCGGGCCCCTCCTCGGCGAAGGCCTCGTACAGCTCCGGGTCGTTCGCGACGGCCCGATCGCTGAACGCGGCGGGCGGCTCGACGACGGCCTCGTCGTCGCCGGCGGCGGTCCCGTCCGTCCGCCGGCCGTCGACTCCGGCGTAATCCATGAGACTACTTCGCACTCGAAGGAATGTATACTTTGTCCGAAACCCCAGCGTGCGGAAGGATGTCAGGTCGACTCCGCTGGCGCCAGCCCGGCCGCCTTCGACCGGGCGCGCGCGACGATTGACGGCTTCGCCTCGAAGTCGAGCGTGACCTGGTCGTCCGCGTACGTCTCCGCCTCGACGTGGCCGTGGTCGTGGACCCACGAGACGAGGCTCATCGCGTCGTCAGAGAGGGGGAGGACGAGGCGCTCGCGCTCCCAGTCGGGCAGCTCCTCCTCGACGCGGTCGCGGAGCTCCGCGACGCCCGCGCCCGTCTTCGCCGAGACGGCGACCGGGTCGGGCGCGACCCCCGACAGCGCGCCGCGTTTGTCCGCCAGCTCGCCCGGCGCCAGCCGGTCGACCTTGTTGAACACGGTGACGATCGGGGCCTCGTTGCGCTCGTAGAGGGTGTCGTGGCTCGTGACGAGCTTCTCGCGCATCTCCTCGACGGGCTCGCTGGCGTCGACGACGAGCAGCACGAGGTCGGCGCGGTACACCGAGTCGAGCGTCGACTCGAACGACTCCACCAGCCAGTGGGGCAGGTCCGCGATGAACCCGACCGTGTCCGTGAGGAGGACGTCGCGCTTCTCCATCTCTGCCCGGCGGGTCGTGGTGCCGAGGGTGGTAAAGAGCATGTCCTGCGACTCGGCGGTCGTGTCGAGGTCCGGGTGGCGCTCGGCGTTCTCGTCGACGTCGATCTCGGCCGCGAGCCGGCGCATCAGCGTCGACTTGCCGGCGTTGGTGTAGCCCGCGAGCGCGACCAGGTCGAAGCCGGAGTCGCGGCGCTGCTCGCGGCGCGCCTCCTCCTTCGCCGCGATCGACTCCAGCTCGTCGCGGATCTCGGAGATCTGGCGTTTGATGTCGCGCTCGACGCTCTCGTCGTACTCGCCGAGCCCCATGAACCCCGGGCGCTCGTCGCGCTTCGCGAGGCTCGCCTTCGCCTCCGCGCGCGGGAGCTCGTAGCGGAGCTCCGCGAGCTCGACCTGCAACTGCGCCTTCCGGGTGTTGGCGCGCTGGCCGAAGATCTCGAGGATGAGCGTGAACCGGTCGATCACCTCGACGCCCTCGGGGAGTTCGCCCCCGATGTTGAACGTCTGGTACGGTCCCACGTCGTTGTCGATGATGACGGCGGTCGCGTCGCTCCGGCGGACCAGGTCGCGCAGCTCCGCGACCTTCCCCTTCCCGAACATGAACGCGGCGTCCTCGGTGCGGGTCTGTGTGAGTTCGCCGACCACGTCGTAGCCCGCGGCGGCCGCGAGCTGGGTGATCTCGGTCAGGTCCGCCGATCCGGACTCGACGCGCTTGGCGACGACCGCGCGCTTCTCGGCGGCGGTCGGCTCGGTGTCGGTAGCCGCCCCCTGAACGCTCCCGGTCATAACAGGAGGTCGCGGGCGGCGTACGCGGCGTGATGTGCTGCCTGCACTGTTTCGCGTTCCCCTATGCTCTCGACGTATTTAAACTCGGGTCGGAAGCTCAACTCCACCCGCTCGGCGGGCTCTTCGTAGAACTCGCCGCCCTCCGCGACGATCGGTCCCGCCGGCGGCTCGGGGAGGTTCCCGACCGCCTCGGCCGCGAGCGCGACGGTCGCGTCGAGCGTCGGTCCCTCACGCACGGCGGCAAAGCTCATCCCCTCGACCGACCGGATCCGCGTCGAGTCGATCCGGGCGTGGACCGCGGCCGCGACCATCAGGTACTCGCCCGCCTCCTCGTGGCGGCCGCTGATGTCGACGCCGACGACCTCAGGGACGGGCGCTCGTCACCTCGGTTCGATCGGGGCACGGGTCAGTTGCGGGGGCTGTCGCCTCCATACGCCCCGATATATCGCCGGACGAATTGAACGTTTCTGTGGTCTGTAGGGTCGCCTCCGCAGGTATCGCGTACCGCGCAGTCGCCGACAGCGACGTAGTACTTAAAAAGAACCGTGGAGCCCGCGATAAACGCTTATAAACCGACCCGCTCGTCTACCGAGCTCGATCCGGCTTACGCCGGATCGAACAGCGTCTCGCCCTCGACCATGTGCTCCTCGACGGTGTCGAGGTCGAGCGTGAGGCCGATCCCCGGCTTCTCCGGCACCTCGATGTAGCCGTTCTCGATGACGTCCTCCTCGACGAGGTCCTCCCACCAGCCGAGCTCGTAGGAGTGGTACTCGATCGCGAGCGAGTTCGGGACCGAGGTGCCGACGTGGGCCGCCGCCATCGTCGCGATCGGGGAGGCGACGTTGTGCATCGCGACCGGGACGTAGTACTGGTTCGCCACGTCCGCGATCTTGCGGGTCTCTCGCATCCCGCCGACCTTCGGCAGGTCGGGCGCGACGATGTCGACCGCCTGGTTCTCGATGAGGCGGCGGAGTTCGGTGACACGGTACCGGTTCTCGCCGACCGTGATCGGCGTGATCGTGTTCTTCGTCACTTCCTCCTGCACTTCGAGGTTCTCCGGCGGGACGGGGTCTTCGAGCCACCACACGTCGTACTCCTCGATGGCGTCCGCGAGGCGCTGCGCGGAGCCGCCCGAGAACGTCCAGTGACAGTCGAAGGCCACGTCGGCCTTGTCCTTCACGCGCTCGGTGACCTTCTCGACGATCTCCGCCTTGTGGCGGATCTCGCCGGGGCGAAGGTGGCGGTTCGCGCGGTCCTTCTCGAAGCCGCTCGGCACGTCGAGGTCGAACTTCAGGGCGTCGTAGCCCAGCTCGTCGACGACGCGCTCGGCCTCGTCGGCGCACGCCTCGGGGTCCGCCTCCTCCTCGGTGTGGCAGTCGCAGTACACGCGCATCTTGTCGCGGTACTTGCCGCCGAGCAGCTGGTAGGCGGGCACGTCGAGGATCTTCCCGGCGACGTCGTGCAGCGCGACCTCGATCCCGGAGATCGCGGTGACGGTGACGCCCTCGACGGAGCCCTCGCCCGACATCTTCTGGATGAGGTGCTCGTAGAGGCGGTCGATGTCGAGCGGGTTCTCGCCGATCACGAACGGCTTCATGCGCTCGATGAGCTCCGGGACGCCGGCGCCCCAGTACGCCTCTCCGGTGCCGACGACGCCCGCGTCGGTGTACACGCGGACGAGCGTCCACGGGAAGTTCCCGTCGACCATCGTCGTCTGCACGTCCGTGATCTCGACGTCGCGCCCGCCGCCGCGCGAGCCCGTCGTCCCCATCGTCTCAGCGGAGAGCTCCCGCATCGTGTACTCGGCGTTCGGGTCGTGAAGCGACTCGTAGTTCCGGCTCATGGCTCCGGATTCATTCGGAACGGGGTAAACGTTTATGTTCCTCCGGGTGCCCGTCGCTCCGACGGGGCGCGGCTTCCGCCTCCGCGTAAATAGGGAGTTTTTCATTGGCGTGTCCGCAACTGTCCGCATGGTCGAACTCACGGATTCGCTGAAGTGTCTCTTTACCGGAACTGTCGAGCAGCGCGGCGACGGACACGTCGTTCAGATTCCCGCCACGGAGATCGAACACGGTACGGTCGAGGCGGGCGAGTCGTACCGCGTCGCCCTCATCAAGCGCGAGGGTGGCGATGACGGCGCAAGCGTCGCGACCGACGGCGCCGCGGACCGACCCGTCGCCGGCAACGGGGCGGGGGGAAGCCCGGCGTCGACGACGCGGTCGACGGACAGCGCCGCGGCCTCCGGCCCGCCGGTCTCGGAGGGAGACGTGCGAGAGGTGACGATTGAGACGCTCGGCGACAAGGGCGACGGGATCGCGAAGATCGAGCGGGGGTACGTCGTCATCGTCCCGGACTCCGAGCCGGGCGACGAGCCGACCGTCGAGATCACGAGCGTCCGCGAGAACGTGTCGTTCGCGGACATCGTCGAGGAGTAGCGAGCCTGTCGAGACCGGCTACCGCGGCGCGTCCTCTGGGGCGCTCCGCGAGAACAGCTTCTTGAGGTGCGCCGGCGAGAAGAAGGAGCTCGGTCGGTCCATGTGGACCCCGATCTCGCCCGACAGCGCCCACAGCCCGGCCCGCTGGACCGGCTCGGGAAGGGAGTAACACCGGCGGATCGCCGAGCCGAGCCGGATCTCGGAGCCGATCGCCTCTCGCCATCCAGACTCGTAATCGGCGAGCGTCGTCGGGTCCCGCGGGTCGATCGCGTCGGCGGCCACGTCGGCCGCGGTCATCCCGTAGAGTATCCCCCCGCCGGTGAACGGCTTCGTCTGCGCGGCGGCGTCGCCGACGAGGAACGCCCGGTCGGTCGTCACGCGGTCCGGCGGGCCGACCGGGATCGCCCCCGAGCAGAAGCGGTCCGTCGTCACGTCGTACGCGTCGGTGAGTCGGTCGAACATCGCGGACACGTCGTCGCTCGGCGGCGCGGCGAGCCCGTACTCCACGCCCGCGTCGCCGCGGGGGATCCGCCACGCGAAGAACGTCGGCGCGGTGAGGTGGACGTCGACGAGGTCGCCGTCGTCGGGCGCGTCGTCGAACGCGAGCACGCCGTGAAGCAGCTCGTCCGGCTCCGGGAGATCGAGCGACCGCCGGACGCGAGAGGTCGGGCCGTCGCAGCCGGCGACCATCCGCGCCTCGACCTCCTCCACGTCGCCCTCGGGCGTCCGGACCTCGACGACGACCCGGTCGGGACGCTCGTCGACGCCGACGACAGTGTGGTCCTCCCGCACGTCGGCGCCGGCATCGCGTGCGCAGTCTGCGAGGGTGCGATCGAGGCCGACGCGATCGATCACGTTCGAGACGGGGTCAGACTTATAAAACGGATACGCCCGAGAGCCCGGCCCGCCGACGTGGAAGCGCGCGCCGTACACCCGGTTCTGGAGGAGTTCGCCGCGGGCGTCCTCCGGGACGAACTCCCACACGTCGTCCGAGACGTGGCCGGAGCAGGCCAGCGGCTCCCCGACCGTTCCCTTCTCGAAGGCGACCACGTCGCGGCCGGCCTCGGCCGCGCGTCGGGCGAACCGCGACCCCGGCGGCCCCGCGCCCACGACGACGAAATCGTGCATGTCCGCAGGGTCGGCACGGACACATATAATTACGACGTGACTACTCGGTCTCGCGCCGCGCCGCCAACCACTCCAGCGCCGCGTCGAGGTCGGTCTCCGGCGGCGAGCACGTCCGCCCCTCGCAGACGTAGGCGGTCGGCTCGTCGTCGACCGCGTCGCGGTCGGCCCAGATCGGCGGGGCCTCGTCCATGTCGAGCCGTTCGAGCCACGCCGCGAGCCCGTCTTCGGTCGGCGGGCGGGGGGCGACGAGCGCGCCCGGCAGGTAGCGCTCTCCGAGCGTCTCGCGCCACGCGTCCGGCACCGCGTCGGCGGCGACGGTCACCTCGATCCCGCCGGACGCGACGCGGTCGGCCGCGCGCACGAGCGAGACGTGCTCTAGCGGGCTCGCCCGGATCCGGTCCGCGTGGGTCGTCACGACCCGCTCCGCGACCTCGGCGAACTCGCGGTCGGTCCGGAACCCGTCGAGGAGCGCGAGCGTTTCGGCCGCCACCCCGAGGCTCGACGGGGTCGACCGGTCGGTGAACTCCTGCGGGCGGGCGAAGAGGGTGTCATCGCCTTGATCTGCCGTTTCGTCGGGGTCCCGCGTGAAGTAGATCGTCCCGTCCTCGTCGTCGTAGAAGTCCGAAACGATCGTCGCCGCCAGATCGAGCGCGAACTCGAGCGCGTCCGGGTCGCCGGTGGCCGCGTAGACGTCGAGCGCGCCGCGAGCGAGGAACGCGTGGTCGTCGAGGTACCCCGGCCCGCGCACGTCGCCGTCGAGCCAGCGCCGCGCGAGGACGCCGGTCTCCTCGTCGTACAGGCGCTCGCGACAGAACGCGAGCGCGTCACTGGCGATCTCGGCGTACGACTCGCCGAGGGCCTGTCCGGCGGCGGCGAACGCGGAGATCGCCCGCCCGTTCCACGATGAGAGCACCTTCTCGTCGCGGGCGGGGCGCGGCCGCGACTCGCGCGCCTCGAAGAGCGCGACGCGAGCCTCCGTGAGGGTCTCTCGGACTTCCTCGGTCGACGTGTCGTGCGCCTCGGCGAGTTCCGGGATCGACGCCGCGATCGTGGGAACGGTGGTGCCGCGCTCGAAGTTCCCGCCCGACTCGATCCCGTACCGCTCCTTCGCGAGCGACGCCGCGGGCTCGTCGAGGACCGCGTCGACCTCGGCGGGCGTCCAGACGTAGAACGCGCCCTCCACGTCGTCGACCTCGTCGGAACCGTCGCTCCCGTCGGCGCCCGCGCCTCCGCGCCGGCTCTCGGGCGGTCGGCTCCGGGCGTCGAGCGTGCTGAAGAAGCCGCCCTCGTCGTGCCGGAGTTCGCGGTCGAGAAAGCCGAGGGTCTCGCTCGCGATCCGGGCGTACGAGGCGTCGCCCGTCAGTCGGTAGGCGTCGAGGTACGCCATCGGGAGCTCCGCGTTGTCGTACAGCATCTTCTCGAAGTGCGGGACCGTCCACTGGCGGTCGACCGCGTACCGGTGGAACCCCCCGCCGATCTGGTCGTACATGCCGCCGCGGGCCATCCCGTCGAGGGTGCCCGTCGCGGCCGTGAGCGCGGCGTCGCGACCGGTCTGCGCGTACGCCCGCATGAGCACGTCGATCCGGCCGGGCATCGGGAACTTCGCGCCGCCGCTTCCGAACCCGCCGTACTCGTCGTCGTAGCCGCGGATCGCCGCAGCCGCGGCCTCGTCGAGGAGTTCGGGACCGGGCGCCTCGGCGGCGTCCGCGTCGCCGGCGCCCCCCGTGACGTCCGCGGCGGCCGGCTCCGGCACCGACTCCAGCTCGTCGCGGGCGCTCGTCGCCCACTGGTCGGCGCGGCGCTTCATCTCCTCGCGCTGCTCCGGGTCGGCCCACGAGTCGGCGATGCGGTCGCAGAGGTCTCGGAACCCCGGCTGATTCTGACGCGGCTCCGGCGGGAAGTAGGTCCCCACGTAGAACGGCTCGCCCTCCGGCGTACACCACGCGGAGAGGGGCCATCCGCCCCCGCCGGTGACGAGCTGTGAGACGGTCATGAAGGTGCTGTCGACGTCCGGGCGCTCTTCGCGGTCGACCTTGACGGGGACGAACTCCTCGTTGAGCACCGCGGCGACCGACTCGTCCTCGAAGCTTTCCTCGGCCATCACGTGACACCAGTGACACGAGGAGTAGCCGATCGAGACGAACACCGGTACGTCGTGCTCGCGGGCGCGCTCGAAGGCCTCCTCGCCCCACGGCTGCCAGTTGACGGGGTTGTCGGCGTGTTGCTGGAGGTACGGACTCGCCTCCCCGTCGAGGCGGTTCCGCTCGGTGGGCTGTGACATACGTCCGATTCGGCCCGACGCGGCAAAAACCCGTCACAAGAGCGCGAGCGAGTTGACTACCACACAAACGTGCATATACGAGTGCAGATAGAGAGTAAAGCTTACACTACCGTGTAGTGATCGGTCGCACATGACGGAGACCGTACTCTTGGTGGGGGGCGGCGGACGCGAACACGCGATCGCCCGCGCTGTCGCCGACGACGGCGCGCTGTACGCCTGCGCGAGCAACCGGAACCCGGGGATCCGCCGGCTCGCCGACGAGTTCGAGACGATCGACGAGACCGACGCCGAGGCCGTCGCCGACTACGCGACCGCAGTCGGCGCGGATCTGGCCGTTATCGGGCCGGAGTCCGCGCTCGCGGCGGGCGTCGCCGACGCCCTCGACGAGGCCGGCGTGTACGCCTTCGGGCCGCGGGCCGAGGAGGCGCGCTTGGAGACGGACAAGGCGTACCAGCGCGAGTTCATGGACGAGAACGCGATCCCCGGCTGCCCGGACTACGCGGTGTTCGACGACATCGAGGCCGCCTGCGAGTACATCGACGACTACGACGGCGACCTCGCGGTGAAGCCGGCCGGACTCACCGGCGGCAAGGGCGTGAAGGTGATCGGCGATCAGGTGACTGCCGAGGAGGCGAAGGCGTACCTCCGCGACTCCGACTACGACCGCGTCGTCCTCGAAGAGCGGCTCGTCGGCGAGGAGTTCACGATCCAGGCGTTCGTCGCGAACGGCGAGATCCGCACGACGCCCGCGGTCCAGGACCACAAGCGCGCCTACGAGGGCGACGAGGGGCCGAACACCGGCGGCATGGGCTCGTACACCGCCACCGGACACTCGCTGCCGTTCATGGCCGAGGGCGACTACGACGCTGCCGTCGACGTGCTGGAGGCGGTCGTCGACGCGCTCCCCGACTACAAGGGCGTGCTCTACGGCCAGTTCATGCTCACCGCTGAGGGCCCAAAGGTCGTCGAGTTCAACGCGCGCTTCGGCGATCCCGAGGCGATGAACACCCTCCCCGTCTTGGAGACGCCCTTCCTCGACGTGCTCACGGCCGCGCGCGATGGAAGCGGCCTCCCCGAACTCGACTTCTCCGGCGAGGCCACTGTCTGTAAGTACGCCGTGCCGGACGGGTACCCGACCGACCCTGACGCGGGCGCGAAGATCGCGGTCGACGAGGAGAGCGTCGGCGACGCGCTCCTCTACTACGCCAGCGTCGACGAGCGCGACGACGGGATCTACACCACCACCTCCCGGTCGTTCGCGGTCGTCGGCCGCGGCGACTCCATCGCGGCCGCGGAGGCCGAGGCCGAAGAGGCGCTCGCCGCCGCCGGCGACCGGGTCCGCATCCGCCACGACATCGGGAAAGCCGACCTCGTCGAGCGACGGATCGAGCACATGGCCGAGCTCCGCGAGTAGCGCGCCGCGTCAGCGACCCTTTTACCGGAGCCGCACGAACGGTCCCCCGTGACTCACGAGGACGAGCGCGAGACGGGCGAGGCGGATTTCGCTGCGGGTGCGGAGACCGCCGGCTCCCGCACCGACCGACTGGAGCGCCACCCGACCGGCGGCGTTCGGAACTCGCTGTGGTCGTGGCCCGACGCGAAGTCGCCGCTCGCGGTCGTCCGCAACTACGTTGTGATCGTGCTCGCCCGGATCTGCCCGAGCCTCCGGCTGAAGAACTGGCTGCTGCGCCGGATCGGCGTGACCGTCGGCGCCGGCGTCTCGTGGGGGCTTGAGTCGACGCCGGACGTGTTCTGGCCGGAACGAATCGCGGTCGGGAACGACGCCATAATCGGCTACGACGCCACGCTGCTCTGCCACGAGTTCCTCCAGGACGAGTACCGCCTCGGCGACGTGGTCGTCGGGGACCGCGCGATGATCGGCGCGAGCGCGGTCGTCCTCCCGGGCGTCACGGTCGGCGAGGGCGCGCGCGTCGCCGCCAACTCGCTCGTCGCCGAGGACGTGCCGCCCGGGACGACGGTCGCCGGCGTGCCGGCCGAAGTCGTCTCTCGGGCGGGTACAGAGGGTGAAGAAGTCGGTGAGAAAAACTTGGACAACGACTGAGGTGCGCCTCTGGTTTATTTTTCGGCTTCGTCCGCGGACTCGTCGGCGTCGCTTTCGGCGTCGTCGCTTTCGCCGCTCCCGGCGTCCCCGCCGTCGGCGTCGGCCGCGGCCACCGCCTCGGCGTCGGTGATGTGCGCCTCGGTGCTCACGCTCTCGAGGTCGACGCCGACTTCCTCGGCGACCGCGTCGAGGACGGCCCGCTGTTCGGCCATCTCGTTTTCGAGCCGCTGGACGCGCTCGGAGGTGTCGAGCACGGTCGTCTGCGTCTCCTCGACCTCGGTGCGGAGCTCGTTGATCTTCTGGTACGTGCGCTCCGCCTTGTCGGCGAGCGTCTGGATCTTCTTCGCCGTGTCCCCGAATCCCATACCGGTCGATCGAATCCGAGGTACGTGGGCCTTTCCGTTCGGCGCGGCGGGGTCGTCGCCGTGCCGTGGCGTCCCGTCCCCCGCCCGCGACGGTGGACTTTTGGCCGAACCGCCCGAGGTAACCCTATGAGCGTCGAACGCGTCCTGTTGACCAACGACGACGGGATCGACGCCGCCGGCCTCAGAGCGCTCTACGACGCGCTCGAAGCCGACTACGACGTGGTGGCGGTCGCCCCGACCGACGATCAGTCGTCTACCGGGCGCACCCTCTCGGACGGTGTCGACGTCGCGGACCACCAGCTCGGGTACGCCGTCGACGGCACCCCGGTCGACTGCGTCGTCGCGGGGCTCGACGCCTTAGTCCCCGACGCCGATGTCGTGGTCGCGGGCTGTAACGAGGGGGCGAACCTCGGCGCGTACACGCTCGGGCGGTCGGGAACCGTCTCCGCCGCGGTCGAGGCCGCCTTCTTCGACGTGCCCGCGGTGGCGACCTCGATGTACGTCCCGGGCGGGGAGGACTGGTGGAAACGGGAGCTAAAGCCGGCGGAGTTCGCGAACGCGAGCCGCGCGACCCGGTTCCTCGTCGCGGAGGCGACCGCCGCCGGGGCGTTCGACCGCGTCGACTACCTCAACGTCAACGCTCCGATTGCGGGCGCGGGCGAAGACGACGAGCGCGACGCCCCGGCGCCGATGCGCGTCACCGCCCCCTCCCCGTGGTACGGGATGGAGGCGGCCCACGACGGAAACGGTCGCGTGACCTTCTCCGACCCGATCTGGGGGAAAATGAACGCGGACGACGTGCCGGACCCGGTCGGCACCGATCGCCGCGCGGTCCTCGACGACGAGGTCTCGGTCTCGCCGCTGTCGGTCCCGCACGCCGCGGAACCGGACGCGGGGCTCGACGAGGTGGCAGCGGCGTACGGACGCGCGACAGAAAATATCCGCTAAACGGCTGGCCGAGACTACTCCTCGTCGGCGCTGACGGTGACCTTCGCCTCGCTGACCACGCGGTCGCCCATCTCGTAGCCGGGCTCGTACACCTCGTGGACGGTCCCCTCGGGCCGGTCGCTCTCGACCCGCAGCATCACCTGATGGCGGGCCGGATCGACCGCCTCGCCGGGATCGGGATCGATGGGCTCGACGCCCTCGTCGGCGAGCACCTCGTCGAACTTCTCCAGCGTCGACTCGACGCCGGGGCGGAGGTCGCTCCCCTCCTCCTGGTCGAGAGCGCGCAGGAGGTCGTTGCGGACCGGGGCGATGCGCTCGACGAGCGCCTCCGAGGCGCGCTCGCGGATCTCGTCCTGCTTGCGCTTGGCGCGCTGCTTGTAGTTGCTGAAGTCGGCCTTGACGCGGGCGAGCTTGCTCGTCAGCTCCTCGATCTCCTCCTCGGCGTCGAGCAGTTCGTCGCGCGTCTCGTCGAGCTCCGCTTCCAGCGCCGCGACCTCCCGAGCGAGCGCCTCGTCGTGCTCGGCGACGGCGGCGGCCAGCGCCTCGCGGTCGGCGGCTCCGCGGCCCTCCCCGTCCGCGCCGGCCGACTCACCGCTCGTTCCCTCGGCGGTCGCGTCCGCGGTACCGTTCGTCCTCGCCGCGTCGGCCGCGGCGTCGTCGGGGGACTCGACCTCGACGTCGACGGCGTCGTCGTCGCTCATGTCCGATCGAAGTCGGTCGGCGGGCATAAGCGTTGCAGAACGGAGCGGGCTCGCGGGCGGGGCGCCGGTTTCGCTTCGCGCGTCCGACCCGCGGGAGTATTTAAATCACGACCTCCAAGCGGTCGTAATGACCGCGCCGAACCGGAACACGCTGTGGGCGCGCGCCCTCGTCGACGAGCTCGTCGCCGCGGGCGTCGACGCCGTCGTGGCCTCGCCCGGGAGCCGCTCGACGCCGCTGACGATGGCCGCCGCGCGCAACGACGACCTGCGCGTCTTCTCCCAGTTGGACGAGCGATCGGCCGCCTACTTCGCGCTGGGCCGCGCGCGCCGGACCGGGACGGTGACGCCGCTGATCTGCACCTCCGGCACCGCCGCCGCCAACTACCACCCCGCCGTGATGGAGGCGAGCGAGGCCCGCGTCCCCCTGCTCGCGCTCACGGCCGACCGTCCCCCCGAGCTGCGCGACTCGGGCGCGAACCAGACCGCAGACCAAGAGAAGCTGTACGGCGACGCCGTCCGGTTTTATAAGGACCTGCCGGAGCCCGCGCCGAACGACCGCGCGCTCCGGTCGCTCCGGACCACGGTCGCCCGCGCCGTCGGGGCCGCCGAGGGCGCCGACCCCGGCCCGGTTCACCTCAACGTTCCCTTTAAGAAGCCGCTGGAGCCGACCCGGGTTCCCGACGACGTGCCCGCCGATCTCGATCCGGCCGCTGAGCGCGGTCGCGACGGCCCCTACGTCGACGTGACGCCCGGGTCGCCCGAGCCAGGCGACGAGGAGCTCCAGCGGCTCGCCAACGAACTCGCGACGACCGATCACGGACTGATCGTCGCCGGCCCCGCGGACCCGCCGGGGCTCGACGCCGAGGCCGTCACGGCGCTGTCGCACGCGACGGGGTTCCCGATTCTCGCCGACCCGCTCTCCGGCGTCCGATTCGGCGGCCACACCCGGGTCGCGCCCGTGATCGGCGCCTACGACGCGTACCTTTCGGCGGCGGTCGCGGGCGACGACGCGGACGCAGAGAGCGCGGCGGCCGACTGGACCGACCCCGAACTCGTCCTCCGGCTCGGCGCGTCGCCGACCTCCAAGCGCCTCCGCAAGTACCTCGCCGAGACGGGCGCCGATCAGTACCAGGTCGACCCCGCCGGACGCTGGCGCGAGGCGGAGTTCGCGGCCACCGACCTCGTCGTCGCCGAGCCGAGCCGCCTCTGCGCCCGCCTCTCCCGGCTCGTCCCCGGGGGCGGCGGCGACGCCGACTGGCGCGCGCAGTGGGAGGACGCCGACCGGACCGCCAGAGCGGTTCACGACCGAGAGACGGACGAAGACGCCCTCGCCGACGACGACCCGGTCGAGTTCCACGAGGGCGACGCGCTCCGCGCGGTGGCCGACGCGCTTCCCGACCCCGCGACGCTGTTCGTCTCGAACTCCATGCCTGTCCGCGACCTCGACCGCTTCGTCGGGCCGACGACGACGAGCGTCACCGCCCTCGGCAACCGCGGGGTGAGCGGCATCGACGGGATCGTCTCCAGCGCGCTCGGCGCCGGCTCCGCGACCACCGACGACCTCACGCTCGTCGTCGGCGATCTGGCGCTGTACCACGACACGAACGGGCTGCTCGCTATCGACCGCTGTGACGTCGACGTGACCGTCGTGCTGATCAACAACGACGGCGGCGGGATCTTCCACGAACTCCCGATCGCGTCGTTCGAGCCGGAGTTCACGGAGTCGTTCAAGACGCCACACGGCATCGAGTTCGAGCCGCTGGCCGACCTCCACGGGCTGGAGTACGCTCGGATCGACGCGCGAGCGGACTCCGCGGCGGACGCCGCGCGCGTCCCCGAGGATCTCGCCGACGCGTACACACGGGCTCGCGACGCGGACGGCTCACACCTGATCGAGGTGCGGGCCGACGCCGAGTCGAGCCACCGCACCCGCGAGCGCCTCGAAGCGGCGGTCGAGCGCGCGGTCCACGGCGACGGCTCAGAATAGCCGAACGCGGCTCAGTCGACCGCGACGGTCGCGGTCGCGGTCAGGTCACACTCCTCCGCGGTCACCTCGCCGACGATCCGGTACCGTCCCGGAGAGGGGTTCTCCCACGTCTCCTCGTAGGCCGTCGACTCGCCCGGCTCCAGCGTCTCGCTGCCGAGCACCTGCGTGAACAGCCGGCCGGTGCCGTACCGCCAGACGGGGTCGCCGTCGGACACGTCGTTGCCGTCCTCCTCGCTCGTCCCGTCGATCGAGTAGGCCGCGAAGTCGGCCCGCTGGCCGGTCCTGAACCGGAGGGTCTCGGGCGAGTCCCCGGCGTTTCGCACCGTCAGCGCGAGGTCGACCCCACCGCCGGCGTCGTCGTCGGGATCGATCGCGAGCGCTGCGTCGAGCATGAGACCGTATCGCACGGGAATCGGCTTAAAGACACGTGGCAGCGGATTCGCCGGGAGCCGTCTCCGACGACGACGCGCCTAAGTCGCGGCTCCCCGTAGCGACTCGCGTGCAGGTCGTCGGCTACGAGTCGGGCGAAGGGCTCACGGTCGCCAGCGGCGGCGCGGTCGAGTTCGTCGAGGCGACCCCCGGCACGGCGCTCTCCTTCGGGCTCGGCGACCGCCGCTGCGCGGGGACCGTCCACGACGGCGACCATATCGCCTGCGACGCCGACGACGCCCCCTACTGCGACGCGCATCGGCACGTCTGGGTCTGCGCCCGCTGTACGGGGACGTGTTTAAAAGACGAGATGGACTGCCACGAGGAGCACGCGGTGTACCTCGCGGCGTTCGCGCCGGACGTGCTGAAGGTGGGCGTCACGCGGCTGTGGCGGCTGGAGACCCGGCTCCGCGAGCAGGGCGCCGACCGCGCGGCCCACATCCGGACGTACCCCGACGGGCGGATCGCGCGAGAGATCGAGGCCGAACTGGCCGAGCGCGACGACCTCGTCGACCGGGTGCGCGTCCCGACGAAGGTCTCGGGGTTCGGCCGCGACGTGGACGCGGCGGTGTGGGAGTCCCTTCTAGAGGGGTTCGACCCGATCGAGCGGTTCGCGTTCGACGACGGCCTCGACCTCGGCGAGCGCCCCGTCGCGGAGACGATGGCGGCCGGGACGGTCCGGGGCTGGAAGGGGCGCGTGCTCGTGCTCGACCGCGGCGGGTCGACGTACGCGGTCGACGCCCGAGACCTGGTGGGGTACGAACTCACCGAGGAGGTGCCGGACCGCGAGCTGCAGTCGAGTCTGGGCGCGTTCGGCGGGTGAGCGTCGGCGCGCCGAATCTGGCCCTCACTCGACCCGACGGAACCGGTGTCGCACCACGTCGGCGTCGTCGTCCCAGTCGAAGCTCCCGCCGTGTGCGCGGACCATCCGCTCTTTGTACGCCTCCAGCGACGGCGACCCCTCTCGCTTCGCGTCCTCGTCGGTCATATCGCCGAGGGTGCGCTCGGTCACCTCGGTGAGTTCGAACGTCACGCCGTCGATCTCGAAGGTGTCGCCTTCCTCGCCGTACCGGTTCCCGCGGTGAAGCTGGGTCACGTCGCCGTCGAGCGCGGCCTGTTTCACGCGGTCGTTCGGGAGCAGGTCTGCCGGGTCGTTTTCGGACATACCGGTCCGTAGGGAGCGGATCGGTTTATAAGCGCGGCCGACGGCGACTTCCGACCGCCGCAGGTGCGAACCGTGCTGACGCGCCCCGCGTTCTGCGAATCTCGAAACGCTCGTTCGCGCCGATCTACACGGACGTGAACACCCTCGTCGACGGCCGAGCCGAGGGATTCAAGATACTGCCGGCCCCCTGCTTCGACAATGCGTCAGGACCACCTCATCACCGCGACGCAGCTCTCGCGGGATGACATCGAGGCGGTGCTCGACCGGGCCCGCGAGGTCGCCGACGACCCCGCCGCCTACGCGGACCGGCACGCCGGGCGCGTGCTCGCGCTCTGCTTCTTCGAGCCGAGCACGCGCACCCGGATGAGCTTCGACAGCGCGGCCAAACGCCTCGGAATCGACACGATCGGCATGGGCGACGTCGACTCCTCGTCGGTCTCGAAGGGTGAGTCGCTCTCCGACACTGTCCGCGTCATCGAGGGCTACGCGGACGCGATGGTGCTCCGCCACCCGAGCGAGGGCGCCGCGACGCTGGCCGCGGAGCACGTCTCCGTCCCCGTCGTCAACGCGGGCGACGGCGCGGGCCAGCACCCCTCTCAGACCCTCCTCGACCTCCACACGATCCGCGAGAATCACGGGCTCGACGACCTTACGGTCGGGATCATGGGGGACCTGAAGTACGGCCGCACCGTCCACTCGCTGGCGGCGGCGCTCACGGAGTTCGACGTCAACCAGCACTTCATCAGTCCGGAGTCGCTTCGGCTCCCGCGCTCCGTGCGGTTCGACCTCCACGAGACCGGCGCGCAGATCCGCGAACACGAGGAGCTGGAGCCGGTCCTCGACGAGCTCGACGTGCTCTACGTCACCCGGATCCAGAAGGAGCGGTTCCCCGACGAGAACGAGTACCACCGCGTCGCGGGCGAGTATCAGATCGACGCCGAGACGCTCGAAGAGGCCGACGACGACCTCACCGTGATGCACCCCCTGCCGCGCGTCGACGAGATCGCGCCCGACGTCGACGAGACCGACCACGCGACGTACTTCGAACAGGCTCACAACGGGATTCCGGTGCGGATGGCGCTGCTCGACACCCTCTTGGAGAACGCGAACCCCGACGGCGACGAGGGGACGGAGGTGGACCGATGAGCGACCACGAGCTCCGCGTCTCGAAGATCCGCGACGGCACCGTGATCGACCACGTCGAGGGCGGGCAGGCGCTCAACGTGCTCGCCATCCTCGGCATCGACGGCTCCGAGGGGTTCGGCGTCTCGGTCGGGATGAACGTCCCCTCGGACCGACTCGGCCGGAAGGACATCGTGAAGGTGGAGGAGCGGGAGCTCTCGCAGTCCGAGGTCGACGTGCTCTCGCTGATCGCGCCCGAGGCGACGATCAACATCGTCCGCGACTTCGAGGTCGTCGAGAAGAACCGCGTCACCCGCCCCGACAGCGTGACCGGCGTGCTCTCGTGTCCGAACCGCAACTGCATCACGAACGCGGACGAGCCGGTCGACACCCGGTTCGACGTGGTCGCCGACGGCGTCCGCTGCGACTACTGCTCGACGATCCTGCGCGCTGACATCGCCGATCACATCGACGTGTGACGGCGGGAGGTCCCGTCGGCGATCGACGAGGGCTCCGGTAGATTTTAGCGCCCGCCCCTCGATACATCGGACATGAGCAAGAAACTGAAGCTCGTCCTGGTCCTGTCGCTGGTCGCCCTCGCGTACTTCCTGTTCGCCGGCGACAAGGAGCCGGTCGAAGTCTAATACCCGGGTCGCCGCGCGATCCCCCGTCGGGTCGTTCCCCGACCACCTCACGAACCGTTCGCCCACTACCTCCCGCGGGCGGATGCCCGCCGTTTTTACCCGTCAGTCTCGTAGCGACGCGCATGTACGGGGTCGTCACGCGAAACGCCGACGAGGTCGAGATGGAGCCGTTCGACCTCGGCTTCTACGAGGTGAAAGACGTCACGGGACGGGCGGCCGCGCCCCTGCCGAACGCCGTGAACATGGTGTCGTGTTTCGGCGACAACGCCGCCGCGAGCGAGAATCCCGACCTCGTCCCGGTCGACGAGCGCGGCGAGCCGGCGACCCGCGACCGCGACTACTTCGACTGGGCGTACATCTGCCCGACTCACCCGGAGTACCGCGAGGGACTGCTTGAGATCATCGAGGACTGCGCCGCCGAGAACGACGACGTGCGCCTCGACGACGTGGGGTTCCCGCGCGAGGGGTTCTGCCGCTGCGACCGCTGCGAGCGGCTCTTCGCCGAGAGCGACCGCGAGGACCGGACCGACTGGCGCGCGGACGTGATCACCGAGTTCGTCGCCGACGCCGCCGACCGGATTCCCGGTCGGGTGTTGCTCACGCTGTACCCGGACCCCTACCCCGGCCACCTCCGAGCGCGGGCCGGGCTCGATCTCGATCGGCTCGCCGAGCACGTCGACGAGTTCGTGGTCCCGCTGTACGACACCGAGTACGCGACGACCTACTGGCTGGAGACCATCGCCCGCGGGTTCCGCTCGCGGCTCGGCGGCGACTACGACCTGCACGGTGCGCCCCCGGAGACGCCGTTCTCGCTGGAGCTGTACGCGGTCGAGGTCGACGTCGACGACCTGATCCACGCCGCTGAGGTCGCGGAGCGCTACGCGAAGGACGTGTTCTTCGGCTACGACGCCAACAACGCCGCCGCCGCGCTCCGCCGGAAGGACGCCGACGAGCGCGAGGGCGAGGTCCACCGACCGGAGTGACTCATCCGACGGAGTGACACGAACGGGGCCGCGTGAACGAGGGTTTAAGTACCGGAGCGGCCGACGTTCACTCGACCGGCCGCCGGTGTGCGACACCACTGGTCGTCTCGCGTTCGCGTGAGGCGGCCACCTTTCAACGTCCGCACCGTAGCGGCGGTCGCCCTACAGTGCTGAGCCGACGGCTCGTCGATCGGTTCTCAGAGATGACGGATACGGCCCTGTCGAAGTCTTCTCCTTAGAGATGTCTTCGTCCGCGACGATTGGCCAGTGAACAGTAGCTCTTGAGCGGTCGCGGGAGTATGTACTGCAGATCGTCGGTGGCGGGAGCATATTTAAAAAGACTTGAGCGACAGCGCCGATCTCTTATAAATGAACGCGGCGGTGGCGCGCGCCTCCGAGCGCCCAAAGGGCGCGAGGAGCGTCGTGCGAGGGAGTCGGTCGTCCGGAGCGAAGCGACGGGCGACCGACGAGGCTGGGGAGGTGTGAGGTGCGGTTGCGGGCGGGTGGGACTCAAAGGGGCAGCCGGTAAGGCGGGCGCAGGCGACACAAGCACCGCAAGGAGCGAGTGAAACGAGCGACTGAGGAGCGCAGCGAGCGTGCGCCCGCCTTACCGGTTGGGGCTTTGAAGGTCTTCACCGCAGAGCCATCGACCGCTTATAAACAGCCGACAGCAAGCCCACTCGATCACTGATAAACAATCACACTTGAGACGTACTACACACACTCCCGCTATCAATCGCCGCAGATCCTGTACCGACAGGAACCGGGTCCGATCTCTCACTCTATCCCAACCTCGACAACTCTCTTATAACCAACCGCAGAATACCTTATAAATCTCTCCTACGCAAGCTCCGCGATCACGTCGCCGATCCGGTCGATCGCGGCGTCTACGTCGTCGCGGTCGACGTCGAGGTGGGTGGTGAACCGCGTCGTGTACTCGTCGAACTCCACGCAGCCGACGCCGGCGTCCTTGCAGGCCGTCACGAGGTCGGCCGCCGCGATTCCGGCGTCCTCGGTGTGCGCGACGACGATGTTGGTGTCGGGCTCGGGCGCGCTGACCCCGTCGAGCGCGTCAAGGCCGGCGGCGAGCCGCTCGGCGTTGGCGTGGTCGTCGGCGAGCCGGTCGACGTTCTCCAGCGCGAGGAGGCCCGGCGCGGCGATCATCCCGGCCTGTCGCATCCCGCCGCCGAACAGCTTGCGGACGCGGCGGGCCTCGTCGACGAACGCCTCGTCGCCGGCGACGATCGAGCCGACGGGCGCGCCGAGCCCCTTGGAGAGACAGAACGTGACGGTGTCGACGGGGGCGACGATTTCGCTCGCGTCGACGCCGAGCGCGACCGCGGCGTTGAACACGCGCGCGCCGTCGAGGTGGACCGGCACGTCAGCGTCGCGGGCGACCTCAGCGGCCGCGGCGATCCGGTCGACGGGGATCGCCGTCCCGCCGCGGTAGTTGTGGGTGTTCTCCAGCGAGAGGAGCCCGGTGCCGGGGCGGTGGAGATCCTCGTCGACGAGCCCCTCGCGGACCGCCTCGGGCGTCGGGACGCAGCGCTCGCCCGCGTCGATCGTCCGGGTCTGGGTGCCGGAGAGCTTCGCGGCGCCCGCCAGCTCCCAGCGATAGACGTGGGACTCGCGCTCTAAGAGGAGCTCCTGTCCGGGTTCGGTGTGGACGTGGACGGCGATCTGGTTGGCCATGGTTCCGGAGGGGACGTACAGCGCGGCCTCGGTCCCGACCGCGTCAGCGGCGCGGCGCTCCAGCTCGTTGACCGTCGGATCGTCGCGGTACACGTCGTCGCCGACCTCGGCGTCGCGGGCGGCCTCCCGCATCGCCTCGGAGGGCGTCGTGACGGTGTCGGATCGCAGGTCGATGGTGTCCTCGTCGGTGTCCATTCGTTGCCGGCGGTTCGGCTCCGGGGCAGAAATAGGTCGCGTTCCGGGCGGGGCCGACCGCCTCCGTACGGTGAGCGAGCGCCGGCTTCCGGGTCCGGTCCCTTCTTAACTGACGCGGCCGATCTGCGGGGTATGACGACGGAAGCCGCAGTCGACGACGCAGCCGACGCCCCCGACGCGTACGACGACCTCTTGGACCGCGTTCGACGCTGGAACGCGGTCGGGAGCGCCGCCGGCGTGCTCGGGTGGGACCAGCAGGTGATGATGCCCGAGGGCGGCACCCCCGCCCGGTCGAAGCAGCTCTCGACGCTCTCGTCGATCCGCCACGACATGGTCACCGACGAGGAGACGGGCGACCTGCTCGACGAGCTCGCCGACGCCGACCTCACCGACGAGCGGGCGGCGGTCGTCCGCGAGGTCCGTCGCGACTACGAGCGCGCCGACGCCGTCCCCGTCGAACTCGTCGAGGAGATCTCCGAGACGGGCACGGAGGCGCTGCAGGCGTGGGAGGAGGCGAAGGCCGAGGACGACTTCGAGAAATTCGCTCCCCACCTGGAGAAACACGTCGAGCTGAAACGCGAGTACGCCGAGCACATCGACCCCGACCGGGACCCCTACGAGGTCCTCTTCGAGGAGTACGAGCCGTGCCTCTCGATGGAGCGCACGGAGTCGATCCTGACGGAACTGCGCGAGACGCTCGTCCCCATGATCGACGCGATCCGCGAGTCCGACGCCGACCTCGCCGTCGACACCTTCGAGGGGGTATTCCCCGAAGAGGAGCAGGAGGCGCTCGCGCGCGAGACCCTCGAACTGGTCGGCTACGACTTCGACCGCGGCCGGCTCGACGTCTCCTCGCACCCGTTCACCGCAGGCAACCAGTTCGACTGCCGCGTGACCACCCGGTTCGACGAGTCCGACCCGCTCGGCGCCATCGGCTCGACGGTCCACGAGTTCGGCCACGCGCAGTACAACCTCGGGCTTCCGCAGGAGCAGTTCGGAACTCCGCTCGGCGAGTCCCGCGACCTGTCGGTCCACGAGTCGCAGTCGCGGCTCTGGGAGAACCACGTCGGCCGCAGCCGGGCGTTCTGGAAGCTGTTCCTCCCGACCTTCAAGGAGCACTTCCCGGAGACCGATGACGCCACCGTCGAGGACGCGTATCAGGCGTTCAATCAGGTCCACGAGGACAACCTGATTCGGGTCGAGGCCGACGAGCTCACCTACCACCTCCACATCGTCGTCCGGTTCGAGATCGAGCGCGACCTGGTCCGCGGCGACCTCGCGGTCGAGGACGTGCCCGAGGTCTGGAACGACAAGTACGAGGAATACCTCGGGATCCGCCCAGAGAACGACGCCGAGGGCTGTCTGCAGGACATCCACTGGAGCCACGGCAACTTCGGCTACTTCCCGACCTACTCGCTCGGCTCCGTGATGGCCGCGCAGCTGTTCGCGGCCGCCGAATCGGAGATCGACGACCTCGACGACAAGATCGCGGCGGGCGAGTTCGACGATCTTCAAGAATGGCTCGGCGAGAACGTCCACCGGCACGGCTCGCGCTACGAGACGAACGAGCTGGTGAAGCGGGCGACCGGCGACGACTTCTCGGCGGACGCCTTCACCGACTACGTCGAAGAGAAGTACGGCGAGCTGTACGGGATCTAGCTCGCGCACCTAGCAGCCGGGATTTTTACCGACACGCCGCGATACGCAGCGCATGATCGGCCAGATTTCTCCGCCGAAATGGGCGACAGACATCTTCTCGGCGTACAATCAGGTGTTTTCGGAGCTGTTCTGGTTTCTCGTGGGGTTCGGAGTTATCTATCTCGTCGGCCAGGCGTTTCTCATTCCCCTCATCACCCGCGTCGTCAGAACGCGTAACCGGAATAATCCCACGATCGAGACCGCGGCGAAGACGTATCTTCAGGTGCTTCTGATCGGGTTTGCGATCCTCACGGGCATCATCGCCGCCGGCTACGGGCGGGTGCTCTCCGAGTCGGCGGTCATTATCGCGGCGCTCACGTTCGCTCTCGGGATCGCCGGTCAGCAGGTGTTCGGGTCGCTCATCAGTGGAATGTTCCTCGTCGCCGACCCGGATTTCAACGTCGGCGACTGGATCGAGTGGCAGGGCGGGAGCGGCACCGTCGAGGCGGTCGACTTCCGCGTCACTCGGGTCCGGACGCCGGACAACGAGACCGTCTCGATCCCCAACACCGAACTCACGACCAACGCCATCACCCGGCCCTACGGTCGGAATACGTATCGAATCACGGAGCAAGCGTACGTCGCCTATGACGAGGACGCAGAGCGGGCCCTACTGGAGTTACAACGGATCGCCGCGGCTCTCGATCCGGTTCTCAGTGACCCGGCGCCGAACACACGCCTCGTCGAACTCGGCGAGAACGCGATCACGATACAGGCGGAGTTCTGGATCGACGATCCGAGAGATAGGGACCTGACGACGATCCGCTCTGACTTCCGCCGGACGGTGAAACGGCGCTTCGACGAGGAGGGGATCGCGCTCGCGCCCCCGTCTGCGCAGTCACTCTCGGGGGAAGTGACCGTGACGGAGCGTGCCCCCGAGTCATCCGCTTCGAGCGGCGACTGAACGCGACCGCGACAGAGCCGGCGGCCGGAAACACGCTGATCGACGAGGGTCGTTGGACTCCTCTTCGCCCTCCAGCGCGAGACGTTCTCCGCTCTCTTCGGTGATCCGGGATGTCGACAGCGCCGTTACGCTCCCAGCCGGAACCCCGTCATCAACACGATGAGCCCGAGCATGACGGCCGCCTCGAACAGTCCGACGACGAGGTTCTTCTTCTCGATCGCTTCGAGCCGCGAGGCGTCGGGATCCGGCGAGAGCGTCTCGTAGTACGCGCTGAGCTGCAGGCGGTGCGGGACCGCGAGCCCGAACGCGAACAGGCCCCAGCCGACGCCGAGCGCGAGCCCCGACCACCGCCCCGCGAACCCGTAGCCGAGCCCGATCTCGGGCGTCAGGAGCACCGTTCCCGAGAGCACCGTCGTCAGCGAGAAGCCGACGAGGAAGAAGACCGCCTTCGGAATGAGCGCGGTGTTCACCGCGGCCGACGCCTCCGCATCGAGCCCGCCGAGCGTCGGGCCGATGATCGCCGGGAAGATCAGCGCGAAGCCGAACCACACCGCGCCCGCCGCGACGTGCGTGTAGAAGAGCAGCTCCGTGCTCGAAAGGAGGAGGCTCGCGCCGAGGAAGACCAACGGAATAAGGAGACTCCCGGCTGCGAACGCCGGGTTCGCGGCGTTCGCGAGGTGCTGAACGCGCTCTATTACGTTCCCGTCCGCGACGCGACTGGTCTCGTGACTGACAGCCATGTGACAATGATCATTCAGTTATTTGATAGTCGTTGTGATCGACGCAATCACCGAAACGAGCGAGCCGACACGAACGACCCGAGGTCAGTCTTTCCTCGCGAGCGACCCGTATAGTTCCTCGTTTTGAATATGCGTGCTGAACTGCGCACAGAGACGGCAGCAGTCGGCCGCGTCGGAGAACGTTCGCACGCTGGCGTCCCATCGGGAGTGAACCGATCCGAGCATCGCGCTCCGGACAGACGGTTCGGTCGCGACCATCATTCGACGTGCTCGTTCCGGCGGCGTCGCCTCGGCCGCCGGTCGATCCATCTCCTCAGTAGCCAGCAGATCTTCGAACACGCTTCCGATCTCGATCCCGACGCCGAGGTTATCGCCCACCTGCGGGGCGATGAAGACGGTGTGGTCGTACCGTGCGGGTAGTATATAAATATCGGGTTTGTCAAAAATATTCGACTAGAGAACGGTTAAGTGAATTGCGATTTATCGCTCTCATGAGAGATGGGTGAAACAGATCGTCGGTCTCCGGGCGAGATACGCCGTCCCGAGCCGCCGCTCCCGGAGGAGAGCGGGCTGACGCTCGAAGAGTACCTCGCGATGCAGCAGGCGATCGGCCATCCGATGCGGTTCCGAATCCTCCGAACGCTCGTCGCGAACGACGAGCTGAGCGCGACCGAGCTGAATCGGGTGATCGGCGCCGACGCTCCCAACTTCCACTACCACCTCAGCGAACTGGTGGATGTCGGCCTCGTGGAGAAGCGTCAGCGACGCACCGCCGACAGCCAGGGGTTTTACACGTACTACCGACCGACCGGAATGGGGCGCGGGATCCTTGAACACGGCGTTGAGGAGTTGATGCGACGCGAACGAGAGTTCGACGACGCGTATTCGTAAACACGCTCCCGATTCCGCGATAACGATGCTCGCGGCTTCGCCGTTCGCCTACGAGACCTCCCATCCGGTCGGTCCCGCTACTCGCGGGCCACAGGCCCGCTCGTTTGTAGTGGTCTCACTGCGTTCGACCACTCACTTCTCGATGATGCTCTCCTCGACCGCCTCACCGAAGTGACGCGCCACGTCCTCGTAGTAGACGAGCGCCTCGTCGCCCTCCTCTAAGTCGGTGACCGCCTTCTTCCCGTCCGCGGTCGCGACCTTCACCGTCTCGGCGTTCTGGATCAGCGTCTCGATGCGGTCGACGCCCTCCTCCGTCTCGACCTCGGCCTGAATCCGGAACATCGGCCGCTTCTCGATCTTCACGCGCCCGACGATCGCCTCCCGGGTGTGGCCCGCGGTGTCGACGATCTGCACCTCGTCGCCGCTCGTCAGCTCCGCGAGGTAGTTGGTGCCGCCCTCGGCGTTGCGGACGTACGCGTGGACCGCGCCGGCGTTCACGCGGAACGGGCGCGACTCGACGTACGGCGACTCCGCGGTCTCGGCGTGGACGAAGAACAGCCCGCGCGACATCGACCCGACGAGCATCCCCTCGTCGTCGTCCATGAGCGAGCCGGTGTCGATACAGACGCGGTCGGCCATCCCGGTGCGCTCGACCGCGGTCACCTCGGCGTGCCGGAGGTCGAGCGTCTCGCGGTCGGCGGCGTCGCGGGCGTCGACCGCGCCGCGGATCTCGTCCGGGGAGTCGGTGTCGAGAAGGACGCCGTCGGCGCCAATCTCCAGCGTCTCGAAGGCGGTCTTCGCCTCGGCGGCGGTGGTCGCGCCCGCGACGAGGTGCGTCTCCTCGCCGACCCGCGCGATCAGGTTCTCCAGCGGGATGATCGACCAGTCCTCGCCGACGACGACGGTGAACTCGGCGTCGTCGGCGGCCTCCTCGGCGAAGCGCTCGTACTCGGTGCCGAGCACCCGGACGTAGACGCCCTGTGCCCGGTCGTCGCGCCGCCGGACCGTCGTGAGGTCCGCGGACCCGGACAGGTCCTCGGGCATGTCGATCGTGCCGTCCCCCTCGCCGCCCTTCCCGACGAAGTAGGCGTCGGCCTCGGGACCGTTCTCGCCGTCGTCGATCACGTCCGCCTCGGAGCGGAACGCGGCGACCGAGATGTCGCCGAGGTCGCGGACGCGGCCCACGTCGGTCTCGTCGACGAGCACCCAGTCCGCGCCGGCCTCGATGGCGGCCGTGATCCGTCGCTTGCGCGCCTCCCAGTCGCCGACGTCCCCGTCGGCTTTCACCCAGACCGTGCGTGTCATTGTCGGAACCTCACGGCGGGCGTGCTTGAAAACTGCGGAAGGGTCGTGCGTTGCGGGCGACGGCGCGGCGTTCCGATGACAAAGCACTTACCAGTGAGATCACACTGTTTGAGTCAACGACCGAATGACGCCACCACGCCAGCGCCTCTCGAAGGCGGGTTCCCGATACGCGGCGGCACGCGAGTCCCTCCGCGAGCGGGCCACGCCGTCTCTCGGGATCGATCCGCGAGCCCTCGGCGCGTTCCGAATCGCGGTGGCGCTCTGCATCCTCGGGGACCTGCTAGTCTTTCGGCTTCCGGCGGTGAGGGCGTTTTACACGGACGGCGGCGTCCTTCCGCGTTCGACGCTTGCCGAAGTGTTCCCGCTGTTGGAGGCCGTCTCGATCCACGCGATCTCGGGGTCGATGTGGGTACAGACGGGACTGATAGCGGTCGCGGTTTGCGCCACCGTCGGCCTGCTCGTCGGCTATCGGACGCGGGCGTCGACGGGTCTCTCGGTCGTCCTGCTCGCGTCGCTGTACGCTCGGAACCCGTACGTGATCAACGGCGGGAACACGATTCTGGTCGTGTTCCTCTTCTTGAGCCTCTTTCTCCCGCTCGACGCCCGCTGGTCGCTGGGTGCGGATCGATGGGGCGATCGCACGGAGCGAGATACCGCCGGCGGGCGAGGTGCTGAGGAGCGAGAGGACGGCGTCGCTCCGCGAGTCTGTTCGCTCGGAACGGCCGTCACGCTCCTGACGCTCGTGTCGATCTACGCGGCGAACGCGGTCTCCAAGTACCGGAGCGACGCGTGGATGTCTGGTGTCGCGGTCCCTCGGATCTTCCAGTTAGGGGAGCTCACTGTCGGACTGGGGCCGCTTCTCTCGGAACACGCCGCGGTTCTCGCGGCGGTAAACTGGCTCTGGATCGCGCTCCTTTCGGCGTCCGTTCTGCTGGTCGTCGCGACCGGGTGGCTGAGGGCCGGGATCGCACTCGCGTTCGTCTCCGCGCACCTCGGCATGGCCGCGACGATGCGGCTCGGCGTGTTCCCGTTCGTCATGATCGCGATCCTGCTCCTGTTTCTCCCGCCCGGGGTCTGGAACTGCGTCGAGGCCGCCGCGTCGAAGCTCCACGGCTCCTCCGGGCCTGCGGAGCGGGCATACCGAAGCGGCGGCGACGCGAGCGAGACCGATCGAGACGACGGCGGAAGCGCGGCCGAGGTCGCGTCTCCGGTTCAGTCACGGGTTCGCCGCGGGATCCGGGTGGGAGCGGTCCTGCTGCTCGCGGGCTTCTTCCTCGCGCTCGTGTGGTGGCAGGCCGCGGGTGTCGGGCTTGTCGATCTCCCGGCGTCGGAATCCGGCGGCGAACTGTCGGAGGTGAGCTGGTCGTTCTTCGCGCCGAACCCGCCGGACGCCTCCAGCTGGTACGTCATCCGGGGGACGCTCGAATCGGGCGAATCGATCGACGTGCACCACGGGGAGGCGGTCACGTACGACCGACCGCCGGACGCTGCGGAGGCCTATCCGACGACCCTCTGGCACCAGTTCGGATTCAGGATGAAGAACGCCGGGGAGTCGCGGTATCGACCGGTGGCGGCGTACGTCTGTGAGCGATCGGACCGCAGCGTGGAGTCCGTGACCGTCTTCCACGTCGAGCAGCCGGTCGATCCCAACGGGCCGGTGGGTGAGTCGGTGAGAGAAGAGCGGATACGCGCCGCCTGCTGAGCCTGAACGTCGAAACGGATCGGACCGCTACGCCTCGACAAACCCGCCCGCGGCGAGCGCGTCGTCGACGCTCGCGTCGTCGTGGACGACCGCCGACACCGCGCGGGCGATCCCCTCAGGGTCCTCGTGCTGGAAGATCGATCGCCCCATCGACACGCCGGCCGCGTCGCCGTCCATCGCGCCGCGCACCATCTCGACGGTGTCGCGGTCGGTCCCCTTCGAGCCGCCGGCGATGACGACCGGGAGCCGGGTCGACTCCGTGACGCGCTCGAAGGAGTCGCCGTCGCCCGAGTAGCCCGTTTTCACCACGTCGGCGCCGACTTCCTCGGCGAGCCGTACCGCGTGCCCGAGCGCCTCGGGATCGGTCTCGTCGACGCCGGGTCCGCGCGCGTACGCCATCGCGAGCACGGGGAGGCCGAGGCGGTCGGCGTCGGCGGTCAGCTCCGCGAGCTCTTCGATCTGGTCCGGCTCGTGGTCGGAGCCGACGTTGATGTGGAAGGAGACGGCGTCGGCGCCCGCGCGCACCGCGTCCTCGGCAGTGCCGGTGACGCGCTTGTCGCTCTCGTCGGGGCCGATCGTCGTCGATCCGTTGAGGTGGACGATGTAGCCCGCGTCGTTCTTGTTCTCGTGGACGCGCGGCGCGATCCCCCGCTGGGTGAGCACCGCGTCCGCGCCGCCGCTCGTCACGCCGTCGATCGTCGACTCGATGTCGACGAGGCCGTCGACGGCGCCCATCGTGAGCCCGTGGTCCATGGGGACGATGAGGTACCGGTCGTTCGTGGAGATGCGGTCGAGTCGTGCCGAGAGTCCTGCTGTCATGATGGTGTCGGTCGTTGTGTGAGAGTGTGGCAATCGTAGGTAAGTGGGTTTCGTTCGGGGACGTATTGGCTCGAAGCCGCGATCACCGCGACTCCGCCGGCTCGACGCGCGCGGCGTAGCCGCGCTCGGCCCCCTCCTTCAGTTCCCGCGAGAGCGCCTCCAGCCGGTCGGCGATCTCGGCGGTCGACAGGTCGTCCTCGACGCCCTCGGCGACGATGTCGACGAGCGCCGAACCGACGATGATCCCGTCGGCGCCGCCGGCGACGATGCGCTCGGCGTGCTCGCCCGCCGAGATGCCGAACCCGACGGCCTTCGGCACGTCGTACTCGCGGAGCCGGTCGAGGCTCTGGGTGGTCTGGTCGGACACGTCGTCGCGGGCGCCGGTCGTGCCGAGCCGGGCCTGGACGTACACGTACCCGGACACGCGCTCCATGAGCCGGTCGAGGCGGTCCGCGCGCGTGGTGGGCGCGACGATGAAGACGAGGTCGAGCCCGAACTCGTCGCAGGCCTCCCGCAGCGGGTCGGCCTCCTCGGCCGGGAGGTCGGGGACGACGAGCCCCTCGATGCCGGCCGCGGCGGCGCGCTCGACGAAGGGTCGGGGGCCGGCGCTCGCGGTTTCACCGCTCGCGTCCGAGGCGCTCCGCGCCTCGCTATCCCCGTACTGGTAAATGAGGTTATAATACGTCATGCAGACCAACGCGGCGTCCACATCCAGCTCCTCCGCGAACGCGAAGAACCGGTCGGGCGTCATCCCCGCGTCGAGCGAGCGGACGAGCGCTTCCTGAATCGTCGACCCCTCCGCGATCGGCTCGGAGAAGGGAAGCCCGAGCTCGATCACGTCAGCGCCGCCGCGGTCGAGCGCCTCGACGTACGCCTTCGAGGACTCGTAGTCCGGGTCGCCGACGACGAGGTACGGGACGTAGGCGGGACCGTCGGCGAACGCCTCGGCGATGGCCTCCGAATTTCCGGTATCGGCCATTCAGATCCCCCCCGTGAACATCGACATGTCGGGCGCCTCGTCGATGTCGCGCTGGTCCGTCTCCTCGATGGCGGCGTCGAGGTCCTTGTCGCCGCGCCCGGAGACGTTGACGACGACGCGCTCGCCGAGGTCCTCGTGGTGTTCCTCCAAGAAGCCGAACGCGTGCGCCGTCTCCAGCGCGGGGATGATCCCCTCCGTGGAGGAGAGCCGGTGGAACCCCTCTAACGCCGCGTCGTCGTCGACGGCGACGGGGCTCACCCGCCCCTCGTCGACGAGGTAGGCGAGCTCGGGGCCGACGCCGGCGTAGTCGAGCCCGGAGGAGATCGAGTGGCTCTCCATTATCTGGCCGTCGGAATCCTGCAGGAGCTTCGTGCGCGCCCCGTGGAGCACGCCCTCGTCGCCCGCGTACAGCGACGCCGAGTTCGGGGCCACGCCCGCTTCCTCGTCGACCTCCAGCGTCGAGCCGCCGGCCTCGACCGCGTGGAGGTCGACCGACTCGTCGTCGACGAAGTCGGCGAACGCCCCCATCGTGTTCGAGCCGCCGCCCGCGCAGGCGACCACGTCGGTCGGGAGCCCGCCCGTCTTCTCGATCGACTGCTCGCGCGCCTCCTCGGAGATGACCGCCTGGAAGTCGCGGACCATCACCGGGAACGGGTGCGGGCCGACGATCGACCCGATCACGTAGTGGGTGTCCTCGACCGTCTCCGCCCAGTCGCGCATCGTCTCGGAGATGGCCTCCTTGAGCGTGCCCCGACCCGTCGTCACCGGCTTCACCTCCGAGCCGTTGAGCTTCATCCGGAACACGTTGGGTCGCTGGCGGTTGATGTCGCGCTCGCCCATGTAGATCGTACAGGGCATGTCGAGGTGCGCGGCCGCCATCGCGGTCGCGGTGCCGTGCTGGCCGGCGCCCGTCTCCGCGATGATCCGCTCTTTGCCCATGTACTTCGCGAGCAGGACCTGCCCGAGCGCGTTGTTCAGCTTGTGGGCGCCGCCGTGGAGGAGGTCCTCCCGTTTGAGGTACACCTCCGTGTCGTAGCGCTCCGAGAGCCGGTCGGCGCGCTGAAGCGGCGTCGGCCGCCCGCCGAAGTCCGCGAGTCGCTCGCGGAACTCGTCCATGAACCCGTCCTCGTTGTCGAGGACGTAGCGCTCGTAGGCGTCTGTCAGCTCCTCGATCGCGGGCATCAGCGCCTCCGGGACGTACTGGCCGCCGTAGCGGCCGAACTTCCCGTCGTCGCGGCCGCGCTCGCGGCCGGGCCGTCGCGAAAGCTCTCCAACCTCGCTCGTCGATGATTCGGTCTCGCTCATGTGGGTGTCTCCGTGGTGTCTCTGGTGTCGCTCTCGTCGTCCGCCTCCGCCCGCACCAACTCACGCGTGTTCGCCTCCACGTCGCCGTCCATGATCGCGCTACCGACGAGGAGGGCGTCGGCGCCCGCCGCGCGCATCCGGCGAACGTCGGCGAGCGAGCCGATGCCGCTCTCGGCGATCAGCGTCACGTCGTCGGGGACGCGGGGCGCCACCGACTCGAAGGTTTCGAGGTCGACGACCAGCTCGGCGAGGTCGCGGTTGTTCACGCCGATGATCGTCGCGCCCGCGTCGAGCGCGCGGTCCAGCTCCTCGCGGTCGTGGACCTCGACGAGGACCTGGAAGCCGCGGTCGCGCGCGGCAGCGAGCAGGTCGGGGAGGTCGTCACCGACGAACCGCGCGATCAGCAGGACCACGTCGCTTGCGACGGCGTCGAGCTGCGACTCGGCGACGACGAAGTCTTTCCGGAGGACTGGCACGTCGACTGCCTCGCGCACGCGGTCGAGCGTGTCGGTGCTCCCGCCGAAGTGCGCCGGCTCGGTGAGCACGCTCAGCGCGGCCGCGCCGCCGGCGACCATCCCCTCCGCGAGCGCGACCGGATCGTCCTCGCGGGTGCCCTCCGTCGTCGGGCTCGTGGGCTTCACCTCGGCGATCACGGGGACGCGCCCGTCGGCCTCGGCGCGGTCGAACGCCGCCCGCAGGTCACGCGGCTCGACGGCGACCTCGCCGGATCGGCCCTCGGCCGCCCGGTCGCGGGCCGCCGACAGGATCGATCTGACCGCCGGGGCCAGCTCGGATTGATCCTCCATTAGTGTACACTAATGCACGTATCTGTTCATAAGGCTTGCGGGGGAAGGGGACGTGAAGGAATCTCAGAACGTCAACGAGTGGTACTATCTATAAAATACTATTACCGCCGTCGCCACGCGCGTCCGGACGCTCGGATAGGCGGAGCGGTTCGACGCATATTTCGCCGTTGGCGGCGACCTCCTCGTGAATGAGTCGCTACCGGACGGCCGGCCGTTACCTGCTACTGTGTGCCGTCTGGGGAACGGCGTTTATGGCGACGGATGTCGGCCTCGCGGACCTCCCCGCGGTGCCGTTCGCGGCCGTGCGCTTCGACATCGCCGCCGCGCTGCTGTTCGCCGCCGTTTTCGCCTCCGGTACTGAGTTCCGCCCCCGAACTCGGGACGACTACGTCTACGTGCTCATCGGCGGCGCGCTCATCATCGGCGCCCACCACGCGTTCCTCTTCGCCGGCCAGCGGTACGTCACGGGCGGCGTCGCCGCCGTTCTGTTGGGTCTCGTCCCCGTGGTGACGCCCGCGCTCACGCGCCTCGTCTCCACCGACGCGGAGTTCACCGGCGCCACCGCGCTCGGCGTCGCGCTCGGGTTCGTTGGCGTCATCATCATCGCTGACCCCGACCCCGCAAACATCGCGGACAGCGTCCTCGGTGTGTCGCTCGTGCTCGCGTCCGCGCTCGCGTTCGCCGTCGCCGCGGTCGTCACCCACAGCCGATCACCGTCGATGCCGTTCCTCTCCACGCAGGCGTGGATGATGGCCGTCGGCGCGGTCGTCCTCCACGCCGCCGTGCTTGCGCTCCCCGGCCAGTCGTTCGCGGCCGCCACGTGGACGCCGTCCGCGCTCGGCGCCATCGCGTACCTCTCCGCGGTCGCCGGCGTCGGCGGCTTCCTGCTGTACTTCACACTCCTCGATGACCTCGGCCCAATCGAGATGAGCTTCATCGAGTACGTGATTCCCGTGTTCGCGGCGCTGGCAGGCTGGCTCGTGCTCGGGCAGGACGTGACGCCAGCGACCGTCGCCGGATTCGCGTTCATCTTCGCGGGGTTCGTCGCCGCGAAGTGGCGGGCGCTGCCTCGGCCATAGCGGTACGAACAGTTGGTGGCTCCACCAGTATCACCCACGCCGAGAGAACTCACGGCGCCCGCTGTCTGCTCGTCTCTGCAGACGATACCCCTGCTCGGAATCGGCCCCGAGGGAACGACGCCGACGCGACACCCGCTGTCGGTCGACGGCGATCCTGAGTAACCGACCATCCGGAACCACCGAACCCCGGAGACGCCACCGAGAGCGCGACCCTCCGGAACCGTTCGGAACCGGCCGGGCCACAGTAATCCGTGCGTCGAGGCGACCCCGACACATGCCGAGTGACGACGGCGCGACCAGCCACCGCGCGACGATCGACCGCCCGTAGCTTGAGCGCGCGGTTGACGCCCTCGAGTCGGGTCTTCAGACGGTCGAATAGCGCACGACAGACAACAGCCTCGGTGACACGGATCACCCGTTCGAACGCTCTGAGAATGGTCGTGGAGACGATCCACTCGTCGTGATCGTTGGTGGTGGCGCGATCACACGAAGCCACAGTGGTCGCCGTTGAAGTGGCCTCGGGACGAAGCGGAGCCGTGACGGACGATTCGGCTCCGAACGACGAAACCGAGGTACCGACCGTTTCGTGTACTCGTTGTGATCGAGAGTGGACACTCGACACCGAGTTTGCCGATCTCGGTCCGGGAAGCCATGCGATCGAGCAGTTCGCGCTCGACCACGAGCGTCACACCGGTCACTTCCCGGATGACGTGACTCCGTGGATCGTTCAGTGCCAGCGCTGCCCGGACGGTGACCAGTTTCTCTCAGAGCGACCCGCTCGGCGCTGGGCAGAGGCCCATGCGCGGCATACACGTCACGCCGTTCGTCTCGAAGGACCGACCGGCGTTGACGACGTCGTTTCGGATGACGACGATGAGACCCACGCGTAGGAGTTATGCTCCCTCAACCGCGCCTCTCGGTGGTGCTTTCGGTTATGCTGTCTCTCGATATTTCCCCGAATGCTAATCGTCCAAGCCCCGTTGGAACTCTATATTCAGTACAATATTTTGTAGAATAAACAGGCGCCCCCTGTTACGTATGTGTCCCGTGAGAGGATGTCAAAAGGCTCCCTTACCCGTCTTGGTCGAACGGTTCGCGGTGGAGTGCCTCGCTCTCGTTGAAGACGACGACGGCCATCTCGGGTCTCGTGTCGACCGTGACACTCATCTCGTCGCCGGCGGCCACCTCGTCGGCGTCGGGATCCCACGGGCGCAATCCCTCAGTCGCCGGTTCCACGACCACGTCAACGCGGTCGGCGTCCAGTGTGTCACCGCCGACGTGGGAGACCGTCACGACGCCTCCCTCGGCGTCGTCGGCCGGTTCATACGCGACCTCGAACGTCGCCTGCGGGGGAATCACGTGCTCCGTCACGGTTCGGGTCTCGCCGCCGGCCGTCCACTCGACAGCAACCGTTGTACCGGCGGACAGATCGCCGAGCGACAGCGTCTCCCCACCAGTCAGCCGGTCCGTCTCGTCGGCAGGCTGGTCCGGTGCGGGTTCACCGTCGATCAGAACCCGGAAGGCGTCGGCGTCGCGGCGAACCTCGCCGACGTAGCGGAGCGTCGTCGCTGACGCTTCGTCGTCGTCTCCGTCATCGACGACGAATCCGCGGCGGGGGGTCCCCGAGAAGTGAGCGACGGAACTGGTCGCCGAACCGTTCTCGAACTCGGTGTGGACGCTGACGATCACGGTTTCGTCGAGCCCGACGTCGTCGACCGTGATCGTGTCTCCCGCCGTGAGTTCGTCGTGCTCGACCGCAAACGCCGGCTCCTGATCGCGTTCTCGCCCCCGTGATCCGTCGGCGCCGTTCACCGACACGCGCAGCCGATCGGGGTCAGCGGGTTGTTCACCGACGTACTCGATCGTCATGGCCTCGGCGTCAACGTCGTAGGTCGCCGCGACCGCGTCGCCTGCCGTGGTCGCGCCGCCGAGATGGTGGTCGCGGTCGCCGCCGGTCCACACGAGTCGGACCCGCGAGAGCGGCGGCACCGGAGCGCTGAACGAGTCGTCGGGTCCGAACTCGTCGAGTTCGTCCGCGGGCTGGACATCGGTCGGGGTCCGACCGGCCTGAAGCTCTAACTCCGAAGCCGGAAGGGCCCGGCCGCTCCGATGCTGGACCGTGATCTCGCCCGCGTCCGGGTCGTACTCCATCGACGCGCGCGTGTTCGGGACGACCTCCTCTTCGGCGATGACGGTCGGCTCGTCCGGCTCGCGCCACTCGACTGCGACTGTACTCCCCAGTGGAAGGTCGCCGAGAACCAGCTCCTCGTCGCCCGAGAGCGTGTCGTGCTCGTCGGCGAACTGCACGTCTGTGGGCTCTCCGTCGTTCAGCGTCACGAACGCGTCAGCGGGACGAGACTCCTCTCCGTTGTACTGTACCGTAGTCCCTTCCTCGGGGCGCGAGTGGATCCAAACGCGCGGGGGACGGGCACGGTAATGGACGAGCGAGCCGCCACCCCGAGGTTGTTCAACGTCGAACTCCAGCTGTACACTGTCGCCAATCGACACGTCCTCGACGGTGACAGCGTCGTCGGGTTCGAGCGTTCCGTCGGTCAATTCGTCTCCGACCGTTTGGACGCCGTCCTCGCCGCGGTGGACCAGCCGAAGGGTGTGTGCGTCGGCGGGGCGTTCGGCCTCGTAGCCGAGCTCCACCGTCTCGGCACTCATGTCGTAGTCGACGGCGAACGCCTCGCGGTCGACCCGTTCGCGAGCGTACGTGTCGTAGACGTTCGCGTCCGGGTCGAACCACCGCAGCGTGACGGTTGCGATCAGTCCGGTCTCGATCGCGATCTCGTCGCCGGCCGTGAATTCCTCGCCGTCGAGGACCGCGTCGCTCACCTCCTCGCCGTCGTGCCACACCTCCAGCTCGTCGGCCGGCACCGGCTCGCCCTCGACGTGTTCGAACGTCACTGTCCCGGCGGCACGGTCGAACTGCGACCGGACTCCGGCGTCCGGCGACGCCTCGCGGTCGAGTTCCGGCGGGGCCTCGACGACCGCGTCGACGAGCACGAGTCCGTCAGTTCGGGTGACCTCCATCTCGACCGGGACGGCGGGATCGACGGAACTCACGAGTCGCTCGATGGTCTCGTCGTCGAGCCCGCGGGCGTCAGCAGCCGGGCGAATCACGTACGCGTTCTCCGCGGTTCCGTCGAGGTCTCTGAGATCGTCAGGGTCGGTCTCGAAGCCGACAGCGAATGCGTCCACGTCGTCGGGAACCGCGGGCGGAAACGGACCGCCGGCGGCGTCCGGAACCAAAAGCACCGTTTCGAACCCACCGAGACGAGGGAGGGCAGCCGTGCCCAACGGCGATTCCGCAACGCGGTCGGCCTCACCGGCGGCCGCACGGCCGGCGGCGCGAGCAGCTTCGAGCCGCCAGTCGGTCGTGGCGTCTCCTGACGTGTCCGAACGACCGCGAGGACTCGGCGGACTCTCGTTGCCGGTCGCGGCGGCCGCCACGCCCTCGCCGGTGACGAACGCGGTCTCACCGTCATCGGTGAGTCGCCAGCCGGCGGGGAGTTTGTCCGTCGTCTCGGCCTCCGTGGGGATGTCGTCGTTTGACGCACCGTCTCCCTCGCCGACCGCGATCGTCTCACCGTGGTCGAGTCGGTCAAACCCGCCGGCTGCCGCCAGCAGTTGGAACCCGCGTTCGGACGGCGTGACCGCGACCGTCGCAGCCAACTCGTCGGCGTCGATGTCGAGCCGCTCGGTCACGGAACGGGCGCGGTAGCTCAGGTCCTCCGCCGCGTCGGCGTCGATGCGCTCCGCAATGACCGTCGCGTACGTCGTCGACAGCGCGTCGCCCGCCGGAACGGGGAGGAATGCGTCGGCGAGCGGGCCCGACATGTCGAGGTCGAGATCGGTCGGTCGGCCGGAACTCTGCGCGTCGGTTTCGGGGTTCAGAACCCCTGTCAGCGCTGCGAGCGTCAGGGCGCTTCCCCCGAGGAAGCCCCGACGGGAGGGTCGTACCATACCCAGGGGACATCGACGCCATCTATAAAAAGGAACGATGGTACAAATCGTCGTTGTAGTCTCCAAGTGGTAGCCGCTCCTTGTTCTATCGCTGACCGTCAACTTGCGGATGCGGCCGCGGAGCGATGGGGAGTGGTTTGGATTTGCTCGCTTTCACACTCCAACTGTTGCTGTTCATCTCGTACATGAAGACTATTTGTCGTGGGGGGGGATTTGTCGCCCATGGAAGTCAACCTCGAAAGCTTCAGCGGACGTGACTGGGAGAAGCCCACCGACGCCGACCCGATCCGGTTCGCCATGGTCGGGCTCGGATGGTGGACGCGCGAACAGGCGATCCCTGCCGTCGAAAACGCGGAGTACTGCACGACGACGGCCCTCGTCAGTTCCAGCACCGAGAAGGCCGAGGACGTCGCGGCAGACCTGGAGGGTATCGAAGCGACGCTCACGTACGACGAGTACGCCGGCGGCGCGGCGAGCGACGCGTACGACGCGGTGTACGTCTGCACGCCGAACGGATTCCACCGCGAGCACGTCGAGGCCGCGGTTGGACAGGGCAGGGCGGTTCTCTGCGAGAAGCCCCTGGAAGCGACCGTCGAGGACGCACAGGCGACCGTCGATGCCTGCCGCCAAGCGGACGTACCGTTGATGGTCGCCTACCGGCTCCAGACCGAACCGGTGGTTCGCCGCGCTCGAGAGCTGATCGGGGACGGCGCAATCGGCGACGTCGTCTCGATAGTCGGGCACATGTCGGACACGGTCCTCGACGCCGTCGACGAGACGAGCTGGCGGTTCGACCCAGACCTGGCGGGAGGGACGACGCTCAACGACATCGGGATCTACCCGCTGAACACGATCCGGTTCGTCTTGGAGGAGGACCCGCAGGCGGTGTACGCCCGGACGGAGTCAGAGCACCCCGCCTACGAGGGAACTGACGAACACGGAGCCTTCCAGCTTGAGTTCCCCGACGGCAAGCTCGCCTCGTGTACGGTTTCCCATAGCGCGACGGTGACGTCGAGCCTCCGGTTCGTCGGCACCGAAGGCGAACTGAGCATCGAGGGGCTGTTCTTCCCGAACACCCGGAAGGTGCTCCGGATATCCGGGCCGGACATCGAGGGCGAGTACCGACCGGAACCGGTCGACCAGATGCGCGAGGAGTTCGACTACTTCGCCAATCGCCTCCAGCACGGTCTCGACCTCGGACCCGACGGCGACCACAGTATGGTTGACATGCGCGCCATCCGTGCCCTCTACGAGTCCGCCGAGAGCGGCAGACGCGTCGAACTCGATCTGTGAGCACGGAGGACCAACTGCCCGTGAGTATCGACGGTTTCGCGTTCGACAGTGGGCGTTTCGACGACCGAACTCCGGACCGCTGAATCCGCTTCCGCCGTCACGTCACGTCGGAACGTCCACGCCCGCAAGCTCGCCCGCGAGGAACGCCGCGATCGACACGTCCTCCTCCTCGACGAAGCGCGCGACTTCCTCGCCGTCGGCGGTCTCGACGACGACCGTCGGGATCAGCTCGATCCCGTACTCGTCGACGCCCTCGCCCTCCTTGCCGTCCGGGCCCTTCGTCACCGGGAAGTCCTCGATCCGATCGCCGGGGACGCCGGCCGCGGCGAGCGCCGCGCCGAACGCCGGGAGCTGTCGCTGACAGTCGCCGCACCAGTCGCCGCCCCACACCTTGAACCGGTAGTCGTGGCCTCCGAGCGCGTCGAGCACGGCGGGATCGAACTCCTCGGCGTCGGGGGAAGCCGGGGCGTCGGCAGCATCGTCGGCGTCGTCGAAGTCGGGATCGAGCGTTTCGAGCGTCATGCTCGGTCGTACGCCGGCGACGCTTGTAAACGCCGCGTCGGTGGCAACCGCTCGGGAGGTGCCCGCCGGACACGACTTGCCGCAGTCCGCGGGGCATTTGAGTGGCGCTCCCGTCGGGTCGCACATGGACGACGACGCGTTGGATACGCTCGGCTCGCCGCTCGTGCGAGTCGACTCGCCGCCGGAGACGACGGTGGCCGCGAAGGTCGAGTCGCGCAACCCGGGCGGCTCCGCGAAGGACCGCCCGGCGCAGTACATGGTCGAGGCCGCCGAGGAGTCAGGGGATCTGACGCCCGGCGACGGGATCGTCGAGCCCACCTCCGGCAACACGGGCATCGGGCTGGCGATGGTCGGCGCGGTGAAGGGGTACGACGTGACGCTCGTGATGCCGGAGGGCAAGTCTGTCGAGCGCCGGCGGCTCATGCGCGCGTACGGCGCCGACGTGGAGCTCGTCGACGGCGACATCTCCGAGGCCAAGAAGCGCGCCGACGCACTTGAGCGCGACGAGGGAATGGTTCAGCTCCGGCAGTTCGAGAACCCCGCGAACCCGCGGGCCCACTACGAGACCACCGGCCCGGAGGTCCTCGAGCAGGTCGACGACCGCACCGTCGACGCCCTCGTCGCGGGCGTCGGCACGGGCGGGACCATCACCGGGATCGGGCGGCGCCTCCGGGAGGCGTTCCCCGACGTACGGATCGACGCGGTCGAGCCGAGCGACAACGCCGTCCTCTCCGGCGGCGAGCCCGGAATCGACGCGTTTCAGGGGATGGGACCGGGCTTCATCGCGCCGAACCTCGACACGGACCTGCTCGACGAGGTCCACACGGTCGACATCGAGAGCGCCGAGGCCGAGTGCCGCCGGCTCGCGCGCGAGGAGGGGCTGCTCGTCGGGCAGTCCTCCGGCGCCTCCAACCTCGCGGCCAAGGAGGTCGCCGCCGAGCTCCGGGAGTCGGGCGCGTTCGCGGGCGAGGAGCCCCTCGTCGTCACCGTCTTCTGGGACAGCGGCGAGCGCTACCTCACCGCCGGCACCTTCGACGAGTGAGCACGGGCGCCGCGATCGAGGACCGATGCGATGTCGTCCGGAACCGAAAGCGTTGACCGCGGACCGCCCCGACGAGTCGCCAGTGACGGTCGGATGAGCTGGCAGTACCGACACACGGTGCTGTCGCTGTGTATGCTCGCGTTTCTGGTGACGTACTTCGCCCGGCTGGCGATCAGCCCCGTCGTCCCGCTGATCGTCGACGACTTCGCGGTGTCGAACACCGCCATCGGCGTCGCGCTCTCCGGGATGTGGCTGGCGTACGGCGCCGCCCAGTTCCCGAGCGGCGTGCTCGCGGACCGGTACGGCGAGCGCCTCGTGATCCTCGTCGCGGTCGGCGGCACCGCGGCGATGAGCGTCGTCCTCGCGCTCGCGCCCGTCTTCCCCGCCTTCGTGCTGGCGGCGGTGTGTCTAGGGCTCGTCGCCGGACTCCACTACGCGGTGGCGACGACGCTGCTCTCGCGGACCTTCGACGACATCGGCACGGCGTTCGGGCTCCACTCCGCGGGCGGACCGATCGCCGGGCTCGTGGCGCCCGTCGCCGCCGCGTGGGTCGGGTTCCGGTACGGCTGGCGGCCCGCGGTCGCGCTGGCCGCGCTGGTCGGCGCGCCGGTGTTCCTGCTGTTCGCGTGGCGCGTCCGGCCGACCGAGCCGCGGCGCCCGGACCAGCCGATGCGGGAGCGGTTCGCGCTCGCGCCGCTCGTCGAGCTCCTCTCGCGGCCGAGCGTCCTCCTCCCGCTGTTCGTCGCGATGACCGGCACGTACGTCGTGCAGGGCGTGATGTCCTTTCTCCCGACCTTTCTCGTCGAGTTCCGCGGCTACTCGCCGGCGTTCGCCGCCAGCGTCTTCTCCGCGTTCTTCGTCGTCCGCGCCGTCGCGCAGGTGGGGCTCGGTCGGCTGTCGGACAGCGTGGGCCGCGACGCCGCCATCGGCGCGGCGATGCTCGCGGGCGCGGTCGGCACCGCCGCCTTCGTCCTCGGTCCCGGACTCGTCGGCGTCGCGGTCGCGGTGCTGTTGGCCGGCTCCGGCGCGAGCTTCTTCTCGGCGATCGACCCGCGGTTCATGGACGCGCTCGGCGACGCGGAGCGCGGCGCCGGCTTCGGGCTCGCCCGAACCGTCTACACCGTGATCGGCTCCGCGGGCTCCTTCGGCGTCGGACTGGCGGCCGACCTGTTCGGCTGGGGCGTCTCCTTCGCGATCCTGGCGGTGCTGTTCGGAGTCACGTTCGCCGTGCTCGCCGCGAACTGGGCGCTCGGAACGGGGTACTGACGCGGGGCGGCGGCCGGCAGGCCCGTGGGATGAAGTCACACCCGACCCGAAACTACGAGTCGATCCGGAACCAATTCGGTCCGTGCACGACTACCACGTCCACACGAACTACTCGGACGGCGCGTTCCTCCGCCAGATGGTGAACGCCGCCGCCGACGCGGGAGTCGACGGGGTGGGAATCGCCGACCACTGCAACGTCTCGCCCGACCCGAGCGCGGCGCGGTTCAAGCGCGCGCTCGGCTTCAACCTCGATCTGACCTACGAGCGACGACGCGAGGCGATCGAAGAAGTCCGCGCGGACTCCAGCGTCGATATCGACGTGTACGACGCCGCGGAGATGGACTACGACCCCGCCCACGAGGGGGCGATCGCGGAGTTCCTCGACGAGGCGGGATTCGACTACGCGATCGGGAGCGTCCACGAGCTCGACGGCGCGAACGTCCACACGCGCTCGCATTTCGCCGACAAACCCGCCGACGAACGACGGGCGCTCGTCGACCGGTACTTCGAGAAGCTGGTCGCGCTGATCGACGCTGAGCTGTTCGCGATCGCCGCGCATCCGGACCTGATCGAGCGCAACCCGCACCTCCGCGGGTTCGCGACCGAGGACCACTACGCCGCGGTCGCCGAGGCGTTCCGGGGCTCGCGGACCGTCCCGGAGATCAACGCCGGGCGCCTGCTCGACGACTACGGGGAGTTCCACCCGGCGCCCGCCTTCCTCGACCGGATCGTCGACGCCGGCCTCCGGGTGAGCGTCGGCACCGACAGCCACGAGCCGGCGGTCATCGCGCCCCGGCTCGACGAGATCGAGGCCGAACTGGACCGGCGCGGCCTAGAGCCCGTCCGGTTGGAGAGAATCTGTTGAAATCCTTAGCAAGAGAGACATGCTAACCGGGAGGCGGTCAGTACAGACGCAGCAGTGATCGATAGCGAGAGTGCGTGTTGCAGCTTGTCGGCAGTAATACAATATTTAAATAGTGATAACCGGCTGCGATGATCGCTTATAAATGGACCCGGCTGTGCGGTGGCGCGCGCCTCCGAGCGGCCGTAGGGCGCGAGGAGCGCCGCGCGAGGGAGTCGCTGGCGCCGTCGGCGCCAGCGACGAGGCTGGGGAGGCGTGAGGCTGTGCGGTTGCGGTGCGGGGTGGGACTCAAAGGGGCAGCCGTTGCGGGCGGCGCAGGCGACCCAAGCACCGCAGGGAGCGAGTGTAACGAGCGACCGAGGAGCGCAGCGAGCGTGCGCCGCCCGCAACGGCTGGGGCTTTGGAGGTGTTCACCGCAGTGCCGTCGATCGCTTATAAACAGCCGCCAGCAACATCACTCGATCGCTTATAAATAACCGTTCCACCAATTTGCTATATCCACTCCCGCAATCGATCAAGATCGCAGAGAAGAGGTGACCGCGCCGCGACCGCCGACCGCGGACGCTCCGATCAGTGGACCGTCCGGTCGTCGTCGGTGTCGATCTCCTCGATCGGGTCGGCGTTGCCGAAGTCGGGCGTGGGGCCGTCACCCGGCTCGGCCCACGCGACAGCGTTCCGGAGCACCTGTCGCACGTCGTCGTCGTGGTAGATCGGGTACGTCTCGTGGCCGGGCCGGAAGTAGAACACCCGCCCGTTGCCGCGGCGGTAACAGCAGCCGGAGCGGAACACCTCGCCGCCGGCGAACCAGGAGGTGAACACGAGCGTGTCCGGCGCCGGAACGTCGAACCGCTCGCCGTACATCTCCGTCTCGTCGAGCTCGACGTACTCGCCGATCCCGTCTGCGATCGGGTGGCCCGGCTCGACCGCCCACAGCCGCTCGGTCTCGGCGGCCTCCCGCCACTTGAGCGAGCAGCTGGTTCCCATCAGCCGCTTGAAGATCTTCGAGTAGTGCGCGGAGTGGAGCACCAACAGGCCCATCCCGTCGAGGACGCGCTCGTGAACCCGGTCGACGACCTCGTCGCGCACCTCGTCGTGGGCCGCGTGGCCCCACCACGTCAGCACGTCGGTGTCGGCTACCACCTCCTCGGTGAGCCCGTGATCCGGCCCCTCGTCGAGGGTGGCGGTCCGGACCTCGTGGCCGGCCTCCTCCAGCGCGTCCGCGACGACCGCGTGGATCCCATCGGGGTACACGTCGGCGACCGCGTCGCTCTCGCGCTCGTGGCGGTACTCGTTCCAGACCGTGACACGTGCCATGTTCCCACTTACCAGCGGAGCGACTTGTAGGATCGCATCCAGATCGGTCGGACAGAGCTCTTCGCTTATAAGTAATCTGCGTAGCTACGTCCTCACCCGCGCGGGCTACTTAAAAAGCGCCGCCGCTCGGTCCCGTCCGCCCCTCACTCCTCCGGCCACTTGATCGAACAGCCCCGCGAGGGGCGGTCCGGGACCTCGACCTCCTCGCCGGCGAGGACCGCGTCGACGGCGTCGCGGACGTAGAACTCGGTCGGCTCGTCGTCGGGGTTCAGCGCGTCGTCGAGCCGGCCGTGGTACCGGAGCCGGAAGTCGTCGCCGTCGCGGCCGAACAGGAACGGGTCGGGGGTACAGACCGCGCCGTACGCGTCCGCGACCTCGCCGGTCTCGTCGCGGAGGTACGCGTCGTACGCGATCGTCCCGTCGGCGACGCGCTCGCGCATCGCCTCGAAGGAGTCGTCGGGGTACTCCGCGGCGTCGTTCGGGTTGATCCCCACGACGGCCAGGTCGTCGTACTCGGCCGCCAGGTCGTTGAGGAGGTCGAACTTCGCCTGCGCGTACGGGCAGTGGTTGCAGGTGAACACCAGGAGCAGGGCGTCCGCGTCGAAGTCCTCGAGCGTGTGCGTCTCGCCGTCGGTGCCCGGCAGATCGAACGCGGGCGCGGCGTCGCCCCGGTCGAGCTCCGAGTCGGATTCCATCGCGACCATACGCGTCACTTTCCGCGCCGTCCCCAAAACCGTTCCGCGGGGGGTCATCGACGAGAGGGACCGTCGCTGCGGGTTTCACCGCCCCTCACCGACCCGTCTCGCGGCCACTCTGGCCGCGACGTGCGCGACGGCGAGCGCGCCTAACCAACACCCCGCGACGGCGAGAGGGACCGCGAGCGCGAGGGACCACTCTCGGAGAAGGCCGCTCGCCGACCGCACCGCCGCGAGGATCGCGACGACGCCCAGCGCGGCGAGCGTCGCACCCGGAACGAGGGCCGGAGACGCTCCGGCTCGGCACTCCCTCCCGCGCGGAGTAGTCTCGCTGTCCCGGCGAGGACGGGCCCGTTCCCGGGCGTTTGGTCGGCGTCGCCGTCCTGTCGGATCTCGGCCCCGCTCCGCCGGGTCGTCTCGCGGTCGCATTGGGGCGGGTGGCCGCGGCATCCGTCCTAAACCGTTCCCCGCTTCCCCCGAAACCGACTCAGGTCGCGATCGGCGGCGAACCGCGTGCCGACGCTCTCGGCCTGCCGGCGACTCGTGGGTTTTTGGTCCGAGGAGTCGTAGCGCGGCTATGTCCACCCGAGAGCCGTCCTACCGAACGCTCCGGCTGCTGTGTGCGAACGCGGTCGGCATGGCCGGCTTCCTGCTCGCGTTCGCGATCGCTCGGGAGTTCGCGGTCGCGCTCGTCGCGGCCCTTATCCTGGCTGCGATCGGGTACGTCGCGTCCAGCGCCGTCGTCGCGTACGCGTCGGCGTGACGAGGGGGACCTGACAATCAGAATAGCAATAATTACCATGTCGGAGACTCGACACCCAAACAGATGACGACACGGGAGGATCGCAGATCGGACGCGCTCGCGGCAGATACGCGGTCCGAACCGGTGCGAGTGCTCCTCGTCGCCGATCAGCCGGCTGTCGGGGATCGCGCAGCGTCGGCCATCGAGGCCCGCGCCTCCCGGTTCGCGGTGACGGCGGCCGCCGACGCGACTGAGGGCCTCGGCGTCGTCGACTCCGGCGAGGTCGACTGCGTCGTCAGCGGCTACGATCTCCCCGGAATGGACGGCGTCGAGTTCCTCCGCGCCGTTCGCGACCGCGTCGACGACCTCCCATTCGTGCTGTTCACGGCCCGCGGGTCGGAAGCGGTCGCGAGCGAGGCAGTCGCCGCGGGCGTCGACGAGTACCTGCCGGTGGGCGGTGATGAGGGCCACGCCGACACCGAGGATCTCGCCGATACCGACGACACCGACGACACCGACGACCCCTACGCGACGCTCGCGTCCCGAGTCGAGCGCGTCGTGTCTCGGTCGCACACCGAGTGCCGGGTGACGGAGCACCTCGACCGGATGACTGACGCGTTCTGCGGCATCGACGAGTCCTGGCGACTCTCGTACCTCAACGAGCAGGCGGCGGAGCTGCTCGACCGCGATGCCGACGACCTGCTCGGCGACCGGATCTGGGACCGGTTCGAGGCGCTCCGCGGGACCGAACTGGAAGAGCGGTTCCGCGAGGCGATGGCGACCGGGGAGCCGGCCGACTTCGAGTTTCACTTCGACGGCCCGGATCTGGACCTCGCGATCGACGCCTACCCCTCCGACACCGGACTGTCGGTGTACTTCCGGGACGTGACCGAGAAGAAACAGCGCGAGCGCGACCTGGAGCGCTATCGGCGCCTCGTCGACGAACTTCCCGACTCCGTGGCCCTGTACGACGCCGACGGACGGTTCGCGGTCGTCAACGACCGATTGACCGAGGTGTACGATTCGACCCGCGAGGCACTCGTCGGTCGGAAGAGCCCCCTGTTACAGCGGCTTCGGGAGACCAGCGACAACGACCCGTTCGCGGCGCTGGTCTCCGGCGACCGCGAGACGCTGTCCGGGTCGGTCGAACTGGACCTCGCCGACCGGTCCGACGCGATCGTCGACTTCGGGCTCCGGCGGCTCGTCATCGACGGCGAGTTCGACGGGGTGCTCGGGGTCGCCCGCGACGTGACCGAGAAGCGCCGCCGCCAGCGGGAACTCGAACGCACGTCGGCTCGGCTGGAGGCCCTCTTCGAGGACTCCCCGGACATGATCGACATCCACGACGAGGCGGGCGAGATCGTCGACGCGAACCCGGTGATGGCGGCCGAGCTCGGCTACGACCGCGAGGAGATCGCGGGGATGGACGTCTGGGAGATCGACGCGGAGCTGGACCCGGCGGAGGGGATCGACCTCTGGCAGCGCATCGAGATGGGCGAGACGCGCCGACTGGAGACGACGTTTCGACGGGCTGACGACACGACGTTCCCGGTCGAGGTGCACGTCCGCCGCGTCGACGTGCGGGGCGAGGACCGGTTCCTCGCCACCAGCCGCGACATCTCGGAGCGGAAGGCGTACGAGCGCCGGATCGAGCGCGAGAACGAGCGGCTCGACGAGTTCGCGAACATCGTCTCGCACGACCTCCGGAACCCGCTCAACGTGCTCTCCGGGTACCTCCGGCTCGCCCGAGAGACGGGCAACGAGTCGTACTTCGACCGCTGTGACACCGCGCTCGACGAGATGGAGCGGCTGATCGACGACGTGCTTACCCTCGCCCGGCAGGGCGACGCCGTGGGGTCGGTCGATCCCGTCCCGCTCGGCGAGCTGGCGACCCGATACGCGAACGAGGCGCTCGGGTCGATCGACGGCGTGGGCGACGACGATGACGGCGGCCGAGAGGACGAGACGGCCGGCTCGATCGAAATCGCCGTCGAGACCGAACGCGACGTGCTCGCGGACCCCGGCCGGCTCAAGCGTTTGCTCCAGAACCTCTTCCGGAACGCGGCCGAACACGGCGGGGACCGCGTCGTCGTCGGCGATCTCCCGAACGGGTTCTACGTCGAGGACGACGGCCCCGGGATCCCGGAAGACTGCCGCGACGAGGTGTTCGAGAGCGGCCACACCACCTCAGAGTCGGGAACCGGGTTCGGGCTCGCCATCGTCGAGCGCATCGCGGAGGCCCACGGCTGGGAGGTGACGCTGACGGAGGGCGATGACGGCGGCGCCCGCTTCGAGTTCACAGGCGTCGAGCGGCCCTGAGGAACGCTTTGCGGGACGGTCCGACGGCTCCCGAACCGTGCGAGCTAACGCAAAAAATCGTTGAACCGCTGGACCCTCGAAGCGTTCGCGACGCCGGCTCAGAACGCGCCAGGGTAGACGCTGATGTCGGCGTGGAGGCCGTCGCGCAGCGCGCTGTGGACGTGACAGATGCCCTCGGCGCGCTCGGCGATGTCGTCCGCGGTCTCGTCGTCGAGGTCGGCCTCGACGTGTACGTCGAAAGCGATGGACTCCAGGTCGTCGTCGTCGTCGAGCTCCGCGCTCGCGTCGATCTGGACCTTGCCGAGCTCCTCCTCGCCGCGCTGGCTCCCGCCGACGCGGAATGCGGGGAGGTAACAGGAGGCGTACGTCGCGACGAGCGCGGCGTTCGGGTTCGGTCCCGTCTCGTCGGTCGCGTCGATCTGCAGGTCGAACTCGCCGACCTGACTCGTGCAGGCGTAGCCTTCCTCGGAAACGGTGGATGTCTCGATGTCTGCCATAGTCGTTCTCCGATTCGGTCTCGCGGGGATAAAGGTTACCGGCATCGGAACGTCGGAAGTTCACCGAACGACGGCGCGCTCGATCGGCTGTTACCGCGCTCGCTCAGTCGTCTCCCGGAACCTCCGCCGACGCCCCGGTCGCGCCCCGGAGGTCGGCCTCGATCGCCTCCAGCGTCCGGCCCTTCGTCTCGGGAACGGTGCGGTAGGTGAAGAGGAGCGCGACGACGCTACAGACGCCGAACAGCCAGAACGTCATCGGGGTGCCGATCCCGTCGAGCAGCACGGGGAACGACAGCGCCACGGCGAGGTTCGCGAGCCAGTTGGCGACGGTCACGAGCCCCATCGCGCTCCCGCGGACGGCGAGTGGGTAGATCTCGGAGATGAGCAGCCAGAACACCGGTCCGAGCCCGATCGCGAAGAACGCGACGAACGCGATGAGCGTGAGCGTCGCCAGCCACCCCATCCCGCCGGTCGGGTCGGCGAATTGGAAGACGAGCCCGGCGACGGTCAGCGACCCGATCATCCCACCGGTCCCGACGAGCAGGAGCGGGCGTCGTCCGACGCGGTCGACGAGGAGGATCGCGACGACCGTCATCCCGACGTTGACGATCCCGATGGCCACCGACGCGAGGATCGACTGCGAGCTCCCGAACGCGGTCGACTCCAGGATCGTCGGCGCGTAGTACATTATCGCGTTGATCCCGGTGATCTGCTGGAAGATCGCGAGCCCGAGACCCACGACCATCGCCGGGCGCATCCACGGGCTGAGGAGGTCCCGGACCCCGTTTCCGGACTGCGCCTCGACGGTCGCCTCGATATCGGAGAGCTCCGGCTCGATGTCGCCGTCGCGCGTGCGGCGGAGCACGGCGCGGGCCTCGTCGGTCCGGCCCTGCTCGTAGAGCCACCGGGGGCTCTCGGGCATCCGGAGCATGCCGATCGCGAGCACGACGGCGGGGACCATCCCCGCGCCGAGCATGATCCGCCACGAGCCGGAGCCGGAGAAGGCGTAGTTGACGAAGTACGACGAGAGGATCCCGACGGTGACCATCAGCTGGTTCAGCGACGTGAGGCCGCCGCGGACGGAGGGGGGCGCGATCTCGGAGATGTACAGGGGGCCGACGATCGACGCGAAGCCGATGGCGATCCCGTCGATCATCCGCCCCGCGACGAGCACCTCGACGGTCGGCGCGACCGCCAGGAGGAACGAGCCGAGGAAGAACACCCCGGCCGACAGGAGAATGAACCGTTTGCGGCCGATTCGGTCGGAGATCTGCCCGCCGACGGCCGCGCCGGCGGCCGCCCCGACCATCGCGCCGCTGACGACGATCCCCTCCACCAGCGGCGTCAGCTCGAAGGTCGTGTCGATGAAGAGGATGGCTCCGGAGATGATCCCGGTGTCGAACCCGAACAGGAGTCCGTTGAGCGCTGCGAGCGCGGAGACGATGTAGACGAATCGGCCGCCCTCTCCGCGGATCACAGCCCGCATATCTGCGGTTGACATGACGTACCAATCTGACCGTAACCGTCTTTTATTTAGAAGTCTTCTGATTTATTATTAATTTAAATCTATAGTGTTATTTCATGCTCTTGGAGATCAACGGAATCTACCCCTGTTTGTATAATATTTATTCGTCTCCGAATAGTATTCTATAGCCATGAGAACGCGGCGACGCAGTCACCGATCGAAATCCGAGTCCCGCGGCTCTCCGGCGTGTCGTCGCGTGAAAAAAAAAAAACGATCACCGCCGCGTGCCGGCTCCGATTACTCCAACACGTACGTCTCGTCGCCCTCGAGGACGACGGGTTCGGCCGCGGCGCCGGCCGCCTTCACCTCGTTGACGAACTCCTGCGTCTCGATTTCGATCGGCGGGAACGAGTCGTAGTGCATCGGGAACACCACGTCGGCGCCCACCCAGTCGGCGGCGATGCCGGCCCCGGCGGGGCCCATCGTGAAGTGGTCGCCAGTCGGCAGCGCGGCGGCGTCGGGTTCGAGGTACGGCGCGATCACGTCCACCATCTCGGACATCAGCGACGTATCGCCCGCGTGGTAAAACGTCGTGCAGTCGGCATCTGACTCCTGGGTCGGCTTCTTGTCGCCGATCACGAACCCGGCCGGCATCCCGGCGGAGGTACCGTAGCCGTTGTCGATTCCGTTCGAGTGGTCCGCGCGAACCATCGTCACCCACGCGTCGCCGCACTCGACGGTGCCGCCGATGTTCATCCCCATGCCGCCGACGGCGTCGTCGTGGCCGAAGTTGTCCTGGACGTACCCCGTCAACTCGGGGGTGGCGACCACCGTCGCGCCCTCGTATCGGTCGGCGTCGCCGATGTGGTCCGAGTGACCGTGGGTCAGGAGGAGGTAGTCGGGGTCGAGTTCCTCCGGGTCGACATCGGTCTTCGGGTTGTCGAAGAACGGATCGATCAGGAGTTCCGTGTCGTCGACGACGACGTGCCACGTGGAGTGGCCGTGCCAGGTGAGTTCCATGGTACGCGTGGTACGTCTCAGCGAGTCGTAATAAAAGTCGACACCGCGGATCCGAACGCGGCGTCGCGGGTGGTAATTTGCGGGCCGAAGGGAGATTCGCAGACCGAAGCGCGATCCGCAGGCCGAAAGCGCGATCCGCAGGCAACGCAACGGTAGAACAGACGATGTGTCTACTCCGAGTTTTTATACCCAGACATTTCCGTCGAACGATCAATTCTTCCACGATACGTCGCAATATCTTCCCACGGCTACACGCTTAACAGCCGGATCGGCCTACGGACTCCGTGACAGTGGAGCCTCGACATGGCACGTGAGACGATCGACGGACGTGTCGACGGCGAGACGGAGACCGACCGGTATCGGCACCTCATCGAGCACGTTCAGGACGCGGTCGTCGAGTTCGACCTCGTCGACGGCGATCCCGTCGTCAGCGACGTCAACCGGGCGTTCGTGGACGTCTTCGGCTACGACGCCGACGAGATACACGGCGAATCGCTCAACGAGTGGGTCGTCCCCGACTGGAAGCTCGCGGAGGCGGAGGGGTTGGACGCGAACACGGCCTCCGGCGAGATCAACTACCAGCAGGTGACCCGCGAGACCGCGACCGGGCTCCGAGAGTTCCTGTACCGCGGAATTCCGTACGCCGGCAGCGAGGGCGGAACCGGTGATCTCGACGGCGGCTTCGCCGTCTACACCGACCTCACGGAGGTGTCTCGGAACGAACGGCGGCTAGAGGTGTTGAATCGGGTCCTCCGGCACAATCTCCGGAACAACGCCAACGTCGTCGCCGGTCACACGACGCGGCTGCTGGCCGAGCTGGACGATCAGGGCGGCGAGACGACGGACGTGGCGGCCACGATCGAGCGGGCCGCCCACGAGCTGGAACGACTGGCCGAAGAGGCGAGTCACATCCGCCGCGTCCTCGAACATCCCACGGACGAGGCGACGGACATCGATCCCGAACCGATGGTTCGAGCGGTCGTCGACGATCACCGGGAACAGTCGCCGAGCGCCGCGATCGAGGTCGATATCGCCGACAACGGACCGGTGATGGCCGACAGCCGCCTGCGGTACGCGATCGACAGCCTCGTCGACAACGCGATAGAGCACAACCCGAGACCGGAGCCGCGGGTCCGGGTCCGGGTCGACGACGCCGAGGACGCCCCCGGCGCGGCATCCGACGAGTGGATCGCGATCCACGTCGAGGACGACGGACCGCGGATCCCCGCCGACGAGCGGGACGTGATCCTCGACGGTTCGGAGATAACATCGACCCACCACGGGAGCGGGCTCGGACTCTGGCTCACCGAGCTAACCGTCGAGACGTTCGGCGGGGAGCTGTCCTTCGCCGCGAGCGACCTCGGTGGCAACGACGTCTCGCTCCGACTGCGTCGACGAGACCGGCGGGAGAGGAGTTAACCGCCCGCCGCACGAACCGCCTCCGATGCCCTCCGAGCGGAACGACGCCCCGCCGCGGACCGATCGGTGTCGCGAGTGCAACAGCGCGGTCGCGCCAGACGCGAACTTCTGTCCGGGCTGTGGCGCCGACCTGCGCGCTGCGGACTCGCGAGACGACGCCCCGTCCGCGTACTGCACAGAGTGCGGCGAGTCCGTCGCGCCAGACGACGAGTTCTGCGCGAACTGCGGCGCGCCGTGCGAGAGCACCGAGGTCGGTGACGCCGTGGATCCGGACGCCCGACGCGAGTTCCGCGTCCGGGTTCGCGACCACCTCAATGCCGGCTGGGAGCTGACCGAAGACCACGGCGATCGGGTCGTGCTCGTCGACAGGGATATCGGCTCGATACCCGTCCACGTCCTTCTGCTCCCGACGACCGGCGGCGTCGGGAACCTGCTGTACGGGTGGTACAACTACTCCGAGATGGCAGAGACGCGTCGTCTCAGCGTCTCCGACGGCCCGATCCCGGACGACGAACTGACGACGCGCGGCGACGACGACGACCCGCTCGTCACGCTCTCCGGCTACCTCTTGGGCGGCATTCTCCTGCTGATCGGGCTCGGGATCGCCGCCGTCTCAGCCGAAGTGGGTTCGGTCCCAGTCGCGCTGTTCGGGCTCGCGTTTGCCGCCATCGGGCTAGCGATCTCTCCGCCGGGGGAGCGACGGCTCGACCGCCAACACGGGATCACACGGTTCGGCCGGATCCGGACCGTCGACCACCGGATCACCCCCGCGACGGAGCGGACGGAAGCGCCCTGTATCGTCTGCGGCGAGAGGTTCGAGCGCGGCGTCGTCCGCCGGCGCCGCGACGAGACGGTCGTCGCGGGCGTCCCGATCCGGACCCACTCGACCCGGCACAACCACTACTGCGCCGACTGCGCCCGCGAGGAGCTGTTCGGGGGCGACGCGAGCGAAACGAAGACCGATCCGGACCTCGATCCAAACGCCGTCGATGTCGACGGCTCCGAGTTCGGACAGGGCGAGGAGCCGGAACGAGAGCCGGAGCGAGAACGCTGAGCTACCGCGTTCCGACGAGGGTCCTTCGGTAATCCTTTTGCCAGTCCGTTTGATGGCCCGGTATGCACCACGCACGGTTCCGCGACCCGGCCGGCTCGATCCGCGAGGGGACCTACGACCCCGAGACCGACACCGTCGCCTTCGCCGGCGAGGAGTACGCGCTCGACGATCCCGCGATCGACGTGCTCCCGCCCGCGGAGCCGACGAAGATCGTCTGTATCGGCCGCAACTACGCTGATCACGCCGCCGAGCTCGGCAACGACGTACCGGACCGACCGCTCCTCTTCCTGAAGCCGCCGAACGCGGTGGCGAGCCACGGCGACGAGATCACGGTCCCCGCGGGGAAAGACCGGATCGACTGGGAGGCCGAGATCGCGGTCGTCATCGGTGAGCAGTGCAAGGGCGTCGACGCCGAGGACGCGATGGACGTCGTCGCCGGGTTCACATGCATGAACGACGTATCGAACCGCGACGACCAGGAACGCGAGCAGAACTGGGTGCGCGGCAAGGCGTTCGACGGATCGGCGCCGCTCGGTCCGGTGCTCGCGACCCCGGACGAGGTCCCGAGCGACGCGAGCGTCGAGCTCCGCGTCAACGGCGAGACGGAGCAGTCGAGCGACCGCTCGCACCTCATGTTCGACGTGCCGACGCTGATCGAGGAGATCACGACCTACCTCACCTTGGAGCCCGGCGACGTGATCTCGACCGGCACGCCCGAGGGCGTCGGCGCCCTCTCCGACGGCGACACCGTCGAGGTCGAAATCGAGGGCGTCGGGACGCTCGAACACGACGTGCGGGTTCCCTGACCCGATCTCCGCCTTCGTTTTGCGGTCCGTGCTGTCCGGTCGCACACCGCGTTTCCGGTGAACGACCGGTTCGGCCACCCTTAAGAGCGCCCCGCCCGGATCCACGCGCATGCAACCACGGGATCTCTCCGATCACTCGCGGTACGTGCCGGGTCGGGGCGTCGAGGAGGTCGCCCGCGACCGTGGGCTCGACCCCGACGACCTCATCAAGCTCTCGTCGAACGAGAACCCGCACGGCCCGAGTCCGGCGGCCGTCGAGGCGATCCGCGAGCACGCCGACCGCGTCCACCAGTACCCCAAGTCCTCGCACACAGACCTCACCGCGAAGCTGGCCGAGAAGTGGGACGTGTCGACCGACCAGGTGTGGGTCTCGCCCGGCGCCGACGGCTCGATCGACTACCTCTCGCGGGCCGCGTTGGAGCCCGGCGACGAGGTCCTGGTGCCGACTCCCGGCTTCGCCTACTACGGGATGTCGGCCCGGTACCACCACGGCGAGGTCTCCGAGTACGCGCTCTCCCCCGACGACGGCTTCGCACAGGACGCTGAGACCGTGTTGACCGCCTACGGCGGCGAGCGGATCGTCTACCTCACGTCGCCGCACAACCCCTCGGGCTCGGTCATGCCCCTAGACGAGGTGCGCGCGATCGCGGACGCGACCGCGGAGGAGACCCTCGTCGTCGTCGACGAGGCGTACGGCGAGTTCGCCGCGGTCGACAGCGCGATCCCGCTGGTCGACGAGCGCGACGACGTGGCGGTGCTCCGCACCTTCTCGAAGGCGTACGGGCTCGCGGGGCTCCGGATCGGCTACAGCGTCGTCCCGGAGGCGTGGGGCGAGGCGTACGCCCGGGTCAACACCCCCTTCGCGGCGAACGAGCTCGCGTGCCGGGCCGCGCTCGCGGCCCTCGACGACGAGGAGCACGTCGCGGAGTCGGTCGAGACGGCGCGCTGGGCCCGCGAGTACATCGCTGACGAGCTCGACGCCCCGACCGTCGAGTCGGCCGGAAACTTCGTGCTCGCCGAGGTCGGCGACGCGGAGCAGGTCGCCGAGGCGGCGCAGGAGCGCGGCGTGATCATCCGCGACTGCACCTCGTTCGGGCTCCCGAACCACGTCCGGATCTCGACCGGCACGCGCGAGGGCACCCGCGAGGCCGTCGACCGGCTCAACGAGACGCTCGCCGACCTCGGGTTGGGTGTTCGGGCGTGAGCGGCGCAGATCCATCCGGCTCGGGCTCCCCGCCGACCCGCGTCGCCGTCACCGGCACCCCCGGAACCGGGAAGTCGACGGCGACGGAACTGCTCGCGGACGAGTACGACGTGATCCACCTCAACGACCGCATCAAGGGGGACGACGACCTCTGGACCGAGCGCGACGCCGACCGCGACACGCTCGTCGCCGACCTCGACGCGGTCCGCGAGCGCCTCGGCGACTGGGCCGGCGTGCTCGACTCCCACTTGGCGCACCGGTTCGACGTCGACCGCGTGATCGTCCTCCGGTGTCACCCGGAGACGATCGAAGCGCGGCTCCGCGAGCGGGGCGAATCGGACGCGACCGCCGCCGAAAACGCGGAGAGCGAGGCGCTCGACGTGATCCTCTCGGAAGCGGTCGCCGAACACGGGACGGAGAACGTCTACGAGATCGACACCACCGACCGCGATCCGGAGGCGGTCGCGGACGCGATCCGCGCCGCGATCGAGGGTGACCGCGAGCCGAGCGCGGGCACCGTCGACTTCATGGAATATATATGAGCCCGCCGCGACGGTCGGATCGATAGATGACCCTCGACCAGTACCGCTCGGTCGCGGACCGCCTGCTCGGGCCGTGGGTGCGCGCCGCGGCCAAGATCGGGCTCTCGCCGGACCAAGTGAGCGTCCTCGCGTTCGGCGCCGCCGTCGCCGCCGCCGGCGCGTTCGCCGTCGGCGAGCCCGTCTTTTATATTGCCGGGGCGGTCTTGGTCCTGCTCAACGGCTGGCTCGACATCGTCGACGGCGCGCTCGCGCGCCACCTCGAGGTCTCCTCCGACGGCGGCGACCTCCTCGACCACGTCCTCGACCGCTACGCCGACATCGCGGTGATCGCCGGGTTCACGGTCGGGATCGAAGCGTACGCGCTCGGCTTCGCCGCGGTGACCGGCGTGCTGATGACCTCGTACATGGGCACCCAGATCCAGGCGGTCGGCATCGGCCGCGAGTACGGCGGCCTGCTCGGCCGGGCGGATCGGCTCGCGCTGATGGGGATCGTCGGCGTCGTCGCCGCCGTCTACTCGGCGCCGATCGTCGTCGGCCTGAACGTCGTCGGCCTCCTGCTCGCGCTGTTCGCGGCCGTCGGCCACCTGACTGCGGTCCAGCGGTTCCTCGGTGCGTGGCGCGATTTATAAGGGAACGACTCTGTTGAACACTCAGATCTTGACATTCATTCCTGCGAAACAGCCCGTCGATTAGGACTACCTCTTGATCGATAGCGGGTGTAGGTATATCGGGTTGGGTGAGTGGTTGTGTATACATGATCGAGTGGTGTTACTGTCGACTGTTTATGAGTGATTAGCGACTTTGCGGCGAACACCTCCAAAGCCCCAGTCGGCGAGGCGGGCGCACGCTCGCTGCGCTCCTCACTCAGTCGCTCACGTCGTTCGCTCCCTCGTTGCGGTGCTTGTGTCGTCATCAGAACGCTTCGCGTTCTGATTGGCTCACGAGAGCTTCGCTCTCGTGAACGCCTGCGCCCGCCTCGCCGCCTGCCCCTTTGAGCCCCACCCGCCCGCAACCGCCCCGCACCTCACGCCTCCCCAGCCTCGTCGCCGGACTACGTCCGGCTGCAAGCGAGAGCTTCGCTCTCGCCCTGTCGCTGGCGCCTTATAAGGCGCCAGCGACTCCCTCGCGCGACGCTCCTCGCGGGTCTACGGCCCGCTCGGAGGCGCGCGCCACCGCCTCGTTCATTTATAACGGATTGTCGCCGCTGCTCAGTGCCGTTTAAATACCGAATCTCATCGCCGATCTCCAACGCTCACTCCCGCTCTCGACCGCCCCCGTACCTGTACCGATCGAGACCGAGAGAACTGGGTCAACAACGGGTTTCAACAGCCCCGCGAAGACGGGATTACGGCCGCGTCGCTCGCGCGACCCACGTCTCCGGGTTCCGCCGCTTGCCGCTCCGTCACGCCGGAGAGATCGATCGGGACCACGTCCCGTCGCCAGTCTCCGTCGCCGCCGTCCCCCTCGTCTCGGTCGACGAGGATCCGGCGCACCTCCGCCGCGCCGAACACGTTGACGATCGCCTGTAGCTCGCCATCCCCGGTCAACACGAAGGTGGCGACCAGTTCGCCCGGCGGGTCGGGCGGACGCTCGTCGGCGACGAAGTCGGCGCGCTCGTCGACTGGGTCGACCCGGACCTCTCGTAGGGCCGTCCGTTCCGAGAGCACGGCTACGGGACAGCGATCGCAGGCGGCGGCCGCCAGTCGGACCTGGATCGTGTCGGCCACGGTGGTCGCGCGTACGACGGGCGGTCGCAAAAAGCTTGGAGCCGGCTCCAACCAGAGCTGACGGCCGAGCCGGAGTTCACGGTCGCCGCCGCGACAGTTCGACAAAGGCGTCCGACAGCAGCGCGACGCCGATCGCGAGGCTCTCCTCGTCGACGTCGAAGGTGGGGGTGTGGTGGCTCGTCGGGTGATCCGTGCCGACGAGCACGTACGAAGCCAGCCCGCCGGCGTCTTGCACCTGCCGCATCAGATACGTGCCGTCCTCGCTCACGCCGAACTCCTCGGACGGGATCACGCGCTCGACGCCGTCGACGTCCCACGCCACGTTCCCGACGAGCTCCCGGAGCGCCGGGTGGCTGTCGACGCACGGCGACTCGCTGATCACGCGGGGCGTCACATCGCAGTCGTGGAGCTCGGCGGCGGCGTACAGGATTCGCTCGAGCTCGGTGCGCGCGTACGTCATCAGCTTGGTCGTCTCGCCGCGCACCTCGGCGTCGATCGTCACCTCCTCCGCGATGACGTTGCTCGCGGAGCCCCCCTCGATCCGGCCAACGTTCACCCGCGTCGCCCCGTCGCGGTGGCGAGCGATGCCGTAGGCGTTCCGGATCGCAGCTGCGGCGGCCTGCATGGCGTTGGCGCCCTCGTTGGGCGCCTTCCCGGCGTGCGCGCTCGCGCCCTCGAAGGTGGCCGTCAGGTGCGCCATCGCCAGCGGGCTCTCGACGCCGGCGACGATCTCGCCCGTCGGGTGTCCGAGTCCGATGTGGAGCGCGAACAGGTAGTCGACGCCGTCGAGGTGGCCGCTCTCGGCCATCGCCTTGCCGCCCCCGGAGATCTCCTCGGCCGGCTGAAAGAACACCTTGACCGTCCCCTCGAAGGCGCTCTCTTTGACCGCTTCCAGCGTGCCGAGCGCGATCGCGAGGTGCGCGTCGTGCCCGCACGCGTGCATGTACCCGTCGTGTTCGGACCGGAACCCCTCCGCCGCCGGCCGGTGATCGGGCTCGTCCGACTCCCGAATCGAGATCGCGTCGAGATCGACGCGCAGGCCGATGCACGGCCCCTCGCCCTGCGAGAGCGTCGCGACGACGCCGGTGTGACCGCCCGCGGTGCGTTCGAGGAGGTCGTCGCTGACGCCGGCGCGCCGAGCGCGGTCGAGCCACGGCTGGATCTCGTCGTCGTCGGGCACGGCCATCCGCGCGTCAGTCGCGAGCGCGTCGCGGCCGACCGCGATCTCGTCGACGCCGATTCGCTCGAGCTCCTCGACGACGCGGGCGGTCGTTCGGAACTCGCGCCATCCGGGCTCCGGATGACGGTGGAACGCCCGCCGGAGGTCGCTCAGTCTGGCTCGCGCGTCGTGGGACATCTGTCCGAAGGGGAGGCGGTCAGGCTACTTAATCATGGTCGTGGCTTACTCCCGCACACCGAGGGAAGGGATGCCGAGGTCGGGACCACGACCCCGATCGCCGCCTCGCTACTCTTCGCCCGCGGCCGACACTCGCACCACCTGCTTGCCGATGTTGTCGCCCGCGAAGAGCCCGAGGAAGGCGTCGGGGGCGTTCTCCAGCCCGTCGACGACCGTCTCGCGGTGTTCGAGTTCGCCGCTGGCGACCCACTGGCCGAGCCGCTCGCTTGCCTCGCCGAACCGGGTCGCGAAGTCGCCGACGAGAAGCCCCTCGACTTTGGCTCGCACCGCGATCAGCTGCGGGAGCTTCCGCGGCCCCGTCGGGGCCTCCTCGTCGTTGTAGTGGGCGATCTGGCCGCAGACCGCGACGCGAGCGTCGAGGTTCAGTTTCGTGAACACGGCGTCCGTAATGGGGCCGCCGACGTTGTCGTAGTACACGTCGACGCCGTCGGGCGCGGCCTCGTCGAGCGCGGCGCGGTAGTCGTCGGCCGTCTTGTAGTTGATCGCGGCGTCGAAGCCGAGGTCGTCGGTGAGCCACGCTGTCTTCTCGTCGCTACCGGCGAAGCCGACCACGCGACAGCCGTTGCGCTTGGCGATCTGGCCGACGACCGAGCCGACCGCGCCCGCGGCACCGGAGACGACGACGGTGTCGCCGGGCTTGGGCTCGCCGACCTCCAGCAGGCCGAAGTAGGCGGTTCGACCGGGCATCCCGAGCACGCCGAGATACGCTTCCGGATCGGCGACCGTCGGGTCGACCGGCGCGACCTCGTCGGCGTCGAGGGTCGCGTAGTCGGCCCACCGGCCCTCGCCCGTCACGAGGTCGCCCGCGTCGTACGCGTCGCTCTCGCTCTCGACCACCTCGCCGACGACGCCGCCCTTCAGCGCGTCGCCCACGTCCCACGGCTCGGCGTACGACTCGGCGTCGCGCATTCGGCCGCGCATGTAGGGATCGACCGAGAGGTATCGCGTCCGGACGAGGAGTTCGCCGGGGGCGGGGGAGGGGACGTCCGTTTCGCGCAGTTCGAAGCTGTCCATGTCGGGTTCGCCGTCGGGTCGCTCGGCGAGAAGCCACTCGCGGTTGGTGTTCGTCACGGTCGTCGTTGGGGCATCGGACCCAATAGGGTTTGGACGCCAGCAGGGAGCGGGGTCGAAATCTGCTGGTTACGGGATTAGGGCTCCCAGAACGCGCGCTGTCGGTCGTCGACTTCCGAAAGCGCCATCGAAAGGACATCTCGCCAGTCCGTCGGGTGCGACGCGTTCTCGCCTGGGGTCGGTGCGTCCGGCCCCGGGTGGACGTGATCCCGTGTGTTGTGGTCAGAGGGGTGTCTGTCCCATCGGTGATCGTATTCGCTAGTCCCGTGGTCCTCGTGGTAGTGGATCGAGAAGTCGCCGTTCTGGTACCAGACGACCTCCAGACGGGCGGCCTGGACACTTCCCGGATAGAGCTGCCGATTGTACACGCACTGCAACCGTTCGGGAGCGAACGTCGGGTGCGCCTCAATGCGAGCGAATCGGTCGTCAGTGGTGAACCGCTCGCGGACGATCTCCAGTCGGTCGAAGTCGATCGGCGCGCCGCGATCGGGAGTGGACGCATTCTCGTCACGTCCGTGTGTCATACGACCGATCGTGAATCAGCGGCGTCGTCGGATGCCGTCGTCAACGCTCGCTCGAGAAGCGACACCCGACGGCGAGCCGTGCGCCACGCGGAGAGGCGTCCCCAGACCTCTTCGATAGGCCGGTCGGTCTCCGCGGCATAACCCGTGATCGAAACATCGTCGGGGGACGCGGCGTCGAACTCGGCCGTAAATTCCTCAACGCGTTCTGCCTCCGTCTGCAGGAGATCGAGTAGTTCGTCGGTGGCGTACTCGGTGCGAAGCGTTTGGACGCGTCGCCAGTTCAAGTACTCCTGATTGCGCTCGTAGGTCGCCGGGGACTCGGTGACTTGGGTCACGACGCCCATCCGTTCAAACCAGTCCAAGTACTCGCGCGCGGCGTCCACGCCGTGTCCAGCGAGTTCCGCCACGTCGCCCGCCGTCGCGGGGGCGTCGAGCCCGAGAACCGCATCGAGGAAATCGTCTCGCGTACGATCACCACTCACGAGCTCGGATGGTGGAGTGAGTGCGTCGAAGTCCGGCGCCTCTCTCCGCTCGTCGCGAGAGGCCGTCAGTTCGGGGCGCAGATCGTCCATACGGAATATATCGACTTTATACGGAATAAATCTTTGTAGAACGGGATAATCCATCCCAGTGGCTCAACAGCGGCAACCGTAGTCGAGAGAATGGCGCGGTGGCTTCCGGCGCCGGCTAGCTTTCACTCCTCGCTCAGCGGGAACGCCAACCGGTCGCCGCTCCGCTCGACTTCGGTGTCGAACGCCGCAGAACGCGCTGTGAGGGTATCGCGCACCCACTCGGCGATGTCGTCGTCCGCCAGCGTCGCCGCCTCGTCGACGATCTCGATCGGCTCGACGACCAGTTCGTCAAGGTTGCCGTCACGCACCACCAGTTCGAAGAGGGCGCTCCGCTTGTTGTGGACGCCCTCCCGGTCGATGTAGTCGACATAGTCGTCGACGAAGTCCCCCGCGTCGTAGATGATCGGGCGCCCGTGGTACACCTCGACGCCTTGGAGAACGTGTGCGCTGTGGCCGTGAACCACGTCGACACCCTGATCGATCAGCCACCGGCCGAACCGCTCGTGGACCGCCCGAGGTTCGGTCTCCCAGTTCGGTCCCCAGTGGAGCGACGCGACGACGAGGTCGGGGTCGTGTTCCGCCGCGCGCTCGAGAACCGTCTCGACCAGCGAGCGCGTCGCGGGCACGGACGGATCGAGCGTCGCAAAGGCGGTCCCCGGCTCCGACGCTCCCGCGGCGAACTCCTCGGACTGGTCGGTGAGCCCGAAGGCCGCGACGGTCAGATCGCCCGCCTCGAAGGCCGCGGGTTCGAGCGCGGAGTCGCTGTCGGTGCCGGCGCCGGCGTGTGCGATCCCGGCGTCGGTCAGGTGCGAGTCGGTGTCTCGGAGCGCAGGCTCGCTGTAGTCAAGGACGTGGTTGTTCGCGAGCGAGACGAACGCAGCGCCTGCGGCCTCCAAGGCCGGCACGGCGAAGTCGGGATCCGACCGGAAGTAATACCCCTTGTCCGGCCAGCGCGTCCCACGATTGGAGACGCAACACTCCAGGTTTCCGACCAGTCCGTCGAGTTCTTGGAGTCGCGAGAGTGTCGACCCCCAGACGTTTTCGGGAGTATCGTCGTCGGCCCACCGCTCGTTGACGCTCCGACCGAGCATCAGGTCGCCGACGAACCCTATCCGGGTCGCGTCGCCCTCGGTGGAGTCGTCCTCGTCGCCCGCATCAGCGTCGTTATCGCCCGTTTCGGCGTCGTCGCCGGTCGCTCCGAGGCTCTCGTCGTTCGCAGTCGGGGGCATAGCGGTACACCCGGCGATCCCAGCGAGCCCGGCGACGCCCGATGTCAGCAGGGTCCGGCGCGTTCGCATCGCTCTCGCCTTCGACGAGCGCGGACTTCAACCTGCGGTCCGTGGCGAGCGAGTCGCTTCGAGGAGGCGGTACTCCGACGTGCGTCGGCCGCGGTCAGTACTCGATCGCCGCGGAGTACCGGTCCAACACGAGCACCAGCGCCGCGCCGCCGACCGCCGCGAGCGCGAACCGCGGCGCCGCGGCCCCCCACGCCTCGCCGCTTTCTGCCAGTCGAATCGACACCTCGACGAGTGGCGCCCGGAGCGCGCCGACGATCAGGCTGACGAGGAACGCGAGCGTCGCGGCCCGGGCCCGAGTGAGCGCGTACTTCACGGCGTGAGCGATCGTGACCACGCCGACGACGCCCCCGAGGAGGAACGTCGCGACCGGAGGAAGCGTCTCGGCGAGCGCGTCCGTCCCGTTTCCGAGCGCGACCGCGGCGAGTCCGTCGACGAACCGGCTCACCGTTCCCGACATGTACTCGTACTGGCCGAGCACGATGAGCAGCAGCGATCCGGAGACGCCCGGGAGGATCATCGCGCTGACCGCGACCGCGCCGGCAACGAACACGACCGGTAGCGAGTTCGAAAGCGCCGTCGAGGCGTATCCCGACGCGAGAAAGGCGAGCGAGAACCCGCCGAAGGCGGCCGCTTTCCGACGCGGCGTGTCGAGTTCGACGTCGCCCAAAAGCACAGCCGCGCTCGCGGCGATCAGCCCGAAGAAAAAGCCGTACGTCGCGACGGGACGCGTTTCGAGCAGGTAGTCCACGCCGCTGAGTACGGCGACGACCGCGGTTCCGATCCCCGCGAGGAGGACGACCAGGAAGGCGCCATCGATCTCGCGAAACGCGGCGCGTGCGTCGGAGAGGTTCCCGGGGAGGACGCCCGCGAGCACGCGTCGGATCCGACCCGGATCGACCGCGGTGACCGCCGCGATCAGCCGTTCATAGATCCCGACGATCAGCGCGATGGTGCCGCCGGAGACGCCGGGGACCGCGTCCGCGCTCCCCATCGCGATCCCCTTCAGGTACAGCGCGGCCCACTTTCGGCGGTCACTCATGTACTACCACGGTCATTCGGGAGGCGGTCGTACGACGAGATATTTACTCGGTACACGCGGCCAACTGATAAAACTGGAGGCGGTGCGACAGTGATCCGACGTTACGCCGTGGTAAGGGAGGGATCGGCGGACGCGTCGATGGCGAGCGCGTCGGCCGCCGTTAGCGCGTTCGTCGTGTTCCCGTCGTCGTTGGCGGTACTGTCGCTGCCGCTGGGTCCGTCGCTATTGCTGGTGTCGCTGCTACCGTCACTGCCGTCCTCGCCTTCGCCGCCGCCGAGAGTCGTCTCTTCGAGTTCGACCGTGGCGGCCGCGTCGTCCGCGCCGACGACTTGCGCTTCGGTCACGTTCACCGTGCCAGTGAGCGCGCTTGCGGTGCCGTTATCGATCGAGAGCCCGGTCGAGAGCTGGTACGGACCGGTCGCGCGAACGCTCGTGTTCGTGTAGCCGTTCTCGGGGCCGAACTCGTCGTATCCCGTCGTCGAGTAGGGGACCGTGAGCTCGAAGTCCCCGTTCGCGTCGGCCTCGGCGTACTGGGTGTACTCGAAGGTGTCTCCCGTGGACTTTTCGAGCTCGACGGTCGCTTCGACCTCCTGGCCGGGCTCCGCGCCCGAGCCCTCGATCGTCGCGCCGGGGACGCGTTCGAACGTCTTCACGAAGTCGTCTTGGAAGGCCTGCAGGGTCGACTCGCCGAGGACGCTCTGGACGTCGACGCCGAACTGCTGGAGGACCTGCACCTGCAGCGCCGACGGCGACTGCCCCGCCGCCTCCGACGCGTGAACGAGTCGGTGGTTCTCGAGGGCCTCGACGCGCTCCGAGGGGAGGTCACCGACGCCGCCGATCTGGGCGCTCCCGTCTTCTTCGACGTACGCGCGGGCCGCAGAGACGTTGTCGAACTGTCGGATCGTCGCGCCCTGATCCTCCGGAAGCGTGTCGACGTCGACCTGCTCGCCGCTCGCTGTCTGGGCGGTCTGGGTCTCCCAGTCGACGACGACCGGCGCGGGGTCGACCGCGCTGCCGTAGTGCTCGTACAGCCGGATCATCTGGCTCTCGTGATACCGTTGGGTGTTCACCTGCATCACCGTCTGGAACCCGCCCTGCTCCGTCTGCTGGTAGAGAACGCGGTTGAAGTCCGAGCGCGTCTCGTTGCCCGAGTAGAACGTGACGGGCGCGCCGAACTTGGAGTTGGGCGAGGCCATCTGCGAGTCGACCATCACGTAGCGGGTGTGTTCACCCTCCGTGCTCTGGCTGGCGAGCACCTCGCGGGACGCCTCCTCGCTGGGCGCGAGGAGGTAGTCGGCGGCTTCGTTCGCGTTCTGCTGGAACGGGTTCGCGTTCGGGATGCGCTCGGCGCGGGTGGTGATCCAGTGCCCGTAGTCCCACCACGACTGCACGCCGTACGCGCCCTCCGGATACTCGAAGTCGCCGTCGGCGGGGCGCTCGTAGGTGCCGTACAGCTCCATGGGGTTGTCGGCGCCCTCGAGCTCGCCCGGCGTGGGCGTCTCGTCGTTCATCCACTGGAGGCTCCCGTCCCACTGCGTGACGCTGCCTGGGCCGGTGTTCGCGCCCGCGGCCCACACCGGCGTCGCCATCGCGACCAGCGGGACGAGGACGATGACGACGAGCACGAGCGCGCCCATCGCCTGCCATCCCTCGATGTCGCGGGCTTCGTCGAGCGAGCGCAGACGCAGGAAGTCGACGGCAAGCTGGACGAAGTACGCCGCGCCGACCGCGACGATCACCGCGAGGTAGTAGTTGAATCGGGTCTGGGTGAACGCGGCGCTGCCGATGAACGCCGCCCACACGATGAAGTAGAGGTCCTCGGTGTCGTACTCGACGAGGAACGTCGCACCGACGAGGAAGGCCGCGGCGACGACGAGCCCGACCACCTGCCAGCCCACGCCGACGACGCCGCCAATCGCGTCGTAGAGTTGGGGAACCGCGTAGACGGACCCGACCACGGCGAGCGCGGCCGGGATGTAGAGCGTGTGGTTCGCGTCGTCGGAGCGGTAGAGGGGCCGGGCGACGACGTAGAGGACTGCGGCGAGCGCGAGGAAGAAGGCGAGCCCGTACTCCGAGAGCACGAAGTCGGCGAAGGAGGCGTCTTGGAGGGGGGGTTGGCCTTCGCCGATCGTCTGGAACGTCGCGCGGGCGCTGAAGCCGACGAAGTTCAACAGGTTACTCGTGAGCGTCGACCACAGCGAGGGGAGCGCGAGCCAGACGACGCCCATGGACGCGAGGATGAGGCCGCCGACCGCGGGCGGGTAGGTCATCGTCTCGAGGTCGCGCGATTCCCACTGGCGAGCGAGCCACGCGAGGAAGACGGCGCCGACGGCGACGCCGAGGGGGAGAATGACCTGCGTGAGCGAGTAGCTGGTGACGGCGAACGAGAAGTTGTCGAGCGGAATCACCTGCATCAGCCCGGCGACGGCCATCGACACCGCGCCCGCGAAGGCGATCGGCTCGGGGCTCCTCTCGTGGTACACGTCGCTCGTGATCTTGACCGCGAGGAAGACGCCGGTGAACCCCACCATGAGGACGCCCGGCTGCCACGTCCACATGTAGAGACCGAGCGCCACGCCCGCGGCGGCCGCGTACGCGGCGGGACGCTTGAGGGCGGTCCAGTCCCGATCGACGACGAGTTCCCAGACCGGTGCCTCCCGTTCGGCGACCGCGAAGGCGACGAGGAACGCGAGGACGGCGATACTCTGGAAGAGCACCTCGGCCGCGCTGTGGTCCGGGAAGCCGACGAGACTGTAGCTGAAGAAGGTTCCCGGGAGGAGCGCAAGCACGACGACCGCGGCGAGGGCCGCAAAGCGATCGACGAACCGCCGAGCGATGAAGTAGGTCGGAACCGCAACGAGCGCTCCCGCGATGGGGGCCATGATCAGCAGGACCTCTTCGGTGCTTCCCATGATGGGACGGGCGATCCAGACGCTCACCGCCATGATGTGGTCCCAGAGCGTCCCGAACTGGCCGGCCGACCGGCCGTACGGGAAGCCGGTCCACACGTCGAAGGGGAGCGTGTTCGGCCAGTTTTCGAGGAGGTAGCTCGTCTCGCGGAAGTGATACCACGCGTCGTTGCCGCGGAAGTACACCTCGCCGTCTTGGATGAAGTTACCGTACGACCGGAGGCGAGTCCACAGCATGAACGCGAGCGCCCCGAGGAGGATCGGGACGTGATACCACCGTCGCAGCGCGTCGAGAGGCGATCCCCCGTCGGCGTCGACGGCGTCGGTTTGCTGACTCATTACACGATGTCACTCGCAAAACCTCCATAAGGCTTGTTATATACCGCCCGGCGGCGGGTCAGAATCCTTATTGATCCGGGCGAGAGAGTCGGCGATAATGAAGGTCTCCGTCGTCGTTTGCACGTACACGATGGAGCGCTACGACGTGTTTACCGAGGCCGTCGAGAGCGCGCTCGCGCAGACCCATGACCCGATCGAGGTCGTGCTCGTGATCGACGGCAACCCCGACGTGTACGAGCGCGCGGTCGAGGACTTCGGGGACAACGAGAACGTCGTGATCTCCGACAACGACGAGAATCAGGGCATCTCCTACAGTCGGACACGGGGCGCGGAGCTGGCGTCGGGCGAGATCGTCGCGTTCATCGACGACGACGGGGTGGCCGAGGAAGACTGGATCGCGAACCTCGTCGACGTGTACGAGGAGACGGACGCCATCGCGGCCGGCGGCGACGTGCGCCCGAACTGGCAGGGGGAGCGACCCGACTTCTTCCCCGAGGAGTTCTACTGGCTCGTCGGCTGCGTCGAGCCGGGGTTCGCCGAGGACGGCGAGGAGGTCCGAAACACGTACGGATCGAACATCTCGTACCGACGCGAGGCGTTCCTGGAGGTCGGCGGCTACGACCCGAACACGGGCCGGAAGGGCGACAAACACCTACAGGCGCACGAGGCGCCCGTGGGGATTCGGCTGCTGGAGGAGTTTGGACAGGGGATGGTGTACACCGAGGACGCGGTCGTGTATCACACCCTGTTCGAGTACCGCGGGGAGTTCCGGTGGCTGGTGTCGCGGTCGTTCTGGCAGGGGTATTCGAAACGGGTTATGGACCTCCTGTATCCGGACGCGCCCGACGCCAAGGGGGACTATCTGAAACAACTATTGACATGCTTTGTGCCGAGACGAGTGAAAGACTTGATCCAATCGCCGTCACTAGCAGGCGTGAAGCAGTTGGTGTCAATCTTTGTGTTTACAGGAGCTGTAGGGTTCGGGTACCTGTATGCGATGTTAACACCGGACATAGTGGAAAAAGCAAACAGCTAAGAGTACAACTCTACCGTCTGTCGAGATATTTTATCCCAGTCATGATTATCCTTTGCTGCCTTTAGATTACTCTCACCGATTATTTGTAGGTCCCTCCGGGATTTTTGCTGTAGCCTTCGAAGGCCGGATTCTAAGTCATTGTACAGCAGATTTTCATCCGGGGCGATTGTCTGAATACTCCCCTTTGCTGGTGCTAGAAACGTACGTCCAAAACTCATAGCGAGTACAACAGAGCCAGAGTTGAAAATGTCTTTATAAGGGAAAATAGCCGCATCACACGCAGTAAAGAACTTAGGAACCTCCTTATCCGGGATATATCGCAAATCAAGCCTGACACGTGGATCATCTACTGCGAGTTCTTGGATATTTCTCTTTACTTCAGCGTTCATTGGGTTTCCAGCGATTAGCAAACACGTGTTTGAATCGATCTTTGAGAAAGCTTTCAGCAAACCGGGTACATTCTTATAGGGTCGTATTATTCCGAAATATAAAAAAACACGATCAAAATCTTGTAATCCGAGTTCTTGACGTGCCTCCTCAACCGAGGGGGCATCAGTATCGTCATAAACCGGGATGTAGTTCCCGTGGGGGATACATTCAATTGACGAACGGGGTATCTCGAACGTGTCTGAGACCTCTTGTGCGGTATTCTCATCCCAAGCCTGTACAACATCTACGGCCTGACCAAGTTGCCTGCTCACCCAACGATCAATCCGAAGGAACCGTTGTTCGTGGTTATGTTTGTTATGGACTGTCCATACCACCCTATCACAGAATCTTCCGGCAACTCGAACTTGAACTGTGAACCAAAACGCAGCGAGCAAAGCGACGATCCTGATTCCAGGAATCCTGTATATGTTATCTCTGCTGCCGAAGAGAAAGTAGGGATGAGTCCAGTGGATGTGGAGGACATCAACGTTTCCAAATATAATCCGATGGATGAATGGGGTGAATGGCAGAGGGTCCTCTTGCGTCGTCACCTCAATATCTTCGCCACGGATACCTTCGGCTAGCAATTCTTGATAGGGGTTGTCGCTGAAAAAAGGAAGCATTAGAACGTCCATTTATCGATAATAAGGCGTGGCAACCAAAGTGCTTTTCCACTTGTATCCACCTGTGAGTCGTGTCTTGTGATCAATGAAGGACATAACAGACCAATACGATAAAAAAGAAGGGGTCCGATAAACGACCCAGTATATGAGTACGCCAGTTTCCGCGATCATTATTGCGCACAACGAGGAAGAAAATCTGCGCGATTGTATCGCAACCCTTGATTGGTGTGATGAAGTTATCGTTGTTGATAACGAAAGCACCGACTCAACTCATGAGATTGCATCTGAATTAGCTGATAAAACTATAGTTCGAGAAGTGCCCCCTGATCAAGAATCCTTCGAGATACTTCGCCAATATGGGATTGATGAGGCCACCAATGAGTGGATATTACGGATCGATGCTGATGAGCGCATTCCAGAGTCGCTCGCAGAAACACTACAACAGATTATAAAGCGAGAAGAACACGACGTAATTAAAGTTCCGCGAAAGAACTTTATTCTGGATTCTTGGTACGAGTTTAGCTGGCCCGACTATACCACAACGTTGTGGAAAAAGGGCACAGTTGTGGTTACCGATCGGCTTCACCAAGGAATAGTTGCTAGGGAAGACAGTGATGTGTATCAACTACCAGCAATCGAGTCAAACGGGTTAATTCATTACACACACACGAGCTATACCGGATTCCTGAAGAAATTCTGGAATTACACCGGACTTCAAGCGAAACATACTGAACCCTCGCTCCGGGGGCTCATACTTGAGCCAGGATATCATTTTATTGATCTTTTTCTCATCCAGCGCGTTTGGATGAATGGCTTCAAGAATATCTTACCTGCATTAGGGAGAATATTAACGCCCCCAATTGTCGCTATGAGAAGTATTATTAGACAAATCCAAGATAATTGAGTGAGTCAGACGTGCGACCGGAAATAGTCTCTCAGCGTCTCATTCCGAACACAGTCTCGGCGTCTTACTTAGTGACTAGTTCCAACAGATATTGGCTCATCAATACTGACATCAACTCCGCCGCGACAGAATTTTACAATATGTGGCGCGCCCGAGTCGAACTTGTCTAACTCGTGCTGCGTCTTCGGTTCGCGGAACGGTAGTTCTCATCCGTCTTTAGTTAACGCTCTTGTGGTATAGATTGTTGGTGAGTCACAGTACAGTTTCGAGGATTATTTTGAGCGCTTCTTCACCTGGTTTGCGGAACACTTCACGGCAGAGCTGAAACGTTCGAAAATACGGTGTGAGTCTGTCTTTGGAGAACCTCGATGCGGCGAGAGCCACCGTCACGCCAGCGACGCGTGGCTCTCGCAGGTGTTCATGTGAACGTCTCCATTAACATACTCACCGTCACCGTGGACGACGTATTCACGAGTGAATGTGTCGTCCTCCTCAAGAGGTTCGTACGCCCGAAAGCCGTCAGTATAAACAGTTAACGACTCCTGCTGGCCGACCGCCAGCAGGAGTCGAATCTTCGATTCCGTTGCGGCTTTCGCCGGGATCACGTACCGTTCACCACTGCCACGATCTGCGAGAACAAAGAGGGGAGTTTGTCCTCAGCGTTATCCACGTTCGCGCGTGACAGCACGCGAGCGCGACGGCTAGTCGCGCTCGCGGCCTTTGAGTCCAGCTTTCACGTAGAATTCGTCGATCTCAATCGGGCCTTCAAATTGTAGTCGAGGCGCGTCCAGCGATCGTAGGAAGCGCTGGACGCGCCGGTAGATCGTCTTGTAAGGAACGTCGATTTCTACGTCTAACTGCCTGAGACTCGCGTTGAAACGGATGTACGTGTTGACTGCGAGGAACCACTTTCTAAGCGCTACTGCGGAGTGTTCGAACACTGTGCCTGTTTGATCGTTGAACGTGCGGTCGCAATCCTTACAGAGATACCGCTGAAATACCCGATAGCTGCCGTACCGAATCACAGATTCGCCACGGCAACGTGGGCAATAGACGCCGTCACGCCACTGAATCTATGCCAGCAGATTCGCGGCGCGTCGCTCCGAGACGAACGTCTTGATTGGAACATCGTTCGTCGGGTGACGCGGCCGCGTCACCCTTGCCCGCTGTGACTTCCAGCTACTGCTGAGAATTCACCAACAATCCTCTACCCAAGAGCGTTCGTGGTATAAGACAGATTTTGTCGCATCATCAGCGGTGGCGTTGTATCTGTCCCGAAAACTACCCAGTCAGTGTCCGGCTCTCGCCTGCGCGGTCCAACACGAATATCTACTGAAGGCAGGTACCTGTGGTTTCTATTGCGCTCGCTTACACCAATCTCATCAGCCACTCGTTGAGAGACTACTACTGAGAACGGACCAATGATCTCCACCGGCTGTGTTGAATCGCTGTAAGGCGTAGAGATTCACTGTTTGACGAAGCGCTTGATGTTATAGACGACACACATCAGCGCGATTTCGCGGAACTCACGAAACCATGACCGCGCTCGCACGGCGAAGCCGAGCGAGCGCTTCACAGCCGAGTTAGTTTTATGTTATT
>NZ_BBJP01000005.1 GCF_000739595.1 Halorubrum halophilum | reverse complement strand
CGCTCTCCTGCCCCCCCGCCCCCCCGGATTCCAAAGGGGGGTTCCCCGGGGAGATCCCGCGCCGGGGGGGGGCCCCGCCCCCCGCTCCCCCCCGCGCCTGCCCCGCGCGGCCCGGGGGGGTCGGGGGGGCCCCCCGTCTGTCCCCGCCGGTTCACTCCTTCTTCAGGGAGCCGACCGAGCCGGTTTCGCTCGGCGGGTACCGCGTCCCGGCCGGCGTCGTGCTCACGCTCTCCCCGTGGGCGGTCCACCGCGACGGGCGCTGGTGGGACAGGCCCGAGACCTACCGCCCCGAGCGCTGGCTCCGCGAGGCCGAGGACGGCGAGGTCGTTCACGGCGACGACCGCCCCGGACCGGCGGTGGGGGAGCGCCCCGAACACGCCTTCTTCCCGTTCGGCGGGGGGCCGCGCCACTGCATCGGGATGCGCTTCGCGCGACAGGAGCTTCGCCTCGCGATCGGGACGCTGCTCCGGCGGGTGCGGCTGGAGCCGGCGACGGCGGAGCTGTCGGTGCGGGCGAGCGCGAACACCCGACCGGCCGGCCCGATACGCGTGCGCGTTCGCACGCGAGACGAGTCGCTCAGCCCGGACGAACCGATCGACACCAGTTGACAAACAAACATATGTACTTCGACACTGATTCCCCGAGTATGGTCCTCTCAGACAGCAGCACTCGCCGTCGCATCGCCGTCACGCTCGCGATCGCGGCGCTCCTCTCGCCGCTCGCGACGGGGCTCGCCACGGCCCAGTCCGTTCAGGGCGCCTCCGGTTCCATCGTCGTCGACGAGGGGGAGACCGTCGACAGCGTCGAGGGCGCGGCCGGCACGATCGTCGTCCGCGGCACCGTCGAGGGCGACCTCTCCGGCGTGGCCGGCTCGATCCGGATCGCGGAGACGGGCCGGGTCGACGGGAACGTCCAGGTCGCCGCCGGGACCGTTGTCGTCGACGGCGCGGTCGGCGGGGACGCGGAGGTCGGCGCCGGCTCCTTCGAGCTGACGGAGACGGGTCGAATCGACGGCTCGCTCGACGCCGGCGCGGGCTCGATCACCGTCGACGGCGCGGTCGGCGGGGACGTTCGCGCGGCCGCCGACTCGGTCGTCCTCGGCCCCGACGCGGACGTCGGCGGCGAGTTCCGGTACGACGCCGAGACGTTCACCCGGAGCCCGGACGCGACCGTCGCCGGCGGGGTCGTCGAAGACGCGAGCCTCGGCGGCGACACCGGAGTCGGCTTCGGGATGGACCCGGTACCGTCGTGGGTCGGACCCGCGTACGGCGTCGCCGTCAACCTCGCACTGGGCGCGGTCCTCCTACTCGCGTTCCCGCGGTTCTCCCGGGGCGTCGCGGACCGCGTCGGCGGCGGCCCCCTCGTCAGCGGCGGAGTCGGGCTCCTCGCGCTGATCGTCATCCCGATCTCCCTCGTCCTCGTGGCGATCACGATCGTCGGGCTCCCGCTGGCGCTCGCCGGGATCGCGGCCTACGTCGTCGCGCTCTGGGTCGGCTCCGTGTACGGCCGGTACGCCCTCGGCTCGTGGGTGCTCGATCGGCTCGACAGACCGAACCGGTGGGTCGCGCTCCTGCTCGGCGTCGTCGGCGTCGCCCTTATCGGGCTGATCCCGTGGGTCGGCGGGCTCGTCGACCTGCTCGTCCTCCTGCTCGGACTCGGCGCGCTCGCGCTCGGGCTCCGGGACCGGTATCGGGGTCGGAACGACCCGATCGCCTCCGACGGCGACCCGGTCGAGGTGGACTGACGGCTGCTCTCAACCGACCCGATCCGAACTCGCGCGATCGCCTCCGGCAACTGCCGCCACCGGACCAAGAGCTTTCTCGCGGCCCGTCGAACCGACACGCATGAACGCTCCGGCGTTTCAGTACGGTGCCGTCTCGTCCCCGATTGTGACGCCGTTCGACGCCGACGGCGGCGTCGACACTCACGCGCTCGCGAACCACGTCGAAACGCTCGTCGACGCCGGCCTCGACGGGGTCGTCCCCTGCGGGACGACCGGCGAGTTCGCCAGCCTCACCGACGAGGAGCGTCGAACGGTGATCGAGACCGTCGTCGAGGCGGCCGACGGCCGCATTCCCGTGATCGCCGGCGCGGCGGACACGAGCGTCTCCGGCGTGCTCGCCCGCCTCCGGTTCGCCGCGGAGGCGGGCGCCGACGCGGGGCTCATCACGCTCCCGTATTTCCACACCTCGACGGATCCCGACGGACAGCGGGCCTTCTTCGAGCGGGTCGCCGACGATTCTCCCCTCCCGATCTACCTGTACGACATCCCGGCGACGGTCGGCGAGTCGATTGACCCCGGCGTCGTCGCGGACCTCGCCGGACACGACTCGGTCGTCGGACTGAAAGACACGTCCGGCGACCTCACCGGAATCGACGCCGCGCTCCGCCGAACCCCCGACTCCTACACCGTCTATCAGGGCGTCGACGCCCAGCTCTATCCGACCGCGTCGCTCGGCGTCGACGGCGGGATCAACGCGCTCTCGCAGGTGATCCCCGAGGCGTACGTCGCGCTCGGCGAGGCGCTCCGCGCCGGCGACGACGACCGCGCGCTGGCGCTCCACCGGGAGGCGATCGCCCCGCTGTTCGCCCGGTGCGCCGAGCACGGCTTCGCGCCCGCCGCGAAGGTCGCGGCCGGGCACCGCGGATTCATCCCGGACCCGCGGGTTCGGCCGCCGCTCACGCTCCCCGACGCGGCGGGCCGCGAGGCGATCGCCGACGACGTCGACGCGGCGCTGGAAGTCGTTTAAAACCGTCGGACGCGGTCTTGGGCTCAGTCCCCGTCGATCGGCGTCCCGTCGGCCTCCTTCGGTCCCTCGGAGTCGAAGACGACCGCGTCGCCCGCGGCGCGCTCGGCGGCCGTCGGGTCGTAGCCGTCGCGCACGCCGATCGCCTCCTCCAGTTCGCGGACCGCGCGCTCCTTGAGCGACGCGGCCAGTTCCTCGGCGTCCGCGCGGGAGATATCGCGGCCGAGCCCCTCGCACTCGTGGGCGCGGACGACGCCCTCGGCGTCGACCGCCTCGCCCATCGGCTGGCTCGTCCCGTCGAGCGCGACGCTGAACGGGTAGGTCCGACAGATGAGCGGTCGGGCGTCGTGGACGGTACAGGCCCCCTGTCCGTCCGTCTCCTCGTAGAAGGTGCAGTCGCCGCAGTCGTCGGTCGCGAGCGCCCACTCGAACGTCTCGCCGGCGGGCTCGCCGTCCTTGCCTTCGGAGAGACCGAAGGGCATGGGGCGGGCAACGTCGCGCCAGTCGTACGACTCGCCGTACTCGCTCTCGGCGGCGTCGGCGACCGCGCGGACCTCGTCCGGGAAGACGGTGGCCGTGTGGGGCTCGCGGTCGTCAGGGCCGCCGCCGTGGCAGTCGGTGTCGGGGTCGTCTGTGCCCTCCCCCACCGGCGCGCCGCCGGGTTCGTCGGGCGCGTACCCCGTACAGCAGCCGCCGCAGCGCGTGCACTCGAAGCCGATCGACTCAATGGCGTCGGCGAGCTCGTCGGCGTCGAGGTCGCGGGCGCGTTCGAGCTCGGCTTCGAGCGATTCCATGGGATCGCTTGCGGCGCGGTCGGGTTAACGGCGTCCCTTCGGGAGTCGCGCTGGCGGTGCGTGGGCTCGCATCTGCACGTCCCGGGCGAAGGAGCGAAGTGCGACCGCCCCCTATCGAGTGAACGTGAAGGAGTACGAGCGGAAGGGGCTCCTCGAACGCGTCAACCGCGAGGCGGCGACGGTGGGCGCGAACATCCCCGAGGAGATCGAGATCCAAGGGGAGGCGATCGAACTGCAGTCGTTCGTCTTCGAGATCAAACGCCGCGACACGGTCCCGCCCGGCGAGCGCGACCGGGTCGAGCGGGCGAAGCGGAACCTCCGGCGCGAGCGCTTGGAGCGGCTCGAACCCATCGAGGAGAACGAGGTGAGCTACGACCGCGGCGAGGAGCTGGCGGCCTCGATCATCGGGATCGACCGCGCGCTCGACGCTCTGGAGGGCCTCGACGCGCCCGACCCGGAGACGGAGGCGAAACGGCAGGAGGCGGCCGACCAGAAGCGCTGGATGAGCTTCCTGAAGAAGGCGCTCGGTCGAGACGACGCGGGCGGGGCGGGCGGTCGGACGCGGTTCTGACTCTCTCGGGTCTAATTCCCCGTGAAGTCGATCCGCGAGTCCCCGGCGTCGTCGTCGCGGGTCGCGTGGCCGAGCCGGACGAAATCGTAGGCGTCGTCGGCGAGGTACACCGCGTCGCCCTCGACGGTCACGTCGACCGACTCCAAGACCGCCCCCTCGCAGGGGCCGAAGTTGCAGTAGCCGCCGTCGGCCTCGAAGGTCGCGCCGTGCTTCTGGCAGAACACCTCGCCGTCCCGGACGAACGCCCCGTCGTCTTTGTCGAGGCGCACGTCGGTCCAGTGCTGGCAGTAGTTGCGGAACGCGCGCACCTCGCCGGCCGCCCGGGTGAGGATCGCCTCGGCCTCGGGGGTGCCGTCCTCGGCCTCGCCCACGTCGCCCTCGCCGTCGTCGACCGCGTCGGCGTCGACCGGCCGCAACGTCACGAGCAGCGTGCTGTCCCCGGGAACCTCCTCGACGGCGGCGATCCGACGATCCGCGTCCATACGTATCCGTGACTAGCGGCGCGTTTTAACTGATCGATGATCGATAGCGCAGGATATCGTGAAAACCCCCAAAGCCCCAGCCGCTCATTTATAAGCGATTGCTGACAAATCGGCGGCGAATACCTTCAAAGCCCCAGCCGGCGAGGCGGACGCACGCTCGCTGCGGTCCTCAGTCGGTCGCTACCGCTCCCTCCTTGCGGTCCTTACGTCGTCATCAGAACGCGGAGCGTTCTGATTGGCTCACGAGAGCTTCGCTCTCGTGAACGCCTGCGCCCGCCTCGCCGGCTGCCCCTTTGAGTCCCTCCCCGCACAGCACCGCCCCGCACCTCACGCCTCCCCAGCCTCGCGGCTCGCGCTTGTCAGCGCTCGCCGCGTCCCTCGCGCGGCGCTCCTCGCGGCCGTTTAAAAACGGCCGCTCGGAGGCGCGCGCCACCGCAGTCGATTTATAAGATGTCGTCGCCGTCGCTCAGACGTTTAAATACTGGATAGCTGTCGCCGTCGCGATCACTCGCGTTCGGTCTCGGTCTCTCGCTCGTCGTCGTCCGCGGTCGCTTCGACCTCCTGCGCGTCCTTCCGCGCCCTGTCCGCGGCGAGTTCCTTGTCGATGTCGTCCTCGACGTACCCCATCGACTCCACGGTGACGACGTTGCCGCCGCCGGGGTCGACCACCATCACCTCCTCGCCCTCCTCGATCGTGCCCTCGATCGAGCGCGCGGCGTAGTGGGGGTTGAACCCGCCGCCGGAGAGCTTCACCTCGCCGCCGTCGGTGGTCACCGCTTCGGTGACGACGCCGGTTTTCCCTTTTAGGGAGTCGCTGTCGCTCGTCTGCCGTTGGCCCTTCCCGCCGTACAGGTCGAACTCGTGGTAGCCGTAGAAGGCCGCCGCGCCGAACACGAGCGTCAGGAGCGCCATGACCAAGGTCAGCCCCGCGCCAACGATCCCGAGCGACGTGAGGAGGAGGCCGCCGAGCCCCGCGCCGATCAGCGCGATACCGACCACGATGAAGTTCGCGCCCGGAGCCAGCGCCTCCGCCATCGAGAGCAGCAGCCCGGCCGTCAACAGCAGCAGGGGGAGCGTGTCCGGAGCGAGGAGTCCGGACTGCGCGAGCACGTCCATGTCCGGACGTACGGCTGTGAAGGGATAAGTGGTGGTGCGGGACGAGTCGCCGACCGATCAGAACCCGACGAAGAGGACGCCGATCGTGAGCGCGACTCCCAACGCGACGAAGGCGGCGTGCACGGGGTCGATCGATCCGGGCTCGATCGGCTCCGTCTCGGGCGTGTGGGTGTCCTCGACGACGCCGTCCGGCCCCACGTCGTCGACGCCGAACCGCCACTCGCTCTCGTCGTTGCCCTCGCTGTCGTCGTCCGGGCGGGTCTCGTTCGCCCGGCTCCGCACGTCGTCGCGGTTCCCGCCGTCGCGGCCGCCGTCGCTGCTCATACCCGCGAGTAGGTAGGTCAGCAGTAAATGGCTGGCGGGTGGGGACGGTGGCGAAACGAGCGCGCGCCGCCTACCGCTTCCGCGCCGCCGCGATCACGTCTCCGTCGTAGACGACGCCGCGCTCGCCGTCGAGCGTCACTACGCTCCCGTCGGTCACGCGTTCCGGCAGACGCGCGCCAGAGACCATCGGGACGCCGAGTTCGCGGGCGACCACGGCCGGGTATCCCGTCATCCCCTCGCGGGCGTCGATGATCCCGGCCACCGCGTCGAGGTCGCCCGAGAACTCGCCCTCGAAGCTCGGCCCGAGCGCGACGACCGACCCCTCGGGGACCTCGCTCAGGTCGCCGTCGGCGGTTCGGTACACCGGGGCCGCGACGCGGCCGGCGACGACCGCCTTGCCGGTCACGAGCGTCTCGGCGGCGACGTGGACCTTGAGCGTGTTCGTCGTGTTCGTTCCCTCGAACTCGGTCAGCATGCCGGAGAGCACGACGAGGGTGTCGCCCGACTTCGCCCCGCCGCGGTCGAGCGCGGCGTCGACCGCGTTGTCGAGGATCGACTCCATGTCGTTGGCGTACTCGGTCAGCACGGGACGAACGCCCCACGAGAGCGCGAGCTGCCGCCGGACGCGGTCGTTCGGCGTGGTCGCGACCACGGGGACGCCGGGTCGGAACATCGCCGTCTTGCGGGCGGTGAAGCCGGACTCCGAGACGGCGACCACCGTGGAGGCGCCGATGTCGCGCGCGAGGTAGCGCGCGGACCGGGCCAGCGCCTCGGTCCGCGAGCCCTCCGCGGCGGTCGGGACGCGCTGTTCGCGCGTCTCCGCGTACTCGTCGCTCGACTCGATCTCTCGGACGATCCGGTCCATCGTCTCCACGACGTTGACGGGGTCGTCGCCGATGGCGGTCTCGCCGGACAGCATCACGGCGTCGGTCCCGTCGAGGACCGCGTTCGCCACGTCGGACGCCTCCGCGCGGGTCGGCCGGCGGGAGGAGACCATCGAGTCGAGCATCTCCGTCGCCGTGATGACGGGAACGCCCGCGTTGACGCACTTGCGGATGATCCGCTTTTGGATGACGGGGACGTCTTCGAGGGGACATTCGACGCCGAGGTCGCCGCGCGCGACCATCACGCCGTCGGCGGCGTCGACGATCCCGTCGAGGTTCTCGACCGCGCCAGCGCGCTCGATCTTCGCGACGATCGGGATGTCGTCGCCGCCGCGCGCCTCCAGCGCGTCCGCGATCTGATAGACGTCCTCGGCGTCGCGCACGAAGGAGGCCGCGACGAAGTCGGCGTTCGTCCGCGCCGCGAGGTCGAGTTCGGCCTCGTCCTCGGGGGTGATGAGGTCCACGTCGATGGCGACGCCGGGGAGGTTGACGCCCTTCCGCGAGCTGAGCTTCCCGCCGGAGACGACGGTGGCGACCACGGACTCGCCGTCGACGCGCTCGACCCGACACTCGATCCGGCCGTCGTCGAGGAGGACGGTGTCGCCCGGCCCGGCGGCCCCGATCGAGTGGGTGAGGCCGACGCGTTCGGGCGTGGCGTCGTCACCCTCGACGAAGGTCACCTCGGACCCGGTCGTGAGCTGGATCGGCTCGTCGAGCTCGGCGGTCCGGACCTCCGGGCCCTTCAGGTCGACCATCACCGCGAGGGGGTCGTCGGTCTCGTCGTCGACGGCGCGCGCGCGTTCGATGACCTCCTCGCGGTGGGCCGTCGTCCCGTGGCTGGCGTTCAGCCGGACGACGGACATCCCCGCGTCGGCGAGGTCGCGGATCGCGTCCCGGTCGTCCGACGCGGGACCGATCGTACAAACGATCTTGGCGTTTCGCATGTCGCCGGATTCGGCGCAGGGGCGGAAAAAGCCACACGGTTGAGTCGCCACCGAGTGAACGTTCGTGATGGTTTCGCCCGGCCTCGGGCGTCGCGGACGACGACTCGAAGCGACGGCTCAGGGCGTAAGCGAGACCGACAGCGCGAGGGCGGCGACGCCGACCCCGAGGAACAGCCGGTTCGCGCGGGGGTTCGCGGCCGGCGTCAGGTCGAACGTGACGTGCCGCTCCGAGAGGGGACGAAGCGGCCAGATCCCCATCGGCGTGATCGCGTCGCCGGCGACGTGCGAGCAGAGGGAGAGGGTCGCGACGCTCCCGACGAAGCCCGGAGCCCACGGCGGGAGGGCGGTGTCAGGGCCCGCAGAGGGGACGACCGCGACCGCGGCCGCGAGTGCGACGAACGCGCCCGCCGCCAACGCGAACGCGACCGTGTGCGTCGGGCCGCGGTGCGCGACCGGCAGCCGGTGGTCGAGGTCAGGGAGCGTCGAGAACGCGACGGCGACCGCGGCGCCGAGTGCCGCCAGTCCGGGCTCGCCGGCGACTCGGACCGCGCCAGCGACCGGCGCGTACGCGAGCAGCGCGATCCCGACGTGGCCCCGCCAGTACATGGAAAACGCTCGGGGGAAGCCGGTGAAAAATCCGTCGGGGGAGGGGAGAGAGGCGTCAGCGGGGAATCGGGGGAGCCGTCGACCGCGGAGCGCGGCCTCAGTCGTCTGCCGGCGCCGGAGCGTCGCCCGCGGAGAGTCGGACCTCGGGGCCGTCGACGCCGAGCTCGTCGAGGGCGGCCTGCGCGGCGCGCTTCCCGGAGACGAGCATGGCGCCGAAGGTCGGTCCCATCCGCGGGAGACCGTGGGCCGTCGCGACCGCCATCCCGGAGGCGATCAGGCCGTCGTGGACGACGCCCGTGTGCTCGACGACGGCGTCCTCGCTCTCGCCGACCCACATCGAGTCGTGGCCGGGCGAGTCGTGGCCGGGGGCGCCGTACTCGCCGTCGCCGGTCTGGTCCATTCCGGTGTTGTGCTCCTTCGCGTGCTCGATGCCGGGCGCGGAGAGGACGCCGCGCTCGTCGAGCTTGCTGATCGCGACCGCGTCGTGGCCGGTCGCGTCGATCACGAGGTCGGACTCGACCGCGATGGGGTCGACACAGGTGATCTCGCGCGGGAGCGCGTGGACCGGCGTCCAGTTCATCACGATTCCGCCGACGCGGTGGTCCTCGCGGACGACCAGATCGGTGAACTCGGTCATGTTCTGCACGCGCGCGCCGGCGTCGCAGGCCGCCTTGATCAACCCGGAGCAGGCCTCGGGGCCGGCGGCGGTGTAGAGCCCGTCAACGTCGTCGACCGGCTCGTAGTCGACATCGAGGTCGTCGAGAATCTCCTGTGCCGGATCGCGGACCGTCACCGTGTTCATCAGGAACCCGCCGAGCCAGAACCCGCCGCCGAGGTAGTTGTTCTTCTCGACGATCATCACCTTCACGCCGCGCTCGGCCAGCTCCTTGGCCGCCATCAGCCCGGACGGGCCGCCGCCGAGGATGATCACTTCCGAATCCGTGTAGTCAAGGAACCCGTCGGTCCACTCGTTGCCGATCGCTTTTGTTACATCAGTCTCGCTCACGTCCGCGAAGCCGTCGAATCCGTGCATACAACCAAGTAGTATTACCAAGTAGTGAAAGGCGTTGCGGTCGATACGCGGCCGTGTTTATAAATAGCTCACAGCGAACCAGCGGCGAACACCGCCACAGCCTCAGCCCTCGGCTACACGTTGCTGACTGCCGATCGACGACTAACGCCTCCAAAGCCCCAGTCGCTCGGCAGTACGAGATCGGTATCTCGACGACGGACACTCCCAAAGCCCCAGCCGGGAAGCCGATGTACGCTCGCTGCGCTCCTCACTCGGTCGCTACCGCTCCCTCATTGCGGTGCTTGCGTCGCCTACGTCGGCTTCCCGGCTGCCCCTTTGAGTCCCACCCGCCCGCAACCGCACAGCACCGCAGCCTCAGACCTCCCCAGCCTCGTCAGTCGCCCTTCGCGTTGCTTCGGGCGACTGACTCCCTCGCGGTCGGCTCGCGCCCTTATCAGGGCGCTCGCCGGCACGCCACCGCCGCGTTCATTTATAAGCGACGCTCGCCACCGCGATCGCATATTTACCTGTCGCGTCGCAGTCGCTCCGTCGCGGATCCCGCGCCTCGGACTCGATCGACCCGTCGGTCACCTCTGACGCCCCCGACTCGCAGCCTTTTTACCTGCGCTGACGGTAGACGTGTCTACTATGGCTGAGGACAAGGCACGAAGCACCGGCAGCGCGGGCCGATTCGGCGCCCGATACGGCCGGGTCTCCCGCAAGCGGGTCCAGGACATCGAAGAGGAAATGCAGAACGCCACCGTCGACGGCGACGACGTCAAGCGCAAGGGTACCGGCATCTGGGTCAACGAGGAGACCGGCGAGACGTTCACCGGCGGCGCGTACCGCCCCGAGACGCCCGGCGGTCGCACCGTCCGCCGCTCCATCCGCGCCGCGCTCGCCGACGAGGAGTAAGGCGATGAGCTACAAGTGCTCCCGCTGTAAGCGCGACGTCACCCTCGACGAGTACGGCGGCGTGCGCTGCCCGTACTGCGGCCACCGCGTCCTCCTGAAGGAGCGCGGCGGCGACGTGAAGGAAGTCAACGTCGAGTAACCCCGCGTTCCGATCCCGTCACCGTGGCTTCCGATCTCGCACCGTGACTTCCGATCCCGCCACCGTGGCTTCCGATCTCTCACCGTGACTTCCGATCCCGCCACCGTGACCGGCGACCGTGCGCACGAGACGGTCCTCTCGTTCCGCTACCCCTCCGAGCGGCGCGCGCGCCTCGTCGGCGACGCGCTCGACCCCGAAGTCGGCGAGATCGACGACGCCCGCTCCGCCGCGACCGTCTCCCGCGACGGCGACGCGGTCAGGGTTCGTGTCGTCGCTGACGACCTCGTCGCCCTCCGCGCCGGGATCAACAGCTGGTCGCGGCTCGTCGAGGTCGCCGAGCGCGTCGGCTCGGATCGCCGTCGAGAGTAGCTCCGACACGGCGTTTTCTCGCCTCTCTAGCTCTGTGCGCGCCGAATCGGTCGTCGTCGGAGAAGTCGGGGGTTTTTCCGTCCGGGACGCCTCGTTGCGCCCATGCAAGGGAACATGCCGCCCGAGGCACAGGAGAAGATCGAGGAGCTGCAGGAGCTACAGGAGACCGCACAGCAGGTCGCCGAGCAGAAGGAGCAGGCCCAGTCTGCGCTCAACGAGTCCAAGACGGCCCTCGACGCCCTCGAAGACGTCGACGAGGACGCCGGAATGTACCGCGAGATCGGCGAAGTCCTCGTCGAGACGGACTACGAGTCCGCCTACGACGACCTCGAGAACAAGGTCGACTCCCTCGAAGTCCGCGCCGAGCAGCTCGAAACGCAGGAAGAGCGCGTCCAAGAGCAGTTCGACGACCTGCAGGACGAGCTCCAGCAGATGCTCCAGGGCGGCGCCGGCGGCGGCCCGATGGGTCCGGGCGGTCCGGGCGCGGGCGGCGCGTAAGCGTCGATGTCCGACGAACCGAGCGACGGATCGACTGCCGAGCCCGCGGACGACGAGGTCGTCCGTACGGCCGCGGAAGCGGCCGAGGGCGTCGTGTTCGCCCACTACGACCAGTCGGCGGTGACCGATCTGGACGTGACGGTCACGTTCGAGGAGGGCGTCCTCGACGTCGACGTCTACCTGAACGCCCCGGACGACCCCGATCCGGACGCCGTCGCCCACGAGGCGGCCGAAACCGCCGGACAGGCGGTCGACGAGCTGTTCGAGGCGTAGGGCGGCGCGCACTTTTCGGACCGTTACGCTGACCGAGACGGAGAGCGACGCGAGCGCCGCTAACACGGTTTCTGTCCGCGATCCGACCGATCAATACCTATTAATCATGTTGTTGTGTATTGGTACCATATGTCATCCAGCTACGGCGGCACGTCGGCGTTCGATCGGCTCCGCGCGCGGCTCGACAGGCGGTCTCACGCCTGCGAGGAGTGCGGATTCGTCGACGAGGAGGGATCTTGGGAGGCGGTGACGACCGGCGCGACCGTCGAGTATCGCCGGGAGTGCCCGAGCTGCGGGACGGAGCGCGTTCACCGATACCGGCTCTGACGGGAGGGTCGGCCGAGCTCGATCGATATCTCGCTAACCGTTAACACCCACCGGTTCGTGGGTCAGGCCGACATGTACGACGCGATCCTGTGTCCGACCGACGGGAGCGCCGGGAGCGACGCCGCGATCGAGCAGGCCTGCGGCCTCGCCGCGCTGACGGGCGCGCGGATCCACGCGCTGTTCGTCGTCGACGAGGGGATCGCCGGCGCCGACGAGTGGGACCTTGTCGTTGAACGCGAGGAGGAGCGCGGCGAGCGCGCGCTCGACGCGGTCGCTGAAGCGGCCGCGGAGCGAGATATCGAGGCCGAGCGTCACCTCCGGCGCGGCCGCCCGCACGAGGAGATCCTCGACGCCGCGGCCGACTACGGGGTCGACCTGATCGTGATGGGGACCCACGGCCGCACCGGTATCGGGCGCTTCGTCACCGCGGGCTCAGTCGCCGAGCGGGTCGTGCGACACAGCGAGCTCCCGGTGTTGACGGCGCACATCGGAGAGTAGTCGCTGCCCCCTACGCGGACTCGCAGATCGCGACGAAGTTCTCGAACACTTCCTCGCCGCGCTCGGTGTGGGCGACCTCGGGGTGCCACTGGACGCCGTACAGCCCCGCGTCGGCGTTCGACATCGCTTCCACGTCGCAGACGTCGGAGGTGGCGGTCCGAACGAACCCCTCGGGAACCTCGGTCACCTCGTCGGCGTGGGAGGCCCAGACGCGCGTCTCGGGCGCCAGCGAGCCGACGAGCGGGTCCTCGTCGTCGACGATCTCCACGTCGACGTCGGCGTAGCCGCCGTAGTCGCCGCCGCCGACCACGCCGCCGCGCTCGACCGCGATCAGCTGCATCCCCAGACAGATCCCGAGCACGGGAACGTCCAGGTCGAGGTAGTCCGGAGCGTTGCCGACGCGGTCCATGTCGGGGCCGCCCGAGAGGACGATCCCGTCGGCGTCGATCTCCGCGGGGGGCGTGTCCGCCGAGACGATCTCGGTGTCGACGCCCACGTCGCGGAGCGCCCGCCGTTCGAGGTGGGTGAACTGGCCGTGGAGGTCGATGACGACGATCCGGGTCATGGCTCCGGTTGGCGGCTCCCGCACAAAAACGGCTCGGAACGGAGCGCAGTATCGTGGTGGTTTCGGACGCTACGACCGTCCGATAATACACAACTGTGGATCGATCAGAGGTCGAGCGGCCCGCTCTTCGTGAACTCTCGGAGCAGCACCGTCGCGTACGACCCGCTCGGGAGCGCAAACGCGAACCGCGGGTCGCCGCCCTCGAACGTCACGTCGAGGTCGCTCCGGAGGAGGATCGCCCGCCGGGTGCCCGACGAGTCGAACTCGCCGGGGAGCGCGAAGTCGGCGGGCTCGATCCCGGCGTCGGCGAGAACCTCGCGCTCGATCTCGCCCGGCTCGCCGTCGCCGAGGTCTGTCTCCGTGCCGACGAGGGGCGCGGTGACGAACGCTCGGCCGCGTTCGCAGTGGCGGGAAACGACCGAGACTCGGTCCTCGTCGACCCGCTGGAGCCGGTCCGTGTCGGGCGCGTACAGCTCGTCGGGCGCGTCCCCGTCGGCGAAACAGGCCACGTCGCCGGCGACGGGGCGGTCGAACGGGAGCCCGCGGCGCAGGCGCTCGCTCAGGATTCGGTTGAAGAGGAACGACTGGGCGGCGTTGACGAAGAGCCGCTGGAGGTTCGAGGGGACCGCCTCCAGCGCGTGTCGCCAGTCGTCGTGGGTCGGCGGCGCGTCGGGAGCCGCGTCGCGCTCGGCGAGCCGGTGGACCATCGAGCGCTCGAACCGGAGCTTGCCCGGGATCGCATCGAGGCAGGCCTCCCAGTCGCCGTCGCCGGTGCCGTCGGCGGCGGGGCCGGCGTCGTCCGCCGCGTCACCCTCGCCGACCCCGAACGCGGCGTCGACGCGATTCCGCGCGGCGCGGGTGTCGTCGGGCTCCGTCTGCGAGGGGTTACCGGCGTACAGCCGCACCGCCTCGCGGAAGTCCTCTCTGACGACCGCTAGCCCGACGCGGTGGGTGACGGGCCGGCGGCTCCCGAAGCGCTGCTGGCCGAAGTAGTTGGGGACGCCGACGGTGGCGGCGTCGATGTCGTCCGGGTCGCTCGCCGCCGCTTCTTCCTCGTCGCCGTCAAACGCCCGCAGGTCGCTCACCACGTCGGCGACGCGCTCGGAGGCTTCGGGGACCGCGTCGGCGACTCGGATCTCGAAGGCGTTGCCCGCGAGGTCGCCGAACGAGAGCCCGCGACCGGCGCGACCGAGGGGCTCGATCTCGGCGCCGCGGATCTCGGGGAGGTCGTCGGGGTCGACCTCGCGGAGCGTGAACAGCTGGGTGGTGACGGCGCGCTTGTCCTTCGTCCCCGCCCACGAGACGCGCTCGCGGCTGATTCCGAGAGCGTCAGAGATCCGGCGCGCGAAGTCGTTCGTGTCCCAGTCGCGGAGGGTGACGCGGACGACGAGCTCGGGATAGCTCCCGGTATCGGCGCCGAGCGGCTCCGGCTCGAACGCCTCCAGCTCCCGGACGCGGAAGTCCTCGGGCGACTCGCGGAGCCGGCCGCCGATCCCGTCGGCGTCGCTGACGTAGTGGTCGATGCCCGCGGCGCGCTCGGCCGGATGTGCCTCGCGGAGGGAAGTAGTGGGGACCATTCAGTACAGCGAGAGGTCGCCGGTCACGCGGTCGACGGTGTCGTCGCGGGCGGGTCCCACGGCGAGCGCGGTAACGGTTCCGGGCTCCAGTTGGGTGTGGCCGGCGTCGCGGATGATCGCGTACGGAATCCCCTCCTTGTCGGCCTTGTCGGCCAGCTCGAACAGCTGGCTCTCGGAGTCTCCCTTTAAAACGACCTTCTTCTGTCCCTCGCCCTGCCACTTCTTCCGGACGCGTCGGCCGGCGTCCTGGTACGCCGACAGCGACGCGTGCGCGACCTGCGCGGCGAGTTTCCCCTCGCCCATGCCGATGTCGGTGCGGGCGACGATGGCCTGTTTCATGTGTCTCTCCACCGCCGCCGCGGGTTTAGCTCTGTTCTCTCGTCCGCCGTGCCGGCGGCTGAGAGCGTCGAGACGGGGCGAAAAAGAATCCGCGAAAGAGCGAACGCGACCGCGTCGTCAGTCGTCGGCCGGCGCCGCGCCGCCGCGGGAGGCCGAGCCGAGGCTCGGCGCCATGCCGGCGACCGTGCTCTCGTTGTCGGCGACCCAGCGCAGCAGGAGGAACGCGAAGAGGTACTTCGCGATGATGTCCATCCCGCTGTAGGCCCACGAGGTGACGGCGGGCGACTGGATCACCGCGAGCCCCTCGGCGCCGAGCCCCCAGACGATCGGGTAACCGAGCCAGAGGACGACGGTGAGGATCTTCAGCGTGTTGAATATCTCGGCGGTGCCGGCGATCTCGGCGTCCTCTGCCCACTCGACGAGCAGGATGTAGAGGACGACGGCGAAGAACGCGCAGCTGATACCGTACCAGACCCAGCGCAGCAGGTAGGAGGACGTGGTCAGCGCGGCCGCGAGGCCCGTGATACACATCCCGATGTCGGCCGTGACGGCCGTGAACAGCTTCGTCACGTTCGACCCGGCGAGGAGGCCGAGTGCGATGAGGATCATCGGCGTCGACAGCGCCCACGTGAGGTACCGCCCCCACGGAGTGAACACGCCGCCTTCCGGTCCGGTCCCGGCCCCGGCCAGCGCGTGGCCGGCCGGCATCTCGAGGAAGCCGACAGTGATTCCGGACACGAGTCCCGTGTAGCTGGAGATCGAGACGAGCGGCACCATCAGCGTGGCGACGAAAATCAACTGAGCGCGGGGATCCTCTACGTTCCGCCCCATATAGACGAAGAGGAGGATCGACAGGCCCGCGAGGGCAATATTCACCCAGAGCGACGCACTCAGGAGCTGATCGGCCTGAATGTACTCGAAGATCTCGGTTTGGGTCATCTCAAGCGGGACGATTCCCTGCGCGAACGCGTCAGCCGCTGCTGTTCGGATCATGCAACACCCACACCTACGCAACGACCCAACTAAATAGACCAACCTAACCAGTTAGGTTTTCACCGACAAACCTCGACTCCGAACCGGAGTATGCCGAGTGTGTTGCTCGTCTCCCGGCGGTGAACGATCGCTTCCGCGCTCCGGCGATCGCCGCCCGATTCGGGGGACCGGCTGCGGTGTCGCCGGCGAGACACCGCGTAATCGCGGTCGCGCCGTCCGCAGGCGGGATATTCTCACTCGGCGGGGTCGACCGCGATATTGAAACCGCTCAGGCCCCCAGATAAGATATGCACCGCAGACGGTTCCTCCGACGGCTGGGCGCGGCCGGGGGCGTCGCGGCGACGACCGCCCTCGCCGGCTGTTCGGCCGTCGGCGGCGACCCCGGTTACGACGTGGGAATGGTCGCCGACGCGTATCGTCCGGCGGAGCTGACCGTCTCCGTCGGCGACACCGTCGTCTGGGAGAACACGAGCGTACGGAGGCACACCGTCACCGCCTACGGGGGCGGGATCCCCGACGCGGCCGACTACTTCGCCTCCGGCGGCTTCGACGACGAGGAGAGCGCCCGCGAGGCGTGGCCCTCCGACTTCGGCGGCGCGCTGGAGAGCGGCGACCGATTCTCGCACACCTTCGAGGTCCCCGGCCGCTACGACTACGTCTGCATCCCGCACGAGACCGGCGGGATGTACGCGACCGTGTTCGTGGAGGAGTGATGCGCCGACACCGACCCGACGTGCCGGCGTCCCGCCCGACGAAACCCATTAGCGCCCGCGACGCCAACACTCGGTAACCAACCCTCATGGACATCTCGACGCTCCTCGGGACCGACGTGCTTCTGTTCCTCGCTATCGGGCTGCTCGGCGGCGCCCACTGCATCGGGATGTGCGGCCCGCTGGTCACGGTGTACGCCGGCCGGATGCGCGAGGGGAGCGAGCGCGCCGACGGCGGATCGCCTACTGCCGGCGCGACGGATGACCGCCGCGGGAGCCACCTGACGACCTACGAGGTCCGCCAGCACGCGCTGTTCAACCTCGGCCGCGCGACGAGCTATGCCACTATCGGCGCGGCGCTAGGCGCGCTCGGCGGGGCCGTTCTCGTCACGACCGCGACGCTGACCGGCGCGGCGGAGGCGGTCCGCGGCGTCGTCGGCCTCGGCGTCGGCGCGGCCGTAATCGTAGTCGGCGTCCGGTACGCACTCGGTGGCGCGACCGGCGGGATCCACCTCCCCGGCCTCGACCGCGTCACCGGCTGGCTCACCGGCCACGTCGACCGCCTCGCCAACGGCCCCGGAATCGTCGGGCTCGGCGCGGTCCACGGGCTGCTCCCGTGTCCGATCCTCTACCCGGCGTACCTCTACGCGTTCGCCAGCGGCTCCGCCGTCAGCGGCGCGCTCGCACTCGGCGCGCTCGGGGTCGGCACGATGCCCGCGGTCTTCCTCTACGGGACCGTCATCGAGGGCGTCGACGCGGTCCACCGTCGCCGGGTCCACCGCCTGCTCGGCGTCGCCTTCGTGGCGCTCGGCTACGTCCTGTTCGCGCACGGACTGATGGCGGTCGGCGTCCACGTGCCGCACCCGAGCCTGCCCTTCTGGAACCCGCTCGACGCCGGGATGGCGGGGGGGATGTGAGAATGGACGCGTCGGCGCCCGCCGACCGGACCGACGACGAGGCGCCCGGTTGCACCCTCTGTGAGCTCCCGACCGACGGCGTCGACGTGGTCGACGACGAGGGCAACCGCTTCTGCTGTACCGGCTGCCGAGACGTGTACGAGACGCTCGGCGATGTCGACGTCGACGCCGAGGCGGTGCGCGAGCGGCGGCAGGGGAACGATGACGAGACCGGCGGCGGTGCCGGCGGCGACGCGGTCCCCGCCGACCACGAGGCGACGTTCCTCGAAGTCGACGGGATGCACTGCGCCACCTGCGAGGCGTTCATCGAGACGGTCGCGACCGAGACCGAGGGCGTCAGCGCCGCCAGCGCGAGCTACGTCACGGACACAGTGCGGATCGACCACGACCCCGACGCCGTCACCACCGACGACCTCTCCGAGGCGGTGAGCGGGCTCGGCTACAGCGCGTACGACCGGGACGACGCCTTCTCGCGCCGACAGGCGGACAACATGGCGACGGCGCGCCTCGCGGCCGGCGTGCTCGTCGGGATGGCGGTGATGCTCCAGTACATCGTCATCATCTACCCGACGTACTTCGCGTTCCCCTTCTACAACGAGCGGACCCTGGAGTACCTCAACCAGGCGATGGCCTCCTCGTCGGGGACGTACTTCTTCATCGTGATCGGCGTGCTGACGACGGTGGTCCTGTTCGTCACGGGGAAGCCGATACTCAGAGGGGCGTACGTCAGCGCGAAGACGCGGTCGCCGAACATGGACCTCCTCGTCGCGATCGCGGCGGTCAGCGCGTACGTCTACAGCACGCTCGCGGTGATCTTCGTCGAGTCGCCGTCGATCTACTACGACGTGACCGTTGCGATCATCGTGATCGTCACCGTCGGCAACCACTACGAGGACTCGATCAAGAAGCGGGCGACCGAGCTCCTCTCCGATCTCACCGCGGTGCAGGTCGACAGCGCTCGGCGGCTGGTCGGTGACGGCGAGGGGGCGGACGGCGACGGGAGCGCGGGCGGCGTCGGGGCCGAGACCGAAGAGGTCGCCATCGACGACCTCGCGCCCGGTGACCGGCTGCTCGTGCGCGCCGGCGATCGGGTCCCGGTCGACGGCGATGCGGTCGCTGGCGACGCCGCGGTCGACGAGTCGGTCGTCACGGGCGAGTCGATGCCGGTCCGGAAGACGCCCGGCGACGCCGTGGTCGGCGGCTCCGTGGTCGCGGACGGGTCGCTGACGGTCGAGGTCGGCCCGGACGCGACCTCCAGCCTCGACCGCGTCGCCGAGCTCGTCTGGGACCTCCAGAGCGGGAACCACGGCGTCCAGAAGCTCGCCGACCGGCTCGCGACGGTGTTCGTCCCGGTCGTGCTCGCGGTCGCGCTCCTCGCCGCGGGGGCCAACCTCGCGCTCGGTAACGGGATGACGGAGGCGATGCTCGTCGGGCTCACGGTGCTCATCGTCTCGTGTCCGTGCGCGCTCGGGCTCGCGACCCCGCTCGCGGTCGCCGCCGGGATCCGCGACGCGCTCGAACGCTCCATCGTGATCTTCGACGACACCGTCTTCGAGCGACTCCGTGGCGCCGACACCGTCGTCTTCGACAAGACGGGGACGCTCACCACCGGCGAGATGCGGGTGGTCTCGACGGATCTCGACGACGACCTCCTCCGGCTCGCCGCCGCGCTGGAGGAGCGCTCGGCGCACCCGGTCGGGCAGGCGATCGCCGCGGCGCGCGGGAGCGACGGCGCGTTCGGCTCCCCCGAATCCGCGTCGGACTCCGGCGGCGCGTCGCCTGCGGTCGCCGACGGCGGGGAGGTGGAGTCGGCGGAGACGGTCGACGAACCGGACGCCGACGACGCCCTCGCAGTCACGGACTTCGAGAGCCACGCCCGCGGCGTCTCCGGCGTCGTCGACGGCGTCGAAGTCGTCGTCGGCCACCCGGACCTGTTCGACGAGCGCGGGTGGGAAGTCTCCGCCGGGATCCGCGAGGCGGTCGCGGCGGCCCGCGACGTGGGTCGCGTCCCGGTCGCCGTCGGCCGCGACGGCGCCGCGGCGGGAGTCGTCGTGGTCGGCGACGAGCTGCGCGAGGGGTGGGCGGAGACCGTGACCGAGCTCGCCGACTCGGGCGTCGAGGTCGTCGTGCTGACGGGCGACGACGAGCGCGCGGCGACCGTCTTCAGCGAGCACGACGCGATATCGTCGGTGTTCGCGGGCGTGCCGCCGGAGGGGAAAGCCGAGACGGTCGAGCGGCTGAAGGCGAGCGGGCTCACGGTGATGGTCGGGGACGGGACCAACGACGCGCCCGCGCTCGCCGCGGCGGACCTCGGCGTCGCGCTCGGCGGGGGAACCGCGATGGCGGCCGACGCGGCCGACGTGGCGATCGTCGACGACGACCTCGGCTCCGTGGCGACCGTCTTCGAGCTCTCGCGGGCCGCGGGCCGGCGCGTGAAGGGGAACATCGGCTGGGCGTTCTGTTACAACGCGGTCGCCATCCCGCTCGCGGTGACCGGTCTTCTCAATCCCCTGTTCGCCGCGGTCGCGATGGGCGCGTCCAGCCTGCTCGTCGTGGCGAACTCCTCGCGGGCGCTGCTGGAGTAGGTACTCGATCGCGGTGGCCGGGTGTCAAAGCGCCAGTACGAGGGTGGCGAGCCAGCCGAGTCCGACGATACCCAAGGCCGCGTTCCGGTGTCGAGCCGGTTCGGTCGGCGGATTTCGGAACACGGCCTCGTACAGAACCAGCGTGGACGCGGCGCTTCCCGCTGCGAGCCCCTGCTGAAACGCTACGGCCGGATGGAGTCCCGCGAGCGCGCCGGCGAGCAGCACGGCGGCCATCGCTATCAGCTGTTTGTCGTAGCGGCTCACCATCTCTTGGTTCGAGCTACAACGTCGGCGGATATAGGCATCTCGTCGGTTCTCGTCTCCCGATAACCGCGGAGACGATCCCCCGATCGACCGCCGGGACCGCAAGCGACTTTCCCCTCACGCGACTACCGCTGCGTATGTCACAGGAGCCGCAGTCTTTCGACGTGCCGACCGCCGACGGGATGCCGGCGCTCGGGCTCGGGACGTGGGAGAACGACGACCCCGCGCAGTGCGTCGAGTCCGTCAAAACGGCCTTGGAGACGGGATACCGCCACATCGACACGGCTCAGGCCTACGGGAACGAGGCCGCCGTGGGCGAGGGAATCGCCGCCGCAGACGTCGACCGCGACGACGTGTTCCTCGCGACGAAGGTGTGGCTCGACAACCTCGCGCCCGAGGACGTGGCCGCGTCGACCCGCGAGAGCCTCCAGAAGCTCGACACCGAGTACGCCGACCTGCTGTACGTCCACTGGCCGGCCGGCGAGTACGACCCCGAGGAGACGCTGCCCGCGTTCGCGGAGCTCCGCGACGACGGCCTGATCGACCGAATCGGTGTCTCGAACTTCGAGCCGGAGCACCTCGACGCCGCGACCGACGCCCTCGGTGAGACGCCGTTCGCGAACCAGGTGGAGATGCATCCGCTGCTCCGACAGGAGGAGCTTCGCGAATACGCCGACGCCAACGACGTCGAACTCGTCGGCTACTCGCCGCTCGCCCGCGGGAAGATCCTCGACGACCCGACGATCGGCGACATCGCCGAAAAGCACGGCGTCAGCGCCGCGCAGGTGAGCCTCGCGTGGCTCCGCGAGAGGGGCGTCACCGCCATCCCGAAGGCGACCGGCGAGGACCACCTCCGCGACAACTGGGCGAGCCTCGGGCTCGAACTGGACGACGAGGACCTCCAGCGGATCGACGACCTCGGCCGGACCGACCGCCAGATCGACCCCGACTTCGGCCCGGACTGGTAAGCGAGCGACGATTTATTTTTAAACAAACTGGCAACTTATAAGCGATCGACCGAATTACCGGGGGACTCTCACCACCGCCCACCGATCGCACTCAGCGTTCACTCCGCGTCGCTCGGGGTCGCTTCGGGCCCGTCACTCGACTCCGCCGCCTCGTCCTCCTCGATGGACTCGGCCACCGCTTCGGCGTCGAGCACGGTGACGCGCGCCGACATGATCCGGGTGTTGTCGACGCGCTCGATCCGGATCCGGATCCCGTCGAACTCGATCTCCTCGCCCTCCTCGACGAGGCGCCCGGCGCGGTTGAACACGAAGCCGGCGAGCGTCTCGAACTCCTCGCCCTCGGGGAGGTCGATCCCGAGCATCTCGTTGACCTCGTCGATGTTCACCTCGCCCTGCACGACGGCGACGTTGTCCTCTAAGAACTCCACCGGAGCCTCCTCGTCGCCCTCTAAGATTTCGCCGACGATCTCCTCGACCATGTCTTCGAGGGTGATGATCCCCTCCGTGGTCCCGAACTCGTCGATGACGGTGACCATCTGGAGGCGGTTCTCCTGCATCTCCGCGAGTAGCTCGTCGGCGTTCTTCGACTCGGGGACGTGCAGCGTCGGCTTCACGACGCGCTCCAGCGAGGGCTCGCCCTCGGAGTAGCGGAGTTCGCGCACCAGATCGCGGACGGTCACCACGCCGATAATGTTGTCGAGGTTCCCCTCGTAGACGGGGACGCGCTCGTGGTCCGCCTGGATGCACTTCTCGATCGCCTCCTCGACGGAGGACTCCTTCGCGACCGCGGTGACGTCGAGACGGGGCGTCATCACCTCCTTGGCGATGGTGTTGTTGAAGCGGAAGATGCGGTCGAGCATCTCGCGTTCCTCCTCCTCGATGACGCCCTCGCGCTCGCCGGTCTCGATGATGTCTTGGATCTCGTCGCGGGTCACGTACGTCGACTCGATGGCGGCCGAGCCGCCGATGACCTTGTTGACCCCTTTGACGATGTAGTCGAAGAGGACGACGAGCGGGTAGAGCGCGTACTCCGAGAGCTTCAGCGGGCGGGCGATCCGGAGCGCCCACGACTCTGTGTTCTCGACGGCGTAGGACTTCGGCGCGCTCTCGCCGAAGATCAGCACGAGCGTCGTGATCCCGAACGTCGTCGCCAGCACCGACTCCCCCCGCGAGAGGTAGATCCCGAACAGCGCGGTGGCGATGGAGGTCATCGCCACGTTGACGATGTTGTTGCCGACGAGGATCGTCACCAACAGGCGATGGGGGTTCTGCTTCATGTCGCGGATCGTCTCCGCCCCCGGGACGCCCTCGTCGACGAGGCTGTCGATGCGGTGTTGCGGCAGCGAGAACATCGCGATCTCCGACGAGGAGAAGAACGCCGACAGCCCGACCAAGACGAGAATCGCGGCGACGCCGAGCGCGGTCACGACGCCGTTACCGGGGATCGGTATCTGGAGGAGGTCGGCCACCGGCACGCTAGACGACAAGCCCATATTCGTTTGTGTTCCGTCTCCCCGCGATTAAAGCGTTCCCTTCGGACACCCCCGACGACGGCTGCCACGGCGAGCCCGCTCGGGCGTCTCGAGTACCGACGGCGACACGATTACCTGTCTCGCCGGCGAACGACGGGACATGAGCGAACCAGCGATCACCCTGTACCGACTGCAGGCGTGTCCCTTCTGCGAGCGTGTCGTCCGCACCCTGAACGAGCTCGACGTGGAGTACCGGTCGCGGTACGTCGAGCCGATGCACTCCGAGCGCAACGTCGTCAAGCGCGTCTCCGGTGCCCGCAGCGTGCCGGCGATCGTCGACCGCGAGACGGGCGTGACCATGTCCGAGAGCGCGAACATCGTGGAGTACCTGAAGGGAACCTACGCCGAAGGGGGTGCCTGAGATGCCTGACTTCGACGTCGTCTCGCTGCCGGAGATCGACCACGTCGCCGAGGGCGACACGGCACCCGACTTCACCCGACCGCTCGTCGACGAGGAGTACTGGGAGGACCGCGCGCTCGGCGATGTCGTCGACGGGCCGACCCTCCTGCTGTTCCACCCGATGAACGGCGCCTTTCAGGCGACGTACCTCTACAACACGGTCGACGACCACGGCTGGGCCGACGACCTTGATATCCTCGGCCTGTCGATCTCGACGCCGTACGCCCACAAGCGCCTGCTCGCCGAGCGGGGAGACGGGATCCGAACCTTTTCCGACCCCGGCGCGGGCGTGATCGAGGAGTACGGCCTCGCGCATGACATCGACGGCATGACCGGGATCACCGAGACCCGCCCGGCCGTCTTCCTGCTCGACGCCGACCGCAGTGTCGAGTTCGCGTGGGTCGCGAGCGAACATCCCGAGTTCCCCGACGCCGAGGCCATCGACGACGCGGTCGAGCGACTCGTCGACTGATTCCGGGACGGCGCCCGACACTTCCGGCGGCCCGCACGCTTCGCCCCCACTCGTCACCCTTTTTCGCGGCCGTCACGAACCGAACCCTGTGACACGGGACAGCGACGCCCTCCGACGAGCCGCCGAGGCGGTCACCGACGGCGACCTCGTGGTCTACCCCACCGAGACGGTGTACGGGCTCGGCGGCGACGCCCTCGACCCCGACGCCGTCGAACGGGTGTTCGAGCTGAAGAGCCGAGAGCGCTCGAAACCGCTCTCGCTCGGGGTTCCGAGCGTCGACGCCGCGCTCCGCCACACCGAACCCACCGAGTTCGCGGTCGCGTTCGCCCGGGCGTTCCTCCCCGGGCCTGTGACCGTGATCGTCGAGCGCGGCGACGCGGTCCCCGACGCGCTCACCGCCGGACGCGACCGGGTCGGGATCCGGGTGCCGGACCACGACCTCGCCCGCGACCTGCTCTCCGAGACCGGCCCGCTCACCGCGACGAGCGCGAACGTCTCCGGGCGCGGGAGCGTCACACGCCTCGACGACCTCGACGACCGGATCCGCGAGGGGGTCGCAGTCGTCGTCGACGGCGGCGAGACGCCCGGCACGGAGAGCACCGTGGTCGACCCCGAGAAGAGAACGATCCACCGCCGCGGCGCAATGGCCGGCGCGATCGAGGCGTGGCTGGACGACCCGCCGCTGTAGGAAACGTCGAAATCGCAGAAGAACGCCGCCGCTAGACCGACAGCTCGCCCTTCGCTTTGATCACGTCGAGGTCCTCGGCGTCGACCGTGTCGACGTCGAGCCAGTGCGGGACGTACTCGCGTTTGTCGTAGGCCTCGCGCTCGTCTTCGGTGCCGACGGTACACCAGAGCTGCGGCTCGTCCGGGCCGTGCCAGCCGCCCTGGACGTTGATCCCGAAGCACACCAGCTCCTCGCCCTCGTACTCGATCACCGCGTCCCGCCGGATCCCGGGGTCGCCGCGAATGATGAGGTGTTGCATACTCCGTCGTTTGCGGCTTCCGTGCTTAATCGCTTCGGTACGGCGGATCCGCGGACGTGTAGAGGGCGGCCGTCAACACCGATTCGCGGAACGCGGGGGGACGTGTCTCAGTGTGGTTGAGCGATCGTTTATAAGTAGGAACGGCGTGTCACTGGGAGGTATTTATAAGCAATTTCGGTCAGATCGTCCGTGAACGCCTCCGAAGCCCCAGCCACGACGACTCGCGGCCAGCGACTCCAGCGAGGGACCGAAGATCCCTCTGGCAGCCGGCGCACAGCGCCGGCGACCTCACACCGTCGATGAGCGGTCCAGTGGGCCGCTCACCGGGGCGCGCCACCACACCGATTTTATAATCGATCGTCGCCGTCGCTTACTGCTTATAAATACCGTATCGGCGCCATCGATCTGCAACAGCCACTCCCGCTATCGATCACGAAGCACGCTTCAGCGACCGGCCGTTTCGGACAGGGAATCCGTCTGAAAACGGGTTATTAACGGAACCGAAAAGCGGGTTACGACGACCAAATCCGCGTTTAGGAGGGCTATAACCAACGGGTCGACGCCGGTCCGATCGGTATGGATCCTGCGACTGTGCAGCGACGGAGCGACGAGATCCTCGACGAGATCGCCGCGGCCGTGGTCACCGAGCGGTCGACGCTGAAGACGATTCTCGTCGGGTTGCTCTCCGACGGCCACGTCCTGCTTGAAGACGTCCCGGGAACCGGAAAGACGCTCACGGCGCGGTCGTTCGCGGACGCGGTCGACGTCTCCTTCTCGCGCGTCCAGTTCACCCCCGACCTGCTGCCGTCCGACGTCATCGGCTCGAACGTCTTCGACGAGAAAGCCCGGAGCTTCGAGTTCCAGCCCGGGCCGGTGTTCGCGAACGTCGTACTCGCGGACGAGATCAACCGAGCCCCGCCGAAGACCCAGGCGGCGCTCCTCGAGGCGATGGAGGAAGGGCAGGTCACCGTCGACGGCGAGACTCACCCACTCCCCGACCCGTTCGTCGTCATCGCCACGCAGAACCCCGTCGAGATGGACGGGACCTTCGAGCTCCCGGCCGCCCAGAAGGACCGGTTCATCGTCAAGACCAGCCTCGGCTACCCCGACCGAGCCGGCGAACTCGAACTGATCGACCGCCGCGCGGGTCGTCAGGCCTCCTCGCCGTCGGTCGGGACGGTCTGCTCGCTCGACACGCTCACGCAGCTCCGGCGCGTTCCGGAGTCGATCCGCGTGGAGAACGGGGTTCGGCAGTACCTCGTCGACGTCGCCCGCGCGACGCGAACGGACGAGCGCGTGAACACGGGCGTGTCGCCGCGGGGAATCCAGCGGTTCTTCGAGGTCGTGCGAACCCACGCCGCGCTCACGGGTCGGGCTTACGCGACGCCGGACGACGTGAAGGCGATGGCGACGCCCGTGTTGGCCCACCGGATAGTGGTGACCCCCGACGCGCGCGTTTCGGGCGTCTCGACGACGGAGATCGTCGACGATATCCTCTCGGATCTGCCGGTGCCGCAGCTGCGCCCCTGAGTGTCACCGGTTGGAGCCGAAGACCAAGATCACGCTGCCGACGACGAGCGCGACGAGCGCGCCGAACGGGAGGCCGTCGATACCGAGACGGGCCACCCCGAGCACGACCGCGATGGCGCCCGCGCCGACGCCCGCGGCGACCCCCGCGTGAGCGAGTTCGGCCCGAACGGTCCTCGCGCCGCGCTGAACACCGATCTGGCCGCCGACGGACACCGCGTTCTCGGCCGCGTCCCACGCGAGGATCGTCGCGAGCGTCGCGAGCAGGAGCGCGGTGGTGCCCGCCCCCCGTGTTACCCCCGTCACGAGCACGCCGAGGAACACGAGGCCGGTGCCGACGTCTATCAGGGCCCGGCTCCACCGGAACCGAACCGGCGCGAGCGCCGCGGAAAGCATCCACAGCCCCACGATCCCGGGCAGCAACTCGATCCGATGAGTGACCTGCGGGAGCCGCGTGACCGCCTGTCCCGTCGCGACGAGAACGGCGATCCCTCCGCCGAGCGCGACCAGCGCACCCAGCGCCCCGAAGGCCGTCACGCCGCGACGAACGAGTCGTCCTCCGATCCCGAAGGCGAGGACGCCGACGACGGCCAGCCGAAGGATCTCCCGCTGGAGGGACGCGTCGGCAACGAGGGCCACGGCGACGCTCCCGGCGACGAGGGCGATGACGCCGCTCGCGACTGTCGGTCGACGAACGAACCGAGGGGTCGCCCCGTCCGGCGCTGTCGTCGGTCTCGTCGCGTCGGGCGCTGTCGTCGATCCCGTCGCGTCGGGCGCTGTCGTCGGTCTCGTCCCGTCGGACGTCGCCTCCGATCCCGGCGCGTCTGACGCCGTCATCGGCCCCTCCCCTCGATGGCGGTCATTGCCGCGCCCAGCGACTGGGTCGATGCCCAGTCGACGACGGGGATGCCCGCGTTCCGGAGCACGCTCAGCCGGTTCGCCCGCTCCAGTCGAGCGAGCCTCCCCCCCGCGGTCTCCGCCGCGGTGACGTCGGGACTGACGACCGTGACGGCGGTCCCACCGCCCTCGAACCGCTGGGCGATGCGGGAGGCCTCGTCGTCGCACAGCGGCGTGATCAACACGACCTGCGTGTTCGACCCGAACTCGGCCCGTATTCTGGACAGCTGGGTGTCGACCGAGACGGCCCCGTCGGCCCCGTCGACTTCGTCGTCACCGAGGCCATCGCCGTTCGGACCGTCTCCGGTGACGAGTCGGGACGGGACCGTTCCGCCATCCCGCTCGGCCGTGCGGGCCGTCTCCGGCGGATCCAGCTCGAAGGCCGGATCCGTCGCCAGCCGACGGTGGAACCGGCTGACGTGGTCGCGACCGCTCCGGGCCGGAAGCACGCAGACGTGCCGTCCGAACCCGGCCAGGCCGACCCGGTGATTCGCGTCGAACAGCGCGTCGCCGATGCGGCCGGCGGCGTCGACGGCGAGCGCGACGCCGTGGGGTTCGGTCGCGGCCGCGGCCCGGTACGACGCGGGTCGCGCGTCCACGCACACCACCACCTCCGCGAGCCGTTCGGTGCGGAACTCCATCGAGGTGAGTTCGCCGGTCCGCGCGTATCGACGCCAGTCGATTCGGTTCGCGGGATCCCCGCGCTGGTACGTCTCGACGGAGTGAAACTCGATCCCCTCGCCCCCCTCGTCGGTGACCAGCGGACCCGGATGGTGACTGCTCTGTCCGCGCAGCGGGACGTCCGGAACCGCCGCTTCGCACTCGAAGGAGTCCGCCGCGGGGAGCGAGCGTTCGACCTCCACCGACCCGCTCGCGTCGCGACAGAGCACGGTCGCCGGCCGGAAGGCGTGGCGACCCGGGCGCGCCCGGAGTTCGTAGCGTATCGTCGCCTCGCCGCCCGGAAGTAGCGCCGTCGCGCGTCGCGGCGATCCGCCCGAAACCGAGAGCATCGCCGGGGTCCCGTCGACGATCCGGACGTCGGCGAGCGCGTCTCCCTCGTTCGTGACCGTCGTCCGCACGGACACCCGCTCGCCGTCCGCCGGCGACGCCGGATCTATCTCCCGTCGGATGGATAGGTCGGGGTCGGGAATCGCGGTGAGACGCGGGTAGGCGGCGTACGCGCCGGCGAGAGCGCCGACCAGCAACAGCGAGGGTCGTTTCGCGAGGAGACCGATCGCCACCGCGAGAAGCGCGACGGCGGCGATCCCGCGCCAACGACCGGTCCACCGAACCGATGACGATCGGCTCGCGCCGGACGCCGGGTCGACTGTGACGCCGCCGTCGGTTCTGGCCACAGACCCCCGTTGAGCCCTCCTGTCGACCGCGGTCCGTTCGGGACGCTCTGAGCTGTCGAGCCAGCGACGGAGGGCGGCGATGCCGTGCGTCATTGGGCCCTCTCCTGCGTTGTCCACCGCCCGTCAGAACCGCGGTTCGAAACTCGGTCGGTGTCCCGATCCGCGTCCCGGTCAGTGTTCGGCCGCGCGTTCGCGTCCCGATCCGGATTCGGAACTGTGTCCCGTTCGGAATTCCGGTCGGTATCCCGATCCGAATTCCGAACGGTCGCCCCGTTCAGACTCTCGTCCTCGGCCCGATCACTGTCCCGGACCGCCGATCGCTCGCCGGGCGTCTTCGCCAAGATGGCGTCGACGGTTCGGTCGGCCGGCTCGCCGCCGCGGGCGACCCCCCAGCCGGAGCGGGTACCGCCCGAGACCCCGCGCCCCGACGCGGAGAGGTAAGCCCCGGCGACAGGGTCGCTCGTCCACGTTCCCTCGTCGACGCGACGTCCGGCGTCGGTCCGCGAACAACCCTCCGCGCGCGTCGTCGCCCGGATCGCCGCCTCCCGGATCCGATCGCGACGGTCGGTTGTCGACCGGGTGGAGAAGAACCGACGCAGTCGCCCGCCACCGGCGCGGTCGAACGACGCGCCGGGATACGTCGCCGTCAGAACGCCCTCGACGGCCGGGGGGGTCGCCTCGCTGACGCCGCGGACGCGGCGTACCGCCACGAGGAGCAACGCGAGTCCGACCGCCAGAAGGCCGAACACCGCCAGCACCACGTAGTCGCTCCCGAGGGCTTCGATCGCCGCGTCGATCCGGAGCACGCCCTCCGTCTCCGGATCGAAGGCGACGAGCAGTCCGAGGCCGAGCGTCGCGACCCCTACCAAGAGAAGCAGGGCGCGAGTCACACGACCGAGGCGGGCGATCAGCCTCTCCGCGTCGACTCGGCGTGTGTCCGCATCGGTCGGGTCGCTCACTTCACACCGCCCTCCAGCGCGCGGAGCCCCTCGCGAGCCCGGCCGATCTCGGTCTCGACCGAGTATCCGCCGTAGTGCACGTTCTCGAACGCGGAGACGATCGGCTCGACGGCGTCGCGATCGACGCCTCGAACGCGAGCGAGGGCCCGGCACTCGTCCGGGGTCGTCGTCTCGGGCCGATCCGGGTTCAGCCGACGTATCACCTCCACCCAAGCCCGGTCCACGTCGTGTTCGGGGGGCGTCCCGGGCCAGCGTCCGGCCGCCGGTCGCGCCTCGGCGGCGGGGGTCGTTCGGGAGTCGCGCCCGAAGCGGTCGGCCAGAACGTCCCGGTACCGATACGCCAGCGCGGCCAGTGTCAGAACCGCCACAACCGGCAGGAGGACGCGGAAGAGCCGACTCAACAGCCCTATCAGGCGGTCGAGGAGCGAGCGTTCATCGACCGCGACCGCACCGCCGGCGGAACCGCTAACGGTCTCGGCGTCGCTCTCCCCGCCCCCGCTCTCGATCGACTCCTGAATCGCCGCCGCGTCGCCCTGCCCTATCGGCAGGCTACCCCAGTCCGGGTTTATCTCGTCGTCCGGATCGGTCGTCAGGCTCGTCTCCAGCGTCGTCGACGCGACGCTCAACGACGTGATCGCCAGCAGCGCGATCAGCGCCGACAGGAGTTGTGACCGGTTCATAGGGCGAGAGACGACGTGACGGAGTGACAGCCGCTACTCGGCGACGACTCGGTGAAGACCAACTGCATTCGCGGTTGGGATGCGCTAAAGAGGGTTTAGTATACGGACCGTAACGACCGCGAGGCCATCGCTATGGGGAAATGAACCGGGGGGCGAACGACCTCCCGTGACCGGAGCGGTCGGTCCGAGCGACTAGCCGGAGTAGTAGTACTCGCCGTCGCGCTTCTGCTGACTGTCGAGCTGCGAGCCCGGCTTGTTGATCCGGGGGCGACCCGTCCGCTCGTCGCGGCGGAAGGTGATGTCGAGGTCCGCGAGGAACTCGTTCATCCCCTCGCGCATCTCCTGGGGCGGGGTCGCGTGCCCGCGCTCGGCCGGCTCGCCGTCGAACACCATCAGGCGGTCAGCGAGGAGGTCGATCATGTAGATGTCGTGGTCGATCACCATCACGGTCGCGTCGTGGTTCTCCGCGTACCGGCGGATCGCCGTCGTCGCGCGCACCCGCTGTTCCACGTCGAGGTGCGCGGAAGGCTCGTCGAGGAGGTACAGGTCCGCGTCCTCAGAGAGACACGCCGCGATGGCGACGCGCTGGCGCTCTCCACCCGAGAGGTCGGAGAGGTTCTGTTCCATCACGCGGTCGAGCTGGAGCGGCTGAGCGATCTCCGTGTTCCAGTAGGAGCTGCCGAACTCGTCGGTGATCGACGCGAGGAACGCGTCGACGCGCATCGGTTGGTCGATGTCGATGTACTGCGGCTTGTACGCGATGTCGAGCGCGAAGTCGAGCTCGCCCTCGTCCGGCTCCAGCGACCCCGCGAACAGCTTCGCGAGCGTCGACTTCCCGATCCCGTTCGGCCCGACCACGCCGAGCACCTCGGAGCGGTTGATCTCGCCGCCCTCGACGTGCAGTTCGAACTCGCCCTCACCGTAGGACTTCGTGAGCTCGGGGTACTCGATCAGCGTCTCGCTCCGCGAGGAGACCCGCGGGGCGTGCTCCTCGAAGGTGATCGCGGACGGTCGGATCCGCATGTTCTCGTTGTCGAGGTAGCCCTTCAGGTACTCGTTGATCCCGTTGCGGACCGACTTGGGGTCGGTGATGACCCCGTACGCCCCCGGCTCCCCGTACGCGACGTGGAGGGTGTCGGCGAGAAGGTCGAGGATGGCGAGGTCGTGCTCGACGACGAGCATCGAGCGCTCGGCGGCGTCGTCGTCCGCGAGCTCGCGGATGAGCCGGGCAACGACCATCCGCTGGCCGATGTCGAGGTACGGCGTGATCTCGTCGAGGAAGTAGAAGTCGGCGTCGCGGGCGAGACACGCCGCGATGGCGACGCGCTGGAGCTCGCCGCCGGAGATGGAGTCGATCGGCTGGTCCATCACCGGCCGGATGTTGAGCCGGTCGATCAGCTCGTCGAGCGCGCCGCGCTCATCTGTGCGCTCCAGCAGTTCTCGGGTGTTGCCGTCGAACTGGTTCGGGATCTGGTCGACGTACTGCGGCTTGCGCGCGACCGTCACGTCGCCCTCCTTCAGCGATGCGAGGTAGTTCTGTAACCCGGTGCCGCGGAAGCGGTCGAGGACGCGCTCCCAGTCGCCGTCGGCCGCGTGGTCGCCGAGGTTCGGGACCATCTCGCCGGCGAGCGCGTGGACAGCCGTCGACTTCCCGATCCCGTTCGGGCCGAGGATGCCGGTGACGTTGCCCGGCTCCGGGGTCGGGAGCCCGTACAGCGAGAAGGCGTTGTCGCCGTAGCGGTGGACCGGCTCGTCGTCGAGTTCGGAGGGGAGATTGATGATCTCGATCGCGTCGAACGGGCACGAGTTGACGCAGATACCGCAGGTCTCGCCGAGACAGATCTCCTCGGAGATGTGGATCTGGTCCGGGTCGCCCTCGGCGGCGTCCTCGCCGCGCTTCGTGATGCACTCCTTGCCCGTCCGGTTGGGCGGGCAGTCCTTCATACACTCGTAGTTACACCGGTCAGGCTGACACCGATCGAGGTCGACCACGGCGATGCTGTCGTCCGCCATCTCAGACCACCAGTTCGACGCCGGACGTCGCGAGCACGGTGTAGCTGATGAACCACAGCGTGAACGTCAGAAACGCCACGTAGAGGTTGTCCTTGGCCCCGAAGTCGCCGACGCCGATCGCCTTGTACAGCGGGTACTGGGCGAGCACGAACGCGCCCATCACCAGCACAATCGTGGTGCTGGCCGCGTCGACCGGCTCCGTCCCGACGTACGCGGCCGAGACGACGCCGGCGGCGATCCCCGCGAGACAGCAGATCGTCGTGACGACCACGCTTCGGGTATGGCCCGTTATCCCCGAGTCGTCGCTCATACCAACGGATCCGCGAGCACAGGTGAAAAGCCGTTCGTTCCGCCGAGGTACCGTCCGAGATCGATCCCCGCAGACGACCGCCGGGGAAGCGCGCGCGAGCACCGTCGCTGACTGACTGGTCAGTCTGCCGGGGATTTGCCAGAATATATTACCGCATACTGCGGCAATAACCGGCAAGAACAGCTGGTTTGGGCGGCGAAACGCCCGTTTGAACGCGGAGACGCATCAACATTTATGCCGATGTGCGGTCTCAGTTCGTGACGATGGAAGGAACCCAAACGGAGGGCCTCGACGACCTCCCGCCGAGCGCCAAGCTCGTCTTCAAGGTGCTCGAGTACAACGGGCCGTTGACGCAAAAGGGGATCGTCCAAGAGTCGATGCTGTCGGCTCGGACCGTCCGCTACGCGCTCGAACGGCTGGAAGGGATCGACATCGTCGACGAGGACGTCTACTTCGCGGACGCCCGGCAGAACCTCTACAAGCTCACCGAGCCCGCACAGGAGTTCACCGGCGACGAGTGCGACGCCTCCTGTACCGCCGACTGACCGCCGCGCCTCTCGGGTCTTCTACTCGCCGTTCTCCCCGGTCACGTCCCGCGCTCCCCGTACCGCCTCGGCGACGGTGAGCGCGATCGCGACGAGCAGCGCGAAGGTCGCCGCCAGAACGAACGCCAGCAGCAGAAACCACACGTCGGGACCGAACAGCGGGTAGTCACGGGTGTCGATCACCGGACCGAGCAGCTCCAGCGTCCGGACCGCGTACAGGAGGACCGCGAAGAGCGCGCCGACGGCGAGCCCGACGCGGACGTTCCGGTAGAACGCCAGCGACTCCAAGAGCACGAGCATCGGCGGCTTGGTCGATCGGTCGGCCGAACTGTCGTCGCTCACGGGCGCTCTTGCGAGCGCGCGCGCAAAGAGCCATCGGAATTCAGAGGCGAGAGTACGATCGGAATTCGGAGGCGAGAGTACGGCGGGCCGGCTCCGACATCGGATGACGATCACGATCGAAAATGCGTGTCTCAGGAGTTGACAACGCGAGAAAGCCGTCAAGTGGGGGAAGGACGAAGGGACCGATATGGCCAGAGTCGTGCTGTCGGCGTTCCCGATGATCGACCCGCAGACGTACCGCGAGGTCCTCGACGACGCGGTCGACGCGCCCGTCGAGATCGCGGTCGCCGAACTCGGATCGACCGAGAACCTGATCGAGGCGGCGGCGGGCGCCGACGCGGTGGTGACCGACATCGACACGCCGGTCACCGCCGAGGCGCTCGACGCGCTGGACCTCCGGGTGGTCGTCCGGTCGGCAGTCGGCGTGGACAACGTCGACGTCGAGGCCGCCGCCGAGCGCGGCGTCACCGTCACCCGCGTTCCCGACTACTGCACCGACGAGGTGGCGACCCACTCGGTCTCGCTGCTTCTCGCCTGCCTCCGGTCGCTGAAAGAGTACGACGGCGGCGTCGCCGGCGGCGCGTGGAGCTGGGAGACCGGGCGGCCGATCCGCCGGGTGAGCGCGTCGACGATCGGGTTCGTCTCGTTCGGCCCGATCGCGCGTCGCGCGGCCGAACAGCTCGCCGGGTTCGACGCCGACCTCGTCGCCTACGATCCGTTCGTGGAGGCCGACGAGATGGCGGAGTACGGCGTCGAGAAGGCGTCGTTCGACGAGCTGTTCGACCGCGCCGACCACGTCGGCGTCTACGCGCCGCTGACGGACGCGACCCGAGGAATGGTCGACGCCGACGCGCTCGGCCGGCTCGACGAGGACTCGGTGGTCGTCAACGTGAGTAGGGGACCGGTCGTCGACGCCGACGCACTACTCGACGCGCTGGAGTCGGGAGCGATCAAGGGCGCCGGCCTCGACGTGCTCGCCGAGGAGCCGCCCGAGGACGACCCGCTCGTGGGGCGTGACGACACGATAGTCACGCCACACGCGGCGTGGTACAGCGAGGAGGCGCGAGACGACTTAAACCGGAGCGCTGCCGCCGACGTGGCCGCCGTGCTCAACGGCGAGACTCCGGAAGGAAAGGTCGACCCGGAGGCCGACTGGCTGTGAACGGGGACGGCGCGACAAAGATAGCGAACCGCAGCTACAGCCGGTCGAGCGCGTCGAAGCCGTCCTCGTCGCCGTCGCTGAGGCCGCCTTCATCGCCAGAACCATCTCCGTCGCCGTCCGATCCCGCCTTGGCCGCGTCCAGCGCGCCGTCGTCGAGGCCCGCCGCGAGCCCCGGACCGAGGTCGTAGGTGTCGCGCACCGTCTGCGCCAGCACGCCCTCGCGGTCGAAGACGACGTAGACGGCGACGAAGTCGTGCGCTGCGGGTCGGAGGACGAACACCTCGCGGGGGCCGTCGTCCTCGCGCGACTCGTTGACGCGCGCGACGAGGGGTTCGACGGGGATCCGGCCCGCCCGGAGATCGGTGAACGCGTCGCTTCCCGGCGCGTCCGCGAACAGGTACAGCGCGCCGTTCGGCTCGCCGTCGTTCGAGCGGGTGGTGATCGAGCCGACCGCCTCGCCCTCGGACCGGATCTGGTCCCACGCGTCGACGGCGGCCTCGAACATCCCCTCCACGTCGTCAGCGAAGCGGAAGCGGCTCTCGCGGACCACTTCGACATCGGCGAATCGGGCCGACCCGTCCGTCCACGCCAGCGTCGCGTCGACGACGAACCCGGGATCCAGCGACGCCACGCGGTCAGCGAGGGCTCCCTCGTACCCCTCCGCGGCGGCGTACAACGGGTCGAACCGGTCCTCGGCGTCGGGAGCGGTCGGGTCGATCGACTCTTCGGGATACTCGACGAGGACGAACTCCTCGGGGGGGTCGGACGGGCCGGTCCCGTCGATGTCGGGACGCGGGCGGCGGTCGTGGACGCGGAAGCGGCCGCTCGTCGTCGGTTCCATACCCGACGGTCGGGCGGCGAGCGGAAAAGCCGGTCGGAACGGGCGGGCGCGTCGAGGGCACGACGGATACCGACCGCATCGGATCCGTGTCGTTATGGTGCGGGCGACCCAACCGAGCGGTAAATGGGGATCCTCGAGAACAAGTCGAACGCCCGCCTGTTCTACAAGTATCTCTCGAAGGTGTACGACCAGGTCAACCGGTTTACCTGGACCGAGGAGATGCGCGCGGAGGCGCTCTCGTGGCTGGAGTTCGGCGACGATCCGAAAGTCCTCGACGTGGGCTGCGGCACCGGGTTCGCCACGGAGGGCCTCCTCGAACACGCCGACGACATCCACGGGCTCGACCAGAGCGTCCACCAGATGGAGAAGGCGTTCGAGAAGTTCGGGAAACGCGACCGCGTGAACTTCTACCGCGGCGACGCCGAGCGGCTCCCGTTCCGCGACGACACGTTCGACATCGTCTGGTCCTCGGGGTCGATCGAGTACTGGCCCAACCCGATCGAGGGGCTCCGAGAACTCCGCCGCGTCGCGAAGCCGGGGGGACAGGTGCTCGTCGTCGGGCCCGACTACCCGCATAACCCCGTCCTCCAGCGGGTCGCCGACGCGATCATGCTCTTCTACGACGAGGACGAGGCCGACCGGATGTTCGAGGCGGCCGGCTACGAGACGTACGAACATCACATCCAACAGTCGACGCCGCGGAGTCCCCGCGCGATCACGACGGTCGCTCGGATCCCGGAAGAGTAGCGACGCGGCGTTCAGACGGTTCTCTCTCCTCTTCTTCCTACCCCGACTCGACGACCGTCTCCAGCGTCGCGACCGGGCGTCCGTCGACCGAGATATCGACTGTGACCGTTCGGCCGGGTTCGAGGGTCGGGTCGTTGGTCCCCGCGACCCGGAACGACGCCGACCCGCCGACGCGCCAGTCGCCGTCGGTCGCGGCGTTGAACGCGCCCGTCGGTCCGGGACGGAACCCCGCTGCGGAGAAGAACGGGACCGGCGGCTGCCGGGCGAGCGGCTCGCCGTCGACGCGTACGTGGACCCCCAACTCGGTCGCGTTAAGCACGTCGCCGCCGCGGTGCGTGACCGTGATCCGGTCGTCGGTCGCCGACAGCGACAGGGCGGTCGTCGGCGCCGGCTCGGGCGGCGCGCCGAGGGCCGCGGTCACGACGCCGCCCGCGAGCACGACGGTGATGGCGAGCAACAACACGCCCGCGACCGGCGCGAGCGCGCGGTCGGATCCACCGGTGGTCGGTCTCGGTTCTGTCGGTGACGTCGTCTCGATCGACGAGTCGGTGTCGGTCGGCACGGGGGACCTGCCGCGGGATCCGGGAAAAACGTCCGGGCGAGCGACGAGCGCCTACTCGTCGTCGACCGGGCGCGGCGTCGAGATGGGTTCGAGGTCGTCGATGAAGATCGCACGGGGCTCGTCGACGACGGTCACGCGGTAGGACTCCGCGGGCGAGAGCGTCCGGACCACGCCGTCCGCGTCGGTGGTGCCGATCGCTTGACTATCGTCGTCTCCGACGCTCTTCGTGACGGTGACGTCGGGAACGGGCGATCCGGTCTCCTCGTCGCGGACGGTCACCGTCACCGGGCCGCCGGCGTAGCTGCGGTCGACGGTGACGGTGAAGCCGTCGCCATTCCCAGTGACGGGGTCAGTGTCGGGGAACGCGTCGAGATCGATGCGCTGGTGTTCCACGAACACCTGTCTCGTCCCGCCGCTGACGAAGGTGCGCAGGAGCCCGAACTCGTGGGGGATAGTGATCCGCTGGACCGACCCGGCGCCGAACGCGTCGGGCTCGCGGAGCGACGCCGTCTCGGGGTAGGCTTCGGAAGTGGCGTTGATCGCCTCGTCGTTGCCGATCGGGGCGCCCCCGCGGTCCCAGCGGTCAAGACGGGAGACCTCGCGGACGTACTGGCCGTCGACGATCGTCGCTAACACGATCGACTGTTCGCTCGACTCGACGTACACCTCGGTGGCCGACACCTCGCCGCGCGCGGCCGAGAGCACGTAGTCGCGGACGGGACCCTCGTACACCTGTAGCGCGACCTGGAGCTCGTCGAGCCGGGCCGGGGAGCTGAAGCCGTCGGTCTCCTCGGCCAGCGCGTCGAGCTCTTCGAGCCGTGCGTCGTACTCGCGGGCGGTCGCGGCGATGCGAACGAGCTCGTCGAGGAGCTCCCGGTCGGAGAGGTTCCCGTCGGCGTGGGCGCTGAACACTTCGGCCTGTCGGCTGTTGAGCGTCACCTCGTCGCGCTCGACGCGATTGATCGCGGCGAGGATCCGGCGCTGGCGTTCCGCGCTCGTCTCGGCGGCCTCGATCCGCTGGACGACCGTCGCGGTCTCCATGGCGGCGTCGGTCTCGTCGACCGCGAACTCGACCGACGAGCCGAGATTCGCGCCGCGGATCCCGGATCCGAAGCGCGTGTCGACGCCGCTCGGCGTTGACAGCGTCCGGAAGGTGAGATTCTCCGAGTCGACCTGCGGGCGGTCGAGATCACCGTCGGTGGTCGAGTCGAGACCGCCGGCGACCGAGCCGGTCTCCTCGGCGATCGAACCCGTCGCAGTCGCGGGGTCGGCGACTTCCCCCGCGACGGCTGCCGGCGACATCGCACCGGCGATCGGCGCGAGCAGAAGCAGCACCGCGAGGGAGATCGGGAGGGCTCTCATACCAGTTCGGTTCGCGCCGGGATATAAAAAATCCACCTCAACGAGCCGACGAGACCCGTCACGGTCCGCGGTCGGCCCGGTGGTCACGAGTCCGTCGCGGGGCAAAACGAACGATGGAAAGCGTTTTGCCCGGCGCCTGAGTGCGCTGATCTGTATGCGGAACGCCCCGTATCGCGCCCTCCTCGTCGGGCTGGTGATCGTCGCGCTCGCCGCGAGCAGCGTCGCGCCCGTGACGGGAGGCGCGCCCTCCCCCTCGTCTTCGCCCTCCCTTGACGCCGATTCGGCGACCGTCGACCTGTCATCCGTCGATTCGTCGACTGTCGGACAGATCGAAGAGCAGTTCGACCCGGCCACGGCAACGCGGATCCGGATCGAGCCGACGCCGGACAGCAACGCCCAGTGGACCGTGTCGGTCAGGTACGCGCTCGCCGACGAGAGCGACCGCACGGCGTTCAACGCGGCCGGCGACAGGTTCCTCGACGGCGATATCGGGCCCGACGCCGCGATGTTTGAGGGATTCGCCCGCGAGGCCAGTCGGAACACCGATCGGACGATGCAGATCGAAGACGTCGATCGGGAAGTTGTCGTCCACGACGATCCGTCGTCGTTCGACGTTGCGGACGCCGAGGCGACGGCGGTCGGCGAACTCCGACTGACGTTCGTCTGGACCGCGTTCCTCGAAGAAGACGGCGAGAACCTGGTGTTGGGTGACGCGCTGACCATACCGGACGACAGAACCTGGCTGGTCTCGCTAGAGGAGGGGCAAACCCTCGAGGTGGCGACGCCGGAGGGATACGCCGTCACGGGGACGCCGAGCACGGCCGTGACGCGGCTTTCAGACGGTGACGTCATCATCGAGGGACCGCAGATGTTCGAGGAGGGCGATCCCGTCGTGATCGTCTACGGATCCGCGGGCACGATCGGTCCACCGTGGACGCTGCTCACCGCCGCGATCGTCGTCGCGGCAGTGCTCATCGCCGGGAGCATCGTCGGCTACCGGCGGATAGACGGGAGTCCCGGGGCCGTGGCGGACAAGATCGCCGGCGGGGGGGCGGTCGACAGCGACGACGGAGAAGCGGCCGATCGCGGGCGGCACGGCCCCGCAGCCGGCGAAGTCGGCGACGCCGGCAGCCCGGGTCCGGCGAGCGGCGGGTCGGAGGCGGACAACGGCGAGGGAGGAGAAGAAGACGGCGGAGAGGACCTCTCGCTGCTGTCCGACGAGGAACGCGTCGAGCGCCTCCTCGAGGACAGCGGCGGTCGGATGCGGCAGGCGGACATCGTCGCGGAGACGGGGTGGTCGGACGCGAAGGTGTCGCAGCTGCTCTCAGCGATGGCCGATTCGGGGCGCGTGGAGAAGCTTCGGCTGGGCCGTGAGAATCTGATTTCGATCCCGGACGACGGCGAGGAAGACGACGGGGACGACGAGACCAGAGACGACCGCTGATCCGGGATCCGATCCCGACGGCGAGAGACCGCGCGGGCGGCGGAAACCGCGAGCCCGCGGTGCGGCGTTCCGAAAGCTCTTACAGGCCGAACGACGGAGTATCGATCATGAAAGTTCTGGTGACAGTCAAGGAGGTCGCGGAGCCGGACGACGACTTCGCGATCGAGGGCACCGACATCGCGGCGTCAGACCTCGAGTACGACCTCAACGAGTGGGACGATTACGCGATCGAGGCGGCGGTACAGCTCGCCGAAGCGGGGATCGCGGATGAGGTCGTCGCCGTCACCATCGGTCCGGAGCGCGCCGAGGAGACGATCCGGATGGCGCTCGCGAAGGGCGCCGACCGCGCCGTGCGGGTCTGGGACGACGCCTTCGAGGCGGGCTTTTCCGACGTGGCCGCGAAGGTCACGACGTTCGAGGCGGTCGTCGAAGCGGAGGAGCCCGACCTGGTGCTCGGCGGCGTGCAGGCCGCGGACACCGGGTTCGGCGCGACCGGCGTCGCGCTCGCCGAGCGTATCGGCTTCGAGCACGCCGCCGTCGTCAACGACCTCGAAGTCGACGCCGACGCCGGCGTCGCGCACGTCCACCGCGAGTTGGAGGGCGGCGTCGAGGAACTGACCGACGTCGACCTCCCCGCCGTGTTGACCGTCCAGACCGGGCTCAATGAGCCGCGGTACGCGAGCCTGCGCGGCATCCGGCAGGCCCAGCGCAAGGAGATCGACGCGACGGATCTGTCCGACCTCGGGCTGTCGGCCGACGACGTCGAGAGCGCGCTGACGATCGCCTCGATGTACGAGCCGGAGAGCGAGTCGGACGCCGAGATGATCGAGGGCGACGCCGGCGAGAGCGCGTCGCGCCTCGCCGAAGTCCTCCGCGAGAAGGGGGTGAGCGCGTGATGAGCGTGCTCGTCGTCGCGGAACACCGGCGCGGAGAGCTTCGCGACGTTTCGTACGAGGCGATCACGGCCGGCCGCGAACTCGCCGACGCGCGGGACGGCGACCTCCACGTCGCGGCGATCGGCGGTGATCTCGATCGGTTCGCCGAGGACCTGAACCGCGAGGGCGTGGACGCGGTCCACGCGGTCGGGAACGGCGAGGAGTTCGACCACAACGTCTACCAGTCGGCGGTCGGAGCGCTGCTGGAGGAGACCGACGCCGGCACCGTCGTGATCCCGAACTCGGTCAACGGGCTGGACTACGCGCCCGCCGTCGCCGAGGCGCACGACCTCCCGCTGGTGACCGACGCGATCGGCTTCGAGTACGACGACGGGCTGACCGTCACCCGCGAGATGTACGGCTCGAAGGTGGAAACGACCGTCGACGTGGCCGGCGACCGCTTCGTCCTCACCGTCCGGGGCGGCGAGTGGGCGCCCGCGGAGGGGGTCGGCGACGCCACCGTCGAGTCGGTCGAGGTCGATCACCCCGAGTCCGGCGCCCGCGTCACGGGCTTCGAGGAGGTCGGCAGCGGCGACGTCGATATCGCCGACGCCGACGTGCTGGTCTCCGTCGGTCGCGGGATCGAGGAGGAGGAGAACCTCGAACTCGTCGAGGAGCTGGCCGACGCGCTCGGCGCGACCCTCTCCGCGTCGCGGCCGATCGTCGACAACGGCTGGCTCCCGAAGAACCGACAGGTCGGGCAGTCGGGGAAGGTCGTCACGCCGGACGTGTACATCGCGGTCGGGATCTCCGGCGCGGTCCAGCACGTCGCCGGCATGAAGGGGTCGGACACGATCATCGCGATCAACACGGACCCGAACGCGCCCATCTTCGACATCGCCGACTACGGGATCGTCGGCGACCTGTTCGACGTGGTGCCCGAGCTGATCGACGAGTTCGCGTAGGCGCGAGGCGCGTGTCGGCGGTCCTCGCGGGGCCGCGAGACGCGTCGACGGACTCCGCGAGACGACCGTCGTCGACCCTGTCTCGGGGCGTTTATCACCCCGCCGACCCTCCGATCCGGCATGAGCGAGGCCGACGAGCAGACGGCTGCGACCGCGACCGGCCGGGAGATCTGGATCGAGAAGTACCGGCCGCAGTCGCTCGACGACATCCACGGACAGGAGGCGATCGTCGAGCGGCTCCAGAGCTACATCGAGCAGGACGACATCCCCCACCTTCTCTTCAGCGGACCGGCCGGCGTCGGGAAGTGTGTGACCGGTGAGACACCCGTCTTGACCGACTCCGGAGTGAGGCCGATAGAAGACGTGGTCGGTGATACGGACGGTTTCGAGGAATCCGAGGATGAGCTTCGGGTCGCGACGATGACGGACCGGAACGACTTCGAGTACGTCGAGCCGTCGCATGTGTTCGGAAAGCGTGCGGAGGAACTCGTCGAAGTAACGACTCGTGACGGCGCCGAGTTCCGGGTGACTCCGGAACATAAGCTCCGAGTCATTACCCACGAGGGGTTCGAGTGGGTTCCGGCCGAGGAGCTGTCGGACGGCGATCGGATCGCTCGGCCAAATCGACTGCCGACGCCAACGGCTGATTCGACCACGGAACCGACGCTACGGTGGTACGACGAAATGAACCCGGAGCGGACAGAGGTGACGCTCGATACCGAGACCGCAGATGGGCTGGATCTTGATCGGACGGTCCCGTTATCAACGCTTCGCGCGACAGTCGACGGCGTGGACAGTTGGGTGAACGGCGTCGAAGCGATCGAATACGTCAGACAAGGCCGTCGGTCTCGATCGATTATCCCACCGACAGACGTGACGCCGGAGCTCGCGCGATTCGTCGGCCTCGCGATCAGCGAAGCCCGTATCGACGGCGGACGGATCAAATTCTACAACACCGACGACGCGCTCCTCAACGCGTTCGAATCGACCGCACACGCAGTGTTCGACGTGGAAACGAGGCGAGGGATACAGAAAGACGTCCCCTACGTCGCGATCGGTTCCCGAACGCTGACTCACTATCTGGAATCGGTGTTCGACGCGTTCGCGAGCGCGAGCGGCGAGAAGGGTATCGGCTCGAATCTTGTCACAGCCGGAACAGACGCGCGAGCCGAGTTCCTGCGTGCGATGTTCGACGCCGAGGCGCACGTCAGCGCTAACGGAATAATCGAACTAACGCAGCGAAACCCGGATCACATCACCCTGCTTTCGTACCTCCTCACGACGTTCGGTATCTCCTCTCGACGGAAAGAACTCAAGAAATCTGCGACCAACGGGTGTGATGTCGAACGGACGTACCACGCGCTGTATATTTCGGGAGCGCAGAATCTTCGACGGTTCAGGGATGCGATCGGATTCACCATCACTCACAAGTCCGATCGGCTTGACGAGCATGCGGGAAAGAAGGCGAACCCCAACTACGACACGATCCCGACACAGACCGTTCTTCGGGATCTCTGTCGGCGGCTCGATATCCCGATCACCGAGCATCTACCCAAGAGCCTCAACCCGGAGTCTCCCGGAAGAGAGCGCTACTGTGCAGTTCTAGACGGCGTGATCGACGCCGCAACGAAACGGATCGAAGACACGCAACTGGCGCTCGAACGCCTCGAATCGATCCGACCGGAACTCGAAGCAGCGACGACCGTCCCGACGAGATGGGTCGAGAGCCGTGAGGAACTAGCTCCGATAGAAACCAGAAAGCAGGTATCTGAGGTAGTCGGTGCGCGCTCGGACCGCCTTCTGGAATATAGCGACGGTCGTCGGACACCGCGGGCGCATCGGGCGGTACGAATCCTCGGAGAGCTGGATCAGCCGGTCGAAGACGTCCGGATCGATCACGTGGAGACCGAGCTGAGCGAGTGTATTGATCTACTCGGCGTGGAGTACGCCGAAGTCGTGGATGGCCTCCGGATAGAGACGCCAGATCTCACGAATCTCCTTCGCTCGGACGATTCGACGCTGACGTCGCTCACCCGTCTCGAAACGGTCGCAGATCGTCTCAGAGAGGTCGCCGCGGATCGGTTATCGCTGGAGACCGTCGAACTCCTCGATAAGGCGTCTCGGATCGCAAACGCCGATCTGCTGTACGACGAGGTAGAAACGGTCGAGCGTGTGGATACCGACGAGCGCGTCTACGATCTGACGGTTCCGGGAACGCGGAACTACGTCGCCGGAGAGAATCCGACGGTGATGCACAACACCACCGCCGCCACCGCCATCGCTCGCCAGGTGTACGGCGACGACAACTGGCGCGGGAACTTCCTCGAACTCAACGCCTCCGACCAGCGCGGAATCGACGTGGTGCGCGACCGGATCAAGGGATTCGCGCGCTCGTCGTTCGGCGGCGACTTCCGGATCGTGTTTCTTGATGAGGCAGACAGCCTCACAGATGACGCTCAGTCAGCATTACGCCGGACGATGGAGCAGTTCTCCGACAACACGCGCTTTATCCTCTCGTGTAACTACTCGTCGAAGATCATCGACCCGATCCAGTCGCGCTGCGCCGTCTTTCGCTTCTCGCCGCTCTCGGACGAGGCGGTCGCCGCGCAGACCCGCGAGATCGCGGCCGCTGAGGGGATCGAGGTGACCGACGCAGGGGTCGACGCCCTCGTGTACGCCGCGGACGGCGACATGCGCCGCGCGATCAACTCCCTGCAGGCGGCGGCGACGACCGGCGACGTGGTCGACGAGGAGGCGGTGTACGCGATCACGGCGACCGCGCGACCCGAGGAGATCGAGTCGATGGTGACGAACGCGCTGGAGGGGGACTTCTCGCGGGCGCGGGCGACGCTCGACACACTTCTGACGGAGACGGGAATGGCCGGCGGCGACGTGATCGACCAGCTCCACCGCTCCGTCTGGGAGTTCGACCTGAGCGAGCGCGAGGCGGTCGCGCTGATGGAGCGGATCGGCGAGGCCGACTACCGGATCGCCGAGGGCGCGAACGAGCAGGTGCAGCTGGAGTCGCTGCTCGCGTCGCTTTCGTTAGAGGAATAGACGAACTTGGGTGTCGGTTATTTATAAGGAGTTGTTGCTGGCTGATCGACGGTGAACACCTCCAAGGCCCCAGCCGCTCGGTCATACTGGTGTGACTGTGGATCGACAACAGAACACTTCCAAAGCCCCATCCGCCCGCTTATAAATGGCTGATCGCAGATCGACGGTGAAGACCTCCAAAGCCCCAGCCGTGAGGCGGTCGCACGCTCGCTGCGCGCTTCAGTCGCTCACTCCGTTCGCTCCTTGCAGTGCTTCCGTCGCCTGCGTCCGCCTCACGGCTGCCCCTTTGAGTCCCGCCCGCAACCGCACCGCCGGAAGACGTTCCTGCTCGCTTCGCTGCGCGGGCTGCGACTTCCGTGCTCCCGCTCGCGTTGCTCGCGGGACCGCAGCCTCACACCTCCCCAGCCTCGTCGGTCGCCCGTCGCTTCGCTCGGGCGACCGACTCCAGCGAGGGACCTTCGGTCCCTCTGGCAGCCGGCGCACAGCGCCGGCGACCTCGCGCGGGCTGCTCGCGCCCTTCGGGCACTCGCAGGCGCACGCCACCGCGACGCGTTCATTTATAAACCTGGATCGCCGTCCCGTGGCGCGCTTTTTAAGCCGGGCGCGCACCGACCTGTGGATATGCTCGTCGTCGTCTCGGACACCCACTCGCGCGAGGAGACGAAGCTGCAGGGCCGGACCGCGGAGGCGGTCCGCGAGGCCGACCTCGTCGTTCACGCAGGCGACTTCTACCGCGAGCCGGTGCTCGACGCCTTTCAGTCGGTTTCCCGAACCCTCCGAGCCGTCTACGGCAACAACGCCGACGCGGCGATCCGCGACCGACTCCCAGAAGTGCTGACCGCCGAGTACGCCGGCGTCCGGTTCACCGTCACGCACCGCCACCGCAGCGGCGACACGGGGCTCGTGATGCTCGGCCGAGAGCGCGACGCCGACGCCGTGATCTGCGGACACAGCCACCGCCCCCGGTTCGACGACTCGGGCGCGCTTCCGATTCTGAACCCCGGGAGCCACGCGCAGCCGCGCGGGAACCGACCGGGGCACGCGGAACTCGAACCGGCCGACGAGGGCGAGGACGCGCTGAACGGACGACTCGTCACACCGGACGGCGAGGTCTTCGAGGAGTTCCGGATCGATCCCTGAATCAGGGGTGGAAGGGTGACGCCCGCCGAACCGGGAGGGGTGGGGCAGGACCGGCGGGCGACCGCGACGCCCCGCTCCGTCGGTCACGCCGGAAGGCAGGGTGGGGAGGGGAGAGGGAGAGACGCGGGCAGAGAACCGAGCGAACGGGTGTCGTGTGCCGTCGCGGCTCGCCAGTCGTGACCGATCGCGGGGAGAGGGCCGAAGCGGGGGTCGCATCGACATCTTGCGCCGGTGATAGCTTATAGGTAGCTTATGGACAAAAGCGCGTTTTAGTCATCGACAGACGAGACGAGGACGACCACGACATCGGCGGCCGGAGGCGACGACCGGAACCGGCGGACGACCCGGCTGCCGAAACGCCTAACACCGTGCCGACGGATTCGAGTGTATGCTCCCGGTCGAACCGTTGTTCGTCGTGATCCTCCTCGTCTTGCTCGGGTTCTTCTTCTTCGCGTTTCTACTGGTCCGGCGCACCCTGACGGGGCTGCGCGAAGGGTACGACGACGGGCAGCGGTAACATGGTCGTCGCAACCGTCGCCACCCTCGGCGTCGCCGCCGCGGCCAGTCTCTTCATGGCGTGGTCGATCGGCGCCGGCTCCTCCGGGTCGACACCGTTCGCTCCGGCGGTCGGCGCCAACGCCATCTCCGTGATGCGCGCGGGTCTCGTCGTCGGCGTGCTGGGCCTGCTGGGCGCGATCCTGCAGGGCGCGAACGTGACGGAGGCGGTGGGGACCGAACTGATCGGCGGCGTTACCCTCACCGCCGGCGCGGCCATCGTCGCGCTGCTCACCGCGGCCGCGCTCGTCGCGATCGGGGTGTTCGCCGGCTACCCGATCGCGACCGCCTTCACCGTCACCGGCGCGGTCGTCGGCGTCGGGCTCGCGATGGGCGGCGACCCGGCGTGGCCGAAGTACTCCGAGATCCTCACGCTGTGGGTGCTCACCCCGTTCGTCGGCGGCGGCGTCGCCTACGGCGTCGCGCGGCTCCTCATCGGCGAAACGCTTCCCGAACGACCCCTCACCGCCGCGCTCGCCGGTCTCGTCGGCGCGATCGTGGCGAACGTCGGATTCGCGCTGCTCGGTCCGGCGGGCGAGCAAGCGTCGCTGTCGGAGGCGCTCGGGGCCGGGCTCAGTGTCGGCGAGCTCGGGAGCGCGCTCGTCACGGTCGCGATCGCCGCGGTCGTCGCGGTCGCGGTGTACGCCGATCTCGGCCGGGACCGCGAGGGCGCCCAGCGCCGGTTCCTCCTCGCGATGGGCGGGCTCGTCGCGTTTTCGGCCGGCGGCTCGCAGGTCGGGCTCGCGATCGGTCCGCTCGTCCCGATCTTCAGCGACGTTGGAGTCCCGCTGTGGGCCCTGCTCGTCGGCGGCGGCGCGGGGCTGCTCGTCGGGTCGTGGACCGGCGCGCCGCGGATGATCAAAGCGATCTCGCAGGACTACGCCTCGATGGGACCGCGGCGGTCGATCTCGGCGCTCATCCCGTCGTTCGCGATCGCGCAGATCGCCGTCGCGTTCGGGATCCCCGTCTCGTTCAACGAGATCATCGTCTCCGCGATCGTGGGCGCGGGCTACGCCGCGGGCGACGCGGGCGTGAGCCGGGCGAAGATGGGGTACACGGTGTTCGCGTGGGTCGCGTCGCTCGTCGGGTCGCTGGCGCTCGGGTTCGGCGTGTACACCGCCGTACAGTTCGTGCTGTAACGAGTAACTGGATTATTTGGCGGCGGTGTTTGTTTATAACTGACAGTTGCAAGCGGATCGGTGGTAAACAACTCCAAAGCCCCAGCCGCGACGGCTCGCGTGACTCGCTGCGCTCCTCGACCGCTCACGGTGTTCGCGGTCTGCGGTGCTTGCGTCGTCAAGCGTCGCCCTCGCGGCTGCCCCTTTGAGTCCCACCCGACCGCACAGCACCGCAGCCTCACGCCTCCCCAGCCTCGCGGCTCACGACTCGCGGCTTCGCCGCTCGCGTTCGCCGCGTCCCTCGCGCGTGCTCCTCGCGCCCTGCGGGCGCTCGGCGGCACGCGCCGACCGCAACAGCAACGGCAGGGACTACTCGTCGCCCGGGTACGTCGGCAGCCGCGCGGACTGCGCGCTCCCCCTGACCGACGGGAACGGGAGGTCGGCGCGCGTCGCTGCGACCTCCTCGCCGTCGACGCGCACAGTCACGTCGGCGTCGGCGAGGTCGGCGTCGAACCGGACGAGCGCCAGCGCGATCGGCTCTCCCGAAGCGGGACCGACCGCCGCGCGGGTCACCTCGCCGACCGCCTCGTCGCCCGCGAAGACGGCCGCGCCGGGGGACGGCAGGACCTCGTCGTACCCCTCCGGGTCGGCGTCGCCGTCGATCTCGGCGGTCGCGTCGGCGAGGCCGTCGAGGTCGAGCCCGACGAGCCGCCTGCTCGGACGCCCCTGGTTCTCGACGCGGGAGACGACCTCCTGCCCGACGTAACACCCCTTGTCGAAGTCCAGGGCGTTGCGGAGCCCGAGGACGTTCGGCACCGTTCCCTCGAGTTCGTACTCGAAGAGGGGGGTGCCGGCCTCGGCGGAGAGCGCGTCCCACGTCCGGTAGCCGAACGGGGCCGCGTTGAGCCCGCGGTTGAGTAGGGTGTCAAGCACTTCCTCGGAGTCCTCGGCCGCGCAGACGACCTCGTACCCCTCCTCGCCGAGGGGCGCGTCGCTCGCGATCACGGTGACGCCGGCATCGACCATCGATCCGCGGACGAACGAGAGCGGTTTCTCGGGCGCGCCCGGCCCGCCGAGCACCGAGGCGATCTTCTCGGTCGACTTGGGGCCGTGGACGCCGAAGACGCCGAGCTCGTCGGAGATGTCGTCGATCGCCACGTCCTGGATGAACACCTTGCCCGCCCAGTCCTCGGCGACCGCCTCAGCCCGCTCCGGCGGGAGGAAGACGAGGAGGCGCTCGTTCGCGTTGTACACGTACATGTCCGTCTCGATGCCGCCCTGCGGATCGAGCAGGAGCGCGTACACGCCCTGCCCGTCCTCGTCCGGGACCCGGTTGGAGACGGCGTTGTCGACGAACTCGACGCGGTCCTCGCCCGTGATCGCGAGCACGCCGTACCCCATCTCGATCGCGCCGACGACGTTGCGGACGGCCTTGCCGACGCGCTCGGGTTTCCGGTAGTGATCGACCACTTGTCGGCCGCCGCGGTCGCGGTACACCGCGCCGTGGGCGCCATGGGTGTCGGAGACGAGAGTCATACCCGAAGGGAGTCGGGGGAGCGGCAAAAGGTCGCTGGCTTCGGTAGGCGCGGGCGGTCGCTCCCACGCGGGTCGCTCGAACCCGCGGTCGCTACAGCCCGAGCCGATCGCGGATGGCGTCGACGAGGCTATCTGAGCCGTTCTCCAGCTGCTCGTCGGGATCGGGGACGACGCGGTCGTGGGGGTACACGCGCACCCGCTCCTCGCTCTCGACGGTGATGAGCGAGTCGGCCTTCAGCGCCGACAGCGCCTCTTCGACGGCGTCGATGTCGGCGTCGACGGCCGCGCGCAGCTCCAGCACCGTCATCCCCTCGTCGCCGCGGTCGACGAGCGCGTCCAACAGCGCGACCTCGACGTCCGGCCGGTCGCGGTACTCCGGCTTTGCGGCCATACGCGGTAGTTGGACAGGATGCGGTTTACGTCTACCGGCGAGAAACGAGCCGTTCCGACCGACAGAGCCCTACCGAACGAGCCGCGAACAGGAGCCGCAGAGGTTCTCCTCTTTCACGTCGACTTCGCGGACGGTCGGCGAGAAGGACATGACGCATTTGCTGTTGTCGCAGTGTTCCAAGCCGAGCGTGTGGCCGATCTCGTGGACGACCTCTTTCCGGACGCGGTCCGAGAACACGTCGACTGCGGGCTTGGTGGAGACGCCCCCGTCGGAGGAGGTTCGGAGCCGGTGCGTCGAGATGACGGAGCCGCTGCCGTTGAGGTACGCGAGCCCGAACACGTAGTTCCGGCGGCGGTAGTAGAGGTCGCGCGGGGTGATCCCGATGTTCTTCTCGCCGCCGCCGACGCGGCCGACGGTCTCGATCAGGTCTTCGGCCCGGTACTGATCGCGGCCCTCGTCGTAGGCCGTATCCGGGATCGGCTGGTCGTCGTGGACGGTCACGTCGCAGTCGTATACGGAGCGGAGCGCGGCGGAGGCCTCGCGTTTCACGCGGGGGGTGACCTCCCCGACTGGGACGATGTCCACGAGCATGGAACCGCTTATGACCGCCGCAATCATAAAGCCCGCGCCGTGGTCTCACCCATCCGTCGCGCGATCGTGGACGAACTCGCGGAGTACGACCGCCTCGTCGAGGTCGGCGTCGGTGACCGGCCGGCGGTCGCGAGAGCGCTCGCGGAGCGGGGCTGCCGCGTCGTCGCCGTCGACATCGAGCCGGGAGACCGGGCGCAGGCGGTCGCACGAGACACCCGAGACGAGACGATCGAGGGCTCACTTCGGGCCTGTCAGGGAGACGTGCTCGCGCTCGCGGAGGGGGCGGACGAAAGCGGAATCGGACCGATCGCCGACGCGGACGGCCGCGTCGCCACGGACGCGGTGTACGCGTGTAACCTCCCGGCCGAACTCCAGCGGCCGACAGTCTCCCTTGCCGACCGACTCGGCGCAGTCTGCGTGTTCACCACCCTCGGGTTCGAGGAGCCGGTCGTCCCTGTTCGACGACGCTCCGTGGAGGGGACCGCGCTGTACGTCGCTCGAGACGACGAGGGCGGGAAGTCGTCGTCCGGTCCCGCGTGAGCCACTGGGACCGAACGAACCCGGCCGATTCGGCGAGAACCCGAACGTTCTTTCCCGCTCCTGCCGGCGTACGGGTATGCAGGTCGACGCAGTCGTCCTCGACATCGACGGGGTGTTGGTCGACGTGGCGGACTCCTACCGGCGGGCGATCATCGAGTCCGTCGAACGGGTGTGTGACAAGACGATCGATCGCGACGCGGTCCAGTCGTTCAAGGACGCCGGCGGGTTCAACAACGACTGGGAGCTGACGGACGCGGCCGCCCTCTACGTGCTCGCCCGCCGCGAGGGGCTCAAGATGAACGTCGAGACATTCACCGACCGGGTCGCCGAGGGCGGCGGCGGGCTCGACGCCGCGAAGGAGGTCGTCGGCGACCTCCCGCGCGTCGCGCAGGCGCGAGTCCGCGACCAGTGGGACACCGACCGCCTCCGCGAGACGTTTCAGGCGCTGTACCTTGGCGAGGACCTGTACCGCGAGCTGGAGGGCGGCGCGCCCCCGCTGTCGGCGCCGGGATACATCCACGACGAGCCGACGCTGGTCGACCCGGCGACGATCGCCGCCCTGACCGAGCGGTTCGACGTGGGCGTGTTGACGGGGCGACCCGCCGCCGAGGCGGAGATTGCCTTGGAGCGCGTCGGCCTCGACGTACCCGACGACCGCCGGTTCACGATGGACGACTGGGAGGAGGGGAAGCCCCATCCGCGGGCGCTCGTCGAACTCGCGGAGCGGTTCGACGCCGAGCGCGTCGCCTTCGCCGGCGACACCCTCGACGACGTGCGGACCGCGCGCAACGCCGACGACGAGGACGCGACCCGCGTCTACTACGGGATCGGCGTCCTCACTGGGGGGTTAACGGGAGAGGAAGGGCGTCGGAAGTTCGCCGAAAACGGGGCCGACGCCGTCGTCGAGGACGTGAACGATCTCGTCGAGCTGTTGGAGTGAGAAGATGGGCCTTGCCGGATTCGAACCGGCGATCAACTCGTTATGAGCGAGTCGCTTTAACCGGACTAAGCTAAAGGCCCGTAATTCGGGGTAAACGAGACGAACCCTTTAGCGTACCGAATCCACGCGATCGCCGGACGGAACCGTGACGCCGCGGTGGGACGATCGACGACGGCGCAGAAGCGACACCTAACGCTAGGAGGTGTAGAAACGGAGAGGCGCCGAAGCCAGGACTCGAACCTGGGACCGCCTCGTTAACAGCGAGGCGCTCTACCAACTGAGCTACTTCGGCTCGATTCAGGGTACTCGATTCGTTTTGATAGGGCTTTCGTTTCCGCCCGACTCGGGTGCGATCAGTTACCGCGCCCCGATCTCGCCGGGCCGCAGTCTCCCGATCGCCTCCCAGAGCACATCGCTCGCCCGGTGACCGACACGTTTTCGGCCGGACCGCGAGAAGCCGACTCCATGGACGATCTCGAGGCGGTGCTGTCGCGCGTTCGCGACAGGGTGATCCCCGAGCCCGCGGAGCGCGAGCACCTGCGAGCGGTCGCCGCGACGCTCGCCGACCGGACGCGCGAGGCGATCGCCGACCTCCCGGTCGACGCCGACGTGGTGCAGGTGGGGTCGACCGCTCGCGGTACGTGGGTCTCCGGCGACCGCGACATCGACCTTTTCGTGCGGTTCGACGCCGACCTCGACCGCGAACAGCTTGAGGAGTACGGGCTCGCCGTCGGCCACGCCGTCCTCCCTGACGGCCACGAGGAGTACGCCGAACACCCCTACGTGAAGGGCACCTACGAGGGATTCGACGTGGATCTGGTCCCCTGTCACGACGTGGAGACCGCCGGGGACCTCGTCTCCGCCGTCGACCGGACCCCGTTCCACGATGCGTACCTCTCCGCGCGGCTGGACGACGACCTCGCCGACGACGTGGTGCTCGCGAAGGCGTTTCTGAAGGGGATCGGCGCGTACGGCAGCGACCTCCGCACCGAGGGGTTCTCGGGGTACCTGACCGAGCTGCTCGTCCTTGAGCTGGGCGGGTTCGTCCCCCTCGTGGAGTCCGCGCGGAGCTGGCACCCGCCCGTGGAGTTCGACCCGGAAGGGCACGCCGAGCGAACCTTCGACGATCCGCTCGTCGTGGTCGATCCGACCGATCCGACGCGGAACGTCGCGGCCGTCCTCTCGGCGGCGAATCTCGCGCGGTTCCAGCACTACGCCCGCGAACTGCTCGCGGCACCGAGAGAGGGGCTGTTCGAGTCTGAAGAACTGACTCCCCTCGATCCCACGGACGTTCGCGACCATCTCGACCGACGAAAAACGACCCCGGTGGCGGTCGTGTTCGACGCGCCTGACGTGGTCGACGACCAACTGTGGCCGCAGCTCCGGCGATCGCTCGACGGGATCATTCGGGGGCTGAACGAGCGCGGTTTCGACGTGCTCCGCGCGCGGGCGATGACGGACGGAGAGGGTCCGAAGGCCGACGGAGATGAAGCCAAGCGCGCCGCGCTGTACGCCGAACTGGAGGTCGCAGAGCGGCCGTCCGTGGTGCGCCACGAGGGGCCGCCGGTCGCGGTGCGGAAACACGCCGCGAGCTTCTACGAGTCGTACGCCGACGATGTCGATCCGGAGACCTACGGCCCGTTCATCGACGGCGATCGGTACGTCGTCGAACGCGAACGGGAGTTCACGACGGTCCGTGAGTACCTCGAAAGCGACACAGCCGGCGACGTGGCGCTCGGTGCGCAGGTGGAACGGGAGTTCGCCGAGCGCGACGTGCTGGTCGGCGACGCGGTGGCGACGCTCGCGCCAGCATTCGGGGTGCCGCTCAGGGAGTTCTACGAGCCGCACCCGTGAAGCGGCAGAGGGACGCGAAAGAAGCCGAGACTGAGAGAACGACCTACCGCGAGAGCCGGTCCGAGACGAGGTACACGAGCGCGACGATCCCGAACAAGACGGCGCCGATGGCCGACAGAAACGCCGCGACCCGCGGGAAGACCAGCCAGAAGGCGACGTAAAACGAGAACGCGAACGCGAGCAGGCCGACGATCACGACCCCGCGAGTCGGGTTCTGGACGGCCGCGACGAACGCGCGCTGCGGGAGTGAGAGGTTCCCGAAGTCTACCGGAACGTCGGTGTCATTGGGTTTATCGAGATTATCGGGGTTGTCGGGCGGAGCATCGCCGGGGGAGGCGTCGACTGTGGATCCGTCAGCGTCGATCTGATCCTCGACATGGACTCGGTCCTCGGCGTCGTCGGTCACGTGAAGCAGTATGGTCCGAACCCGCCTGTACCTGTCGTTCCCTGTGCTGTGATCAGGCAACTCCGCCTCCGAGCGCCGCGCCGACAAGGAACGCGAGCAGCGCGGCCGCTAGGTTCGCGGCCGCAAATCTGGCGGCAGTTCGCCCCTCGCCGTCGGCCGCGGTGGAGACCGTCTCGACGGCGAATGAGGAGAACGTCGTGAAGGCGCCGCAGAACCCGACGGCGGCAAAGAGGGTTGCCTCCGAGCCGATCGGTGCAGCGAGGAGGGCACCGAGCGCAAGGCTCCCGAGCGCGTTGACGACCACGACAGACCGGCGATCCTGGATACGGAGGCCAACCGCGTGTCGACCCACGGCGCCGACCGAGCCACCGAGACCGACGAGGATGGACGCAAACAAGGGATCGCTCACACTCGCCTCCCGACGAACAGGCCGGCCGCCGCGGCCGTGAACCCAGCGACGTAGCTCGCGGCGACGTAGACGGCGCCGACCGTAGTGCCGAGCGCCACGGCGTCGCCGACGAAAGTGCTGTAGGTGGTGAACGAGGAGAGCGCGCCGGTTCCGACGAACAGGCGCGTCCGACGGCGCGCGGCACGCGTGAGCAGCAGCCCGAGTGCGAACGAGCCGAGAATGTTCGCAAGGAGCGTTCCGGCCCCGATCGCGTCGACGACGACGAGGTCGATTCCGTGTCTGGCCACGGCGCCGATGAACCCACCGAGCGCGACGAGGAGGAACCCCAGCGGCGTCCGTTCCATACCGGGGTGTTATCGGCGCTTATATTGGGTCTTCGGACTCCGCGGCGGCGGTTCTACTGGCGCGGGGACTCCCGCCACCGTGCGGGGTCCTGCGCTCTCGGATCCGAACAGTATGGGCCGTCTCCGTCGCGTCGTCGACGACGAGCGCCTCGCCGGTCCCGGTCGGGAGTCGCGAGGCGAGGTCGCCGGCGAGGTAGGTCGCTTCCGCCTCGGCGAGCCGATCGAGGTCGCGCTCGGCGGTGAGCCGATGGGCGACGATCAGGTCCGACTGCGAGACGGCGACACTCGGCAGCGCGCCGGGGCGCTGCGTCGCGCAGACGAGCGAGACGCCGGGCGCGCGTCCGCGCGTCAACAGCGTCCGGAGCGCGGGGTCGGCGACGCCGCCGAAGAAGGCGTGCGCCTCGTCAATGAGCAGCCACGGGAGTCGATCGAGATCGCCGCCGATCCGGGCGTCGTAGAGCCCGCGAGCGACCGCCCTGACGACCGCGGCCGCGGCGGCCTCGGGAGTTCCGGCGAGATCGAGCATCGTCGGGACCCCGTCGCCGACGAGCTGGGTGACGGGTGAAGCGTCCGCGTCGAACACGCCCCACGATTCGGCGAGACGCAGGTGGTTCGCGGCCGCTCGGCGGTCCGCCGCGGGCGCGTCCGCGCCTTGGACCCGATCGCGGAACGCCGCGAGCGATGGCGACCCGCTTGACCCCTCCGAGCCGCCCCCGTCGGGGGCGTCGAGAGCGTCAGCGACGACGCGCCACAGCAGGCTCCCCGGCCCGCTCGCCGGATCGAGTCCGAGCAGGTCCGGCCATGTCTGCGGAGGAATCGCTACCGGGGGGATCCGCGGCTCGACCACCCGTCCGCCGGCCGCCCGGAGCCCCCCGAAGACGCCCATCGGATCGATCACGACCGGCGCGACGCCGCGCGACGCGGCGAGCCCTTCCGCGAGGACACCGAGCGTGTACGACTTCCCGGTTCCCCGCTTGCCGAAGACGACGCCGGCGTGCGGGCCGTCCGCGTCCACGTCGACCGGTGCCCCGGCGCTGCCGTCGCGCGCGAGGAACGACCCGAGCCGGACGGTCGGGGGCCGTTCGGTGTCAGTCTCGCCGCTCGTGTCGGCAGGGACAGTCCCATCAGGGGCGACCCCAGCGTCCGAGTCGGAGTCGCGTCCGAGCACGTGCATAGGCGCGGTAGCCGCGGTATCGCACAAAAGGGTCGGGGCGAGACGGCCCATCGATCCATCCGGCCGTTTATCAGTGATACCGCGGCCACCGGCGGTATGCCGCACTCGAAACGGGACGGACGCACAGCGAACGACCGATCGTTTCGCTCGGATCGTCGGGCGATCGAGGGGCTGCCAGTCAGGCTGGTCATCGCCCTCGTCGTCGGCGTCGCGAGCCTCAGCGTGATGATGGGGATGATCGGCGACATCGACGGGCTGGCCGCGACGGAACTCGACGCGCAGCCGCAGCCGGAGGTGACGACGCCGGGCGAGCAGTCGCTCGACGTCGCCGTCGTCGACCCCGACGGCTCTCGCGTCGCGGACGCGACGGTGATCGTACGGAGCGGATCGGCACAGATCGACGGCGTGGCTACCGGAACAACCGATTCAGACGGGACCGCAACGATCGATGTCGATCCGAAACTCGGGCCGAATCAACCGGACGGGACTCTCACCGTCGAGGTGAAACCGCCGGCGGAAGGGGACTACGTCGACGAGCGCGGGAACACGGAGGTGCTGGTCGTCGCGGAGTGATCAGTGCTGGTGGTCGCGGAGTGATCAGCACAATTCAAGATGGAGCCCCCGACCTCAAGGAGCGACCGAAGGGAGCGAGTAGATCGGGAAGAAACTCAACCTGCGATGGCACGCTCCTCGGTCAATGGCTTACTGGCTCCCACCGAATCGTTACTAATATAAAAAGTAAGAGGAACATCTGAAATACGGATGGAGGTACGTCGCACGGTCCCCGTCAAACTCGACGTGGCCGACAGCGACGCCGACCTCCTCCACGAGACCATCTCCGAGTTCCTGTGGGCCGCCAACTACGTCGTCGATCACGCGTGGCAAGACGAGTACAAGACCACGAGCAAAGCCCAACTCCAACGCGAGACCTACGACGACGTGCGAGCCGAGACACGGCTCCAAGCGAATCTCGTCCAGAACGCCCGCAACAAGGCTGCCGACGCTGTCCAGAGCGTCGTCGCGCGCTGGAAACAGGGCGACTACGCGGGGAAGCCGCGCTTCTCCGCTCCCACGCTCGTCTACGACAAACGCTGTGCCACGTTCAACGACGACCACGCGACGCTCTCGACCGTTGAGGGACGTATCACCGCAAGGTACGTTCTCCCCGACGAGGACCGCGAGACGCCCCACTCGGAGTATCTGTTCAACGACGATTACGAAGTGACGGGTGCAGAACTCCACTACCGCGACGGCGAGTTCTACCTTCACGTCCGCACAAAGGCGGACATGGAGTCCGAGACTGCCGACGATGGCACCGCTGAGCACAGCACAGTCCTCGGCGTTGACCTCGGCATCGAACACGTCGCCGTCACCTCGACAGGGACATTCTGGAACGGCGCAGAGCTGAACCATTGGCACCGCGAGTTCGAGAAGCGGCGCGGCTCGCTCCAACAGGTGGGACGCGGGCCGCCCACGAAACCATCCAGTCAGTCGGACGTACCGAGACGGGGCGCTACGACCACTTCTTACACACCGTCTCGAAAGAACTCGTCGCAGAAGCCGTCGAATACGACTGTGACGTGATCGCGTTCGAGAACCTGACCGGTATTCGTGAGCGGATGCCGAACGCCAAGAAGTTCCACGCATGGGCGTTCCGACGGCTGTTCGAGTACGTCGACTACAAAGCCGAAATCGTCGGGATCTCGGTCGAACAAGTAAGTCCTGCGTACACGAGCCAGCGGTGTTCCAAGTGCGGGTTCACTCACGAGGACAACCGCCCCGCTTCGAACAGACAGGACGAGTTTGAGTGTCTCAAGTGCGAATACTCTCCCCATGCAGACTACAACGCGGCGAAGAACATCGGCCTGAAGCATCTCCGCTCGGCGCAAACGTCGTCGAGCGGAGGCGCACCCGTAAACGTGCGCTTGAATCGCGGGACATTGAACGTGAATGGTGATTACGAACCTGCCAGCGATGGCCAGAACGGGAGTCCACGCGAAAGCCCCATCCTCAACAAAGCGAACGGCAACGCCGTGAGCGAGTAGGGTAGTTTACAGCCGGTCGTCCCAGTCGATCCAGTCCTGCTCCCAGCCGTGCCGCGCGAAGTGCCCTTGCTCGGCGCGCTCGGCGTCCTCACGGTGCGTGCGGTTTCGCTCGACGCCGCGCTGCTCTCCGTCGACGAGCATCGGCTGGAGCCGCGCCGGACCGGCCGTCTCGACGGTCCGGAACCCGGACGGTGCGTCATCGTCGTCGGCCGCGTCGGCGGTGACGCCGTCGGACGCGGTTCCGTCCGGAGAGGGTTCGATCGCGGCGAGCGTCTGGACCGCTGTCCCGCGGGGATAGACGATCCGACCCCCGTCGGCGAGCTGCTCGCGGAGCGCGCGCGGCGGCTCAACGACGCCGGCTTCGAGGAGGATCCGGTCGTATGGAGCGTACTCGGGCAGCCCGTTCGCCCCGTCGCGTCGGTCGACGAGGACGGCGTCGTATCCGGCCGTCGAGAGGTTCGAGCGAGCGATCGCGACTGCCTCGCGGTCGATGTCAACTGCGTGGACGCGCTTCGCGCCCGCGATCTCGGCGAGCAGCGCGACCGAATAGCCGACGCCGGCACCCACGACGAGCACCTCGTCGCCCTCGGCGACGTCGAGCGCGGAGATCAGCCGCACGACGGTCGCGAGCTCGAGCGACCGGTCTCCGTTCCCGCCGCCCCCGCTACCCCGGCCGGTCTCGCCCCCGGTCGTCGGAGCGTCGTCGACGAACGGGTCCCGGGAGACGCGCTGGAGCGCCGCCAGCACGGGCTCGTCCAGCGTCTCGCCGATCTGGTGTTCGAGCCCCTCGATCATGTCGGCCCGAAGCGACGCCTCGTCCATAGCCCGACTCGGTGCTCGGCCCTCTAAAAGCGCTCGCTCGGCGTCGCACTGCTCGTCATCGCAACAGTCACCACACCGCACCGTCCCTCACTGCATCGGAACGAACCGGACGCCCCCGTGGTTCTCGCGGTCGACGCCATCATCCCCGACTGTCAGTCTAACGAGCCGCTGTGCGCCGGCGCGACCGACCGGCGCGACGATCCGACCGCCCGTCCGCACGCGGTCGACAATCGGATCGGGAACCCCGTCAGTCGGCGCACAGGTCAGGTACGCGGCGTCGAAGGGCGCTTCGTCGGGGAACGCCGTCCGCCCGTCGCCGGCGCGGACAGTCACGTCGTACCCGAGCCGCCGGAGCCGGTCGCGGGCCGCCTCGGCCAGCTCCGGGACGTACTCGACACTGTAGACGTTCTCCGGACCGGCGACTTCGGCGACGACGGCGGCGTGGTAGCCGCAGCCCGTGCCGACCTCGAACACCCTGTCGCCGGGTTCCACGTCGAGCAGGTCGGTCATGACCGCGACCATGTGCGGCGCGCTGATCGTCTGATCGTGGCCGATCGGGAGCGGCCGGTCGGCGTAGGCGCGGGACTGTAGGCGCTCTGGGACGAACGCGTGGCGCGGCACCGACTCGAGCGCCGCGAGCGTTCGGTCGTCGACGTCAAGCCGGCGACGGAGCCCGGCGACGAGTTCGCGGCGCGCCGTCTCGTGGTCGGCGTCGGCCATGTGTTCGTGTAGCACGGGGCGCGTGGAGAAGGTGTCGGCGGGGAGGGAGAACGTCGGGGGGAGTGAAAAAAACCGGACTCGGACCCTACGCCACGTCGATCGGGTGGCCGTCGTCCGCCTCTTCGACGGCCTTCGGGAGCGTGACCGTGAGCACGCCGTGGCGGTACGTCGCGCTCGCGGCCTCGTCAACGACGGGTCTCGGAAGGTCGACGGACCGGGTGGTCGACTCGTGACGCCGCTCGCGTCGGAGATACCGTCGGTCCGCGTCCTCGCTCTCTCCGTCCTCGCGCTCCGCGTCGCGCTCGGCGGTGATCGTGAGCCGCCCCTCCGTCGCCCGTACGTCGATGTCCTCGCGGTCGTATCCCGGGAGGTCGGCCACGACGACGAACTCGTCGTCGTACTCGGCCACGTCGATATCGGTGGTCCGGAGGTCACGCCCCCACGCGCGGTCGCCGCCGAGGGAGGCGCGGCCGAGGAACTGCTCGATCTCGTCGAAGGGGTTGGTTCTGTTCATGATGATCACCCATAGGGACGTGATCTGTGGTATTAAAGACAACAGGATAGCTGATAGCCCGTGGCAGCCGACTCCAGAGGTACGAAACGACGACGAGAGAACCCGATCTCCGGCCGGTCAGTTCACGTCGATGCTATGACCGGCGTCGTCCGGCGACGACCGCTTGGGAAGGGTGACGGTGAGTACGCCGTCGTCGTACGAGGCGGTCGTGCCGTCGCGTTCGACCGGCTCGGGGATCGGAATCCGGCGCGACACCGCGCGGCGGCGGCGCTCGCGCCGGTGATAGCGAACGTCCCCTTCGCCCGCCGCATCATCAGCATCCGGATCGCTCTCGCCGACGGTCGCCTCCGCGTCCCGCGTCTCCTCGCGGGTGGCGGCGATCGAGAGCGCGTCGTCGTGGAGTTCCACCTCGATCTCGTCGGCGTCGAAGCCGGGGAGGTCGGCGAGCACGGTGATCTCCTCGTCGCCCTCGATCAGGTCGACGGCGACGTCGCGGCGGGCGGGGTATCCGGGGACGCCGGGCCCAGGCGTGTCGAGCGTGCCGCCGAGCTCCTCGAACTCCCGCCCCATCCGTTCGATCAGGTCCTCTATCTCGGTGAATGGATCGCGTCGCGTCATACAGGTCAGGATTCGAGGCGGAGAGACTTGAACGTACGGGCGGGAGTGGAAGGCGCGGAAAACGGACGGAGACAGATCGGGAGCGGTCGTCGCCTAGAGAAACGGCTGCCAGTAGTAGGGGCTGACGAATCCCTCGATGACGCCGGCGACCGCGAGTAACACGCCGACGCCCATCAGTGCCCAAAAGGCGTTCTCCAGCGCGTCGGCGAACGCCTCTCGGGACAGGCGGCCGCGGAACGCCCGCCACGAGACGATCCCGAGGTGGATCCCCAGCGCGCCGGAGACGAACAGCGCGGGGATTTCGAGGATCCCGTGGGGAACGACGAACGCGAGCAGCGCGGCGAGGTTCTCCTCCAACGCCGCGGTGGCGCCGAGCGCGAGACCGTTGAACGCGATCGACGAGAGCGCGGGGACCACGAGCGCGACGCCGCCGAACGAGGTCGCTATCGCGACCGACCAGTTGTTCCCGAAGAAGTTGAGCGCGGCCGTCGGCGGGAGGTGGCCGACCAGCCGCGACTCGATGGACGTGGTGACCGCGCCGACGAAGGGGTCGACGGCGAGCCAGCCGATCGCGCCGAATCCGACGCCGACGAGGATCGCGACCGCGTGCAGGCCGGGGGTTCGCCGGACGAACCCGGTCATCTCCCGCCAGCCGCGGCGGACGCCCCCGACGAACTGGTCGCGGAGCCGGGTGTCGACCGGCTCGACGGGCGCGACTACCCCGCGGTGGTCGCCGTACAAGACTGTTTTGAGCAGATCGAGGGCGGGAGCGGCGACGACCGCACTGGCGAGCGCGACGGCGGCTCCGCCCCCGACAAACGCGAGCGCAGATGCGGCCGAGGAGACCGCCACGAGCACGCCGACGGCGACGACGAGGTACGCGAGAGCGTCGACGGGGTTCGCTCGGATGAACCCGCCGGCTCCCTCGACGGCGCCGACCACGCCCGCGTCGTCAACGACGACCGCAGCCGGGGCGAACGCGAACACCGCGCGGACGAGGAGCAGGACGATCAGCCCGACGAGCAGCGCGAGCAGCGCGACGACGGCACCGAGGAAGGGGCTGACGAGGAACGCGCCGCCGATTGCGAGCGCGGCGAGCAGCGACATCCCCACCCACAGCAGGAACTCGGCGACGTAGAGGCCGAGGAACGTGAGCCAGCGCCCTCGCACGCCGGCGATTCCGGCCGTGAGCCCGCGCCCGCCGCGGACCCGACCCGCGACCGCGGACATCTGTCCGGCGGAGACGGCGGCGTACGTCAGGAGCGCCAAGAGGAGCGTCACGACCGTGCCGGCGGCCACGAGGAGGATCGCGGTCGGCGACGCGAGCGGTTCGAGCGCCGGCGCCGCGCTGTCGACCCACGCCTGGACCGCCTCGGGGTCCTGCGTGTCGGGCGGCGTCAGGTCCAGTTCGGCGAGCGCTTGGCGCGCGTCGTCGAGCCGACCGGTCAGCTCGTAGTGGAGGTACGTTCCGGCGAGCGCGACGAAGAGCCCCATCCGGGCGACGACGGGGACCGCCGTGCCGAGGAAATAAAACGGGAGGAGGTCGGCGGGTCGCCGCCGGAGGGTCGACGCAGTAGCGGAGACCGCGGCTGACAGGTCCATGCGGACCGATTCGACCGTCTCATACTTAAAAGCCCGAGCGATTCGGTCGGTCACTCCGATGCGCGGTCGGGAGCCGGATCGTCCGTCGATGGACCGTCGTCTGGCGACGAACCGTTCGACTGCGACGTGTCGCTCGCGCCGTCGATCCCCCGTTCCGCCATCATCTCCGCGGCGCGGTCGGCCCATCCAGAGTACCGGAAGCCGACGGCGACGACGAGCGCCATCCACGCGTACGCGAGGGACACGCCGACGTACGCGCCCTGCGGACCGAATCCGGCCGTGCGTCCGAGCAGCCACGACGCCCCGAGGAAGAGGCTGAACATGCCGGACACGCGAGCGACGAGCGGGATCCGGGTCTCGCTCGCCCCCTGCAGCGCCCCGGAGAGCGCGGAGAAGCAGACCAAGGCGGCGCCGGCGAGCCCGTAGACGCGGGCGAAGTCGACCGCGTACGCGACCGTGGGGCCGTCGTCGGTGAAGAGCGGGACGAGTCGGGGCGCGAGCGCGACTAGAGCGATCCCGATCGACCCGACCGTGAACACGCCTAGCCCGGCGACAGCCCACCCGTTGAACCGAGCCTCCTCCGGGTCGCCGGCGCCGAGCGACTGGCCGACGAGCACCGAGGCGGCGACGTTATACCCGCGCGAGAGCGGGCCGGTCACCTGCTGGTACACCCGCCGCCCGATCTGGAACCCGGCGTTGACCGCCTCGCCGAAGCCGAGCAAGAGCGCGTTGAAGGGGAACTCGGCGATCTCCGAGCCGAATCCTTCGAGCACGCGGGGCGTGCTCACTCGGAGGAGTTGGCTCGCGATCGTGAGGTCCCGGGGACGCGCGAACGACGCCTCGGTCCAAGGGCCCCGAATGGCGAGACAGAGGAGCCCGGCCGTGAGCACGTTGGCGCCGGCGGTCGCGAGGCCGACGCCGACGACCTCCAGCCGCGGGAGGCCGAACAGGCCGAGCCCGAGAGCGACCGAGCCCGCGATGTTGACGGAGTTGGCGGCGACGTTGACGTACATCGGGGTGCGGGTGTCGCCGGTCCCCTGGAGCGCGCGGGCGGCGACCAGGGCGACGTGGCGCGCGGGGGCGGTCGCGAAAACGATCGCGAGGTACGTCGAGCCGAGGGCGACGACCTCCGGCGAGGTTTGCTCGCCGACGAGCCGCCCGAACACGTCGATCGCGTACTCGCCGAAGAGGAGCCCGAAGAGCGCGAAGGGGATCCCAGCGAGTGCGCCGACGAGGACCGCCTGCGTCACCGCCTCGTCGCGGGTGTCGGTCGCGCCCGCGCCGGTGTCCTGGGAGGAGAGCGCGATCGCGCCGCCCCCGAGGCCGAGCCCGATCCGGAGTGGAAACCGGGCGTAGAGGTCGGCGAGCCCGATCGCGACCACGGCCGCCGGCGAGAACAGCGCGGTGACGAGGACGTCGGTCGTCCGCATCGCGGTGCGGAACGTCTGCTCCGCCATGACCGGCCACGCGAGCGAGAAGACGCGCGTCCAGACGCGCCGCAGCCGCGGGAGGTCCATGTGTCACCGCGGAGGGGCGGCCGGGATTTTTACGTGTCGGAGCCGGCGGCCCCCGCCGGACGCAGTCGGCTCGCCGCTCCGCGAAGCGCTCGCTCGCCGAGGCCGCTCACGATCCCTATCTCGGCTCCGCCCGCGGGAGTGTGACTTGGATCCGCGCCCCGCCGAGGTCGGACTCACCGATCGCGAGGTCGCCGCCGTAGCGGTCGACGAGCGTCGAGACGATTTGGAGGCCGCCGACCGCGCCGTCCCCGGTATCGCCCTCATCCGAACCGTCGTCGCCGCGATCGAGCCCGGTCACGCCGCCTTCGTCGAGAAGCGAGTCGCGGCGCTCGGGCGGGATCCCGGGGCCGTCGTCAGCGACCGTCAGCGTGACTCGCTCGTCGCCGTCGCGGACGGTGACCTCTGGGCCGGCGTGTTCGATCGCGTTCTCGACGAGGTTGTCGACGGCCGATCGCAGCCCCTCGTTGGCCCTGACCGGAGCCGCCTCGGCGATGTCGGCGTCGACGGTCACTCCGGGGTGATCGGCGGTCCCGGCCAGCACGTCCCCAGTCGTCTCGGCGAGGTCGATACGCCGGAGCGACGCCCGCCCGAGGAGGGCGTCCGCGACCGCGCCCGTCGCCTCGACCCGGTCGAGCCCTCGTCCGCCTTCCGCGCGATGACGGCCGACGGCGACGACGCGGAGTCGGAACCGGAGTCAGCGTCGGCGTCTGGGAGCCGCTCTGCCGGGCCGTGGGAATCCGTTTCCCCGTCCAAGAGGTCGGCGTACCCGCGGATCGCGGAGAGGTCGTTTCGGAGGTCGTGACGGAGGAGGTGGTTCACGAAGGCGACGGCGCGGGTCGCGTCCCGCGCGCGTCGCGCCTCGCCCGCGCTCCGGACCGCGTAGTAGCCCGCGACCGTGCCGGCGAGCGCGCCGGCGCCCGCGGCGACCAGAAGCGGGAACGCGGGCTCGACGAGCGGGCGTCCCTCGAACGCGCGAACGAAGAGCGTCGCACCGATTGCGCCGATGGCGATGAGCGCGCCGGCGACCGTCCACCGGGCGATACGGTACTCTTCAGCGGGTGCGAACTCCAGCGCGGCGATCCGGGACCCGGCGTAGACGACGCCGACGGCGATCCCGCCGTCGAGCGCCAGCGCGAGCAGCGGCCCGGCCGAGCGGGTGACGGAGCCGATTTCGGTCCCGTGGTGGACCGTCGCGGCGAATAGCAGGAAAACCCCGACTCCCGCGACGAGTCGGTGGCCGCGGGGTCGCCACATGCCAGTTGCCACCGGCGGAACGGCCAAAATCGTTTGGGTTGAGGTCCGTACCCGACCCGGCGCCCGAACGTTGAAACATGTGAACGACACACACACACACAGTATGGACGTTTTCGTGTACGGGACGTTGACCGAGCCGGAGCGGGTCGCCGAGGTGCTCGGCTCGTACGTGTACGTCGGGCCGGCGACGCTGTTCGGACTTCACCTCGTCGAGGGGCAGTACCCGACGCTCGCACCGGGCGGTGAGACCGCCGGACGGCTCCTCCGCACGGAGGAGCTGGACGCCCTCGACGAGTACGAGGGCGTCGGAGCGGGACTGTATCTGCGGGTAGCGATCCCCCTCGACGCGCCAGACGGGCACCCGGAGAAGGCGGCGGTGTACGTCGGCGATCCCGACCGACTCGACGCGGACGCGGCGTGGCCGGGTGAGGACGACGGCGACGGTCTCGGGTTCGCCGATCGAGTCGATCGCTACCTCGAACGAGAAGAGGTCCGAGTACGCCTGACCCCCTGAGATCCCGTCTGACGGAGCGATGACGGCGCCGCAGTCGTGCGTTTTCACTTTCACTCCGCTAGCCCTACCTTTTTGTATTCGGCACGTTTCGTTCTACTTGCACGTCACACGCGTGCATTCCCCCCTTCACAGACGACGAGCCCGCGGCTCGATCGAGGCGCGGTCTCGTTCGCGTTGTTCGGTGGCGAAACGGAACGGACCGGAACCAATTAGCTCCCGGCGCGGCGACACCAGCGTATGATCAGTCTCTCCGACGTTCGCGAGGCGCGCGAGCGCGTCGGCGACGCCGCCCGGCACACGCCCTTAGAGCGGTCGCGGACCTTCTCCGAGATGAGCGGCGCGGACGTGCACCTCAAATTGGAGAACTTCCAGCGCACCGGCGCGTTCAAGATCCGCGGCGCGATGAACCGGATCGCCACGCTCTCCGAGAGCGAGCGCGAGGCCGGCGTGGTCACCGCGAGCGCGGGCAACCACGCGCAGGGCGTCGCCCTCGCGGCCGACCGCGCGGGCGTCGACGCCACCGTCGTGATGCCGAAGTTCGCGCCCGTCTCGAAGGTGAAGGCCACGCGCGGGTACGGCGCCAGTGTCCGGCTGGAGGGCGTCGACTACGACGAAGCGCAGGCGTACGCCCACGAGCTCGAACGCGAGGAGGGCCGGACCTATGTCCACGCGTTCGACGACCCCGTGGTGATGGCTGGGCAGGGGACACTCGGCCTCGAGATCGTCGACGACTGCCCCGACCTCGACACGGTCGTCGTCCCGATCGGCGGCGGCGGGCTCATCTCGGGGGTCGCGGTCGCGATCAAAGAACAGCTCCCGGACGTGCGGGTCGTCGGCGTGCAGGCCGAGGGCGCGGCCTCGGCCGCGAAGTCGCTGGAGGCCGGAGCGGTCCGCGAGATCGACAGCGTCGACACGATCGCCGACGGGATCGCCACCCGATCTGTCGGCGAGCAGACCTTTGAGGTAATGGCCGAGTACGTCGACGAGGTCGTCACGGTCGACGACCGCGAGATAGCCCTCGCGCTCACGCTCCTCTTAGAGCGCTCGAAGACGCTCGTCGAGGGGGCCGGCGCGGTCGCGCTCGCGGCCGTCCTCTCGGAGGCGTTCGAGTACGACGAGGACGAGACGATCGTCGCCGCGCTCTGCGGCGGCAACATCGACCTCAACCGCCTCGGCACCGTGATCCGGCGGGGACTGGTCCAGATGGGCCGATACCTCAAGATCACGATCGACCTGAAGGACCGACCCGGCGAACTGGAGCGCGTCTCCAGCATCGTCGCCCGCACCGGCGCGAACGTGTATGCAGTCCACCACGACCGCACCTCGCGGGACGTTGCCGTCAACGCCGCCGAACTCGAACTCGAACTGGAGACCGACGACGCCGAGCACGCCGCCGACATCGTCGACGCGCTCGAAGCCGACGGGTACGAGGTCGAGATTCTCTCGTGATCGCAGACGAACACTTATAAGCAGATGTGCGGTCGGCGTCGCCGGCGCTACGCGCCGGCTGCAAGCGAGAGCTTCGCTCTCGCCCTGCGCGCCTCCGAGCGCCCTGATAAGGGCGCGAGTAGAGAGAGACCGAAGGTCTCTCGCTGGAGTCGGTCGTCCGGAGCAACGCGGAGGACGACCGACGAGGCTGGGGAGGCGTGAGGTGCGGGGCGGTGCCGTGCGGGGTGGGACTCAAAGGGGCAGCCGGCGAGGCGGGCGCAGGTGACGTAAGCACTGCAGGGAGCGAGCAGCGCGAGCGACCGAAGCGCGCAGCGAGCGTGCGCCCGCCTCACCGGCTGGGGCTTTGGAAGTGTTCACCGCCGATCTGCCAGCAGCTGTTTATAAGCAAGCGGCTAGAGCTTTGGAGGCGGTCACCGCAGAATCGTCGATCGCTTATAAATGATCGAGTACAGGCTCACCCGCATATCGACGGTAAAGCCGCTACTCGTCGTCGAAGTCGTCTTCGCTGGCCGGGGTCGTACAGACCGGACAGCCGGTGTCGAGGATCGTCTCCCGCATCTCGTCGTTGACCTCGATCGTCTGCGTGCAGTCCGAGCAGGTGAATTGAACGGTGGGCACGCTTCTCTCGTTGACGGAGATGGCGTCGGGCGATATAAATGACCGGCTTCCGTTTCGGGGGCCGGGAATCCGCGTCTAAACCCCGGAATATCCCGGCGTCCGCGTCCCGACGACCGCGCGCCACTCCGCTCTCGTCCCTCTACTCTCGTCCCTCTACCACCCGACCACTCAGTCCGTCCGCGGAACCGCGTACGCCCCCAGCGCGAGGAACACGGCGGCGAGGACCGAGAGCACCGCCAGATCGCCGACCCACGGCCCCGGCTCGTAGACGATCGCTCGCGTCCCGCGCGCGAAGTAGGTCAGCGGCGAAGCCGCGACCGCCGGCAGGAACCACTCCGGCAGCAAGCCGGGCGAGACGAACGTCTCGGAGAGGAAGAGCAGTGGGAGCGCGACCGTGTTGCTCGCGGCGATCACGCCGTCCTGCGAGTCCGCGAGCGCGCCGAGCAGCGCGCCGAGCCCGCAGAAGAGCGCGACGGCGACGGCGACGAAGACGGGGAGCGCCGCCAAGGCTGGCGAGACGACCGGCTTCGCGTCGGTCACGACCACCACGAGCGCGAGGATGAGCAGGCTCGCCGCGCCGATGATCGCGACGTTGACCAGCGTGTGCGCGAGCAGCCACTCGGCGCGCGAGAGCGGCGTCGTCGCCAGCTTCTCGAACCGGCCGCCGTCGCGGTGGCGAGCGATCTCGGAGCCGACGCGCGACAGCGGCGTAAAGAGGACGACGACAGCGAGATAGCCGGGGACGTAGTAGCCGGCGGGCTCCGCGAACAGCCCGCCCCCGGTCGGCTGCGTCTGGACCAGCGCGCCGAAGATCAGCACGAGGATGACTGGGAAGAAGAAGGTGAAGAACACCGCCGTCCGTCGGCGGAGGAACGACCGCGACGCCGCGCTCGCCTCGGTCGCGATCCGCCCGACGCGGGTCATCGGTCCCCCCCGTCAGGTGCGGTCTCACCGAACTCACCGGACCGCGGCGAGTACTCCTCGCCCGTGAGCCGGAGGTACACGTCCTCCAGCGAGGGTTCGGACCACGCGAGCGACTCGAAGGCGACCCCGGCAGCCTCCAGCGCGTCGACCGCGTCGCCGATCTCCTCGGGTCGGACGCCCCCGATCCGGAGGCCCTCGCGGGTGGACTCGACTGCAGGCGAGGACGCACCCGCAGCCCCGTCCGAAAGCGCATCTCGGACCGACTCGGCGTCCGCCTCGTCGGCGGGGCCGTCGAGCGCGACTTCCAGGCTCGGCTCGCCGCCGTGTTCGGCGATGAGTTCGTCAGGGGCGCCGACCGCGACGACCGCGCCGTCACGGAGGAGCGCGACGCGGTCGGCCAGTCGCTCGACCTCGTCCATCGCGTGGCTCGTGAGGAAGACGGTGGTCCCGTCGCCCGCGAGCCGCTCGATCAGCCGGTGGATCGACCGCCGGCCGGCCGGGTCGATCCCCGTGGTCGGCTCGTCGAGGAAGAGGAGGTCGGGGTCGTTGACGATGGCGGTGGCGACGCAGGTCCGACGCTGCTGCCCGCCCGAGAGCGTCTCGTACCATGCGTCGGCGTCGTCGGCCATCCCCACGTCCCGGAGGACGGGCTCGGTGTCGCGGGCCGCGTCGTACAGCCCGCCGTAGTAGTCGACCAGTTCGGACGCTGTGAGCCGCTCCGGCGGATCGAACGACTGCGGGAGCAGCCCGATCCGCTGCGGGTCGACCTCGCGCGGCGAGGCCCCGAACACCCGAAGTTTGCCCTCGGCCTCGGTCGTCCCCGTCAGCGCGCGGACCAGCGTCGTCTTCCCCGCGCCGTTGGGACCGATGAGCCCGAACACCTCGCCGGGTTCGACCCGGACGTCGACGCCGTCGAGCGCGGCGACCTCGCCGTACGACTTGCGGACGCCCTCGCCGACGACGACCGGAGAGGAGTCGGTGGCGGCGTCGACACCCGCGGCGTCGGTCGTGCCGCGATCCGTCTCTCCGTCCTCGGCCGCGGACGCCGACGCGGCCGCAGTCTCGTTCATGCTACTCGGTCGGGGTGCCGCGCGCGTAAGGGTTGCTCTTCCGGGCGGGCGGGAAGTCGAGGGGAGCCGCGGAATCCGCGATCGTCCCGGTCCGTTACGCCTAAGCGACGGCGAGCCGACCCACGGCGTATGCACTACCACGAGGCGGCGGCGTTCCTCTTCGACCTCCGCCGCTTCTCGGTGAAGCCGGGGACCGAGCGCGTGGCGGCGCTGCTCGACCACCTCGGGAACCCGGAGGAGGACGTGTCGTTCGTGCAGGTCGCCGGCTCGAACGGGAAGGGAAGCACCGCGCGCATGACCGAGTCGATCCTGCGCGAGTCCGGGCTCTCCGTCGGCCTCTACACCTCCCCGCACCTCTCCGCGCTCGCCGAGCGGATCCGGGTCGACGGGCTGGCGATGACCGAGGACGCCATCACCGACTTCGTCGCGGAGGTGAAGCCGTGGCTCGTCGAGCGCGCCGCGGCCGGCGAACCGCTCACCTTCTTCGAAGTCGTCACGGCGATGGCGATCCGCGAGTTCGCGCGCCGCGAGGTCGACGCCGCCGTCCTCGAGGTTGGGCTCGGCGGCGAGTACGACGCCACCAGCGCGGTCGACCCCGTCGCGACAGCGGTCACCAACGTCTCGCTCGAACACACCGCGGTCCTCGGCGACACGATCGAAGAGATCGCCCGCACCAAGGCGCGGATCGCCGAGCCGGGCGCCCCCTTCGTCACCGCCTGCGAGGGCGAGGCCCTGTCGGTCGTCCGCGGGGTCGCCGACGAGGCTGGCGCCCCGGTCGCGACGGTTGCGGGGGTGAGAGAGAGTGGTGAAAACGACGACGGCGACGATTCCGACCACGCCCTCTCCGTCGCCTACGAGGGGCGCGTGAGCCCGACCGACGCCGAGGTGACGCTGTCCGGCGAGGTGACCGGGACCTACCGGATCCCGCTCGTCGGCGACCACCAGGCGACGAACGCGGGGATCGCGGTCGCGCTCGCCCGGCGCACCGCGGCGGCCCTCGGCGGTGCGGACGAGGCCGCCACCCACCTCCCCGACACCGCGGTCCGCGACGGCCTCGCGCGGGCGACGTGGCCCGGCCGGTTCGAGGTTATCAATACGGCCCCGCTCACGGTGCTCGACGGCGCGCACAACCCGGCCGCCTGCCGGACCCTCGCGGGGACCCTCGCCGAGTACGACTACGACGACCTCCATTTGGTGTACGGCGCGATGCACGACAAGGACCACGCGAGCGCCGCGAGCGCGCTCCCGGACGCCGCCTCCGCGGTCACTTGCCGCCCGGACCTCGACCGCGCGGAGGACCCAGAGGTGTTGGCCGCCGCGCTCCGGACCGCCGGCGTCGGCGACGTGACCGCCGGCGGCGACGTGGCTGCCGCACTCGAGAGCGCGGTCGAGCGCGCCGCCCCCGGCGACTGCGTGCTGCTCGTCGGCTCGCTGTTCGCGGTCGCCGAGGCCCGCGCGGCGCGCATGCGAACCGTGACTCCGCGGTCGGTCGGGGGCGGGGCCGACCCGGCCACGAGAGCGGCCCGCGCGCTCGACTCCGGCGGAGTGCCGCCGGACGCGGCCGAAGCGAACGCCGACGGGATCGACCACCGCGTCCTCTCGCTCCGGCTCCGCGGCGACCGCGCGGAACGTATCACTGCCGCCATCCGCGAAGTCGGCGGCGACGCCGCGATCGGCGGGCTCGGCGGCGGCGAGGGGCGCGTCCCCGGCGGCGAGCGCGTGCCCGTCACGCTCGCGGGGACGGTGGCGGAGTACCGCGAGCTTCTCGGCCGGCTCCGCGAGCGCGAGGGCGAGGAGTTCGCGGGGATCGCGGACGACATCGCCGACCGAATCGGGATCGACGGGAACTCGCGTGACGCCTCCGGTCCCGACGACACCGTTTCCGACGGTTCCGACCCAGACGACTCCGACCCAGACGACTACCCCTGGACCGACGGCACCGCAGTCATGGGCGTGCTCAACGTCACGCCGGACTCCTTCCACGACGGGGGGCGACACGGGGGCCTCGACGACGCGGTCGCGGGCGTCGAGCGGATGGTCGAGGCCGGCGTCGACATTGTCGACGTGGGCGGCGAGTCGACGCGACCGGGCGCCGAGCCCGTGCCGGTCGACGAGGAGATCGATCGGGTCGTCCCGACGCTGGAAGCGATCCGGTCGGTGCCAGCGGTCGCCGACGGCGACGTGCTGGTCTCGGTCGACACGCGGAAGCCGGCGGTCGCGGAGGCGGCGCTGGAGGCGGGCGCGGACGTCATCAACGACGTGACCGGGCTGGCGGACCCGGAGATGCGCGAGGTCGTCGCCGACGCCGGCTGTCCGGTCGTGGTGATGCACAGCCTCGAAGCCCCCGTCGACCCGACGAACGACCCCGAGTACGACGACGCCGTCGACGACGTGATCACGGCGCTCCGCGAGCGGCTCGCGCTGGCCGAGACCGCCGGGATCGACCGCGAGAAGGTGATAGTCGACCCCGGGATCGGCTTCGGCAAGTCGGCCGCCGAGGCGTTCGAGCTGATCGACCGCGCCCGGGAGTTCGACGCGCTCGACTGTCCGGTGCTGATCGGCCACTCCCACAAGTCGATGTACGACGCGGTCGACCGAGGGCCGGACGACCGCGAGCACGCCACCGTCGCCGCGACCGCGCTCGCCGCCGATCGGGGGGCGGACATCGTTCGTGTCCACGACGTCGCCGAGAACCGCGCCGCGGTCGACGTCGCCGCCGCGGTGAACGGCTCTCTGCACGAGGGCGGGCAGTCGTCGGGGGACGAACCCGGGGGGAGCGAACCCGACGAATGACGGCAGCGTTTTGCGTCGCGACCCCCTCGCGCCGGTATGGCCCGGCGTCTGCTGCTCGGCTGTAGCGCGGTCGGGAACACGCTTGTCGAGCGCACCCGCGAGTCGCACGGCGAGCTCGTCGCGATCACCGACGACACCGGGTGGGTCTCGACCCTGCGCGACCGCAACGTCGCCACCGTGGAGGCCGATCCGACCGACCCCGCGACGTACCCCGACAGCGCCGCTGTCGTGCTGGTCGCGAGCGACGACCCGGCGCGGAACGTCGCCGCCGCGGAGGCCGCGCGACGCCGCTACCCGGACGCGATGATCGTCGCGCACGTCGGCACGAACCCGACCGCGGCCCAGCAGGACGCGCTGAAGGCGGCCGCCGACCGCGTCGTCGATCCCGTTGAGGCCGTCGTCTCACGAGTCCGCGAGGCCACCGGCGTCGACGCCGACGAGGAGCCGGTCCGGCTGTTTCGAGTCCTCCGGAATCTCTCCGGTCCCCTCCTCGTCGTCGCGCACGACAACCCCGACCCCGACGCCATCGCGAGCGCGCTCGGTCTGAAGCGGATCGCCGAGGAGATCGGCGTCCCCGCGGACGCCTGTTACGGCGGCGAGATAGCGCATCAGGAGAACCGCGCGATGGTGAACCTGCTCGACCTCTCGCTGCGGACCTTCGACGAGATCGATCTCGACGACTACGACGGGGTCGCCCTCGTCGACCACTCGCGCGCCGGGATCAACGACAGCCTCCCCGAAGACCACCCGGTCGACATCGTCGTCGACCACCACCCGCCGCGGGGACCCGTCGCCGGGGAGTTCGTCGACATCCGGCCGGACGCGGGCGCGACGAGCACGCTGATCGAGGAGTACCTCTCGCGGCTCGGCATCGAACCCGACCAGGCCCTCGCGACCGCCCTCCTGTACGGGATCCGGATCGACACGAAGGACTTCACGCGGTCGACGTCGATCCCGGACTTCGAGGCGGCCGCGTCGCTGTCGGCGTTCGCCGACGAGTCGACGCTCGAACGCGTCGAGAGCCCGAGCGTGAGCCCGGAGACGCTCCGCGTGCTCGCGCGCGCCATCGAGGGCCGCGACGTGCGCGGCTCAACCGTCGCCTCCTGCGTCGGCGAAATCGGCGACCGCGACGCGCTCGCGCAGGCGTCCGAGCGCCTCCTCGATCTGGACGGGATCGCGGTGACGTTCGTGTTCGGCTACATGGACGGCGTGATCTACGGCTCGGCGCGGGCTCGGGGCGCCGACCTCGACGTGGGCGAACTGCTCCGCGACGCGCTCGACCCGGTCGGCTCCGCCGGGGGCCACGCGACCATGGCCGGCGCGCAGGTCCCGCTCGGCATCCTCGAGGAGGTCTCGGAGGAGGAGTCGCTCGAAGACGTCGTCGAGGCGTTCGTCGCCGGGCGCTTCTTCGAGGCGCTCGACGACGCCCCCTCGCCGCCGGCGGGGGGGTTGCCGCAGTTCCCGACCGACTGAGGGCGTTCGCTGCTTCCCGCTCCGTGCGCCCGAGGGCGCAACCTACATAGTTCGCGACGGCGAAGCGGTATCCATGACCGACGACACCGTCGAACACCGCCGACTGATGATCGCCGGTACCGGGATCGCGGGGCTCTCCGCCGCGATCTACGCCGCGCGGTCGAACAACGACCCCCTGCTCATCGAAGGCGACGAGCCGGGCGGACAGCTCACGCTCACCACCGACGTGGAGAACTACCCCGGCTTCCCCGAGGGGGTCTCCGGGCCGGAGCTGATCAACAACATGAAAGAACAGGCGACGAAGTTCGGCGCCGAGACTCGCAACGGGGTCATCGTGGACGTCACCAAAGAGCCCGCGGGCCACTTCCGCGTCGAGCTCTCCGACGGCGACGTCTACACCGCCGACGCCTTCATCGCCGCCTCGGGGGCCAGCGCCCGCACCCTCGGCGTTCCCGGCGAGGACGAGCTGATGGGGTACGGGCTCTCGACGTGCGCGACCTGCGACGGCGCGTTCTTCCGCGACGAGGACATGCTCGTCGTCGGCGGCGGCGACGCCGCGATGGAGGAGGCGAACTTCCTGACGAAGTTCGCGGACACCGTCTACATCGTCCATCGCCGCGAGGAGTTCCGCGCCGAGGACGTGTGGATCGAGCGCACGATGGAGAAGGTGGAAGACGGCGAGATCGAACTCCTCCTCAACACCGAACTCACCGAGATCCACGGCACCCCCGAGGACGGCATCGACCACGTGAGCCTCGTCGAACACCCGGACGGGCACCCGAAGGAGAAGCTCGACGACCCCGCCACCGCCGACGAGGTTGACGAATACGACTTCGACGTGGGCGCCGTCTTCTTCGCCATCGGCCACACCCCGAACACCGATTTCCTCGAAGGCACCGGGATCGAGACCGACGACGACGGCTACTTGATCACCGAGGGCGGCCGCGGCGGGAACCAGACCGCGACCGGCGTCGAGGGCCTCTTCGGCGCGGGCGACGTGGTCGACTTCCACTACCAGCAGGCGGCCACGGCCAGCGGGATGGGCGTGAAGGCCGCGCTCGACGTCGACGAGTACCTCACCGAGCGCGAGCGCGCCGGCGAGCTGTACGAGCCGACCGCCGACGCCGCGGCCGCAGACGACTGAGCGGCGACCGAACCACGAGCGCCTTTTTAAGCAACTGACCTGCGACGGAGCCGCCGAGCGACGGCACCAACGACTTCTTATAAATCGTTCTGCGGTCGGCGCGCGCCTCCGAGTGGCCGCCTTTGGCGGCCACGAGGAGCCCGCGCGAGGGAGTCAGTCGTCCGGAGCGAAGCGGAGGGCGACTGACGAGGTTGGGGAGGCGTGAGGTGCGGGACTGTGCGGTGCGGGTGGGACTCAAAGGGGCAGTCGCCGGCGGCTTCGCCGCCGGCTGCCAGAGGCGCGAAGCGCCTCGCTGCCGCGAGGACGAAGCACGCTGCAGCAAGTACCGCAGGGAGCGAACGAAGTGAGCGACCGAGGAGCGCAGCAAAGCGCGCGAGTCGTCGCCGGCTGGGGCTTTGGAGGTGTTCACCGCAAGTCCGCTAGAGGCCGCTTATAAGCGATCGAGAACGACAAAACCCGAATCGACGATCCACGAACGACTGTTTATAAGCGATCGGCGAATTCCTACTCCTCGTCGCGGTCGACGACCACCGTCCGCCCGGTGAGTCGCTCGGGCTCAAACCGGTACAGCTCGATGTCGAGGTTCTCCTTCCCGTCGGCCCAGATCTCGAATAAGGGCCGTTGCGTCTCGCCGTACTGCGCGATCGTCTCGGGCGTGAGATCGTCGAGGTCGACCCGGTGGAGGGTGCCGACGGCGACGACGCTCGCGTACTCCTCGCGGTCTCCCTCGCCGCCCTCCTCGTACACCACGATCCGGGCCTGCGGGTCGGACGCGAGGAACTCCCGCTTCTCGCTGTCGGGCGTCGACACGAGCCGGAGGAAGGCGGTCCGCGACTCCTCGTCGAATCCGTACGAGATCGGGATCGCGTACGGGGTCTCGTCGCGCGCGAGGGACAGCACACCTGTCTCGTGCCGAGACAGGAGCGCGTCGACCTCCGCGTCGGACATCTCGACCTCGCTTCTCGTCGCCATACGCTACCTCTCTGGGTACGAGGGGATAAAGGACACGAGACCGGGCGAGGGGGAGCCGACGGCTATCGGTGACGGGGACCCGCAGTGGGTGCGACGAGAGCAAGAGGCTGGGACGGCCCCGAGCGACGACGATCCCTACGCGGTCTGGGTGTTCCCGATGTCGCCCTCGCTGATGGGCGCACCGCAGACGACACAGCCCGTCTCGATCAGCGTCGCCCGCATCTCGTCGTCCACCTCAATCGAGCGACGACACTCTGGGCAGACGAAGGTGTGCGTCCGTGGGCTCATACCGCAGAGTACGACACGAACCCACATGAAGGATAGTTCGAATTCCGAGGCCACAGGAATCCGGCTGATCACCGGACTCGAAGGCGGGTGATCGCCGGACTGCGGCCGGACCTAGTCGAGCAGCGTCGAGAGCAGCTTCCGCTGTGCGGCCGCCATGTGCTCCGAGAACGTCGAGCGATCGATGTCGAGCGACTCCGCGACCTCGCCGGCGTTCGCCCCCTTCGGGTGGTCGAAGTAGCCGGCGTCGTAGGCGGCGGTGAGCACCTCGCGCTGGCGCTCGGTCAGCTCGCTCCGGTCGACGGTGACCAGGTCCGACTCCTCGGGCGTCGACGACGACTGGAGAAGTCGCAACACCTGCATATCGGAACAGGACTCCCGGAACTCGTCAAGCACGGAGCGGAGCGTCGGCAGGTCGGTCGCGTGGAACGTGACGAGCAGCCGCCCGTCTCGGATCGTGGTCTCCGAGGCGGGGACGCCGTGTCGGTCGAGCACCGCGAACGGCGACGCCTCGACCCACGGCGCCTCGAACCGGTAGGCGGCCTTGGCGCCGTAGTCGAACACGACCTCGACCCCGTCGGGGACCGGGAGGTCCGCGTCGGCGATGAACTCGAGGACGACCGTCTCCGGGTCGTCGGTCGACGTACTGCGCGCGACGCTGTAGATCGGCGTCGACCCGTCGACCACGCCGTCGAACGGGGAGGGCGCCGCCGTCGGGAGCGAGACCTCCGCCCTGATTCCGGATCCCATCTGCGTCCGTTCGTGTCCGCCGGCCGGCAAAACGTTGACGCCGTCGTCGCGTCGGCGTCGGTGTCGTCGACCTCCGGATCGCCGCCGGACGCAGCGCTCGCTCGCAGGCGCCGCGATCGGCGCTTCCTTATAAAAAACCCCACATATGTAGGGCCGGTGTTGGGGAGGGTGGAGCCGTTACCTACATCCATGAAGCGAAACGCGCCGCAGGCGACCGGACCGACGACCGCGACGGAAGGCGACGAGACCCTCGACGACACGTTCGACGCGCTCGCCGACCCCGACTGCCGGGCGATCCTCGGGGCCGCCGACACGGCGATGACGACGAGCGAGCTGGCCGAGGCGTGCGACATCGCGCTCTCGACCGCGTACCGCAAGGTCGAACGACTCAGCGAGACGCCCCTGCTGGTCGAGGGCGTTCGCTTCGACCCCGACGGCGACCACGCGGCGGAGTACTCGCGGGGCGCGACCGACGCCACCATCGAGCTCGACGAGGGCGGCGTCACGCTGACCGTCGACGACTCGGCGGCCGACCCGGTGAACACCGCGTTCGACACCACCGGCGTCTCGGCCGACTGATCTACCACCTGTCGCGGTCGACCGACCGCACGGCCGAAGAATTTCTCTCGTGATAATCAGGCGGCCAGTCTTATCATCCGCCTCGGAAAGCGGTACCCATATGGCCGAGTCGCCGGATCCCGCAGTTCTTCTGGATCTCGCGGGGGACAAGATCGCCGTCCTCGACGAAGACGGGGTCTACCGGCACCTCAACGCGGCCGTCGCCGACTTGATCGGGTTCGAACCGGACGAACTCGTCGGGGCGGACGCGTTCGCGCTCGTTCACCCCGACGACGAGGGGCGGATCCGAGAGAAGTTCGCGCGGATCGCCTCCGGGGAGCGGGCGGCCGCCGAGCCGCTGGAGTACCGGCACCGCACCGACGACGACGAATGGGTGTGGCTCCGGACGACGGTGCACCCGCCCGGAGAGACGGGGATCGACGGCTACGTGGTGGCCTCGCGGGACATCACCGCCGAGGTCGAGTCTCGGCGCCGACTGGAGACGATCGCGTCGGTCTCGTCCGACGTGTTCTGGATGTTCTCCGCCGAGTGGGACGAGCTGCTGTTCGTCAACGACGCCGTCGACGATGTCTTCGGCGTGTCGTCGGACGTGCTCGAACGGCGGCCCACGAAGTTCCTCGACGCGGTCCACCCCGAGGACCGCCCGTACGTCGAGCGGGCGATGGAGCGGCTCTCGAGCGGCGAGTCGACGCTGATCGACTACCGTCTCGGGTCTGCCGACGGGACCACGAAGTGGGTCCGCGTGCCCGGCGAGCCGGTGATCGAGAACGATGAGGTCGTCGCAGTCACCGGATTCGCCCGCGACGTCACCGAGGAGTACCGCCGCGAGCGACAGCTCGCCGTGATGGATAACCTCCTGCGGCACACGATCCGCAACGACATGAATATCGTCGACGGGACCGCGGAGCGCATCGTCGATTCCATCGACGGCTCGGACGCGTTCGATCCAGAGGCGTGGGGCGGCGGCGCGGGTACGGACCAAGAGGCCGACGGCAATCGGATCGACCCCGACGCCCTCGCCGAACTCGGCGCGGACTTACAGGAGTACGCGGAGACGATCCGGCGGATCGCCTCCGACCTGTTGACGACGGCGGAGAAGCAGCGCGGCGTGATCGACCTGCTGCGACAGCGCGGGTCGCCCCGAGCGGTCGAAGTCGCGCCCGTGGTCGAGGAGGCGCTCGGCATGGTCGTCGACGACTGCGACGAGGCGATAGACATCACGTATCGCGATCCAGTCGCCGACGGCGACGCGGCTGAGGCCGATCCCGGAGAGGAAGCCGAGAACGCGGACTGGATGACCGACGAGGGAACGGCGAGCGAGGGAACGGTGAGCGAGGGAACGGCGAGCGAGGGAACGGTGAGCGAGGGGACGGAAGACGACGGTTCGACGGTCCCCCAAGTGTCGGTCTCGTATCCGCCGGACGCGAGGGCGTTCACGCACCCGGAGCTCGATTACGCGATCGCGGAACTGGTCGAGAACGCCCTCGAACACGCGGAGTCGACGCCGCGGGTCCGGATCGACGTGCGTGGGACGGACGAGGCGATTGAGGTGTCGATCCGCGACAACTGCCCGCCGATCCCGGTCGAGGAGCGGTACGTCATCACCGACCGGTGGGAGATGGACGACCTGCGTCACACCGGCGGGATGGGCCTGTGGCTCGTGTACTGGGTCGCCAACCGGTCGGGCGGCGACTTGACCTTCGACACCCACGGCGACGGGAACCTCGTGACCCTCTCAGTTCCGAACGCGAGGACCGGTGCGACCGACGGGGACTCCCGCGAGGCGAGCCCCTCGAACCGCCCGCGGACCGCCGCCGTGGAGCGATCGGAGACGCGGATGCGAACGGACGGGTCCGCGCCTTCGGATTCGGAAGACCGCGGCTCGGAGCCGGAGGAGTTCGACGACACCGACTGAACGGGCGATCACCTCGCCGATCCTCGAACTCACCGTGATGGATCCGGACGGTCGTTCATTAATATTCAGGATATGAGAACGCTCCCGTCGATCTTAAGCCGTCGGTGCGTATAGCCACGTACCGATGGGTACGCTCAACGAGCTGTTCGACCCGGACCGGGTCGCCGTCGTCGGCGCGACATCCCGAGAGGGGGCTGTCGGACGCGCCGTCACGTCAAATCTGCTCGACGACTTCGACGGCGACACCGTTCCCGTCAACCCGAACTACGACGAGGTGCTCGGCACGCCCTGCGTCGACGCGGTGGCCGACGCCGACGCCGACGTCGCCGTGATCGTCGTGCCGCCGTCGATCGTGTTGGACGCGATCGAGGCGTGCGGCGAGGCCGGCGTCCGGAACGTCGTCGTGATCACCGCGGGGTTCGGCGAGACGGGGGAGGACGGGGCCGCGAGGGAGCAGCACCTCGCGGAGATAGCCGACGAGTACGACCTGAACCTCGTCGGCCCCAACAGTCTGGGGATTATGTCGACGCCCTCGGGGATGAACGCGACGTTCGGCCCGGAGAACGCGCTCCCCGGCGGGCTCTCCTTCATGAGCCAGTCGGGGGCGTTCGTCACCGCGGTCCTCGACTGGGCCAACGACAACGGGATCGGCTTCAAAGACGTGGTCTCGCTGGGTAACAAGGCCGTCCTCGACGAGACCGACTTCGTCGACCACTGGGGCGACGACGAGGAGACCGACGTGATAATCGGCTACCTCGAGGGGATCGAGGACGGTCGCGAGTTCATCGAGACCGCCCGCGAGACGACGCGGGACACCCCGATCGTCGCCGTGAAGTCCGGGCGGACGAGCGCGGGGGCACAGGCAGCCTCCTCGCACACCGGCACGCTCGCCGGCTCCGACAAGGCGTACGAGGCCGGCCTCGACCAGGCGGGCGTCATCCGCGCCGAGTCGGTCGACGAGCTGTTCGACTCGGCCGGAATCTTAGGCAGCCAGCCGCTCCCCGACACCGACAGCGTCGCCATCGTCACCAACGCCGGCGGCCCCGGCGTGATGGCGACCGACGCCGTCGGCGACGCCGACCTCGACATGGCGTCGTTCACCGGGGAGACGACCGATCGGCTCTCCGAGTCGATGCCCGACGAGGCGAACATCCACAACCCGGTCGACGTGATCGGCGACGCCGACGTGGAGCGGTTCCGCGAGGCGCTGGAGATCACCGTCGCCGACGACAACGTCGGGGCCGCCCTCGTGTTGGCCGCGCCGACCGCGACGATCGACTTCGACGAGCTCGCCGAGGCGATCACCGGCGTGAGCGACGAGATGGACGCCCCCGTCGCCGCCTGCCTGATGGGGGGCGACCGGACTCGGAAGCCGAAACAGCGGCTCCAGTCGAAGGGGATCCCCTGTTACTTCGACCCCGCGCGCGCCATCGACAGCCTCGCGACGCTCGCGGAGTACCGCGACATCAAGGCGCGCGAGTACGCCGACCCGATGTCGTTCGACGTCGACCGCGAGCGCGCCCGCGAGATACTCGGGACGGTGCGCGAGCGCGACGACAACCGCTTGGGCGTCGAGGCGATGGAGCTGCTCGACGCGTACGGCATCCCCACGCCCGCCGGCGAGATCGTCGACTCGCCCGAGCGCGCCCGCGAGGTCGCCGCCGGGATCGACGGCGGCGTGGTGATGAAGATCGTCTCGCCAGACATCCTCCACAAGTCCGACATCGGCGGCGTCGCCGTCGGCGTCGAGGACGGCGAGGTGGCGGACACCTACGAGGACCTGATCACGCGGGCGCGCAACTACCAGCCGGACGCGACCGTCCTCGGCGTCCAAGTGCAGGAGATGGTCGACCTCGACGACGGCGTCGAGACGATCGTCGGCATGAACCGCGACCCGCAGTTCGGCCCCCTGCTGATGTTCGGGCTGGGCGGCATCTTCGTGGAAGTGATGGAGGACACCACCTTCCGCGTCGCGCCCGTCTCCGAGCCGGAGGCCCGCGAGATGACCGAGGAGATCCAGTCGGCGCCGCTGCTGCGCGGCGCCCGCGGCCGCGACCCGGTCGACGTCGACGCCGTGATCGAGACGATCGGCCGGCTCTCACAGCTGGTGACCGACTTCCCGGCGATCTTAGAGCTCGACATCAACCCCCTCGTCGCACTGCCCGACGCCGACGGCGGCACGAACGCCGCCGCCGTCGACGTGAGACTCACCGTTGACCCGGAGGAACTCGACCAATGACAGACACAACCACGACACTCGTCACCGCGACCGGAGAAGGCGCCGGAAAGACAGCGATCACCGTCGCGCTCGCGCGACTCGCCGCCGACCGCGACCGCAGCGTCGGCTACATGAAGCCGAAGGGGACGCGGCTCCAGTCGAACGTCGGGAAGACGCTCGATCAGGACCCCATGCTCGCCCGCGAGGTGCTCGGTCTCGACGCGGAGATGCACCAGATGGAGCCCGTCGTCTACTCGCCGACGTTCGTCGAGGGCGCGATCCGCGGCACGGAGGACGCCGACGCGCTCCGCGACCGGATCCGGGAGGAGTACGAGGAGCTGTCCGCCGACCGCGACCACATGTTCATTGAGGGCGGTGGCCGCTGGACCACCGGCGGCGTCGTCGACCTCACCGACGTGGACGTGGCGGAACTCCTCGACGCGCGGGTCGTGCTGGTCGCCGGGTACGACTCGCCGAACGACCTCGACGAGGTGCTCGCGGCCGCCGACGCGTTCGGTGACCGCCTCGCCGGCGTCGTGTTCAACAAGGTCTCCGACGACGCCTTCGAGTCGCTCGATCAGGACGGGATCCCGTTCCTCGAGTCGAAGGGGATCACCGTGTTCGGCGCCATCCCGTCCGAGAAGGAGCTGGCCGGCGTCACCGTCGGCGAGCTCGCGGACGAGCTCGGCGCCGAACTCCTCACCGACGCCCCGACCGACGGCTTCGTCGAGCGCTTCCTCGTCGGCGCGATGGGCGGCGACGAGGCGCTCCGCTACTTCCGGCGCGCCCGCGACGCCGCCGTCATCACCGGCGGCGACCGCGCCGACGTGCAGACCGCGGCGCTCGAGGCCTCCGGCGTCGCCTGCCTCGTGCTCACCGGCGGCCACCGCCCCTCGGGCGCCGTGCTCGGGAAGGCGGCCGACGCCGGCAAGCCCGTCCTCGCGGTGAACACCGACACGGTCACCGCGATCGACCGCGCTGAGGGGATCGTCCGCGGCGGTCGCACCCGCGACGCCCGCACCGTCGACCGGATGGCGGAGCTGCTCGACGCGCACGTCGACGTGGACGCGCTGGTCTGAGTCGGAGCCGGTCGCTGAGCGAGGGGGATCCCCCTCGCGTCCCCCGCCGCGGGCGAACGTCTGACATACTGTTTTCAGGGAGGACGACGTAGGGGCCCTATGACCAGTCTCTCGGAGGCGTACGGCGGGCGGGGGCGCTCCGAGGTCGACCCGCGCCGACTGTACCTAGGCGTGGGCTCGTTCGTCGCCGGAACGCTGCTCCTCGTCGCCGGAATCCTCGTGGCCGCGGAGGTCGCCCTCCCGAACGGCTACACCTCCGGCGAGGCGCGGCGGCTCGGCGGCGTGCTCGGCGGCGTGGGCGTCCCCCTCGTGTTGCTCGGCGTGATGACCGTCCTCCCGGCGGACCGCAACACCCGCGTCGCGGCGATCGTCGGCGCGGCGGTGATGTGTCTCGGCGTCGCGCTGTTCGCGTACGCGTACCCCGACCAGTGGGTCGGCGGCCCGCACCCGGAGCTCACGGACCTCACGCTCCCGACCGCGGGGCTATACTTCGTCGGCGCCGCCACGACGCTGTGGAGCGTGTTCGTCGGCGTCGCCAACTTCAAGACCCGGAACGATCCCGGTGGCACCGTCACGATGGAGGTGACCCACAAGGGCGAGACGAAGGTGATCGAGGTCGACCGCGACGAACTCAACCGCGGCGGCGGCGTCGGCCTCCTCGGCGGCACGCCCGACGGTAACGTGGAGACGCAGACGAACCGGCGCGGTGGGAGCAGCAGTGGTTCCGGCTCGGGATCCGGACCGAGCTCGTCCGGATCTCCCGGATCGTCCGGATCGCCCACGTCGTCCGGTTCGACCAGGTCGGCTGGTGGGTCTCGTTCGGCCGGAGGCGGCCAGCCCGCCGGCGTGAGCGACGGCGGCGCGGCCGAGACCAACATCCGGTCCCCGCTTGACGGGACGAGCGGCGGGAACGACTCCGGCGGTCCGTCCGGCCCGTCCGGCCCGGACGGACCGGTCACCCCCGGCGTCTCGCCCGAGGCGCGCGACGGCCCGGGCGACACCTACTGCGGGAACTGCGCGCAGTTCGACTACGTCCGAACGGAGCAGGGGATGCAGCCCTACTGCGGCCACCACGACGCGCTGATGGACGACATGGACGCCTGCGAGGAATGGACGCCGCGGTGACCCGATCGGAAGCGAGCGCCTGAGCCGTCCCCTTTTAAGCTGGATCAGCCGACGGGAGCTGCGACTCCGCGACCGCGAACGCGAGCGTGCTCAACACCGCGGTGAGCGTCCCGGCCGCGAGCGCCATCGCGAGGTCGGGGAGCCCGAGCGAGGTCACGCCCGGGGCCGTCGGCAGGAAGAACCCGGAGACGGCGTACAGCACGACCGCGATCGAAAGCACGTAAAAGGGCGCGTTGAGGTACCGCCACCGGAAGCGCCCCGCGAGGTACTCGTCGGTGATCTGGCCGAGGCTGGAGGTGACCCCGGCGACGGCGAGCCACTGGACGAATCCGTGGACGAACGCCGCGAGCGCGACGCCCGCGGTGATTCCTCCTCCACGGACGCCGCGGACGGTTTCGATCGTTTCCATTCCTTGGAACCCGCCGACGACGATCAGCGCGAGCGCGACGACGTAGGTGACGAGCGTCACCCGCCCGGTGTAGAGCACGTTGCGGACAGATGCGGCCGCGCCGTCGACCGTGTCTTCGAGTCCGAGCCCGCGGAACAGCGAGTAGAGCCCGAGGAGGCCGGAGAGGATCCCGAGGACCGCCGCGCCCGCAACGTCGAACAGGTTGGCGACGACGACGAGCGGGTAGATTAAGAGGAGCACGCCGAGCGGCACCAGGATCGTGCCGCGGGTCTCCGGGTCGCCGAGCACCTGCTTGATCGTGTAGTAGAGGGATTCGAGGTCCTGCGCCTGCCGCACGACGACGCGGCGCATCCCGTCGATCGGCATCCGCGAGCGGATCACCGGGAGGACCGACTCGTCCTGCGCGCCGTCGGTGATGACGACCGCCGAGACCTCCTCACCGGTCGACAGCTCCGCGAGCACGCGGTCGACCTCTTTCCCCACCGCGCGGTTCGCCTTCACGTCGGAGCCGTCGACGCCGGTGACCGCGGCGACCTCGACCGCCTCGCCGCCGGCCGCCAGCTCGTCGTAGACGTTGACGCCTTGAAAGAGGACGTTCACGTCGGAGTCCTCCGGATCGGCCGTCGCGAGCGCGACCGCGGCCTCGGTGACCTCGTCGGCGCCGATGACGGGGGTGGGGATCCCCGTCTTCCGACCGAGGTCGTCGTCAAGGTCGACACAGAGGACGAGCAGCATCGTACGAGGGTACGCGAGGGGTCGGCATATGTTTTCGGCTCGCTCCGCGGTCCGGTGACTTCGGGGGCCGCGTCGCCGCGCCCCGTCAGTTCTCTTCGTTCGGCTCGTGTTCGATCCCGTTCATCATCCGCCGGACGTTCTCGCCGTCGCTGAACGCGGCCGGGTACGCCGCGAGCGGGAGCACGAAGTCGTCGTCGACGCCGACCGGTTCGCCGATATGCAGCTCCAGTTCGGTGCTCGCGCCCGTTCCACCGATCTGGCCCTCGGCGCTGTACACGACGACCTCGGCGTCCGAGTCGAGGACGGTCGTCGTGTACTCCGAGCCGCGTTCGAGGTCCCCGACCTCCTCGTAGCGGCTCAGGATGATCTCGGCGCGCTCGCGGGTGCTGAACTCGGCGATCGGATTGAGTTCCTGACCGAGCACCTCGATCTGCGGCGTCGTCACCGCGGCGAAGACGGCGGCCTGGTAGCGCTCGCCGAACAGCTCGACGGCCTTGTCGTACTCGGCGACGGTGTTCGTCACGCGGACCTCTCGGGTCTGTCCGGCCACCTCGACCTCCCGAGAGATCGTTTCGTCGCTCACGTCGTTGAGGTCGTACCCGCTTTCGTCGAGCGTCGCGTCTCCGACCGTCGCGGTGCCGGCGGCGAACTCCGCGGGCTCGCCGCCCGTGGCGACGTCGAGGGCGGTGCAGCCGGCGAGGCTCGCGAGTCCCACCGCGCCGCCGGCCGCGAGTGCCCGGCGACGGCTGATCGCGTCGTTCCGGTTCTCGGCTGGCTCGTCGACGGTCGGTCCTCGTTTCATGGGCGCCAATGACGACGGCGGGGGTACATACTTTGTGTTCGAACGACCCGATCAGCAGGCCTGACGGGCGACTCAAGCCGTAACCATGTCAACGAATCTCCCGGGAGTGCGCGGTTCGGACGCTTTTTGAGGCCGGGGACGGTAGAACGGGGTAGATGATCTCCAAGGGCTGTGAACAGTGCGCCAAGGGCGGGAAGATGGTGCTGTTCGTCTACGGCTACTGCGACCAGCGGGACTGCTTCTACTGCCCCCTCGGAGAGAACCGGAAGAACGTCACCGACGTGTACGCCAACGAGCGGAAAGTCGAGTCCGACGAGGACGTCATCGAGGAGGCCAAGCGCATGAGCGCGCTGGGCACCTCGATCACCGGCGGCGAGCCGCAGGAGGCGATGGCGAAGACGTGCCGGTACCTCGAACTGCTGAAAGACGAGTTCGGCGAGGACCACCACACCCACCTCTACACCGGAATCACGGGCGGCCGCGAGAACATGCGCCGCCTCTCGGAGGCGGGGCTCGACGAGATCCGCTTCCACCCGCCGTTAGAGATGTGGGGCGACATGCACGGCACCGAGTGGGAGGAGATCCTCCACATCGCCCGCGAGGAGGGGCTCACGCCCGCCTTCGAGATCCCCGGCATCCGCGCGGAGCCGGAGTTCTTAGAGTTCTTGGACGAGGGCGCCGCCGAGTTCTGCAACATCAACGAGTTCGAGATGTCCGACGGGAACTACCGCCGGATGCAGGAGGAGGGCTTCGAGCTGCAGGAGGGCCACATGTCCGCCGTCGAGGGGTCGAAGGACGACGCGATCGTCTCCGAGATGGCGAGCCACGAGAAGGTGTACTTCTGTACGTCCGTCTTTAAGGACGCCGCGCAACACCGGAACCGCCTGAAGCGGATGGCGAAGAACATCCGGCGCGAGTTCGACGAGGTGACCGACGACGGCACCCTCGTCTACGGGAAGGCGTTCGCCGACGCCGACCGCTTCGAGGCGCTCGGCGTCCCCGAGGAGTTCTACACGGTGAAGTCGGACCACGTCGAGGTCGCGTGGTGGCTCCTCGAAGAGATGGTCGAGGACGGCGACTTAGCCGAGGGCGAAATCGTCGAGCAGTACCCGACCGTCGACGGGACCGTCGTCGAGCGCACGCCGGTCGCCTGAGTCGCGTTTTTCGACCGTTCGAGTCGGGGTTTTCGGAGTCGTGGAGCGACGCGTGCGACTGGCGAGTGAACACGCGATTTTCGGTGCGGTGGCGTGCCTGCGAGCGCCCGGAGGGCGCGAGCAGCCCGCGAGGGAGTCGGCGGTCCGGAGCGAAGCGGAGGACCGCCGACGAGGCTGGGGAGGCGTGAGGCTGCCGTTTGCGGTGCGGGGTGGGACTCAAAGGGGCAGCCGTGAGGCGGGCGCAGGCGACGTAAGCACCGCAACGAGGGAGCGAGCAAAGTGAGCGACTGAGTGAGGAGCACAGCGAGCGTGCGCCCGCCTCACGGCTGGGGCTTCGGTGGTGTTCGCCGCGCCTCCGCGGTCGACCACTTATAAATAAACGACGAGAACAGGAGCGGGGTTCCCGCCGTCGTCGTCTCAGTCCTCGGCCCAGTAGTACAGCTCCTCGCGGGGCGCGTCGCAGTTCGGGCAGTTCTCGGGGAGCTCCGTCCCGATCTCGCCCATCTCGCCGCACTCCCAGCAGCGCCACATCACGTAGGCGGTGCCGAACACGTCGCGGGCGTCCGTGAGCGTCAGCGGCTCCGAGCCGGAGGGCGCCGAGACGTAGAAGCCGTCGTCGTCGACGCCCCGAACCGACCCGAGCTTCTCGCCCTCCTCGTCGTACACGGCTTGCCCGATGCTCACGTCGGCGAATACGGGTTCTTCGGAGGCCATGCGCGACTGTACGCGTTTATTCCTTATAAGTGTGGTAGTAGGTAGCACGACACATATACGTGATCGGTGACTCGCCAGTGAAGGCCTCCAAAGCCCCAGCCGCGAGGACTCGCATGACTCGCTGCGGTCCTCGGTCGCTCACTTCGTTCGCTCCCTGTGGTCCTTGCGTCGTCAGGCTTCGTCCTCGCGGCTGCCCCTTTGAGTCCCACCCCGCACCGCAAACGGCAGCCTCACGCCTCCCCAGCCTCGTCGGCGGTCCTCCGCTTCGCTCCGGACCGCCGACCCCCTCGCGGGCTGCTCGCGCCCTCCGGGCGCTCGCAGGCGCGCCACCGCACTGCATTTTTAAGCAGTAGCTATGAAGCCGACGTCAGTCCACGCTGCTCCCGCCTCTCACTCCGCGCCGACAAAGTCTCCGAGGTTCGCCTGCAGCCCGGCCGCCATCGTCGATTTCCGACGCAGACGACCCAGCGGGACCGGGAGGTGGTCGGCGACGCCGCGGACCGCCTCCCCGAACGTCTCCGCGGTCCCGTGTTCTCCCTCGAAGGCGTTGCGGACGGCCTCCCGCACCTGCCAGACGCCGACCGGCCCCCAGTAGTCGTCGGAAACGTGGCGTAAGACGAGCGCCTTCGCCTGTCGCCCGCGGTCGTCGAGGTGCTCCAAGACCCCGATCCGGGACGCGTAGTAGGCGCCGGCCGTCTCCTCGACGTAGCCGGTCCGGCCCTCGCGACCCTCGCTCGCGGCCGCGAGGTAGACGCCCGCCTCGGGGTCTGGGTTCCAGATCGAACCGGGCGACTTCATCTCGACGAGCTCGTACTCCCACCGTCCCGGGATCAAGATCACCCAGAACGCGTTCCCCAAGTATTCGTTGCGGTGGACCTCGATCCGGTCGACCGTCGGATTCTCTCGGATCGCGCCGCGGAGGAACTGCCCGACCGTGTCGTCGACCGCCGTGATCGACCAGCGCGTCGGGACGAGCCGGCGGTTCTCGCCCTGTCCGAGCGCGCCCGCGGAGAGGATCGTGTTGATCTCGTACACGTCGAACCCGCGGCGGTAGAGGTACGTCATCGCGCCCTCGGCGCGCCAGTCGTCGTCTTCGAGCGTCTTCTTCACCGGCCGCGGGACGTGCGGGTTCTCTCCGAGGTCGGCGGTCCGGGCCGCGGCGCGCGGCCCGGTCGGCGTCTTGATGTCCTGCGTGCCGATATCGAAGTCGAGGTCGGGAGTGCCGTCGAGCCCGATCTCGACGTCGACCGGGCGGTCGGCGATGGCGACTTCGCGTTGAACGCCGAGCCAGCCGTTCCACGCGTCGTGGACGCTCTCGGCCGGGCCGTCTCCGGCAATCGACTTCACGCCGCCGGTCGCGCCGGCGTCCGCCACGTCGACCCCGCGCGTCGAGTTGAGGAGGCTGGTCCGGCGGTCGAACACGTCCGCGATGGAGACGTCCTCGTCGTACCACGCCGCGGAGGTCTCGAACGCCGCGGCGCGCTCCTCGCGGCCGACGGGCGAGAGCAACCCGGTCGAGACGTTCGGGTAGTTCGAGCGACCGACGAAGATGGAAGGGGAGACGCTGCCGACCACGGCGTCGTCGGAGACGTGCTCCTCGAAGCGCCGCTCGAAGGAGTCGAGGTGGTCGAGGATGCCGTAATCCTTCTCGGCGGCGAGGCGCCGCCGCTCGGCGCGCTCGTTCGCCTCGAACTCGATGAACTCGTCGAGCCGCATTCGGATCGGTGTTGGCTCCGCGCCGGCTTGAACGTTGCTGGCGAGCGCGACGACGCGAAGAGAAAGCGGGTCCGTCGACGACGCCTAACTGTGGATCCCCATCGCTTCGATCTGCTCCTGATACCGGTTGCGGATGGTGACCTCGGTGACCTGCGCGACGTCGGCGACCTCGCGCTGGGTCTTCTTCTCGTTACAGAGCAGGGAGGCGGCGTAGATCGCGGCGGCCGCGTACCCGGTGGGGGATTTCCCCGAGAGCAGCCCCTTCTCAGCGGTCGTCTCGATTATCTCGTTGGCCTTCGACTGGACCTCCTCGCTCAGTTCGAGCTCGGAGGAGAAGCGGGGGACGTACTTCTTCGGGTCGACGGGCCGCATCTCTAAGCCGAGCTCCTGGGAGATGTAGCGGTACGTGCGACCGATCTCCTTGCGGTCGACCCGCGACACGTCGGAGATCTCCTCGAGCGAGCGCGGGATTCCCTCCTTGCGACAGGCGGCGTAGAGGGCGGCGGTGGAGACGCCCTCGATCGAGCGCCCGCGGATCAGGTCCTCGTTGAGCGCGCGTCGGTAGATGACGGAGGCGACCTCGCGTACCGACCGGGGCACGCCGAGCGCGCTCGCCATCCGGTCGATCTCCGAGAGCGCGAACTGGAGGTTGCGCTCGCCCGCGTCCTTCGTTCGAATCCGCTCCTGCCACTTGCGTAAGCGATGCATCTGCGACCGCTTCTTCGAGGAGATGGAGCGCCCGTACGCGTCCTTGTCCTTCCAGTCGATCGTCGTCGTCAGCCCCTTGTCGTGCATCGTCTTCGTCGTCGGGGCGCCGACGCGCGACTTCTCCTGTCGCTCCGAGTGGTTGAACGCGCGCCACTCCGGGCCGGGATCGATCTGTTCCTCCTCGATGATGATCCCCGTCTCCTCGTGTATCAGCTCCCCGTCGGCCGTCCGGGTGAGCTCCTCCGGGTCGAAGTCCTCGGGGTCCAACTCGTCGGCGTCGACCCCCTCGACCCCCTCGGCGTCGGTTTCGGACTCGTCGGCGTCCTCGTCCCGCACACGCTGCCGGTCGTGATCCCGTTGCCGGGTTGGCCGTGTCATCGCATTTATATACTATCCGAACGGATTGACTTAAAATTTCGTGAGATTGAGACGGAGTAACACAGTTCCGTCGTCGGGCGATCGCGCGTTCTCCACGGCGGACGGACAGCCCTTTGTCCCGCGAGCGCTGATCCTTATCGAATGCCGACGATCGACTGCGATCCGGCGACTGCGCGAGCCCGTCTGGAGGACGCCGGCGTCCGGATCGACGAGGGGAACACGGCCCACGAGCGGTGGCGTGCCGAGCGAGATGGCGCCGTCGCCGTCGCGTACGACGACAAAGTCGTGGTGCAGGGGAGCGACCCGACTCGCCTGACTGCCCTGCTGAGCGAGGGCGGCGGGCGCGCGCACGTCTACTTCGACGGGGGCTCGCGCGGGAACCCCGGCCCGGCCGGAGTCGGTTGGTGTCTGGTCACGTCCGACGGGATCGCGGCCGAGGGCGGCGAGCGGATCGGTCGCGCCACCAACAACCAGGCCGAGTACGCCGCGCTGATCCGGGCGCTGGAGGCCGCCGACGAGTACGGCTTCGACGAGATCGACGTCCGCGGCGACTCCCAGCTGATCGTCAAACAGGTGCGCGGCGAGTGGAACGCTAACGACCCGGAACTCCGCGAGAAGCGGGTCCGCGTCCGAGAGCTGTTAGAGCGGTTCGACCGGTGGTCGATCGGGCACGTTCCGCGGGAGATAAACGAACGCGCCGACGATCTGGCGAACGAGGCACTCGATGACGCGAACTGACGACGAACCACCGGAGTGGGCGAAGGAACGGGCGCGCGAAGTGATGGCGGCCGAGGAATCGGGCGAAGACGGGGAGACGGAAGGAGCCGACGGCGAGGGCGACCGCGATGCCGACGGATCCGACGCCGACGACCGCGTCCCCGACGTGCCGGTCGAGACCGTCGACGAGGCGGAGCGGCTCACCCGGCTCGCTCGGCAGACCGAGGACGAGGCGGCCGCCGCGTTCTACCGCGAGCGCCGCGACGAACTCGTCAAGGGTCACGACTACGTCCCGCGGCTCCGCGAGGACGACGACACGCTCGTGTTGTACCCCGACGAGTGGATGGACGACGGGACGGTCCAGCTCGACCGGATCGAGACCACCGACCGGGCCGTCGAGGTGTCGCTGTCGGGGCCGGGCGACGCCGACCGCTACCGCGAGATCGCCGCGTACAACGACGCGGTCGCCGACGCGGTCGCGGACACGCACGGCGAGCCACACGCCGACACCGCCCGGAGTTTCGCGGCGTTCATGAGCAACCACTACGTGCGCGCGGTCGACGACGCGACCCCCGACGTGCGCGAGGAGTTCCGCGAGGAGTACTTCCCGCGGAACGGCTGGCCGACCGACGAGCAGCTGGCCGTCGTCGACGAGTCGCTTGACGTGATCGAGGCGGTCGCGGCGGACGTGGACGGTCCCGAGGAGTCGTAGCGAGAGACGAAACCGTCGCTCGCCGAGCGAGCGTGCGCGGCTTTCGCCGCGCGCGTGTGCCAAAAGTGTCGGTTGCCGCGCGGGACGCCGGCGACGCGGTCGTCGTTACTCGTCGAGCAGGGCGCGGACCTCGTCCGCGCGCTCCTCGTCAGTTGCGAACCGATCGAGGACCCACTCCAGCTGGCCGAGAACGGCGTCGTGGCCCGCCTCGGTGAGCTCATACTGGTTGGTCCGCTTGTCGAGCTCGCTCTTCTCGACCAGCCCGTCCTCGACGAGGTCGTCGAGGTTCGGGTAGAGCCGCCCGTGGTTCACCTCGGAGCCGTAGTACGACTCCAGCTCGCGTTTGATCGCGAGGCCGTACATGGGCTCCTCCGAGAGGATCCCGAGAATGTTCTGTTGGAATGCGGTCAGGTCTGCCGCTGTCCGCGTCGTTGGGTCATCAGTGACTGATTGTGCCTCTGACATAGCTTAATGAAGGGAACCCGAACTTATAACCTTTCTCAAGGTTCACGAACGTTTAAATACTTCAGCAGGGGTAAAACCGACGAAATGTACTGTTACCCGTGGAAACAGCGTCGAGCGCTCTGATCCGACAGAATCTCATTATCCAAATATCTCTCACTGTGCGTGCTGATCCACGACAATTCATCGACGAAACAGGGTAATCGAGACAAAATTGTCATCCGAGAAGCGGTGCATCTTTCGGGGAATAACGCACTTCACGAGGAGCTAACGGAGCGATGCCGCGTGACATCGGTCCGTAGCAACCAGTACCGTGGCCGCGAAAGGCGGTACCATATTGTATCAGTCCGTACGCGTGTATTTTCTATATGTGAATGTGAGTAAGTGTACATTTTCTATATGTGAATATCTGTACGCGTGTGTCTCTGTGTGTATTGAACACAGTTATCGGAGCTGATCAAAGACGAGAGGCCAACCGCCTCCCGGCTGAGGAGAATGGGCCGCCCACGCCGGGGTCCACGACGGGAACCCGAAAGGACTTTGCGAACCATGGACGGAATATCTCATACATGGCCAACCTCTGGGAAGATCTGGAGACGGGACCGAACGCGCCGGACGAAATCTACGCCGTCGTCGAGTGTCTCAAAGGCGAGCGGAACAAGTACGAGTACGACAAGGACATTCCGGGCGTCGTTCTCGATCGCGTGCTCCACTCGAACGTCCACTACCCGTACGACTACGGCTTCATCCCGCAGTCGTACTACGACGACGAGGACCCCTTCGACGTGATGGTGCTCGTCGAGGACCAGACGTTCCCCGGCTGCGTGGTCGAGGCCCGTCCCGTCGCGCTGATGAAGATGGACGACGACGGCGAGCAGGACGACAAGGTGATCGCGGTGCCCACCGAGGATCCCCGGTTCGACCACATCGAGGACCTCGACGACATCCCCCAGCAGACGCTCGACGAGATTGACGAGTTCTTCTCGACGTACAAGAACCTCGAAGCGGGCAAGGAAGTCGAGACGCTCGGGTGGGAAGACAAGCAGGCCGCGAAGGACGCGATCGAACACGCGCAAGACCTCTACGACGAGGAGTTCCAGTGAACTGCCTCGGGGTCAAGCCCCGAGGCACTCGCCTTGCTTATCTGTAGATCCGACCGAGGGCTCGGGACGCGCTCCCTCGTCGCGTCGAATAACTTGCGAACATACCTACCGGCACCGCGGATGCGTTATGCCCATGGGTAATTTTTAGGGAATGGGTCGCCTACGCGTAAGTAGAGCCATGAGCGCACACAGCCAGCCGTCCGTCGGCATCGATCACCCGACGGTCGTCCCCGCCAACTTCGATTCCGAGGCCGTCGACTGCGCTGCCGACGCCGACGAGCCGGCGAGCGCGGCAGACGACGGACGAGCGGACCGGTAACCACCGGGACCGAGAGCCGGAATCAGGCGTTCTCGACGACCGCGGAGAGACACTGAGCCTCTTCGACGAACGATTCGAACCGATCGTCGACCCACTCGATCACCGCTTGGTCCGTCGATTCGAGCAGGCATCGAGGGTTGTTCCTGCGGTCGTAGGCGGTCACGCAGGCGACGTCGTCGTACCGGAATATCCCGTATTCAATCGGCTCCGGGGAGACGTACACGGTCGCGCCGTCGTCGCGGAGCGCCCGGTCGGTCGCGGGGCCGAACGCCGCGATCGACTCCTCGACCACGTCGCGGTCGATGACGAGTTCTATCTCGGCACCCGCCTCCAGTGCCTCGGCAGCCGCGTCGTTGAACTGCTGGATGACGACGGGCGAGACGGCGCGGATCTCCGAGCCGCATCCCTCGCGTAGCAGTTCGGTGACCCGGTCGACGGCGGCGAGGGGGTTCCGATCGGCCGCGACGGTCAGCTCTCCGTCGTCGATCGCCGCGGCCGGGAAGTCGGCGCCGACGCGTTCGAGATCGGCAGCAAGCTGCCCGTATCGGTCGGCGAGCTCGACCTCGTCGAGCAGCGCCTCGTACGCGTCGTGAACCCGTTTCCCGGTCGGCGTGACGTGGTAGACCGCGTCGCGCTTGACCACCCAGTCCCGCTCGCGGAACCCGGAGAGAATGCGCTGGACCGTCGTCCGCGTCGCGTCGACCGCGGCCGTGAGACTCGCCGGGCGGCGCGGCTCCTCTCGGAGCGCTCGGAGCATCGCGACCCGGACGGGAGACCCGGCGAGGTACTGTGCGCCGTCGTGTCCGTCGTCGCCCGTCATCGTATGAGCCGTGTGTACGGACACCGCACGCTTAACCGTACCGCGTCACGCGGTGATAAAAAGGCGGCAGACGGAACTACCCGGCGCCGCACTCCACTCACGCCCGATACCGGAACGAGACGACGGTACCGATGGTATCCTCGCCGTCGATAGCCTCGGTAGTGACGGTCGCGGCGGCGACCGCGTCCGCGCCGAGCGCCTCCTCGATCACCGCGGTGAGCGCGTCGGGGTCGGCGCCCTGCTGGAGGACGGGTACCCGGACCTGCCGCCGGTTGACGGCGATGTCGCCGAGGTCGTAGTCGGTGTGCTCGAACGCGTCGCGAATCGTGGCGTCGATGTCGGTCATGGCTCTACCTCCGTCGAGGAGGCGGAAAAAACGGTGGGGCAGAACCCCGAAACCGGCTCGTCGACACCGATTGCGGGTGCTCGCGGAACGATCGAACCGATAAGCGTTCCGCGACGGCCTATTTATTTACTATTTCTGAATATTCAAATATCTGAGAATAGTTGACGCAAAACGGTTTTGATGTTAATATCACGCGATATTCTGTGTAATATGCACGAAAGTGTTGCAGACTACGTGGCAGAGCACCCGAAGATGGCCGGCGTCCTGTTCACCGCGCTCCTCCTGTTGACGCAGGCGGCGCCCGCGGCGGCGAACCAGGCAGCTGCTACTCCCGGTCCGTGAGCTGCGTGAACTCATCATTCCACGTCAGTTCCTCGTCGTAGAAGATCGGCGTGTTTTCTAGGTTCAGAAAATCGTCGATATCAGGGGAGCACAGCCGGTTAAAATGTATTTTCGACGGGACAATATGATTTTTGTCATCAGCATCTAGATTTAGATACATCATCGTACCGGTACCATAGGGGCCATTGGGGAATCCTTCTACAGTCAGGTCCCATCTTTCATTTTGGGATTCAGTTAAATTAAGAACCAAAGCCACACCACTCCGGCTCTGACAGATCGTTGTCCCTCCATCTCCAACGACGATGTACTGGTTGCCGGTTATCAGCTCCCGCTTGGCGACGTGGAGCGCGGTGCGGAGGTTGAACCCGCTGTTCATTAGGCGGGCGATGATGCGACCGAGCTGGGTCGCCGGCGAGTTCGCCACGTCGGAGAGGGTGACGATGCCGCCGCGGGAGCCGCGGTGGACGAGGGCCTCGCCCTGCTGGTACGACTGACAGGCGTTGAGCAGGAAGGCGCTGACGCCGACGTCGAGGTCGGCGGACGTGAGGTCGAGGTACTCGTCGGTGCACTGCATCCCGCGATCGTCGACGTGACCGATGTAGTGGAGGAAGTCCACGTCGGACTGCAGGGCCTCGCGCATCTCCTCGCGGGTGAGGTCGTGGCGCACCTCGATATCGAACTGGACCATGTCGCGGAGGCCGTATAAGTCGGCGACCTCACCCTCTTCGCGCATCTGCTCGTCGTTGCAGACGACGAGCACGGAGATCCGCGACTGCTCGACCGACCCGGCCTCTAACCGTCGGTGGTACGCGTCGAGGGTGGCCTTGTTGGCGTCGAGCGGGACGCCGGCGCCGACCCACGCGTGCTCGACGGTGTCGACGGGCTCCGGTCGCACGAAGTCGGCGTCGGTTGGTACCGCGCCGCGCTCCGCCGAGGCGTCGGCGCCGCGGGTGGGTTCGGTGCCGGTGGCACCGCCCCGAACGAACTCGTCCGGACCGAGGGACGCCGCGTCAGTTGGAGAGTCGCCGGCGCCGGCACCGGCCCCCGGCCCGCGGAAGAACCCGAGCCCGTCGCCCTCGCCGGCCGTCGCGGGGGTCACCGTCTCCGGCGATCGAACGACCGACAGCTCGCCGGCCACGAACGGGAGCATCTCCACGTTCTCGGGATCGGGACGCACGTCGGTCGTCAGCGTCCACTGGGGGAGTTCCGGCTCGACGCGATCGAAGGGGACCGCCAGGTACTCTCCGAGCCGCTCCGCGAGCGGGAGGTCGTACAGCCGGCCCCAGTCGAGGTCGAGGTCGGTGGTCTCGCGCTCGTGGAGGTCGACCGGGTAGAATCCCTCCGTGCGCGCGAGGCAGTCGAAGTGGAACGCCTGCCGGAGCACTTCGGCGGTCCGCCGCTCGAAGTCGGGCTCCAGAGAGTGTGTCCAACCGTCTCCCTCGATCCGGGGGGCGTCGCCGGGGACCACGTCGGCGGCGAAGTAGTACGCCAGCGAGACCACCGGGTAGAGGTAGCGGTACTCCGGGGGGACGACGATCCGGATCCCGGAGTCGGGCGGTTCGACTCGGTCGGGGACGCGGAGCTCCTCGCCCGGCTCGATCAGCGGCGGGTGCCCGCGGAGGGTCGGGAACGACCGCTCCGGGCTCGTCGTCTGGAGCGCGGAGCCGAGCAGGGAGACGGCGTCCATCAGCGACTCGGGGTCGGTGGGCGTCTCGATCGTCCCCGCGGGGACCTGGTGAAGCGACCGGAACCCGAGCGTCACCTCGTCGGGGGCGTCGAGATCGATCCGGGTCGTCCGCTCCGTCGTCGACACGGAGAAGGGCGACGCGAACGCGAGGTACAGCTTCGTCGGCGCAGGGTCGATTCCGACGTGGTAGGTGCCGGGAGGCATCGCATAGTCGTCGCCGCGGGTGAGCAGCGTTCCGTCGGCGGATCGGGTCTCGACGACCGCGACGCGAGGGATCTCGATCGTACCGGTCTCGACGGTCACACTCGCGTCGACCGGGAAGTAGTGGGCGTCCTCGGGACTGGCGGTCGGCTCGACCGGCCGGTCCGTGTACACCTCGAACTGCGTGTTCTCGATGTGGTCGGTGACGGCGAGTCCGGCCGCGCCGGACAGCGGGTCGATGTCGATACTCATGAGGTGGACCGCGTTCGGTCGGCGTCGGAGTCGCCGCGGAAGGGCTCGACGCGGCAGCGATGCGACGCGGCCGTCGTTACCGACATCTTGGGCGATGCGGCGATAAAGGTTGTGTCGGGGGATCGCCGCGGACCGAACGGATAAAGGGGCGGCCGGCCCACGTTCGCGTAATGATCACGCTTGGAACGGCTCGCGCCCCGCCGGGCGAGACGGACACGGGCCGTCTCGAGGTCGGCGAGACGCGGGACGGGAGTCCCGTCCGACTGCCGGTGGCGGTCATTAACGGCGCCGAAGACGGCGAGACGCTGTACATGCAGGCGGTCAGTGACGGCGACGAGCTCAACGGGCTCGGCGTCGTCAACCGCGTCGTCCCCCGGCTCGATCCGGGAGAGCTGTCCGGAGCCGTCCTCGTCGTCGGGGTCGTCAACTACTTCGCGTTTCAGGTCGCCGAACATCGGAATCCGATCGACGACCGGAAGATGAACCGCGGGTACCCCGGCGACGAGGACGGGACGACGAGCGAGCGTATCGCTCACGCGACGTTCCAAGCCGCGAAACGGGCGGACCTCATCTTAGACCTTCATCAGGGGTCGACCAGCCGGATGATAAATGAGACGCGGGTCCGCTGTGGAGTCCGACACCACCTCCACGGCGACTGCTTGGAGCTTGCGAAGGTCTTCGGCTGCGGTCACGTCCTCGACATCAAGGGACCGGACGGGCAGCTCGCGCGCGCCGGCCCGGAACACGGCATCCCCACCATCGACCCCGAGCTCGGCGGCGCCGTCGGCTGGGACGAGGAGTCGATCCGGTACGGCGTCGAGGGCGCGTTCAACGTGCTCCGCCACTACGGCTTCCTTGACGGCGACGTCGACCTCGAACGGCAGACGAGGGCGCGCGGCTTCGACCAGTACGGGTCGCCGGCGGGCGGGCTGGTCCGGTTCGAGCGCGAGCTCGGCGAGCGCGTCTCCACCGGGGACGTGCTCTTCGAGGTAACCGACGTGTTCGGCGAGCTAAAAGGACGTGTCACCGCCGACGACGACGGGGTCTTCTGGCGCACCCGACGGCTCCCCCAGGTCGCCGCCGGCGAGTACGTCTGCTCGGTCGGCACCAACGTCGACACGTACTGATGTCCGGCGACCGCGACGCGATCCGAGATCTCGTCTGCCCCGAATGCGGCGCAACCGTCCGGGACCGGTGGCGCTGCGAGTGCGGCGCCCCGCTGGAGTTCGCGGAGCCACCGCTCCCAGAGAGCGGGGATCGGGACTCGATAGACGCCCGAAACGGCCTGTGGGCGTTCGAGGAGTTCCTCGCCGTCGGCGACGACCCCGCTGACCGGGTGACGCTCGGCGAGGGGATGACGCCGTTGGTCGACGCGGACGCGGGGGCAGACGGAGGCGACTCACCCGACGCGGACGAGTGGAACGCCGCGTTCAAGCTGGAGTACGTCTTCCCGACTGGCTCTTTTAAGGACCGCGGCGCGACGACGACGCTCACGCGGGCCCGTGAGCTGGGCGTCGAGCGCGTCGTCGAGGACTCCTCCGGTAACGCCGGCGCCGCGATCGCGACGTACGCGGCGCGCGCCGGGATCGACGCCGCGGTGTACGTCCCAGCCGACGTCAAGGAATCGAAGCTCCGCGCGATCCGCCAAGCCGGCGCCGAGCCGATCCGGATCGAGGGATCGCGCGCGGACGTGACGGCGGCGTGCGTGGCCGCGCTTGGCGAAGGCGGTGAGAGAGGCGAGAGCGGACACAAAGGTGATTCCGGCGGCGGCTCCGAGGGTTCCGCGTGGTACGCCAGCCACGCGTGGAACCCGGCCTTCTTCGAGGGGACCGCCACCGTCGCCTACGAGATCGCGTACCAGCGCGACTGGGAGGCCCCCGACGCGGTCGTCACGCCGCTCGGCCATGGAACCCTGTTCCTCGGCGCCTACCGCGGCTTCCGCCGACTGAAGCGCGCGGGCTGGATCGACGAGGTCCCGCGGCTGTTCGGCGCGCAGGCGGCCGGGGTCGCGCCGATCGTCCGCGAGCTCCACGGCGCGGACGCGGCCGACCCCGAGGGGCGCGTCAACGCGGCCGCCGACGGGATCCAGATCGCCGAACCGGTCCGGAGGGGGCAGATTCTCGACGCGATCGCCGAGGCCGACGGCGACGCGATCGCGGTCACGCAGTCGGCGGCCGAAACCGAACTCGACCGACTCCACGCCGCAGGCTTTTATACCGAACCGACCTGCGCCGTGGCGCCGGCGGCGCTGCGCGAACTCCGCGAGCGCGGGACCCTCGCGCCCGACGACGACGTGGTCGTCCCCCTGACCGGGAACGGACTGAAGGGCTGACCGCGGCGGCCGGGAACTGAAGGATCGATCGCGGCGGCCGAGTGGTCTTCCCACCGCCATCCCTTTTCAGTCTCGTCCCGTGAGAGAGCGTATGGAGGTCCTCGTCTACGGCGCCGGCGCGCTCGGGAGCCTCGTCGGGGGGTTACTGGCGCGGGTCCACGAGGTCACGCTCGTCGGGCGCGACCCGCACATGCGACGGGTCCGACAGGACGGGCTCCGGATCGACGGCGAGGTCGACGCGCGCGTTCATCCACGGGCGCTCACCGACGGAACGCATCGCTCCGCGGACCTCGCGGTGGTCACGACGAAGGCGTACGACACGGACGCGGCCGCGCGGGCGCTCGCGACCGGCGAGTACGACGCGGTCTGCTCGCTGCAGAACGGCTTCACGGAGGAGCGGCTGGTCGCGGCGCTCGACCCGACCGTCCTCGCGGGGACCGCGAGCTACGGCGCTCGGTTCGTCGAGCCCGGTCGAGTCACGTGTACGGGTATCGGCGAGGTCGTCGTCGGGGCGCTCTCCGGGGGGGACGACCCGCTCGCGGAGCGCGTGGGGAACGCGTTCGACGAGGCCGGGATCGAGACGATCGTCGCCGCGGACATGCCCCGGCGCCGGTACGAGAAGCTCGCGGTCAACGCGGGGATCAACGGCCCCTCGGCGCTCGCGCGGCTCTCGAACGGAAGGACCCTCGACGGGCCGGGCGGGGAGGCGGCGCGCGAGGCGGCTCGCGAGGTCGCGCGCGTCGCCCGGGCCGACGGGATCGGCCTCGGCGACGATGAGGCGGTCGCGGCCGTCGAGCGCGTCGCCGCCGACACCGCCGCCAACCGGTCGTCGATGTGCGAGGACGTGACCGCGGGCCGGCGGACCGAGGTCGACGCCATCTACGGCGCCGCGACCGAGCGCGCCGACCGGTTCAGCGTGTCGGCGCCGACGTGTCGGACGATCGCGTCGCTGATCCGAGGGTGGGAGGTCGGTGCCGGGGTTCGACCCGGGGCGGACGCTGACGAAACACGCTCGGAGTGACCTCAAACGGGCGGAAAAACGGGAGCGTCTACGGTCGTTTCAGCGGATTCAGCACCACTCTTCGAGGACGGTGGCGTCGGTCTCGGTGACCGAGACCCACGCGTTCTCCCGGGAGACGTCCGCGATCACGAGCTCCGGTCGCGACGACGAGGAGTCGTCGATAGACGCCATCACGTCCGGCGAGTCGTCGGCGTCGAGGGCCGGATCCGTCGGCAGCGCCGTCCGCCGGTGATCGGGGTCCGGGTCGTCCCATGGAGTGGAACTCCGTGACATGATTGTGAATTGTTCACAGTACATATAAGCGTTCCGGACCAAGAGCGTCCGCAGTCGGCGGATCGGCGCTTTGAGGCGATAATCGGTGACGAGAGCCCGTGTCAGTCGTCGATCACGGGGGAAGTGACGGAGTGAGACATCGATCTGACGAACTGATTGGTTCGTTGTCAGAGCGTCGATTCGCGACCTCCGGCGTCCCGGCGAGATGCCCCGCGACGGCCCGCGATCGCCCGTGACACACCGCGGTCGATCGCCGCCCGCTCGCGGACCACCTTCGCAGTATACAAGAGGTGGCACGCTGAAAGACGGTGCATGAACGTATCAGACGCCATGACGCCGCGGTCGGATCTCGTCGTCGTCGAGATCCCGGGGAGCCGGAACGACGTGCTGGAGTACATCCAGGAGTACGGCTTCTCGTCGGTGCCGGTCGTGAAGGACGTCGACGGCGAGGAGGTGTACCGCGGGCTCGTCTCCCGCGACGACCTGATCGAGCAGCCGGACGAGGACCAGCTCGCGCTGCTCATGCGCGGGGTACCGACGATCGGCGCCGACGCCGCGATCGGCGACGCCGCCGCCACGATGGCCGCCGAGGACTCGCGCCGGCTCCCGGTCGTCGACGGCGATTCGCTCGTCGGCATCCTCACCGTCACCGACGTGGTGCGGGCCATCGCCCGCGGCGAGATCGACGGCGACACCGAGGTCGGCGGGCTCGCGACCAGCGCGGTCAACGCGACGTACACCGAGACCCCGCTGCCGGTCGCGGAGCGGGAGATCGGGCTGGCGAACGTCCCCTACGCCGTGGTGCTCGACGACGACGCCGGGCTCGCCGGCATCCTCACCGAGGTCGACGTACTGGAGGTCGCCCGCGTCGTCGAGGGCGAGGCCAGCACGGGCGACTCCATCGCCGAACAGGACTCCGAGTGGTCGTGGGAGGGGATCAAGGCGACCGGCGCCCGCTACCTCCCGACCCGGAACGTGGAGCTGCCCGTGGGAGCGACACGCCACTTCATGACCGAGGACCTCGTGACGGTCAGCGGGGCGCGGACCGCCAAGGAGGTCGCACAGGAGCTCATCAGCAACGACATCGAGCAGGTGCCGCTGGTCAACGGCACCGACCTCGACGGCATCGTGCGCGACGTAGACCTGCTGGAGGGCTTATAAATGGCGTCCGAGGCGATCGTCGAGCTGGCGAAGCGTCGCGGGTTCTTCTTCGGCTCGAACGGCGCGTACGGCGGCACCGCCGGCTTCTATACCTTCGGCCCGCAGGGCGCGGCGCTGAAGAAGAACGTCGAGGACGCGTGGCGCGACCGGTTCACCCTCCGGGAGGGGAACCGCGAGATCGAGGCGCCGACGATCATGCCGGAGCCCGTCTTCGAGGCGTCCGGTCACCTGGAGGGGTTCGACGACATGCTCGTCGAGTGCCCCGAGTGCGGCGAGTCCCACCGCGCCGACCACCTCGTCGAGGCCGTCACGGAGATCGAGGACGCCGAAGCGCTGCCCGGGTCGGAAGTCGAAGAGCTCATCGCCGACAACGACATCGCCTGCCCGTCCTGCGGCACCGCGCTCGCGGGCGAATCAGTTGAGGACTTCAACCTCATGTTCGCGACCGACATCGGCCCGGGCGACGCCCAACCCGGCTACCTCCGACCGGAGACGGCCCAGGGTATCTTCGTCGAGTTCCCGCGGCTGAAGGAGTACGCCCGCGGGAACCTCCCGTTCGGGATCACCCAGATCGGCCCCGCCTACCGCAACGAGATTTCCCCGCGCGGCGGGCTCCTCCGGCTGCGCGAGTTCACGCAGGCCGAACTCGAACAGTTCATCGACCCCGAGGAGGACGAGCCGCCGCTGGACCGCGTGCGCGACGTCGAGGTCCGGCTGTACCCCGCGACCGAACAGGAGGCCGAGGACGGCGGGTACGTCGAGACGACGGTCGGCGAGGCGGTCGACGAGGGGGTCATCGGCTCCCCGTGGGTCGGCTACTACCTCGGCGTCGCGAAGGAGTGGTACGACCGGGTCGGCGTCGACCTCGATCGGTTCCGGTTCCGCCAGCACCTCGCGGGCGAGCGCGCACACTACGCCGCCGACTGCTGGGACGCGGAGAGCGAGGTCGACGGCGACTGGATCGAGATCGCGGGCTTCTCGTACCGCTCCGACTACGACCTCTCGAAGCACGGCGAGCACGGCGACGACGCGTTCACCGTGTTCAAGCGCTACGACGAGCCGAAGACGGTCGAGCGCGCGACCGTCGACCCCGATATGTCCGTGCTCGGCCCCGAGTTCGGCGGTGACGCCGCCGCGGTCGCCGAGGCCCTTGAGACGCTCGCCGAGCGCGACCCCGACGCGTTCGACGGCGAGACGGTCGAGGTGACCGTGGGCGAGGGCGACGACGCGGAGACCCACGAGGTCGACGCCGACGTGGCGAACTTCTCGGTGGAGACGGTGACCGAGAACGGCGAGCACCTCACGCCGCACGTCGTCGAGCCCTCATTCGGCGTGGGCCGGACGGTTCAGACCCTGCTGGCGCACGCCTACAGCGAAGACGAGGTCGACGGCGAGGAGCGAACGTACCTCTCTCTGGAGCCCGAGATCGCGCCCCAAGACGCCGCGGTCTTCCCGCTCGTGACCAACGACGACCGGCTCACCGAGCTGGCCGACCGCGTCGCCGCGGACCTCCGCGAGGCGGGGCTGGCGGTCGCGTACGACGACTCCGGCTCGATCGGGCGGCGCTACCGTCGACAGGACGAGGTCGGGACCCCGTTCTGCGTCACGATCGACCGCGACGGAATCGAGGGCGACGGCGACGAGACGGTGACCGTTCGGGAGCGCGACTCCGCGGCACAGGTCCGGGTCCCGGCCGCGGAGCTGGCCGCGGAGCTGGCCGCGCTCCGCGCCGGCGGCGAGTTCGACGCGCTGGCGGACCGCTACGAGACCGTCGCGACCGACGTCGAGACCAACTGACCCGTGCCCCTTCCGGCGGCGGAGTGGCGGGCCGAAGTGGAGTTCGAGCGGCGGCTGGTCCACTTTGGCGGGACGCTGTACCCCGCACCGTTCCTGCTCGGCTGGCTCACGTGGACGGAGACCCGGTACTTCCTCGTGGCCGCGCTCGCCGTCGTCTGCTTCTTGGAGTTCCTCCGGCTCGTCGTCGGGCTCGATCACGCCGTCTACCGGCACCTCACCCGGGAGTACGAGTCCGACAGCGTCGCCGGCTACGCGCTCTACCAGGTGAGTATGACCGGCGTGGTCCTCCTGTTGCAGCCGACGCTCGCGATCCCCGCGATGTGGATGCTGTCGGTCGGTGACCCCGTCAGCGGCGCACTCGGAGACAACGACGCGACCGAGTCGAAGCGGCCCGTCGCGTGGATCGCGATGTTCCTCGTCAGTTTCGCGTTGGCACTTCCCTTCACCGTCCCGGCGTTCGGGGGCGGCGCCGGCGTCGCCGTCGCGCTCTCTGGCGCGATCCCCGCCGCGATTGCCGACGGGCTCCCGCCGATCGTCCGCGGCGTTGCCGTCGACGACAACCTCACCATCCCACCCGTCGCGGCCGGAGGGATGTTCCTTGCGGCCGCGATGTTGGCGTAGGGGTCGCGTAACCGCCCCTCACCGCTTCCCGAGCGCCTCCTCGAAGACCCGTTGTGCGCGCTCGTACCCCTCGTCCCGGTCGACGATCGGGTGGTGGTAGTCGGGCGCGAGGTCCTCGCGCTCGCCTCGCGAGAGGGTCGGCCAGTCGACGATTCTCTCGGCCGGTACGTCGCGCAGCTCGGGGACGTACGCCTTCACGAACGTCGCGTTCGCGTCGTACTTCGCCATCTGAGCCACCGGATCGAAGATGCGCACGTCCACCGAGTCGGTGCCGGTAGAGGCGGTCCACTGCCACGCCCCGTGGTTCGAGGCGTGGTCGTGGTCGATCAACCGTTTCGCGAAGTAGCGCGCCCCGCGTCGCCAATCGATCAGGAGGTGTTTGGCGAGGAAGCTCGCGACCACCTGTCGCGGGCGGTTGTGGACGTACCCCTCCGCGTTCAGCTGGCGCATCCCGGCGTCGACGAGCGGGTAGCCGGTCTCGCCGCGCGTCCACGCCTCGAAGTCCTCGTCGTTATCGCGCCACGCGATTCGGTTGGGGAACGACTTGTAGTTCGCCACGGCAAGGTCGGGGTTGTAGTAGAGCAGGTGGTACATCTGCTCGCGCCACGACAGCTCGTACCGATACTTGTCGACGTTGCGGCGCTCCTCGCCCGTCGCCGCCTCGAACGCGTCGCTCGCGCCCGTCCACACCTCTCGGATCCCGATCGCCCCGACCGCGAGATACGGCGACATACGCGAGACCGCGTGAGTCGGCGCCTCGACCGCGCGGGCGAGGTCGTCTCGCGTGTCGGCGTACGACCGGATCCCGTGAGCGAGGAAGTCGTCGAATCGCTTGCGGGCGGCCCGGTAGCCGGCTTCCGGGAGGTCGATGTCGCTCCCGAGGTCGACGTCCGTGTCGGCGTTAGGCTCAGCGACGGCCGTCCCATCCCGCACGTCGACCAGCGCGTCCGCGTCCGGCTCCGGGTACGGCTCGGGCGTGGGAACGGCCTCCCAGTCGCTGTGAAACCGACTGTGGTTCGCGTAGCGCTCTTCCAGCCGGCCGGGATCGACCAGCACGGCGTCGGTGCGGGCCTCGGTCGCGACGCCGGCGTTCGCGAGCGCCTCCTCGACGGCTCGCTGGCGGTTCCGGCGAGCCGGTCGGTAGTACTCGTTGTGGAACACGGTCTCGACGTCGTACTCGTCGGCGAGTTCGACGAGGACATCTTCGGGGTCGCCCGCCCGAACGATCAGGTCGCTGTCGAGCTCACGGTAGCGCGCCTTCAGTCGCTTGACGTGTCGAAGGAAGAAGGCCCGCTTGCGCGCGCCCGTCGCCCCGAACAGGTCGGTGTCGTAGACGAAGACGGGAACGACGGCCTCTCCCTTTCTCTCCGCGGCCGCCGCGAGCCCCGCGTTGTCACGAGTCCGCGGATCGCGCCGGTGCCAGAACAGCTGCATGGGACCGGTACGGGCTCCGCCGGATAGTGTCCTTCGGCGGTCGATCGGCACAGAGTCGATGATCCCACCCGTGCGTTTATGTCGTCGAGGTCGAAGCGAGGGTATGCAACCGCTCGTCGCCGTCATCCTCGTCGGCGTCCCGCTCGCGTGGCTCGTCGCGTTCGCGGCCTACGCCTACCTCGACGCGCCGAACCACGGAATGGACCGGCGGAAGTGGGCGCTCATCTGCTTTTTCGTCCCGCTGTTCGGCTTCTTCGCGTACGTGTTCGAACGCGGCGAGCGCGACTACGACCCGTCCGAGGACCCGTACGCGCCGGAGAGCGACGCGCGCAAGGCCGGCCTCGCCGTCCACGAGCGACGGCGCGGGGAGAAGGGGCTCGGGCCGGCCGGGACCGAGGCGGACGACGCCGACGAGACGAACGAGTGGAACGATCCCGACGGGATCGATATCGACGACGACCGAGACGAGAACAGAGCCGGCTGAAACGGCTGGCCACTGAACGGCTCTTCTCGATCGATGTCGGGAGTGGGTATTGCAGATCGATGGTGGCAAGACGCTATTTAAAAGTACATAAGTGACAGCGACGATTATTTATAAAGAGATGTGCGGTGGCGCGCGCCTCCGAGTAGCCGCCATCGGCGGCTACGAGGAGCGTCGCGCGAGGGAGTCGCTGGCGGCGACAGCCGCCAGCGACGAGGCTGGGGAGGCGTGAGGTGCGGTGCTGTGCGGGGCGGGCGGGACTCAAAGGGGCAGTCGGCGAGGCCGGCGCAGGCGACGCAAGCACCGCAACGAGGGAGCAACGTGACCGAGTGAGGAGCGCAGCGAGCGTGCGCCGGCCTCGCCGACTGGGGCTTTGAAAGCCGTCACCACAGCACCACCAACCACGTATAAACAGCCGACAGCAACACCACTCGATCACTTATAAATAGCCGATCAACCGCACTGACACACATACTCCCGCTATCGATCACCGCTGTGTCCGCACTGATCGCCACGGGATCGGAGTGTCACTCGCTGAAGATTGCAACGGAGCCGCTACACCATATCGAGCAGCGCCGACCGCCGCCGTTCGAGGTCGAACGCGGCGTCGGGGGCGTCGAGCCGCTCGAAGAAGGCGAAGGCGTCTGCCCCCGACCGCTCCGCGTGCTCGACGAGCGCCGCGATCGACGCCCGGTTGAGCGCGAGCGACTCCAACCGGCCGCAGGCGAGCGCGAGGGCGACGCCGGCCTCGCCGGCGGGAAACGCGGGGTCGACCGCCGAAAAGTCGGGATCAGTGTCGGCGTCGGTAGGAGGCTCGTCGCCGGAACGCCTCTCGGGCGCGACACCGGCCTCACTGGCCGGAAACGTCCGGAGACAGCGAGTGCAGATCGCAGTCAGGGAGTCCGGCGCGTGCTCGCGGAGCGCGGGCGGGACGACGAACGCGACGACGGCGGCGTCGCAGTGGGGACAGGACATGAAACCGAAGATGAGATTGAGAGACGCGAGAACGAATCGGTTCGGGGGCGTCAGTCCGCGGGCTCCGGCTCTTCGGTCGCGGCGGCCTCGGCGGCTTCGGCCTCGGCTTCCGCCTTTTCCTCTTCCTCCTTCTTGGCCTTGATCTTCTTCATCCGGAAGATCTCCTCGCGCTCCTGCTCTTCGAGCTTCTGCTCGATGTACTCCTGGTTCTCGTACAGGGTCGGAAGGAGCGTGAACTCCAAGGCGTTCACGCGGCGCTTGGTCGTCTCGATCTCCGTGAGCATCTTCTTCATCGCCGTCTCGACCTCAGCGGCGAGGATGATCTTCTCCAACAGCTCTTCGTAGGCGTCCGCGGCCTCGTCGATCCGCGCGGAAGAGCCGAGCAGCCCGTATCCCCGCTCGTCGAGGCTCTTCTTCACCTTCGAGGACTCGATCTGCGGGACCACGACGCCCATGATGTTCTTCGACTGAGTCGTGATCTCGGGGTGCTCTTTCAGCGCCGCGGCCGCGCCGCGAACCGCCACGTCGCCCTCCATCGCGCGGGCCATGTCGATCTTGCGCTGGGCCGTCTCGTAGTTCTCGGAGACGTCCGAGCGGACGTCCTGCGCCTGATCGAGGATGTCCATGAACTCCATGATGAGGCCGTCACGCTTCTGTTCAAGCGTGTCGTGACCGCGCTCGGAGAGCTCGATGCGGTCCTCGATCGCCATCAGGTTCTTGCGCGTCGGTTTGACGTCCTTGGCCATCTATTGGAAGGAGGTAACGAACCGAGCCTGTTAACCTTTTATTGTTCTCGACGGACTCCCGCGTCCGTCGGTCTCGGCTCGTCCGCTGTCCCGGCTAGTCGGCCGCTCCGGGCTCCGCCATCGCCGAGCCGGCGGCGTCGAGCACCTCTCGGCTCGACAACAGGATAAACCCGAATCCGACCTTCGCGACCAGATCGAGCACCATGAACCCCGCCGTCTCGATGTTGAGCGAGACGATCTGTAACCCCTCGGTCCCGAGGAGCCACCAGACGGGATACACCAGCCAGACGACGACGATCAGCGTCCGGAGGGTGCTGAACGTCGACGCGGCGGAGCCGGACAGCTGCGACGCCTTCTCGTCGAGCGAGCCGTACAGCATGTACAGGAGCACGAGCAGGAAGCCGGTGGAGACGCCCCACCAGACGAGCCGGGTCCCGCCCGCGGAGAGCACGGCCGCGCTCGTCGACAGCGTCGCGATCGCGCCGGTGCCGATCATCAACACGTCGAGCCCGACCAGCGAGGCGAGCTGGTTCCGTGTCGCCCCGACGAGCAGCCCGAGGTCGACGAGCAGGAGCGGCGTCGTGAACAGCCAGTCAGTGTACCGGGCCCAGTAGATCGGCACCTCTTCGCCGCCGAGCGTCACCGTCGTCAACCCGAACCCGAGCGCCATCGCGAGATAGTTGACGAACGCGATGGCAGTGATGAATATCGTCACGATGTAGAACTCCTGCCGCCGTCTGTCGGTCTCTCCCCAACCCCTCGCGATGAAGTACAGCATCCCGAGGAACATGCCTAGCGTCCCGATCCAGAGCCAAATCCCTTCGCTACCGGGTTGTGCCATCATGACGCAAGTAAATATACGGAACGATCGATACTAAACGGCGTACACAACTGGTGTGGTCCGTCGTCGAGAGCCGGAAGAATCTCCGTGAAGGGAGGGCGTCGCGGTCGAGGGAGTCCGCTCAGCGGTCGAGGATCGCGGCCGCGATCTTGCGTTGTGCCGCTCGCAGGTGCTGGTGGAACGTAGATCGGGTGACACCCATCGAGTCGGCGAGCTCGTCTCCGCTCGTCTCGTGCGGCCACTCGAAGTACCCGCTCGTGTGCGCGCGGATCAGCGCAGCTCGCTGTCGCTCCGTCAACCGCGACTCGATCTCGGCGACGAACTCGCGGCGGGTCTCGTGCGTCTGCTCCCGCCGACGATAGCTGCGGAGGTCTACGTTCGCCAGCTGCTCCATCGCGTCGGCCGCGAGCGAGCGCGCCAAGGCCTCCCGTCCGACCTCGATCGTCGCGATCGCGGTGCCGTCCTCGACGGCCCAGCCGCACAGCTCACCGCTGTACTCCCTGAGCAACTCCTCCAGCGGCGTCTCGTCGACCGACACCTCGACCACGGGGACGTCGGTCTCCGCGACGAGGACCGCGTGGACCGTAACGCCCGTCGCCTCGGCGGCCGCGTGGATGCGTTCGGCATCGACAGCCGGCGCTCCGTCGAGTTCGAACAGCAACGACCGTTCGCCGCGGTCGCCGACGGTACTGATGTGCTGGAGCGAGCAGGACAGCGCCTCGGCGAACGAACCTAACGGATGATCGCCGAGCGTCAGTTGGAACTCGACAACGCTCTCGCCGCGGAGCGTCCGCTGGCTCTCGAGCGCGTTGATGCCGATCGCGACGGTTCGTCCGAGCGCCGTCAGTACGTCGCGTTCGTGCCGCCGAAGCTCCTCGGTCTGTGCGTAGACGGCGATGGCCCCGTAGGTCGCCTCGCCGAAGTAGAGCGGGACGCCGGCGACCGCAGCCGCCTCCGCCGGCTCGTTCGGTTCGTCCGGCCCGATCGATTCGAGCCGCACATGCCGATCGTCGACCGCCGCCGCGACAACCGCGTTCGTCGATCGGGCGCCGGTGTTTCCGGTTGCGACGGGGATCGCTTCGATCTCGGACCCGGTCTTACCGTCCGCGACTCGCAGTTCGACCGTCTCAGTCGCCGGATCGTACGTCCCGATCCACGCGCCGGTGTAGGTGTCCGCGATGCTCCGGACGACCTCCTGTCGGAGCTCTCCCGGCGACGACGCCAGGGCTACGGCTTCGGTGACGTCGGCGACGACGCCGTCCAACCGTTCCAAGAGACGCGACTGTGCGGTTCGTTCGTGCTCGATCCGCGCCGCGCGGTCAGCAGCGGCCTGTTCGGCCCGCTTGCGACGCGTGACATCCTGTTGGAAGCCGACGTAGTACGCGATATCCCCCGTGTCGTCCCGGAGCGGTGCGATCGTCACCTCGTTCCAGAACAGTTCGCCGCTCCGGCGGTAGTTGCGGAGTTCGACGGTCACGGCTTCCCCCTCCTCGATGGCGACGCGCATCTGACGCACCGGCTTCTCCCGAGTCTCCTCGCCCTGCAGGAACCGGCAGTTGCGACCGATCGCGTACGACGGCGAGTATCCGGTCATGCGCTCGAACGCGGCGTTCACGTAGATCAACGGCATGTCCGGCTGGGTCGCGTCCGCGATCGTGATCCCGACTGGTGCCTCGTCCATCATGCGAGTCTTCAGCGACTCGCCGACGGCGTCGGTGCTCGCCGACGTCCCCGAACCGGGGCCGCGCGTCGGCCGTTCCGCTCTCGGCTCGGATTTCAAAAACTCCGGCCGTACCATACGGTAGTATCGTGTTGAACGACCAAAACATGTCGGGTAGACAAACAGGAAGAGGGGACAGAGATCGTGTGCCTCTGACGGCGGCGGGCGATCGCTTCCGACGGCCGGACGCTCTGCTGGTGCCGTCTTCTGTCGCCGCTCGGCGCGGCTGCTCGCCGGTATTGCGAAAGAGTAGAGGAAAAACCGCGATCAGTCGGCCGCTTCGACGACTTCGCGCTCGGAGTCGTCCTCGCGGTAGTACTCCTCGATGAACTCCTCGTCGATCCGGTTGAGGGCGTCTTTCGGAAGCATCGAGAGCAGGTCCCAGCCGATCGAGAGCGTCTCCTCGATGTCTCGGTTCTGGTCGAAGCCCTGGTCGACGAACTCGGACTCGAAGGCGTCAGCGAAGTCGAGGTACTTGTTGTCGAGCTCCGAGAGCGCCTCTCGACCGACGATGTTCACGAGGTCGCGGAGGTCTTCACCCTCCGCGTACGCCGCGAACATCTGGTCTTTCACGTCGGCGTGGTCCTCGCGGGTGAGCCCCTCGCCGATCCCGTCGTCCATCAGCCGCGACAGGCTGGGGAGGACGTTGATCGGGGGCTGGAGCCCCTGACTGTTCAGATCGGGGTCGACGTAGATCTGCCCCTCCGTGATGTACCCAGTCAGGTCCGGGATCGGGTGGGTGTCGTCGTCGCCCGGCATCGTGAGGATCGGGATCTGCGTCACCGACCCCTCACGCCCCTGAATCCGACCGGCACGCTCGTACAGCTGCGCCAGGTCGGTGTACATGTATCCGGGGTAGCCGCGTCGCCCCGGGACCTCCTCGCGGGCCGCGCCGATCTCGCGGAGCGCCTCGCAGTAGTTGGTCATGTCCGTCAGGATGACGAGGACGTGGTAGTCCTTCTCGAAGGCGAGGTACTCGGCCGTGGTGAGCACCATCCGCGGCGTGACCGTCCGCTCGACGGCGGGGTCGTCCGCGAGGTTCATGAAGACGACGGAGCGCTCCAGCGCGCCGGTGCGCTCGAAGTCCTGCATGAACTCGTTGGCCTCCTCCTGGGTGATCCCCATCGCGCCGAAGATGACGGCGAACTCGGAGCCCTCCTCGTCGTCGCCCTCCTCTTCTTCCGGCACGCTGGCCTGCCGGGCGATCTGCATCGCCAGCTGGCTGTGCGGCTGGCCGGAACTGGAGAAGATCGGGAGCTTCTGGCCGCGGACGAGCGTGTTCATGCCGTCGATCGCGGAGACGCCCGTCTCGATGAACTCCTCGGGGTACTCCCGGGAGTACGGGTTGATCGCCGCGCCGACGATGTCCTGTCGCTCCTCGGGGACGATCTCCGGGCCGTCGTCGATGGGGCGGCCGGAGCCGTCAAGGACCCGCCCGAGCAGGTCCTCGGTGACGGGCATCTTCATCGTCTCGCCCAGGAAGCGAACGGACGCGTTCTGGTCGATACCGGAGGTGCCCTCGAACACCTGGATGGCGACGACGCCCTCCGAGGATTCGAGCACCTGTCCACGCAGCGTCTCGCCCTGTGCCGTCTCGATCTCGACGATCTCGTCGTACCCGATCGCCTCGTCGACCTCGGCGTACACGAGGGGGCCGCTGATCTCGGTGATAGTTTGGTACTCTTTCATGTTAGTAGAGGCTCCGGAGTTCTTCGCTGATGTCCGCTTTGAGCTCCTCGATGTACTCCTCGTAGTCCTCTTGGACGCCGATCCGGTTGATCCGGGGGGCGGCCTCGGTGTCGACGATCTCCTCGACGGGGACGCCCGCTTCGAGCGCCTTGAACGCCTCGTCGTTGAACGTCTCGATCGTCGTCAGCATGAGGTACGTCTTCTCCGGCGGACAGAACGTGTCCACCGGGTGGAACGCGTTCTGCTGGAGGTACGCCTCGCGCAGGTAGCGCGCGACCTCGAGGGTGAGCTGCTGGTCGTCGGGCAGGGCGTCCTTCCCGACGAGCTGGACAATCTCCTGCAGCTCGGTCTCCTCGTCGAGCACGTCGACCGCCCACTGGCGTTTCTCGGACCAGTCGTCGGCGACCTCGTCTTCGAACCAGGGATCGAGCTGATCCTTGTACAGCGAGTACGACTCGTTCCAGTTGATCGACGGGAAGTGGCGGCGCTCCGCCAAGTCCGCGTCGAGCGCCCAGAACGTCTTCACGATACGCAGCGTGTTCTGGGTGACCGGCTCGGAGAAGTCGCCGCCGGGCGGCGACACCGCGCCGATCGCCGAGACGGACCCTTCCGTCCCGTTGACGTTCTCGAAGTAGCCGGCGCGCTCGTAGAACTGCGCGAGCCGGGCGGCGAGGTACGCGGGGTACCCCTCCTCGCCGGGCATCTCCTCCAGCCGGGAGGAGATCTCGCGCATGGCCTCCGCCCACCGCGAGGTGGAGTCGGCCATCAGCGCCACGTCGTACCCCATGTCGCGGTAGTACTCGGCGATCGTGATCCCCGTGTAGATACAGGACTCACGCGCCGCGACGGGCATGTTCGAGGTGTTCGCGATGAGCGAGGTGCGGGCCATCAGCGGGTTGCCGTTGGCCGGGTCCTCCAGCTCGGGGAAGTCCTCGATGACCTCGGTCATCTCGTTGCCGCGCTCGCCGCACCCGACGTAGACGATGATGTCCGCGTCGGCGTACTTCGCGAGCTGGTGCTGCGTGACCGTCTTCCCGGAGCCGAACGGCCCCGGAATCGCGGCCGTTCCGCCCTTCGCGATGGGGAACAGGCCGTCGAGGATGCGCTGGCCGGACACCAGCGGCGTCCGGGGCGTCTTCTTGTTCTCGGAGGGGCGCGCCTCGCGGACGGGCCACTCCTGGTGCATCGAGACGTCCGTCCCGTTGGCGAGCTCGGCAACCGTCTCGGTGACGTCGAACGAGCCCGACTCGACGGCGGTGACCTCGGTGGTCTCGCCCTCCTCGAGCGCGTCCGGCGGCACCATCACCTTGTGGTCGATGGTGACCGTCTCCTCGACGACGCCGACCACGTCGCCGCGGCCGACCTCGTCGCCGACCTCGACGGTGGGTTCGAACTCCCACTCCTTCTCGAGGTCGATGCCGGGCGCGTCGACCCCGCGGTCGAGGTACGGACTGCCCATCTTGCCCTCCAGCACGTCCAAGGGACGCTGGACGCCGTCGTAGATGGCGTCCAGCATGCCCGGACCAAGGTCAACCGACAGCGGCTCGCCCGTGTTCTCGACGGGTTCGCCGGGGGCGACCCCGGAGGTCTCCTCGTACACCTGAATGGTCGTGATGTCGCCTTCGATCTCGATCACTTCCCCCATGAGGCCTTCGTCGCCGACGTAGACGACGTCGTTCATGCGGGCGTCGAGGTCGCGGGCGCTCACGACCGGACCGCTCACGCTTTGGATAACACCGTCTTCGCTGATGGTGGTCTCCGTGGATTCTGCTTTACTCATATTAGTCGTCCTCCTCCATCAGGTCGATCCCGATGGCTCGTTTGATCTGGTCGCGCAGCCCGCCGCTGCCGGCGCCGGACCCGCCGAGCGTCACGAGCACGGGCTCGATGCTCCCCTCCACCGACTCGCGGGTCCCCCGCGAGAGGTGGTCGAGGTCGTCGGTGTGCATCACGATGATGCCGGTTCCCTCGTCGTCGAGGGTCCGTTCGACGGCGTCGTCGAGCCGCTCGTCCTTCTCGTCGTCCGGTACGTTCTCGAACTTCCGCACGCCGGCGAGCCGGAATCCGGTCGTGAACTCCGGGCTCCCGACGACGGCGATCTCCTGGCTCATGTTATCACCAGCTCCGATTCGATCTCGTCGGCCGACAGGCCGGCCTCCTTCCCGCGGGCGATCGCCCGGATGTTCTCGACCTCGCGCTCCTTCGCGAGGATGTACGAGATCACCGGCGTCACCGACACCGGGTGGATCGTGCCGAGCTGATCACCGTACGCCAGCAGGGCGGCGTCGGTCGCGTGCTCGAACGCGATGAGGCTGTCCGCCTCCTCGAGTTCGCGCAGCGCGGGACCGAGCTCCTCACCGTACTGGCTGTCGGCGATGTACTCCACGAGCTCGTCGAGGTTCCGCGCGAGCCGCGCGAGCGACCCGCGAGTGAACAGCTCGCCGCCCTCGATGAAGTACGCCGCGGGGTCGATGTCCGCGCCCGACCGGGCGAGCCGGAGGGCGTTAATCGCGTTCCGGAAGTCGACCTCCGCCCTGAGGAACGCCTCGTACTGACGGGTCGGCTCGTCGCCGCCGAGCCCCGACAGGAGCCGTTCGTAGAACGCGCGGTCGACGGCGTTCTCCAGCGGCACGAGCGTGTCCGTCTCCTCGTACTCGGCGTACGCCTCCCGCAGCGGGTCCCCGTAGATGGTGTCTTCGAGCACCTCGACGACCGCGTCGATCGAGTCGGCCTCGAGCAGCCGCCGGATCAGCCGGTCGTCGAACTCGCCGGCGCGGATCAGATCGACCTCGATCGCCGACTGGTCCGCGTCGGTGTAGACGCCGCGGATGACCGTCTTCACGTTCCAGGCGTCGAACTTCCGGAGGTACCGGGCGATCAGGTCGTACAGCGCGCCCTCGCTCCAGTCGAGGATGTCGTCGAACTGCTCGGCGAGGTTCCGGTTCAACGCGTACTCGATCAGGTCCACGCCGCCGTGGCGACTCCCGAGCGCGTTGATCTCCGCGCCGTAGCTCGACTCCTCCATGAACCGGGCGATCTCCGCCGGGCCCATCCGGGTCAGCTTCCGGTACTCCTCGTCGCCGTAGAGGCTGCCGCGGCGGGCACGAACCCGCGCGACGACGTACTCTGGGTTCGAGCTCCCGACGGCGCTCATTGGTCGAACAGCTGCTCCGAGATGTTCTTCAACTCGTCGTCCCAGACGGACTCCAGGATCGAGTCGAACGTGTTGTTCACGCGAACGCGAGAGGTGTCGCTCTCCGCGACGACGCCGCCGAGACAGTCAACTTCGCCGTCGACCTCGGCGTTGCGGTCGGCGACGAGCTCCTCGACGAGTTCGACGTCCTCGGCGTGGGTGTAGACGGCGACATCTGCGTCGTCGTCGAACTCCGCGAGAGTCGCGTCGAGCAGCGTCTCGGTCAGCTCGCGGCGCCGGTCGCCGTCGAGCCCCTCGATGGCGGCCTCGACGTCGTCGTAGACGTCCTCTAAGACGTCACGACGGGCCCCGAGCCGCTCCTGTTTGGCCTCGAGTTTGGCCGAGGAGAGCGTCTGCTCGCGCTCCTGGTCGATCTGTCGATCGACCTCGGCGAGCCGCTCTTCGCGGATGCGCTCGGCATCGGCCTCCGCCTCGGCGACGATCTCGTCCGCCTCGGACTCCGCCGCCTCACGGATTTCCTCTGCACGCGCGCGGGCTTCGTCTCGAACGTCCTCAACGACAGTGTCCAAACTCATTGGTGTGGAAAGGGGGTGCCGCTTAGACGATGAAGACGACGACGAGTGCGAGAATGACAATCGTCTCGGGGAGGACCGTCAGAATGAGCCCGTTGACGAACAGATCGTCGTCCTCGGCCATCGCGCCGACGGCCGCGGAACCGATCCCCCGCTCGGCGTAGCCCGCACCGAGCGCCGCCAGCCCGACAGCGAGTGCTGCCGCGGCGTTGGCGTCAGTCAGCGTTCCACCGGCCTGCAGTGCGACGTTCCCGAGTTCGTTGGTAGCTTCAAGCATTGGTAGTAGTTGCGGTTGCTCGTCTCCGAACAGTTGCTATTTGCCGCCACAGTGGTCATAAAGCTTCCCAAAACGACCGAATAGAGCGCCCCTGACGCGGGAGAAAAGTGCGACTAACGACGGCAATTTTCGGACTCCGCGTGGCGTCCGCGAGACGGGTCGCGGGTCGGACCGCGACCGTTACTCCTCGTCGGCGGTGTACTGCCGGTCGTAGCCGAACGGCAGGTACGCGTTCCCGCCGCCCTCGTAGAAGTTCCCGAAGAACTCCACGTACTCGAGACGCACCGCCTGAATGCCGGCGGAGGTGACCCCGAGCGCGAGGACGACGATGTGCCCGACGACCGCGACGACGATCCCGCCCACGAGCGCGAGGACGCCGACCGCCCCGATCGAGGCCGGGTCGAACGCGGTCGTGATCCCGGCGAAGACGAGTTCGTACTCCTCGGGGTGGCTCCGGATGTACTCGAGGTACTCGGCGGAGAAGATGAAGTGGAAGCTCCCTTCACCGCCTTCGCCGATGTACGCCCCGAACGCCAGCAGGTTCACGGCGAGCGCCATCCCGCCCTTCGCGAGCAGCACCGCCATGATCCGGGCGTACGAGATGACGTTGACGATCGGCGCGAGCACCTCGGCGAGCTCCGGCGGCTCGCCGATCGCGAGCAGGACGACGCCGAGCACGACGGCCGCGATGGCGGCGTACCCGACGGCGATCGGGAACCCGGCGAACGACACCGCCCCGAAGGTGAGGATCGAGAACGACTCGAACAGGAAGTCCGGCTTCGGACCGGGGAGGTGCTGGCTGAAGATCCAGACCCACGCGCCGTTGAGGATCAGCAGCCACGAGCCACCCTCGTACATCGCGTGTTTCAGGTCGTGCTGCTGGTAGTTACTCACGAACGAGAGGATATGCCCCGCGTTCAGATGCACGAGTCCGAACAGCACGCTGGCGACCAGGAACGACAGCGCCCAGTCGATGTCGGCGGGCGAGAGGCCCTTCCCGGAGACGGGCCAGTGGACATCGCCCGGCAGCAGCTGGTAGGCGTGGTAGCCGAACACGTCGATCCCGAAGTAGATCCCGAACAGGATCGTGAAGCCGCCGGCCCACAGCGCGACGGCGCCGAGTTCGCGGAACGTCCCCTCGTAGTTGCGGTACAGGAAGGCACCGATCGCAGCGTACAGCACGCCGTACCCCACGTCGCCGATCATGAAGCCGAACATGAGCGGGAACGTGAGGAAGACGAGGAGCGTTGGGTCGAACTCCGAGTACTTCGGCCGCCCGAAGCCTCGCACGAGCACTTCGAAGGGGCCGGCCGCGCCCCCGTTGTCCTGAACGACCGGCGGGTCGTCGCTCCCGTGAGCCGCGTGGCCGCCGTCCGTGGCCGCCTCGCGCTCGGTATCGTCGCCCGCCGCGGTCGCGGCCTCAGCGCCGCCGTCAGCGACCGCCTCCGTGTGGTGGTCGCCGTCGGGCGTGAACGAGGCGCGCTCCAGCTCCTCGACCTCGGCGTGGTCGCCGACCGCGTCGGCGACGGCCGCCTGCAGGTCGGGGAACGTCTCGGTCGGAACCCACCCCTCCGCGATGAAGGCGTTCTCGGTGGTCGCGAAGGAGAGGGGCGCCTGCTTCTTTTCGGCCTCAATGGTGAGCTGCTCTTCGGCGCGCAGCAGGAAGCCGGCCGCTTCCTCTTTCACCGCCGCGAGCTCAGCCTCGACTTCGTCGAGGTCGTTCTGGAGCTCCTCGCGTTCACGCTCCAGCTCCGCGACGTACTCGCTTGGGCTCGCGTCCGCGCTAGGCACCTCGAGCAGCGCGATGTCGACGCCGACGAGCGAGTCCTGCAGGACACCCTCGTCGGCCCCGTCGGCGGGGCGAGCGAAGATCGCCACGACGTCGCTCCCGGCGAACACCTCGAACGCGTCGATCCCGTCCGCGTCGGCGAGCGTCGCCTCGACCGCTTCCGGCTTCGCCTCGCCGACGACGACCTCGAGCGAGTCGTAGCCGCCGAGCAGGTCGAGTTCGATGCCCAGATCCGCGAACGGCTCCATTCGGTCGATCTCCTCCTCCCGGTCGCGGATCTCGGCCTTGAGATCGTCGCGCCGGTCGTTGAGATCGTTGACGCGCTCGCGCACGTCGTCGAGCTCTGCTTCGAGCGCCTCGTCGTCGAGCGCGCGGGCCCCGTCGACCTCGTCGCCCTCGACGTCGAGGATGCTCTCCAGCGAGCGCACGGTGACGAGCTTCTCGTTGACGGTCTCCGCGCCGTCCAGCGACTCGCCGGGCGAGAAGCCCTCGTAGCGCTCGTCGTAGTCCGTAACGTGCAGGGAGTGGTGTTCGTACGTCGCCTCGATCACGTCGTCGATGACACGCTTCGAGCCCGTCACCGACACCTTGCTCATCCGCTCAGGCCTGAGCATCCACCGCCTCCTCGGCCTGTTGGTTCACCGCTTCTTCGAACCGTTCGACGGCGTAGTCGACGGCCGAGTCCACGCGGTCGCGGGCCTCGCGTTCGAGCTCGTCGCGGTCGGCACGACCCGATTCGAGGATCTCCTCGCGGCGTTCCTCGATCTCCTCGCGGGCCGCCGCCAGCCGGTCGTCGGCCTCGGAGTCCGCCTCTTCCTCGGCCTCCGCGCGGATCTCTTCCGCGCGTTGTCGAGCCTCGGCGAGGCGCTCGTCGGCGTCCGATTCCGCCGCCGCGATGATCTCGTCCGCCTCCGTTTCAGCCTCTTTGATCCGGTCGAGCACCTCTGGTCTCGCCATGCTACTAATCGCCTGAAACTCCACAAGCGACGTATAAGGTGTTTGCGAAAGTGCGCGCGGGGTTCCGCAAACTCAGGCGGCCGATCGCGTCGAAACGCCCTCGCGATCGCGCCGTCGCCGCGTACCTTTAAGTACCAGTCGCCGGACCCTCACCGTATGGCAACGGTGTATGCGGTCGCGTCGGCGAAAGGTGGGGTCGGGAAGACCACCACGACCGCGGCGGTGGCGACGCTCCTGGCCGACTCGGGCGCCGACGTCGTCGCGATCGACGCCGACCTCGGCATGGCGAACCTCGCGGCGGCCGTGGGCGTGCCCGCCAGCGGGATCACTCTCCACGACGTGCTGGCGGGGGCGGCCGACCCCACTGACGCGGTTCACGAGGGGCCGTCAGGCCTCCGTGTGGTCCCGGGCGCGGCCGATCTGGAGGCGTACGCGGCGGCCGATCCCTCCGGACTCAGCGAGGTCGTCGCCGCCTTCGACGACGCCGACTACGTGCTCGTCGACGCCGGCGCAGGGCTCTCGCACGACTCCACGCTCCCGCTCGGGATCGCGGAGGAGACCCTGCTCGTCTCCACGGCGGAGCGGAGCGCCCTCGGCGACACCGAGAAGACCCGACAGCTGACCGAGCGGCTCGGCGGCTCCGTCGCGGGCGCCGCGATCACCCGCCTCGACCCGGCGACCGCCGCCGGCGACGACCCGATCGACGCGGTCGAGGAGACACTCGACGCCCCCGTGATCGGGCGCATCCCCGAGGACGACGCGGTGTTGCGCGCGGTGGAGTCGGGTCAGCCGCTCCCCGCCTTCGCCCCGGACGCCCCGGCGACCCGCGCGTACCGGGACCTGACGCGGGCGCTGACCGGCGCGCCGATCGACGGTCCGGGACTCGCCGCCGGCGACGCGGCGGTAGACGACGCGGAGACCGGCGATACCGAACCCGGAGAGACGACGCCCGACGCGGCGTCATCTACCGATCCGGAGGTCGACGAGGAGACGGACGCGGGAGAGGACGACGCTCCCGCGGACGCCGACACCGAGGGCACGGACGAGACGGTCGAGCCGGCCGAAGCGACTGAGACCGGGGATTCAGGGGGGAAAGACGTTGCACTGGACGAGGAAGACATCATCGTCGCCGACTCCGAGCGAGCCGGTCTCGGCGAGCCGGGTGACGAGGAGGACATCATCGTCGCGGCGGAATCGCCCGTCGAGGACACCGAGCCTGTCGGGGACGATACGGCGGTCGAAGCCCCCGGTAGCGCCGGAAGCGACGCGGGCGATCCAGAGACCGACACCGCGAGCGATCCGGAGGCGGCCGAGGTCGACGCCGTCGATGGCGAGACGGAGACGGTGGGAAAGGGCCACGTCGACGGCGACGACCTCGAAGCAATGATCGAATCGGATATCGGATCTGACCAGTTCGACGAAGAAGACGACGAGACCGCTGAACCGACCGCGGACGACGAGCCAGCGGACGAGGTAGTCACTGTCGACGAGCCGTCAGGCACCGAGCGTTCCGCAGAGCCGTCGCCGGCCGACGGGCCAGAGTCAGACGGAGAACCGGAGCCAAGCGAGGACCCGGAGCCGAGCGAGGAAGCGGAACCAGACGAGGAGCCGGAACCCGATCCGGACGACGAACTCGCCGGCAGCGTCCCGTTCCGCGACGACGACACGGGGACGATGAACACCGCTCTCTCCGAAGAGAAGGAGGACGACGAAGACGAGAAGGGCGGCTTCTTCAGCCGGCTGCTCGGTCGGTAGCGAGCGCGTCGCTCCCGGCGGTCAGTTCGTGAAGTATCGATACGGAACGAGAGCCGAAGGGCCGCTCAGGCCTCTGAGGGCGCCTCGGCCCGGTCGCGGATGAGCTCGCGGATCTCTTCGGGGTCGGTAATGCCGGCGAGCTCCTCACAGGAGACGAGGGCGGTGCCGTCGACCGACTCGCGCTTCTCGTCCTCCTCGGTGAAGTAGACCGAGCGGGTCTGCGCCACCTCGCCGATCGAGGACATGATCCGGGCGCGCTTCTCGGCGGCCGGGGTGAACGCCGAGTGGCCGGTGAGCACTCGCGCCACGGCGCTCCCCTCGTCCTCCGAGACGGCCTTGAACGGGGCACGTGCGGTCGGGTGCACCGTGAACCCCGCGTTCGTGAGGACATGGAGGACGTGCTCGTCGTCGGGGTCGGTCTCGGGCGCCGAGGGCGTGGGATCCGAGTCGCGGACGTCGTCGGCACCCTCCAGCACGTCGACCGGGCTGGAGAACGGCTCGTTGAACAACTCCTCCAGCTGGATCGCCACCTCGATGGAGGCGTTCATCCCGTCCTCGTACTTCGAGACGGTGCGTCGCGAGACGCCGAGCTCGGTGGCGAGGCGGCCGAGCGACCAGCCGCGCTCCTCGCGCTCGTCGGCCAGCAGGTCGCCGTCGAGGCTCACGTAGAGCCCGCCGGGGGCCGCGTAGATGAGCGGGGGCATCCCCTCGACGAACAGGTCGTACCCCGTGTCGGGGTTGATCACCGGGACGCCGTGTCGGAAGTAGACGACTCCGGGTTTCAGCTCCTCGTCGCGGGTCCGGACCCCGATCACCATCGGCGTCGCCTGCAGGTACTCGCCGAGCCGACGCATCTCGGCGCCGGTCTCCGCGTCGAGCGCGTCGACGTTCCCGAGGATTTTCAGGAGGACGAGGTCCTCGTCGCGCCGGGCCGCCACGTCGAAGCTCTTGGGCCGGACCGCACACCGGTCGCTGACGAGGAAGCCCGCGTCCTCCAGCATTGCGGTGACGTTTTCGATCAGCGCAGTCCGGGACATAGTCAAGATAAGCGGCTCGCCGTATATATGCGTTGTGTCAGTCGAATACGTTCGAAACCCGCGCCAGCTTGCGATTTTCTCGATCGAGGTGCCGGAGCAGTTATATACTCGCTAATCGGCGCTCCCCCCTCTGCCCGCGCCGTCCCGCCCCGAAACCGGTTTGTCCGGGAGCGCGAAAGGGCGCGTATGCCCATCGTCGCCGTCGACGACACCGACTCCCGCGAGCGCGGGATGTGCACGACGTACGTCGGCGCGCGGCTGGCGGAGCGGCTCGACGCGGCTAGCGGGCGCGTCCGCCGCCGACTCCTGATCCGGCTCAACCCCGCAGTGAAACACAAAACGCGGGGCAACGCCGCGGTCGCGCTCCACGTCTCCGGCGTCGACGCGGAGACCGCGTTCGACCTCGCCGCGGAGACCGTCCGGGAGTTCGCGGCGGCGGACGACCCCCGGACCTCGCCCGGCGTCGTGGTCGCCGACGTCGACGCGGGCGGCGATCCGTTCGATCCGAGCCCCACATCGATTCCCGCCGACGTGGCCGACTTCGCTCGCCGCGCGCTCCGGCACCGCCTCTCGCTAGACGAGGCGCTCAAGTTGGCCGACGAGCACGGCTTCCACCACGCGGCGTTCGGGTCCGGCGGAGAGACCGACGCGGAGGCAGTTCTCGGTCGCGGCCGGATCGGCGCGCTCGCGGCGGTCGGCGCCCCCGCCGCGTTCGACGACTGGACCGTCGAGCGCATCTCCTACCGCGAGCTGGACCGCTGTGGCACCCCCCGCGACGTCGACATCGAGAGCGTCTTCGCGGCCGCGGATCGGGAGTACCCGACGGTCTGGGACACCGTCGACCGCGGGACCGGCGAGGCGGTCTGCGTTCCGAACGCCCCCGGCCCGATCCTCCACGGAATCCGCGGTGACGACGCCGACGCGTGCCGCGAGGTCGCCGCGGCGATCGCCTCCGAGCCGATCGAGCGCGCCGCGACGTTCCTGACGAATCAGGGCACCGACGCGCACCTCGCTCCCGGCGCGATCGGCGGCCTCCGCGACGGCGCGGGCTACCGCCTCGACGCCGTCGTCGAGGGCGAGCCGGAGACGAAACGCGGGGGACACGTCCACGTCGACGCGGCGGCGCCGGGCGACGGCTCCTCCCCGCGCCTCCGGTGTGTCGCATTTAAACCGACCGGGCGATTCCGCGACCGCGTGCGCGCTCTCCGCCCCGGCGACCGGGTGACGGTGTGCGGCGAGCACGAGGTGCGGGCGGCTGAGGGTGACACCGAAGATGGGGGATCCGATGGCGACAAACCGACAGCGACGCTGAAAGTGGAGAAGCTCGCAGTTCGCAGTCTCGTCCAGACGGAGCCCGCCGTGCCGACCTGTCCCGACTGCGGGCGGTCGATGTCCTCGGCGGGAAGGGGACAGGGGTACCGCTGCCGGGACTGCGGCACCGACGCGCCCGGGAAGGTCGAGCAGCCGATCGACCGGGAACTGGAGGCCGGCTGGTACGAGGTCCCGCCGAGCGCCCGGCGACACGTCGCGAAGCCGCTGGTCCGCGGGGGGTTCGACGCCCAGACCCACCCGGAGCGGTGAGTCGGCGGGGTCGGGGCGGTGCGGAGGGTGATGGCGGGCGTCAGTCGCTCGCCACGAGTTTGTAGCACATCCCGGCCTCGTCGGAGTCCTGCGGGGCGCGTTCCGCGTAGTAGATCCCGTCGTCGGTCACGATGGGCGCGCTGGTCACGTCGCCGCGGCCCTCGGCGGTCCAGGTGACCGATCCGTCGTCGCGGTCGAGCGCGTACAGCTTCGCGTCGTACGAGCCGACGAGCACGTGGTCGTTCGTGGCCACCGCGCTCCCGGTGATCCAGCCGCCCGTCTCGGTCGACCACAGTTTCTCGCCGCTCTCGAGGTCGATCGCGTAGGCGTTGCTGTCGTGGCTCCCGACGTACACCTCGCCGTCGTGGACCGCGGGGGCGCACATGACGCCGCCCGTGTCCGCCGGACTGGGGTCGCCCGTCGACGTCTCGCCGCCGTCGGTCTCGAACTCCCACAGCACGGAACCGTCCTCGACGTCGAGCCCGGTGACGGTCCCCGCCCACGAGGGGACGACCGCGATCCCGTCGCTGATCGCGAGCGGGAGCTTCACGTCGCCGCCGGTGTCGTAGGCCCACTCGCGCTCCAGGTCGGGGAACGACCACGCGTAGCAGTTGCCGTCGTTGGAACCGAAGATGAGGCGCCCGTGCTCGCGGTCGATCGCGACCGTCGAGTGCGGGTGGTTGGTGGGGCGCTCGTCGCGCCACTCGATCTCGCCGCTCTCCGCGTCCATCTTGACGACGCTCCCGCTCGGAGTGGCGTGTTCGATGGCGACGTAGAGCTTCCCGTCGAGGTAGGTCGGGCTGGCGGCGGCCGCGTCGCCGGCGTCGGTCTGCCACAGGATCTCGCCGTCGTCGAGCGCCACCGCCGAGACCACGCCGTCGTAGGTACCGACGTACAGGCTCCCGTCCGCGATCGCCGGCGTCCCGTGGCTGCCGCGGTCGTCGTCGCTGATCGAGGTCTCCCAGTTCACCGACCCGTCCGGCGCGATCGACTGCACCCGACCGGTGTCGTCGGCGAGGACGATCGCCCCGTTCGGCGCCTCCACGGGACTTCCCTTGGAGGCCGAGTGATCGCCGTGGTTGGCCGGCACCTCCCACGCAGTCTCGACCGCGTCGGGGATCGCCGCGTCGATGTACCCGGTGTTGCGGAGTCCGTTCCGGAACTGTGTCTTCACGCCGTCGTCGGGCGCTTCGGTCGGGCGGTCGCTCCCATCTTCGTCTCCCCCGTCGCTCCCGCCTCCGGAACCGCCGTTCCCGGGCGTGTCGTCTTCGCCGGATCCGCCGGTGTCGAGGGCGGAGCAGCCGGCCAGTCCCGCGACACTCGCGGTGCTCGCGGCACCGAGCACCCGCAGCCACTCCCGACGCGATCGTTCGGTCATGATGGGTTGCTACCCGCAGCGACAATAAAAAGCCACGCTCCTCGGCGTCGTGCTCGCGAGACGCTTTGGTGACCCCAATACTAACGGTCAGTGGACGAGGTCGAGGTTTGGGAGAAATGATGACGAGAGGCAGAGAGCGGCCTAGCGGTCGTCGAACCGCTCGCGCTCGTAGGCCGAGTGCTTCTGCGGGTGTTGCATCACGCTGAGTTGGGGGTGGGACCCGTATGTGGTGCGGTGAGGAGGGGGAGAGGGGGAG
>NZ_BBJP01000006.1 GCF_000739595.1 Halorubrum halophilum | reverse complement strand
TTAGTTGCATTAGGTCTATATAGTGAACAATATATCGCTATTAGATCATGGGAGCATAAAATTCATATAAGTTATAATATACAACAATAATTATATATATAAATAACACCGCGACTACCAAATTTGACACCTCTCTAGTCGTCGGCAGCGTCAGATGTTTATAAGAGACGGGCCGTAAACGGCGGGACTCTCTCCTTGAATTAGGTAGTTCGGCGTCCGACTCAGTACTCCTCGTACGCGAGGTTCATCATCCACTGCGAGAAGGCGTCTCCCTGCGCGTCGACCTCTTCCTCGCCGATGAACGGCGAGAGCATGTCGCCGGCCATGAGCAGCGAGAAGTCTAGGTCGCGGGGTGCGGGTTCGAGGTAGTACGTGTTGTGACCGTCGTAGACGGTGTCCGAGCGCTGGATCAGCCCGGACTCCTCTAACGCCTCCGCGATACGGCTCCCCTTCCGCGAAGAGACGTCGAGTTCCTTCCAGAAGTCGCTCTGGTGGATGCCACCGGTCTCGCGGATGAGTTCGAGGCCGGCGTGTTCGTCTTCCGAGAGGTCGGCCTCGAGTTCGGACACGCTCATACAACACAGGGCGCCCGCGAGTCGCTTAAAACTGGCTTTCCGCGCCGTCGCCGTCGCTACGCCGATCCATCTGATCCGCCGAACTCTCCCGAGCGACCTGATCCGAACCCCGCCGGCAGCGACACCGGCTCCGCGGGAGTCTCGCAGGGCGGCCCGTCGGCGTACGCGAACTCGGGGGCCGTCTCCGAACCGGAGACCGTCTCCGAGTCGGGGGCGGTCCGGATCCGCGTGAACGACCGCGTGCCGAAGTCGTCGCCGTGGAGACAGGCCCCGTACTCGTGGTCCGCGAGCGTCGCGCTCGCGCGGTCGAGCCACGCCGCACCCGACTCACCGGGATCGGGAACCAGTGCGGCTGCGACCGCCCGCGCGCTGTCGGCGCGCTCCGCGCCGAACTCCCGCCGTCGGTCCGGGATCGCGAAGCGCTCGACGCCGTTGACCACGCCGCCGACGTTGCCGACGACGTGCACGCCGGGGTCGAGGCGGGTGATCGCCAGTCCGCCGTCGTACGAGAGGAGGAAGGCGGCGGTCTCGTCGGCGAGCACGAGGTTGAATCCGTCGTACGACCGGCTTTCGAGGTCGCGCTCGACCCTGCGAACGGCGGTCTCTGCCGAGTCGGCTTCCAAGCAGTCTCGGACGAGGAGTCCTCTGGAACGGTCGCCCTCGCGGTCGGCGTCGAGCCAGCGGTTCGTGACCGCGGCGACGACTCCCGACGCGGAGAGCCCGATCCACGTCCCGCCGGCCTCGGCGTCGCGGGGGGCGACGTAGCCGTTGTCGCCGTCGCCGTCGTCCCCGCGGAGGGCCGGCGGCTCGGACGGCCGGTCCAGCGCCTCGTCGCGGTTCGCGGCGAGCGCGATCGGCGCATCACCGAAGGTCCGCCACGCGAGCGTGAGGGTGCACACGACGGGAATCCGGAGTGCGATGAGGAAAAACCCGCGGTCGGCAGGGCCAATAGTCTTTACTCACAATAAAAGAAATCTTTTGGTGGCTGGCCGCCAAGGCGGTTGCATGAAAGCGATCGCCGTGTACGACGGGGAAGACGAACCGGTCGTCACAGAGAAGCCGCGGCCGGAGCCGGCGCCCGGAGAGGCCCTCGTCCGAACGCTCCGGGTCGGCGTCGACGGGACCGACCACGAGGTCATCTCCGGCAGTCACGGCGGCTCTCCCGAGGGCGAGGACCACCTCGTGTTGGGCCACGAGGCGGTCGGCGTGATCGAGGACCCGAACGACACGCCGTTCGAGGTCGGCGACGTGGTCGTCCCGACGGTCCGGAGGCCCCCGAACGGGGCGAACGAGTACTTCGCGCGCGGCGAACCAGACATGGCGCCGGAGGGCCGGTACCACGAGCGCGGTATCGTCGGCGCTCACGGGTTCATGGCGGAGTACTTCACAAGCCCCGCGGAGTTCCTCGTCGAGATTCCGCCGGCGCTGGCCGAGTGGGGGTTCCTCGTCGAGCCCGTCTCGATCGCTGAGAAGGCGATCGAACACGCCTACGCCAGCCGGTCGGCGTTCCACTGGGAGCCGGAGTCGGCGCTGGTGCTCGGCAACGGCTCGCTCGGGCTGTTAACGGTGGCGACGCTCAACGAGGAGTTCGACCGGATCTACTGTCTCGGCCGGCGCGAGCGCCCGGACCCGACGATCGAGATCATCGAGTCGCTCGGCGCGACGTACGTCAACTCCAACGAGACGCCGGTGCCGTCGGTGCCGGAGGCCCACGAGCCGATGGACTTCGTCTTCGAGGCGACCGGCTACGCGCCCCACGCCTTCGAGACGATCGAGGCGCTCGCACCCAACGGGGTCGGCGCGCTGCTCGGCGTCCCGGGCGACTGGGAGTTCGAGATCGACGGCGGAAAGCTCCACCGCGAATTCGTCCTCCACAACAAGGCGCTCGTCGGCAGCGTCAACTCCGGCTACGAGCACTTCGAGGCCGCCGTCGACTCGCTGTCCCGTTTTTCAGGGTCGTTCCTCAACGATCTCGTCACGGGCGTGTACGGGCTCGGCGAGTTCGAGGCCGCGTTCGCGGATGACGACACGACTATTAAAACGGCGGTCGAATTCGACGCATATGAAGAACGTTGACGACCTGATAGACAGCGCGGCCGAGCTCGCGGAGCACGGTCTCTCGAAGGGCGAAATCGCCGACGAACTGAACGTCTCGCGAGAGACCGCGAGCTGGCTCGTCGAGCGCGCCGGGGGGAACGACGCGGACACCGAGACGGCGGCGGCGACCACGACGGCCGACATCCACGTCGACTGGTCGGCTCTCGGGCGCGACTCGACGCGACTCCGGTACGCGGCGAGCGCGATGGCGGACCTGCTGGCCAAGCAGGGCGAGGACGTCGACCTGACCGTCGGGATCGAGAAGGCCGGCGCGCCGCTCGCGACCGCGGTCGCGAACCAACTCGACACGGACTTGGGGACCTACGCGCCCGCGAAACACCAGTGGGACGAGGGCGACATCGACGAGCAGGGCGGCGGCTTCTCGCGGAACTTCGCCGCCATCCGCGACCGCGACTGCTACGTCGTCGACGACATCATCACCTCGGGGACGACGATGCGCGAGTCGATCGACGCGATCCGCGAGCAGGGCGGCGAGCCCGTCGCGTGCGTCGTGCTCGTCGACAAGCGCGGGTACGACGAGATCGACGGCGTCCCGGTGTACTCGCTCGTCGACGTGGTCCGCGTCGACCGCGAGGAGTAGATCGCCGCCCTTCCGCCGGTCGCGTGAAAGGCGGACGCCGTTCCCGTGCGGAACCCATTTGCGTCGCGGGCGCGTATCGCTCTCCATGACGTTCCAACCCGAGACCGACGCCGAGCCCGACGAGATCGCGGCCCGAGTCGAGGAGACGATCGCCGACAACGACGTGGTGCTTTTCATGAAGGGTAACCGCCTGATGCCGCAGTGCGGCTACTCGAAGCGCGCCGTCGAGCTGATCGGCCAGCACGTCGAGGAGTTCGAGACGGTCGACGTGCTGCCGGCGCTGCCGCACTACCGCGAGGCGCTGGAGTCCGAGAGCGGCTGGGAGACGATTCCCCAGACGTTCGTCGACGGGGAGTTCGTCGGCGGGAGCGACGTGCTCGCGGAGCTCGACGAGCGCGGCGAGCTGGCCGCCGAGCTCGGCGCCGAGTAGTCCAGTCGGAACCCGCCTCAGTCGACGCCGGCGGAGGCTCACGGCCTCCGATTTTCGCGGCGTCGTTCGAGTCCCGATCTCGAACGTCGAAGGGCAGGCGATATAAACCCACGGACCCTAGACGGGGTAGGTGCAGCAGTCGCCGCTGCCGCCGTGTCGATCGGTTCGATCCCATCTCACCCAACCAACAATGACAGGCCGCGTGTTCAGACTTCATTCGACGCTCGAACTGCCACTCGAAGACGTGGAGACGTACTTCGAAGAAGATCCCGACCTCCCGCCGGAGATCGACGACATCGACATCACGCGTCGAAACAACACCCTCATCATCAAGGCCCTGTCCGACGACGAGTCAATTAGCAAGTACACGCCGACCGCCCAGCTGAAGGCGTCGGTCACGGAGACGCGCGTGTGGGAGGAAGAGCCCCCGCGCGCCGGCGGCCCGCAGTGGATGGACGACGAGGAGGAGGAGATCCCCTCCGAACTCGTCGAGTTCGCCTGCTTCAAGGGCGACCGCGAGACCGTGCTGCAGAACTCCGCGCTTCAGTACCCGATGTTCCTCGTGTTACGCAAGATCGCGACCCTCTCGGAGAAGGGGACGCTGACCGCGATCACCGAGGAGGACGGCGAGCTGGAGGCGACCCGTATCGTCGAGGGCGAGCCGCGCCCCGCGAGCATCGAGGTCGTCGAGAGCCCGCAGGGAGCGGGCGACGGCGACGGCGGCGTCAACTGGCGCGACAACGAGTTCATCAGCGACTGACCCTGCCTCGGCTGAGCGGGCGACCCGACACCGACGCTTTCGCTCTCGCACCGCAGTTCACCCGCCTAGCGACCGCGTCGCGGACCGCCGACGCTTTAGGCGCGCCGGGCCTTCCACCGCCAATGACCGACGACTGGGTGAGCCTCTTTTCCGGCGGGAAGGACTCCTCGTGGGCGCTGTACCGTGCGCTGGAGGAGGGCCTCGACGTCTCGCGGCTCCTGACGGTCCACCCCGCGGGCGACTCGTACATGTATCACACGCCGGCGACCGAACTCGCCGCGCTCGCGGCCGAGAGCGTCGGGATCGACCTCGTCGAAGTGTCTCCCGACGACTTCGGCGCAGACGACGTCGACGACGCGGGCGCGCAAGGCGACGCCGAGCTGGAGCCGATGGAGGCCGCGCTTCGAGATATCGCTGCCGATGAGGGGGTCGACCTCGCGGGCGTCACCGCCGGCGCGGTCGAGAGCGAGTTCCAGACGAGCCGCATTCAGGGGATGTGCGACCGGCTCGGGATCGATCTGTTCGCGCCGCTGTGGCGGGAGGACCCGGTGGAACTCGCAGAGGCGATGTTCGACGCCGGCTTCGAGATCCGTATCGTGCAGGTGGCCGCCTACGGGCTCGACGAGTCGTGGCTCGGGCGGCGCTACGACGCGGACGCGCTCGCCGAGCTCGTCGACCTCCGCGAGGAGTACGGGGTCCACCCGCTCGGCGAGGGCGGAGAGTTCGAGACGTACGTCGTCGATGGACCGCACATGGACCGGCGGATCGACATCGAGTACGACGCGGTATGGGAGGGCGATCGCGGCCACATCGAGATCCGGGACGCGCGGCTGGAGTAGGAGTCGTCGCTTCGGACGGACCGAACTACGGCCAGTTGCCCGCCTGATCGTAGGCGTCGACGATCCGATCGATGGCGACGACGTACGCCGCGGTCCGGAGGTTCGGCGTCTCGTGGACGTCGAAGGCGTCGACGATGCCCTCGAACGCCCCGGTGATAACGCGCTCTAGCTCCTCGTTCACCCGCTCTTCCGTCCAGTGGAACCGCTGTCGGTTCTGGACCCACTCGAAGTACGAGACGGTGACGCCGCCGGCGTTCGCGAGGATATCGGGGACGACGTACACGTCCTTCTCGACGAGCACGTCGTCGGCGTCCGGGGTGAGCGGTCCGTTCGCGGCCTCGACGATCACGTCGGCGCGCACGTCGCCGGCGAGGTCCTCGTCGATCGCGTTCTCCAGCGCAGCGGGCACGAGGAGGTCGACGTCGAGCGTCAACAGCTCCTCGTTCGTGATCGACGCCGCGTCGCCGTAGCCGCTGACGGAGCCGGTCTCGGCCTTGTGGTCTTTCACGGCGCGCGGGTCGAGCCCGTCGGCCGCGTGGATGCCCCCGGAGGAGTCGGAGACCGCCACCACGTCGGCACCGAGATTGTCGAGCAACGCGGCGCCGATCGAGCCCGCGTTCCCGTACCCCTGCACGGCGACCGTCGCGCCCGAGACGTCGCGGTCGAGCCAGTCGAACGCCTCTCGCGCGGCGAGCGCGACCGAGCGACCGGTCGCCTCGACGCGCCCCTCGCTGCCGCCCGAGTCGAGCGCCTTGCCGGTGATGACGCCGGGAGCGGTCGTGTTCTCTAAGGTCTCGTAAGTGTCTTTGATCCAGTTCATCTCCCGCTGGCCGGTGTTGACGTCGGGCGCGGGGATGTCGCGGTCCTCGCCGATCAGCGGGCGAAGCTCGGTCGCGAACGCGCGGGTGAGTCGCTCCAGTTCGGCCTCGGAGTAGTCGGCCGGATCGATCGCGATACCTCCCTTGCCGCCCCCATACGGGATGTCGACGACGGCGCACTTGTACGCCATCCACCCCGACAGCGCCTTCACCTCGTCGCGGGTGACGCCCGGGTGATACCGAATGCCGCCCTTGTACGGGCCGCGGTCGCCGTTGAACTGCGACCGGTACGCCCGGACCGTCTCCAGTGTGCCGTCGTCGCGCTCGAACGTGAGGTTCGTCTCCAGCACGCGCTCCGGATTCTTCAGGCGAGTGAGTACGCCCGGCGGTGCGTCGAGGAACGCCGCGGCGTCGTCGACCTGCTCTTGAAGGCTCTCGAAGGGATTGGCTTGGCCGGCCATGCGTTTCTCTCCCGAGGGATCGAGGTTAACTGTGGCGAACGCTTCGCTTCTTGTCTCGACCGATGCCCTACCGATCGCTCGCGGCGGCGCGCTCGGCGATCCTCTCCGCCTGCGCGATCAGGGGCGCGTCGATCATCTCGCCGTCGACCTGGAAGACAGCCCGCCCCTCCCGGTCCGCGTCGTCGCGGGCGTCGAGCACTCGCTCGGCCCACTCGATCTCCTCCGGATCCGGCGTGAACGCCGCGTTGATCGGGTCGACCTGAGAGGGGTGGATCGCCAGCTTCCCGTCGTAGCCGAGGGTGAGCGCGAACTCGGTCTCCTCGCGGAGCCCGTCCGCGTCGGAGAAGTCCGTGTACACCGTGTCGATCGCGTCGATGTCGGCGGCGCCGGCCGCGAGGACGACGTGCTCGCGGGCGTACAGCACTTCGGTCCCCTCGTCGGTTCGCGTCGCGCCCAGGTCGGCCGCGAGGTCCTCGGCGCCGAAGACAAGCGCGTCGGTCGCCGGGGCGGCCGCGATCGACTCGGCCGAGAGGATTCCCGCCGCCGTCTCGACGAGGGCGAACACGGCCGGGTCGAGCCCGCGGTCCGCGCAGAGCGACGCGACGCGGTCAACCCGGTCCGCACCCTCGACTTTCGGGAGCATGACCGCGTCGAGTCGGAGGTCGGCGTGGCTATCGGTCTCGGAGCGCTCCCCCACCAGCGCGTCGAGGTCGGCCGCCGGCTCGGTGGCCGTGAACCGGACGCACACCTCCGCGTCGGGGTCGAAGTCGGGCTCGGCGAGCACCGCGCGGACGGATTCACGGGCCTCGACTTTCCGGTCGGGTGCGACCGCGTCTTCGAGGTCGAAACAGAGCACGTCCGCGTCCGTCGCCGCCGCCTTCCGCATGAGCTCCGGCCGGTCGCCGGGGGAGAACAGGAGGCTTCGTCGTGCCATGCCGGGCGGTCTGCCCGCACCGATATAAATCGTCCCGACGGCGTCGGTCGTTTATCCGATAGGTCGGCTGGCCGTGGGAGCGGTACCGATTTGACGCCGCCCGTCGACGATGGCGCCATGCCCGGACGCTACTACGAGGAGTTCGCGGTCGGCGAGACGATCGAGCACGCGAAGCGACGGACGATAAGCGAGGCCGACAACCAGCGCTTCTGCGACATGACGATGAACCAGCAGCCGCTCCACCTCGACGCCGACTTCGCCGAGGGGACGCAGTTCGGCGAGCGGCTGGTCAACGGGCTCTACACCATGTCGCTCGCGGTCGGCGTGTCGATCCCGGAGACGACCGACGGCACCATCGTCGCGAACCTCTCGTACGACGGCGTCGAGCATCCGAACCCGGTGTTCTACGGCGACACGATCCGCGCGCGGTCGACCGTCACGGACAAGCGGGAGACGAGCGATGGCGAGCGAGGTGTGGTCACGATGCACGTGGAGGCGTTCAAGACCGTCGAGGAGGGTGACGACGTGCTCGTCTGCGAGTTCGACCGGACCGTGCTCTCGGAGAAGCGACCGGACGGAGAGTAGGGAGGAACGGCCGGCGGTGAGTCGACGACCGCGGAGCGACTCAGTCGGCCCCGTCGCCGTCCGCCAGCAGCAGCCCGAGGTACGACGTTCGTATCTGCGAGTCCCCGTCGAGCCCGAGCCGGTCGAGGGCTTCCAGCGCCTCGTCGCGGGTGGCTTCGATCGCGTCCTCGTCGTCGATCTCGCGCTCGATCTCGACGAACTCGCCGACGCCGTCGACCGCGTCGAGGGTGACGGTGAACCCCTCGAACGACCAGAACTCCCGGCGCTTCTCGACAATCGCGGCCGGCTCGAACCCGAGTCCCGAGAGCACGCCGGCCATCGCCTCGCCGTCGACGACGGCGGTCTCGTGTTCCGTGCGCGTCTTCGACCCCTCGTCGAGGAGCGGGCCCTTGTAGGTGAGCTTCGTCGTCTCCGCGTCCGGGTCCGCCGACGACTCGGTTTCGCCGCCGATCCCGTCCGGGAGCGGAGACTCGTGCCGGACCCGGAGCGCCTCGTCCGTCTCGGCGAAGTCGCGGTGCGGGGCGTCGTAGTACGCGTCGCGCTGGCGTCGGGCGTCGACGCGCTCGGCGCCAGCCTCGCGCAGCCGCTCCCGGACGGCGTCGATGTCGGCCGGGACCTTGATCTCGACCTCGAACATACCCGGATTCCGCCGGGCGCGTTCTTAAGCGCCGCGGGACGTGGATCCGCCGCGACGCGGGCGTCGCCGTGTCGAACCGTGCTCCTTAAGGGTGTAACAGGAGACCTTCAGGGTATGAGCGATCAGGAGCAAGCGGACGCGGCCGAGGACGCAGACGAGGCCGAGACCGAGGGACTCGCCGACGGCGACTTCGTGCGGGTCGCGTACACGATTCGAACCGCCGATGACGACCGCGTCATCGACACCACCGACGAGGAGACCGCCGAGGACGCCGAGATCGACACCGAGGAACACGAGTTCGAGCCGCGCATCATCGCGCTGGGCGCCGGCCACGTGTTCCCGTCCGTCGAGGAGGCCTTCGTCGGCGCCGACGTCGGCGACGAGGGCGTCGTCGACGTGCCCGCCGAGGACGCCTTCGGCGAGTACGACCCCGACGAGGTCGAGACCGTCAAGGCCGACAAGATCCCCGAGGACAGCCGCTACCCCGGCGCACAGGTCCAGATCGACAACCAGCAGGGCTACCTCGAGACGATCATCGGCGGCCGCGCCCGCGTCGACTTCAACCACCCGCTGGCCGGCGAGGACCTCGAGTACGAGTACGAGATCCTCGAACAGATCGACGACCGCGAACAGCAGGCCGCCGGCATGCTCGGGATGTACCTCCAGGAGGCGCCCGAGGTCCGGATCGAGACGGTCACCGAAGAGGAGGAGAGCGTCACCGAGGACGACGACGGCGAGGAGACCGTCGAAACCGAGGAAGTCGAGAAGGACGTCCTCTACGTCACGGCGACGCAGGCGATGCAGATGAACCAGCAGTGGATGTTCCAGAAACAGCAGATCGCGCAGGACCTCATGAGCCGGCTCGACCTCGACCGCGTCGTCGTCGAGGAAGTCATTGAGGGCGGCGGTATGGGCGGTCTCGGCGGTATGATGGGCGGCATGGGCGGCGGCGCCGGCGCCGAAGACATCGAGGAGGCGCTCGAAGACGTCGACGTCGACGCCGACGAGATCGTCGACGAGATCGACGAGGAGTAAACCGGACTTCGGGCGGGGCGGCCGACCCGCCCGGAAAAATTCGGATCACCCGCGGGAACGCGAACCGATCCCTTTTGAACCGCGGTCGACCCACCCAGAGACATGGAAATTGAACGTGCGCGCGACGACCTCGTCGTCGCCGCGAGCGCCGGCGCGACGACGATCACGGTCGCGCTGTTGTCCGGCGTCGCTGGCGTCGTCGACGTGCCGACTCTGCCGACGCTGGCGCCGCTCGCTATCTACGCGGGGTACCTCTTCTCGCGAAAGGGCGGGCCGTACGGCTCGCTCGACCGCCCGCGAAACTGGGCGGCGGGCGCGGTGCTCGTCGGGGTTATCGTCGTCGCGGCGTCAGTGGTGTCATAACGTCCCAGCCCGCGCGTCGGATCAGGCGATATCGCGGCTCGTGTCCACCGACACGGTATCAGTGAGTTTCAGTTTGAGGGGTTCTTCGAGCGCCGCGCCGCCGCGGAACTTGGGCACGATCAGCCGATTCACAATTTCCGTACCGGTCACGGTCGTCCGGAGGTCGAAGACCACGTCCGCGACCTGCTCGGTAACGACCCGATTTGGTCCGTTGTCGCCTTTAAACGCGTGTATCACCGCGATTCCGCCAGCGTCGTCGACGTGTCGACGGAGATCGGTGAGGAACGAGCCGTACCGCGACCGGTCTGCCGCCTCCAGCGGTTCGGCGGAGTCGATGACGAGCGTGGCGCGTTCCGGGAGCTCCGCGGCCGCCGCCAGCACGTCGTCGATAGGGTCCTCGCGGTCCGTTTCTTCGACGGCGGTTTCTCCGGCTCCTCCGTCTCCCCTATCGGCGTCGCTTTCACCGCTCTCTCCCCCTCCGTCGTGCGTGAGGGTCTCCTCGACGGCGTCGGCCGAGCGCACCGTCGTGAGGTAGCGGCACGTTCGCGGGCGCGAAAACCGGTCGACGATCAGCTCCGACTGGCTCGCGGGGTCCGCCTTCAACACGACGACACTGCCGCTCGGGAGCCCGCCGTCGAACTCCCTGTCGAGCACGGAGATCCCGGTCGGGAGCGTCTCCATACACCCGCTGCCGGCTCCGGAGGTTTGGCTCTGTCGGTGGGGGACGAGCGCCCGACGCGAGTCGGACTCGACGTTCACGCGACCCGCCAGCGATCCCTCCCGTGGGCGGCGACGAGCCGACGCGCCAAGGCGTCGTACGCAGACCGTACCGACGAGTCGGACAACGGTTCGGGCTCGGCCGGTGGAACTCGTCCGAGCACCGGACAGCCGAGTAGGTCACCCACTCCTTCCGGAACCGATTCGGCACGGACAGCGACGGTACCGACCGGATGACAGTTTAACTGGCGCGCGAGCGCCGCGGTCTTCGCGGTGTCGCGAAGCGCCGCTCGGCGGAGCGGCGTCACGAGGAGGCACTGCTCGGCGACTCGAAGCGGGGCCGCGGCGTCGGGCGACGCGCCCGCCGGACAGTCCAAGAGGATCGGCGTGTCGTCCGGGACCGCCTCCGCCAACGCACCGAGGACCCGCTCGGCGTCGGCGTCTTCGGGTTCGTGAGGCGCCGCAAGAACCGTTGGTGCCCGCCGATCCGGGCGTATCTCCCCCTCGGTCTGGACCGCGTCGATCGCGGTCGGTGCGTCCGCGGCGGGCTCGCGCTCGTCGTTGGTCGCGCTCGACAGGCGCGCGAGGTTCGGGAGGTCCCAGTCGGCGTCGGCGGCGACCACGGGGGCGCCCCGTCGCGACAGCGCTCGTGCAAGCCCCAGCGTGGTTGTCGTCTTCCCGCTGCCGCCCTTTCCACCGGCCACGGCTATCACGAGGCGAGTTATGTCGCTATCGCTGATAAAGGGTGAGACCGTTGCCGGCGGCTCCACCGCCGGCGACGAGGCTGGGGAGGTGTGTGCCTGCGATCCCGCGAGCGGGGCGCGCGTGCGCACGCCTCGCGGCCGGTGCTTCGGAGGCCCTCACCGCGGGGCCCCCGATCACATGCCCTCTCAGCCGATCTGCAACGCCCGCTCCCGCTATCGATCGATCGGCGTCGTCAACGGACGACCGGATCTGTTTTCACTCCGTCTGAGTGGTGTGATTTCGACGAATCCGCCTGCTACAGACTCACGTTATCGGGGACGATCCGCACCGACTCCCCGGGTCGGAGGTCGAACTCGCTGTCGCCGCGTCCGTCGTTCACGTCGCACTCGACGTAGCCGTGGCTCCCGACGGTGACGAGCCGATCGCCCGGGTCGACGGCGCCGAACGTCTCGGCGACCGGAGTGAGTTCCCCGTCGATCCGGACCCAGTCGCGGCCGCGGATCAGCTCGCCCGGGACGTTGGTGACGACATTGCCGAACCGGTCGATCGCGAGCACCTCGCCGTCGACGGCGACCGGGTCGCCCGCGTCGTCGCGCTCGACGCTCGGCTCCGGGAGGACGAGGTCGACCGGATCCGTCGCGGGCGACAGGTCGTCCATGGCCACGAGCGCGTCGGAGACCTCCTCCGGGGTCGCCGCCGCCGGACCGCCGTCGAGCGCGGTCCGGATCCGGGCTGCGATCGGCGCGAACACGTCGCGGCCGTGGAACGTCTCGCTCGCGGGCTCGTCGACGTCGACGACGAAGGCTTCGACGTCTTCCTCTTCTCCTTCGCCCTCTCCTTTCCCCTCCTCTCCTTCCCTCGCGAGCGCCCGAGCCGGGGGCATCGCGAGCCCGTTGTCGGGGGCGACGATCACGTGCGAGCCGGCGCGCACGACGAGCGCGTCCCGGTCGGTGCCGACGCCCGGATCGATCACCGCGCAGTGGACGGCCGGCGGGAACTCCGGGAGCACGAACCGGAGCCAGAAGGCGGCCGCCCGCGGGTCTCCGCGCGGCAGGTCGTGGGCGATATCGATCAGTTCGGCGTCGGTGTGGCGTCGGATCACTCCTTTCATCGCGGCCGGGTACGGCGAGCCGAAGTCGGAGGCGAGCGTTATCACAGCCGATCGGCGGGACGGCTAGCTCTTAAAAGGCGGGTGGAGCGGGTGAGAGCTGGCAGCGAGGAGGCGGCGAGGGCGATCCGGCCGGCTACTCGTCGGACGGTTCGTCGCCTATCGAATCGGTCTCGGCGATCCGACGGATGCGCTCGACGCCGTCGACCTCGCGGATCACGTCGACGACGGCGTCGGGGACGAGATCGGTCCAGTTGCGGCCGTGGATTATCCGCTCGCGGAGTTCGGTCCCCTCCAACACGTCGCGGCGGAACATCGGTGACTGACGCACCTCCACGCCGGCCTCCTCGAACAGCCGGACGACGAGCGGGTTGTTCGAGTACGCCACGTCGAACCGCGGGGCCATGCTCTGGACGTGGCTCACCCACACGGAGTTGCGGTCGAGGTCCTCGATCGGGACGACGTAGGTGGTGACGTCGAGCTTCTCGACGGCCTTCGTCACCATCATCACGCGCTCGCCGGCCGTGAACGGGTTCCGGGTGGTGTGGGAGTCGCCGGCCGAACCGATTCCCAACACGAGCTCGTCGACCTCGGCCGCGATCTCCTCGACCATGTGTCGGTGGCCGTCGTGAAACGGCTGATACCGCCCGATGTAGAACCCGCGCATGGATCCACGTAGCGGGAGCCTCGCTTATAAACCTCGTGGGAACCTTCGAAAGCCGATATCGTGGGGTGTGAGCCGTATCGAGCTCGTTTTTGGAATCCTACACGGATCGTCCGCGGGGAGAAAGTATATCAGTAGCCGACCCGTCGTTTTTCGTAGCGAACCCCGATTCTATGAGCAACGAAAAGGACGCAAACGACCCCCCGACCGAGGACCCCGAAGAGCCGGAAGAATCCGGCGCCGGGACCTCGGATCCGACGGGGAACAGCGAGGACGCCCGCGACGACGGCGCCCGCGCGCCGGCGGACGAGGGCGTCGACGAGCCTGACGGTTCCGGCGGCGCCGACGACCCGGCCTCCGAGGAGGAGACGGTCGCCGACGATCCGTCCGAGCCCGACGAGGTCTGGGATGACGGGATCGTCGTCGACGGACCCGGGCCGGACGGCGCCGAAACGGGCTCCGAGGAAGCGAACGGCGCCACCACCGAGGGTGTCACCGAAGCAAACGAGGACGGCGGTATCGACGAGCTCGGCAGCTCCGTCGAGGTCGAGGGCGCCGAGATCGAGGAGGACCCCGACGAGGACGACCTGCTGGGCGGCCTCAAGATCGACACCACGGCCGAGCTCGAGATCCCCGACCGGCTCGTCGATCAGGTCATCGGGCAGGAGCACGCCCGCGACGTGATCATCAAGGCGGCCAAGCAGCGCCGCCACGTGATGATGATCGGCTCGCCCGGGACCGGGAAGTCGATGCTCGCGAAGGCGATGTCCGAGCTGCTCCCGAAGGAGGAGCTACAGGACGTGCTGGTCTACCACAACCCGGACGACGGCAACAAGCCCAAGGTCCGCACCGTGCCCGCCGGCAAGGGCGACCAGATCGTCGACGCGCACCGCGAGGAGGCGCGCAAGCGCAACCAGATGCGGTCGCTGTTGATGTGGATCATCATCGCCGTCGTGCTGGGCTACGCGCTCATCATCGTCGGCCAGATCCTCGTCGGCATCATCGCCGCCGGGGTCGTCTACCTCGTCTTCCGCTACCTGAACCGCGGCTCCGACGCGATGATCCCGAACCTGCTGGTGAACAACGGCGACACGAAGACCGCGCCGTTCCGCGACGCGACCGGCGCGCACGCCGGTGCGCTGCTCGGCGACGTCCGGCACGACCCGTTCCAGTCCGGTGGGATGGAGACGCCCAGCCACGACCGCGTCGAGGCCGGGGCCATCCACAAGGCGAACAAGGGCGTGCTGTTCATCGACGAGATCAACACGCTCGACATCCGCAGCCAGCAGCACCTCATGACGGCGATCCAGGAGGGCGAGTTCTCGATCACGGGCCAGTCCGAGCGCTCCTCGGGCGCGATGGTCCAGACCGAGCCCGTCCCGACCGACTTCGTCATGATCGCGGCCGGGAACCTCGACGCGATGGAGAACATGCACCCGGCGCTCCGGAGCCGTATCAAGGGGTACGGCTACGAGGTGTACATGGAGGACACCATCGAGGACACCCCGGAAATGCGCCGGAAGTACGTCCGGTTCATCGCCCAGGAGGTCGCGAAGGACGGTCGCCTGCCGGAGTTCTCGGCCGAGGCGATCGAGGAAGTCATCCTCGAGGCCAAGCGCCGCTCCGGTCGGAAGGGCCACCTCACCCTCCTGTTCCGGAACCTCGGCGGGCTCGTCCGCGTCGCCGGCGACATCGCCCGCGGCGAGGACGCCGAGCTGACCACCCGCGACCACGTGCTGCAGGCGAAGGGGCGCTCGCGCTCCATCGAACAGCAGCTCGCGGACGACTTCATCGAGCGTCGGAAGGACTACGAGCTGCAGGTCTCCGACGGCTACGTCGTCGGCCGCGTCAACGGCCTCGCCGTGATGGGTGAGGACTCCGGGATCATGCTCCCGGTGATGGCCGAGGTCGCGCCCTCGCAGGGGCCGGGCGAGGTCATCGCCACGGGGCAGCTGAAGGAGATGGCCCAGGAGTCGGTGTCGAACGTCTCCGCGATCATCAAGAAGTTCTCCGACGAGAACATCTCGGAGATGGACATTCACATCCAGTTCGTGCAGGCGGGTCAGCAGGGCGTCGACGGCGACTCCGCGTCCATCACGGTCGCGACGGCCGTCATAAGCGCGCTGGAGAACGTGGGCGTCGACCAGAGCCTCGCGATGACGGGCTCGCTGTCAGTGCGGGGCGACGTGCTCCCCGTCGGCGGCGTCACCCACAAGATCGAGGCGGCCGCGAAGGCCGGCTGCACTCGGGTCATCATCCCGCAGGCGAACGAGCAGGACGTGATGATCGAAGACGAGTACGAGGACATGATCGAGATCATCCCGGTCTCGCACATCAGCGAGGTCCTCGACATCGCCCTCGAAGGCGAGACCGAGAAGGACTCGCTCGTCTCCCGGCTGAAATCGATCACGGGGTCGACGCTGAAGGAGGGGAGCGTCTCCGGTCCCTCCAGTCCGAGCCCGCAGTAGGTAGCGCCTCCCAACCACTTCGATGCCCGACTGGGCGACGTTCGCGGTCGCGGCCGTCGCCCTGACGCTGCTGTTGCTGTTCTTCACCCGTCGCTCCCGACGCCTCCTCGAGAGCGCGCGGTTCGTCGATTCCCGGAGCGAGATCGCTGACGAGAACGACGACGCGGACCGAAACATCACCAGCAGCGACGTCGATCGCGACCGCGACGACGACGACGCCGATCTGTCCCCGAACCCCGACCGGCGGAAGCAGCCGGTCCTCACGACGCGCCTCCTCTTGGCCAACGCGACCGTCTCGCAGGCGATAGCGTTGATCGTCCTCGTCGCGATCGCATGGTGGACCGCGGTGCCGGCGTCGGCGTTCGGGATCGGCGGGACGCATCCGACGCTCGGCGCCCCGGCGGTCGGATCCCTCGGAACCGCCGGGCTCGTTGCACTCGGCGCCGGCGCGGGGCTCGCGCTCGCCGCCGGCAATGAGGCGGTCGCGCGGTTGGGCGCCCGGGCCGGCGTCGCGCCTTCCACGCGGCTCCGCGAGGCGATGGCGCCGACCGACGCGAGCGAGTGGGCTCTGCTGCTCGGCGTCGCGCTCCCGGTCGTCGCGATCTTCGAGGAGACGCTGTTCCGCGGTGCGCTGATCGGCGCGCTTTCGGTCGGCTTTGGGGTCGATCCGCGGCTCCTCGTCGTCGCCTCGTCGGTCGCGTTCGGTCTCGGTCACGGCGCGCAGGGACGACTCGGAATTGCAGTGGCCGGCGGGCTCGGAATCGCGCTCGCGGGGCTGTTCGTCGCCACCGGCAGCCTCCTCGCGGTCGTCGTCGCGCATTACGTCGTCAACGCGGTGGAGTTCGTTGCGCACGAGCGATCGGGGGCTTCCCGGACGGGTCCGGAGGATGGTTGACGGGAGAGTCCGCCTCCCGCCCCTTTTTAATCCGGCGACGCCAACGTCGGACGATGAGCGGGAAACCGACCGTCGGCGAGTATATGACCCGCGACGTCGAGACCGTGAGTCCCGACGAGACTGTAGAGACGGTTGCGCGGCGCATGGCCGAGAGCGACGGCCACAACGGGTTCCCCGTCACGCAGGGTCGAACCGTCGAGGGGTTCGTCTCGGCGGCCGATCTCCTGCTCGCGGACGACGAGGCCCCCGTCTTCACCGTGATGTCCGACGACCTCATCGTGGCGCACCCGGACATGAAGGTGACCGACGCCGCGCGCGTCATCCTCCGGTCCGGGATCCAGCGACTCCCGGTCGTCGACGACGCCGACAACCTCGTGGGGATCATCTCGAACACGGACGTGGTCCGCTCGCAGATCGAGCGCGCCACCCCGAGCAAGGTGGGGAAGCTGATGCGGACGCTCGAACAGATCCACGGCGTCACCCTCTCGGAGGAGCGCCGCGAGGTGGAGCTCACCGACCTCACGCCCACGCAGGCCCGGGTGTACGCCGACGAGTTGGAGGGACGGAAGTACGAACTGGAGCGCGGGCTGGCGGAGCCGCTCGTCGTCATCGATAACGGCGGCACGCTTCACCTCGCCGACGGCCACCACCGCGTGATGGCGGCCCACGAGGCCGGGATCGAGGAGATGGACGCGTACGTGATTGTTCCCGATCGCCCGGTCGAACTTGGCATGGCCAAGACCGCGAAGAAGGAGGGCCTCGACGACATCACCGACATCGAAATCGTCGATTACGCGCGTCATCCCCTCGTCGAGACCACGAAGCGCCTGCAGTAAACTACCCTACCCTACTTCGCTCGGAGGAATGGCCCCGCTCGCTCGTTGAGGATAGGGCTTTCGCGTGGACTCTCGTTCTATGCCTTAGCGGAGGCAGGAGGGTTGTACTCCCCACTCACGTTCAACGTCCCGCGATTCAAGCGCACGTCTACGGGTGCGCCTCCGGTGTCTGCGTTTTGCCGACGCCGGAGATATTGAAGGCCGATGTTCTTGGCAGCGTTGTAGTCGGCGTGGTTCTGGTAGCCACAGTCCTGACACTCGAAGTCCGCCCCGTGGCGGTTGTCATCGTGGGTAAATCCACAGGTCGAACACCGCTTTGAGGTGTTCCGTGGGTCCACTTGGACAGCTTCGATGCCCTGATCTTTGGCTTTGTATTCGACGTACTCATAGAGGCGACGGAACGCCCAGAGATGGTGCCACGACGCCTGTGGGATGTTCTCACGAATGTCCGTCAAGTCCTCGAACACGATATGCGAACAGCTGTGTTCGGCGGCTTCAGCTACGATTTCGTTGGCGACACGATGCAGGAATATCTCGAAGCGTCCGTCCTCTTTGCGTTCGACACCTGCGATGGCGGCGTGTGCCGCTCGCGTCCCGCACTGCTGGAGGTCGCCACGCCGCTTCTCGTACTCTCGCTTCCAGTGATTGAACTCGTCTGCCGACCAGAACCGTCCGGTCGAAGCGACCGCAAGTTGGTTCACACCGAGGTCCACACCGAGGACTGTTCTGTGCCCGGTCGTGGTGTCGGTGTCGTCGTCCTCTTTGAGCATCGACGCATGGAGATACCAGTCGCCGTCGCGCCGATGGAGTGTCGCCCGCCGAAACTCGTAGTCTTCGTTGGCGACGTATTTCGTCGGCGGTGTCTTGGGATTCTCTGGGAGAATATAATCGCACTCAATACGCCCGTCCGGTGTCGAGAGCGAAACGTGGTCGCGGTGGAACGTGGCGCTTCGCTTGTCGTAGATGGCGGTATCAGCCGTGAAGGTCGGACGGGACGTATCTTGACCGTTTTTGAGCCGTTCGACGCCGCTCTTGATGGCTTCGACGGCTTGGCGAATTCCTTTCTGGACGAGATTCGCAGTCAAATCCGTGTCCTTGCGTAGCTGGTCGTACAGTACATCTTCAGCCTTTGCTTTCGATGTAACGTGGTATCCGTCGTCACCATGCCAGCACCACTCGCTCGCCGTGTTGGCACAGTATTTGAATTGCTCGACAGTCTCCCGCAGGTATTCATCTGCGCCTTCGGGCGTGTCGAGTTTGATAACGGCGGTACGACGGTATTCCACGATATTCTCACATATATTGTAGAAGTCAGTTAATGATTAGGAGTAGGAAGGCACTAGTCTGGCGGCTGGTTGATACCGGGTCGGCTTCCTCCCCACCCTACTCGCTTATGCTTCCGCCGGGGCCGGAAGCCCGGCGCTCCTTGAGGGTGGGGCCTCCGCCTCGAATTAGGTGATCTCGCCGCGGATATTCGTCCTCACATCGACGACAGGTTTTTGAGAGCTCGCAGCGAAGTGACGTGTATGAAGTCCCGAATCAAGAGTGCGCTGTCTCGAGCGAAGTACGCGGCAGTCGGGGCGGCGATCGGCGCCGCCGTCGGCGGACTGGTCAGTCGAAACGGGGCGAGCACCGGCGGCGCGCTCGGTGGGCTCGTGGGCGCGACGCTCGCGGACCTCCGGAGCGGGGCCGACGGCGTCTTCGCGGACTTCCGGTCCGAGTCGGACGACGCGGACGAGGCCGACTCCGACTCCGACGACGCGGGCGCGACGATCGAACTGGCCGACGAGTAGCCGCGACGCGGGTCCGTTTTCCGCGAACTCCCTCTTCCGCCCCGTTTCGGGAACGCCTATACGACCGGACCAAGTAGCCACGGGTAATGACCGACACCGACGACAGCGCGGACGCCGGCTGGTTCGCGGGCGGGTCGGCCGCCGACTCTAAGGCCACGGGCGACGGGCCAGCACTCCGCGCCCGAATCGTCGACGGCGAGGCCGACGAGCCACGCGACTGGCCCGAACTCGCGGTCGAGTCCGGATTCGCCGGCTCGCGCGACGACTACTACGACCGCCTCCACGGGGCGTCCGTGGCGGCGACCCGCGAGGCGGTCCGCGAGCGCGAGCGCGCCGACGATCAACAGCTCGTCCACGCGGTGCGGGCCAGGGACGACTGCGAGCGCACCGCCAACGAACTGGCCGAGCGCGCCGCCGAGTGGGCTGGGAGCCTCTTCGACGACGCCGAGCCGGGGATCGAGGGCGCCCGCGCCGTGGCTGAGCGCGAGCCGGACGGCGAGCTGGAGCGTCGCGCCGTCTCGCTCGCGGGGCGCGTCGCCGACCTCGCCGCGGAGCGCGACGCGCTCGCCGAGACGATCGAGCGAACGGCGCCGGCGGTGGCGCCGAACCTTGCCGAGATGGCCGGCCCGGAACTCGCGGCGCGGCTGATCGCGCTCGCGGGCGGGTTGGAGTCGCTCGCGAAGAAGCCCTCGGGGACTGTGCAGGTGCTCGGAGCGGAGGACGCCCTGTTCGCGCACCTCTCCGGGCGCGCCCCCTCGCCGAAACACGGGATCATCTACACCCACGAGTACGTGCGGAACACGCGACCCGAGGACCGCGGGTCGGCCTCGCGGGCGCTCGCGGGCAAACTGACGCTCGCGGCCCGGGTGGACCACTACTCGGGGGAGCGCCGCGAGACGCTTCACGAGGAACTCCGCGAGCGGATGGCGACGATTCGGGCGCGCGCGGAGGGCGGGAGCGATGGTAATGGGAGCGACGGCGGTGGGAGTACTGGCGACACCGCCGCCGACACGGAGGGCAACGCATGAGCGACCCCGAACTGCCGGCGGGCGTCGAGCGCCGCGAGATCGACGGGGAAACCGAGCTGACAACCCGCGGCCCGCCGGTGTACGGCGAGCCGACCGCGGACGGGTGGCGCGCGTGGGACCCTGACCGATCGAAGCTCGGCGGGATGTTCGAACTCGGGTTCGAGACGGGGCTGTCCGGCGGCGAGACGGTGTTGTACCTCGGCGCGGCCAGCGGGACGACCGTCAGCCACGTCGCGGACTTCGCGGGACCGACGTACGCGGTGGAGTTCGCGCCGCGACCGGCGCGGGACCTCGTCGAGGCGGCCGAGCCCCGCGATCGGCTGTTCCCACTTTTAAAAGACGCGCGGACGCCGAACCGCTACGCGCACGTGGTCGAGAGCGACGTGGACGCGATCGTGCAGGACGTGGCGACGCGCGGGCAGGCGGAGGTCGCCGTGCGCAACGCGCGGTTCCTCGCCGACGACGGGCGGCTGCTGCTCGCGATCAAGGCGCGAAGCGAGGACGTGACGACGGATCCGGAGTCGGTGTTCGAGGGCGCGCTCGACCGGCTTCGGGAGGCCTACGAGATTCTGGAGACCGGGCGACTCGACCGGTTCCACGAGGACCACCTCGGCGTCGTGGCGACGCCGCGGTGATCACTCGTCCGGATCGAACAGGTCCTCGATCCGGCAGCCGAAGTGATCGGCCAGATCGAAGGCGAGCTCCAACGAGGGGTCGTAGCGTTCGCGTTCGATCGCGTTGATCGTCTGGCGGGTGACGCCGACGGCGGCGGCGAGGTCGGCCTGACTCTCGCCCGTCTCCGCGCGTCGCTCGCTGATGTCGTTTCTCATGTTCGGTACTTGTAGTAGAGCAGAGACGCGCCGAACACGACGGAGACCGCGAAGAGGGTCCACATCGCGCCGTAGAACTCGCCCGGAAGCTCGACGGTTCCACTCTCCTGTAACGCGAGGCCGCCGGGTGCGCCGAGTATGAAGATATAGGCAAAGATGTTCATCGTGGTAAGACTCGCCTTTCGCTCGATGGTGGTGTCGCGCTCGTCGTACAGATCCACGGGGCTGAACCGCTGGACGAGCCCCATGCCGAGGCCGCCAGTCCAGTAGAGGAGGACGCCGAGGACGAACCGGTCGACGGCGACACCGATCCACAGCGCGGCGATACCGGCGCCGAGTAAGCCGTACGCGATGCGTTTGTACCGTTTTCGGTCGGAGGGCCGCGTCGTCGCGGGGGTGGTGGGTTCGCTCATGGGAGGGTGCAAAGCGAGCGTGGACCGATTGTAAAGCTCGCTTTACAGTAAAGGAGACTTTACGTCCATACATAAATCTATCGCTGGTGAGAGATCGAGGCGGAGACGGCGTGAGAGAGTCGGCGACGGTGAGAACGATCTGTTCACCACGTCGGCGGCGAGAAGCCGGCGTCTTCGAGGATCGGCTTCCAGCGCTTCTGGACGGAGAGTCTGGAGACGTCCATCGTGTCAGCGACGGCGGACTGCGACCGCTCCTGCCCGCGGATCAGTGCGGCGGCGTAGAGGCTGGCGGCCGCGGCGACGCGCTTCCCGCGGTCGTCGTCGGGAGCCCGTGACAGGAACAGGTCCGTCGCTGTCGACAGCGTCTCCTCGTCGAGGTCGAGCGTCGCGCACGCGTCGTCGAGCCGGTCGATCCACGCCGCGTTGTCGACGCGATCGCTCGCGCGATACATGCCCCGCAGTTGGGCGCACCGAGTTAAAAAGGTCGCGCGGCGGATCGGGGGACCAACCGCGGATTCCCCCGGTCGTCGCCCTCAAGTCCGCCCCGCCCGTAGCCCGGGTATGTCGACGCACGCGTGGACCGAATCGCGGGTTCGCGAGCTTCACGACGACCTGGTGTCGCTGTACGAGCCGGTGGACCGCGTCGCCGAGCACGGCGCCGACCCGACCGCCGAGCCCGGCGAGGGCGTCCGACAGTTGGTGACGACGATCCTCTCGCAGAACGTCGCCGACGCGAACACGAGCCGGGCCACGGACGCGCTGTTCGATAGGTACGACGACTTCGCGGCGATCGAGGCGGCCGACCACGAGGAGCTGAAAGAGACGATCCGCGTGGCGGGGCTCGCCGACCAGAAGGCCGCCCGGATCCAGCGCGCGCTGGCCGCGATCCGCGAGGAAACGGGCGGGGCGTACTCGCTGGCGTTCCTCGACGCGATGGCGACCGACGACGCGAAAGACTGGCTCACGGAGATCAAGGGCGTGGGACCGAAGACCGCGAGCGTCGTGTTGAACTTCCACTTCGGGAAGCCGACGATGGCGGTCGACACCCACGTCGAGCGCGTCTCCAAGCGGTTCGGGCTGGTGTCGGAGTCGGCGTCGAACCAAGCGGCGCACGACGCGCTCGACGAGCTGGTGCCGGACGAGCTGATCTACCCGCTCCACGTCCTCCTGATCCGGCACGGCCGAGAGCACTGTTCGGCCCGCGGCGCCGACTGCGACAACCCGGTGTGTGAGGCGTACTGCGACTGCGAGTTCTGCCCCTGAACACGAGCGTACGAGCGCCTATGTTCCTCCGGCCGATAGGGTCGGACAATCATGTATGCGCTGATCGGCGAGGTCTCTCGCGCCGTCCTGTGGGGCGACCGGCTCGTCGCCGAGTTCGTCGCCGCGATCCGAGCGCCGTTCCTGACCGAGATGATGACGTCGATGACCGGGCTCGGCTCGGTCACGGCCGGGGTCGTGTTCGTCGGGCTGTTCTACCTCGCCGGCTGGCGCGAGGAGTTCGTCAAGAGCGTGATCGCGCTCTCGCTGCTCGGCGTCGTCGTCTGGGGGCTGATGACGCTCGTCGAGCGGCCGTTCCCGCCGAACCCGGTCTGTGTCACCGAGGGCGACGCCGGAACCACGAGTTCGTTTCCCTCCGGGCATTCGGCCGCAGTGACGGCGTACGCGGGAATCGCGTGGCACTCCGACGAGCTCCCCTTCGCGGTCGCCGCGGGCTTCGCCGGGTTGATCTCCTTCTCGCGGATCTACCTCGGCACGCACTACCTCTCGGACACCGTCTTCGGGATCGGGCTCGGGATCGCCGCGGTGCTGTTCGCGGAGTGGCTCGTCCGACGAGTCGGCGAGGAGGCGGTGCTCGATCGATTACCGTTCGAGACGGATATCTGAGGGTCGCCGACCGCTGCGGTCAGCGTCGCAGTCGTCGCCCCCGTAGCGACAACTATTTTTGAGCCACTCGGGTACGATAATCCGCGCGCGGGTTGCCGAGCCAGGCCAAAGGCGTAGCGCTTAGGACGCTATCCCGTAGGGGTCCGCCGGTTCAAATCCGGTCCCGCGCACTCTCTACCTGCCGTTTTCACTTTGTCTAGGTACACAAATGACCGAAACAAACCTCGATAAGCCGAACACCCTCGAACGCTATGACGGTTTTGATTCGGATATGATGGAGCCGAATAATACTATTACCATCGTCCGGAAGAACCAACGCGACTTCCTATCCGAGAAGGCGCACGTAGACTATCACGACTACAGAAAGAAGTTCCTCACATACCTACTCAAAATGGGGAAGAATCCCAATAAGGCGAAGGGATATTCCCCATACACAGTCTGTCAAACCGGGCATCGAACCGCCCGGTTCGACCTATGGGTGTGGGAGAACCGTGGAGGATACAAAACACCACCCGATCTAGAAGATGCTAAGGCCTACATGGAACAGGTCGCCTTCCGGGATGTAACCGAGTCCACGAAAGGGAAGACACTCGGTGCCCTCAAACGGTATTCCAAGTGGCTTCAGCACAAGTTCAACCGAGATGAGTGGGAGTTTAGCTGGAACTTCCAATCTGGTGGGAATAACAATGCTCCTAGAGACTTCCTGACTAAACCCGAGAGGCGTAAAATCCGACAGGCTGCACTCGGGAAGGACGGCACCCCCAACTATGGAACAGAAGACCTCCTCGAAGCTGATCCGAACAGTTGGAAGTTCACTTCCCTCGTTTGGACTAGCCTCGACGCTGGTCTTCGTCCCGTAGAAGTCGGCAACGCCAGAGTGAGCTGGTGTGACCCGGAGAACAGCATACTTCGTATCCCGAGGGAAGATTCATCTAAGAACGAGGGCAACTGGACTGTTGGTCTAACCGACCGGACAGCAACGGCGCTAGAGCGGTGGATAGACGAACGAGAGAACCACGAGAGATACGAAGGCACGGATAAACTGTGGCTCACCCGTCATGGCAACCGATACGGTTCCAACGAACTTAGACGGATACTTACCGACCTCTGTGAACGAGCCGGGATTCCTCACGAAAACCGGCAGATGTCGTGGTACTCAATCCGTCATTCGGTTGGTACTCACATGACGAAAGAGCGTGACCTAGCTGCGACACAAGCTCAGTTACGTCACCAATCAGTCGAAACGACGATAAAATACGATAACGTCCCGGTTGAAGATCGTCAGGACGCACTTGATAACATGGGCTGAGAACTTGTTTGATCTTCCGGAATATTTGGACATCACAGAACAGTTGAGTATTCACAACTCCCGAACGTGAGTTCTAATGAAGCGGTGGCTGGACGAGATTTCTACTTTAGCTCACATTCTGTCTGTTTGATTTAGTAAATCTCATTTTATTATATAATAATTAATAGCCCCATTTAATAGAATAGAAAACATAGAGCCGAACAATTAAACACAGAGTGAAGATATACTGAGGTATGTCGATGACAAGAAGCTCTCCATTCGGCTCAACTGATACTGTTGGTGACATTATCAAACACCTCGTTGACGATCTAGAGTTCCAAAATCTCGTTGACGGACAAAACCAGACTGAATTTGGTAACGGATACGGGACAGAATTCAATCTGCGTCATGATGGAGATACTGTGGTTCGAGTTATTGAAATTCCCTCTAGCGGTCCTGATAGAAGTACTGTGAACTCCTATCTTAAGCGACACGGAAAAAAATCAAACAAGGAACTGTTCTCTGTTATTGTCCAATCTGAAGGTTCTAACAAAAACCCGCTTCAGCGTTCTATTACCTCCGAAATCACCTTTATGCGTATTGAGCGCCGGAGAGCAACACAAACCGTTGATATAGAGCATGATCTGAAATATTTCCGAGTTGATATAGACAACCCCGCTCCGATGTATCTTGATTACTTTAATGATATGAGGGTCGGCAATCAGTCATATAACTCTGTTCTAGAAAACGTTAAGGAGATATTCTCGCTAAAGGAGGTTACAAAGGGCTTCTACCGTGATTTCGCTGAGATATTCCAAGACGAATTACAGAATTCCATACACGGTTTGAGAAATCAAGATGAGAATTTGACCTCTTATACTCAGTCAGTAGTAAATCGGATTCTATTCCTGATGTTTGTACAGGAGAAAGGGTGGCTAGATGGTGATCAGCGGTATATTCAAAATAAATACGAGGAGGCAAAAAAAGAGAAGTCAGATGTTTATGACGACTTTTTCAGGCCATTATTCTTTGAAGCTCTAAACACAGAAGGTATCCCTGAAAATGATTTTATTGGAAAGGTTCCATACCTCAACGGTGGATTATTTGAAAAGAAAGAGATAGAAGAGAATGTCACCATAGATGAAGAGTTCTTTGACGTTCTCCTTAGTCCAGAAGAAGATGAATATGGGAACCCGGAAGGGTTCCTGCTCCAGTACAAATTGTCTCTAAGCGAAAGTAACCCAGCCGAACAAGAGTTGGTTGTTGATCCTGAGTTCATTGGACGAATATTTGAGATGTTTATGCAGAGTGAAGAACGATCAGAGAAAGGCGCATTCTACACTCCGAAAGAAGTTACACAGTATATGAGTAAGAATGCTCTCAAGCAATACCTCTTAGAGGATTTTCCAGAAAAAGAAGCGGAATTATCTAAGTTGGTGTCTGATCATGGAGTGTCGGAAAGCTTTGACAAAACTGAACTAGAAGATATCAGAAATAAAGTCAAGAGTGTCGACATTGTTGACCCTGCAGTTGGGTCTGGTGCGTTCGTTATTTCGATGCTCGAAGAACTCACCGAAATTACTGAAGCGCTAAACAATGCGCTTGGTTACGAAGAAGATCGATTTAACCTCAAAGAAGAATTCATTGCTCGGTCACTTTATGGGGTAGATATTGACTCTAGCGGTATAGAGCTCTGTAAGTTTCGGACATGGCTGCATTTAATGCAGGATCTCGACGATGTAGGGTTAGACGAGTTCTTGGAAAATAACGAAAAGTATGCTTTGCCGAATCTTGGATTCAAATTCTTCATAGGGAACAGCCTCTCTGGTGATTTCAAACCAACTGAAATACGGGATGTACTAGACAATATTGGAGAAAAGAAGGGAGGGGACAGGTCTATGCAAACCACAATAGGAGCTAGACACACCGGAAAACGGGATCTAAGTGATATAGTAGATGAAGTTGATGAAAAACGAGAGGAATACTTAGACTCACACGGTGAAGAAAAAAACAGATTGGAGGAGGAGCTGGGTAACCTTATTAAAGAAATTGATGGGTTAATCGACTGGGAATCTTCGGATTATTGGATGGATACAGTCACGGCGACTGAGGAAGATTCGTTCAAGTGGAGTGTGAATATTCCAGAGGTAGTTTTAGATGGAGGTTTCGATATTGTCATCGGAAACCCCCCTTATAAAGGAAATCCGCAATTAGATTACATATTGCCTCTATCCAATTGGCTAGATGAGAGATCTGAGCATTATGATAAGCCGATACGGAAGGACCTCTATCAGTTATTCATTTTCAGAGCGTTTGAATTAGCAAGAGAAGGAGGTACAGTATCGTTCATCACATCCAATACATGGCTCAACATTATGACTAAAATGAGCACACGCATTCTCCTTCAAACAAACTATTTAAAGGAAGTAATAGATGTTAGTGAAGATATCTTTGATGCTACAGTGGATCCTGCAATCTTCACAGCGATAAATAGGAATGAGTCGAACTATACGACGAAATTCATCAATGCTTCCGATACTAATACAGCAGACTATCGATCATTAGTACACTACGAAAACCTCAGCACATACACGACATGTTCGGCCCATGGAACAGAATACGCGATTGAGTATGGAGAAATATCTGGTTGTTCGGTTTATCAAGCACCCATTATTCTTTATCGTAATAGTCTTCGAAGGAACTTCTTTGTTCCAACAAAAGAAAATATTAGAATATATGAGCGTTATATGGAAAAAATGGTTTCACAATATGAAGAATGGGGAGATATCCTATCAAATACTAGTAAACACATAAAAATGAAGGACGATATAGAAGAAAACGTTGCTCAAGAGTTAGAGCCCGGCGAGGTAGCCCTACTAGGGTTGTTAACCTTTGGAGGTAGAGGATTTCAGACTGGAAATAATGAGGAGTATATCGCATTCTTAGAAGGAACTCCAGAGGCAAAAGAACTGAAAAACAGAAATGATGACTTTCAGTATGTTCAGAAAAACGAAAACCGGTATAAATGGCTTAGTAAGGTTGTACAAGAGAAACATATCGCAAATGTAGAAGATCTATCAAAGAAAGAGAAGCTAAACGGGATTGATGAAAATGATCCTCATTGGGTTCCCCTTGAAAAAGGATTTAGAAAGGATGAAACATATTACAAACCCCACAGCGTGTTTATCAATTGGAGTAAGAAATCGTTGAAAGAAATCGATGCGAGTGAGCAGGGTAGGCTTCAGCACTTAGAAACGAATTTCAAGGAAGGTTTATTTGCGTCGAGGGGAGGATTCTCTGATTTAATGGTAAGATATGTAAATAACTCTGTGATTGATACTTCTGGTATATCCATAATTCCAATGGACACTAACCTGTCCGCAAAGTACTTGTGCGGACTACTAAATTCCTCGTTGCTGGAATCTATTGTGGAGACTTTTATCAATGGTTCAGGGAAGCAAACTGCAGATATGAGACTCATTCCGATTGTCTGTCCAAAAGAAGAAGACTTGTCCAGAATGGAATCACTAGTAGAAGACGCAATTGAAATTAGGAAAGGAAACTCAGACAGAGATATAAACACTATTCAACAGAAAATAGATGAATTAACAGAAGAAATATACAAAAATTCTTGGGAATAATTATGGAGAGTAAAGAATATGCGGACATACTGGATAACCGCCATTTCTATGTTCATGATAGAGCTAACGAACTTGCAGAGGGTGCGGACAATATCAAGATAGCAGTTGGTTACTTCTATATAAGCGGATTTGATATCCTACGTGAGAATCTACAAGACGCTGAGAGCATTCAGATAATTATTGGTCGTCAGACCGACGCAGAGACAAAAGAAGAGCTAATCAAAGGATTTGAAAGGGAAATAGAGAATATCGAGAAGACAGACGAAGCAGAAGAAGGCATAAAACGTCTGTATGAACTGATACATGAAGATCGAGCTGATGTTCATGTATATACTAATAGCCGTTTTCATCCCAAACTCTACCTATTCAATTACAATAACGATAGCAAGTTCCCTGGCAGTGCTATAATTGGTTCTTCAAATCTTTCTCAAAGCGGACTATCTGGAAATATTGAACTGAATGTAGAGAAGCGAGACACACCGACTCTGAATTATCTCAATGAATGGTTTGACGAGATCTGGGCAGAGAGTGAGGAATTCAAATCAGAGCTGATCGATGCTATTGAATCTTCAAAGTTTGGAGAAGATTTACCATCACCAACTGAGCGAAAAGAGTTTCCCGAAAATCTTGTGAGTCCCTATACTGCGACAAAACTCTACATTTACGAGCAATTTACCGACGAGATACACGATGGTATATTACTTGACGATATTAAAGGAGATTATCAAGATAATCTACTAGAATTTCAGAAAGATGCAGTTAGGGCGGCAGAGTATACCCTGAACAAATATAATGGTGTCATCATAGCTGACAGCGTTGGCTTGGGTAAGTCATATATCGGCGGCTCGTTGGTACAAGAATATTCAAACCCACAATCGAGGATCCTGATTATCACACCGAAGCGTCTTCAAGACATGTGGAAAGGAATGCTGAGTGATAGCGATAAGTTCCCAATCCATGGCACAAAGAGATACCTCACATTTTCTAAACTTTCTCGTTTGGATCCCAACGAGATCAACAATTTACGGGAGTATGATATAATTCTTATAGATGAAGCACACCGCTTACGGAACAATAATACTAGCAGATACGATAATATACAGGCCATTGGTCGTAAAGACAAGAAACACATCCTGTTAACTGCGACACCGATTCATAACTCTGTTGACGATCTTAACAATCTTGTAAAGGTATTCGCCGACGACGATGATTTCGATATTGACCTACGTGATGATCCTTCAGAAATTTTCAGCCAGTATGAGAAGATTTCTAGCCTTGAAAATCCAGATAAAAGCCAAGAGAAGAAACTTGGTATATTGAGAGAGCAGATGGAGAAAATCATGCAGGAAGTACTTATATCTAGGACGAGAGAATATATTTTAAAAAATTATGAAAATATAACGATTGGAGGGAAACAAATCAAAGCTCCATCCAGAAAACCACATCTTGTCTCTGCTGACGATGCTGACCTAGAGCAATTGTACCGTGAACTGATAGATATAATTGTAGGAAAAGGTGATGACCCAAAGAATGGTCTTAATCTTCCTTACGTGAGTGTGGACCGATACGGTGGAGATGGTAACGAAGAGTTGATGCTAGAATATAAGAATGCAAGTGTTCTATTAATTATTCTTCTCTTCAAACGCCTAGAGAGCAGTATAGCAGCATTTGAACAGTCGATAGATCGGTTAATCACACGTGAAGAGATAATGCGAGATATTGCTGAAGGCAAGGTCGATTACTCACAAAACAGGGAGCGCATAATGACGTTCTTTGACAGTATAGACGATGAAGGGGTTTTAGATGACGTTGATATTGATCAGATTACGGAGGCTGTTAACGCTCTTGGCCGTGACCAGCGTAAAGAGATAGTCGGCGATGTGCAGGAAGATCTTATTGATCTGCGCGATATGAAACGCTTAGCTAACGAAACGCTGGAAGCGGGGGGAAAAGATGCAAAAGCGGAAAAGTTGCGACAACTACTTCGAAATGAATTGTCTGAAGAAAAGGTACTCATTTTTACACAGTTTGTACCTACAGCGGAGCATCTATTTGAGGAGCTCACAGGACTAGACGCAAACAAACAAGTAGGAGAGGCTAAAGAGGGGGGCAAACGCGTAGCGTTTCTGCACGGGAACAATTTCGATACAGAAATTGTGGAACAGTTTGCTCCTAAGGCACAGGAAGTTGAAGTTGGTCTTGAGGGTGAAATTGATGTTCTGATTGCCACAGATGTCCTTGGGGTTGGTCAAAATCTCCAAGACAGTCGTGTGGTCGTGAATTACGACTTACATTGGAATCCTATGCGTATGGAGCAGAGAATAGGCCGTATTGATCGAATTACTACGCAGCATGATGAACTACTTGTTTACAATTTCATACCGACAAGAGAATTGGAAGATGCACTTGGCATACTCAATAAAATTCGCGGGAAAATACAGGAAATAGCAAATACATTTGGGAAAGACGCACCGATTCTGGAAGACTCCGAGAAAATAGTCGATAAGAATATGACAATGTATGATAAAATAGGTGATGAAAATGCGGAATTTAAGGATGAAGGGCTTATCGGAGTCACTTCAAAGTATGACAAGCTCCGGAATGCTGTCAAGAATTATTGTGAATCTGAGAACATCTCAATAGGAGATCTGCAACAGACAGAAGCCATCCGTGACAACACCCGGATCAGCTTCCACCAAAATACGGATGAAAATGGAACTTTAGTTCTGGTCAATTTAGAATTTAACAGCGGAAGATCAGAGACCCGTGCATCTATAATCAGTAATGAAGGATTTGGTGGAGTTGACCTTGATGGACAGACAATGATATTTGACATCCCGATCTCTGAAGATGACGACTTAGCTATTTTTGACATTATAAAGTCAGATGAAAAGTCAAAGAGAGTCGGCGATCTTGACTCTCTTGACAGAGTTCAGAAGATGGTTGCTGACACGAGTAATTGGAACGACAAAATTCTGGAAATTGATACTGAAGCTTCAGGAAGAGTTCCGGAGATAATGGCCTTCTGTGACGAGATACAGAATAGTGATTTTTCAGATAAAGTTCAACAGATGGCTCAAACAGTGTATACGGAACTCAATAGCAACAAATTGAGTGATTACTTTGAAAATGAGCTAGACAAAGTGTATCGCAAAAGAAACCGTTCTAGTTGGGGGTATGAACGTACTGCCAGAGAACTTCATAACTTAGTGAATGAGTTTGAACTTAGTAAAGCAGAAAAGGTGACCTCAGTTGAGATTGTGCTAGTAGAACAGTTAGATGACTGATCCAACCATCTCTCAAAGAAGGGCGTATCGATCTCGCTCATGAACTTTCCACCTTCGTGAAGCGCATCACGACGACGTATTCTGATCGCTCGTCGCTGAGTATGACCCTAAAGACAAATACCACGCTCAATGGCTCGAAGAACATAGCACTCAGCTGATTTTTTCTGAGCAGGATCTCTAATCTAAATATGACTCAATCGGGATTACCAGCTATGGCTACTAGCTTTATCAAACCCGGAAGGCGCCGCCGTCACGCCACTCTACCAGATCTACGCTAGGCGTACGTCTATCAGGGCCGATAGATCCTCTCGCACAGAATCTCAGTTGTTCCACACGTCTGATTGCTAACTTCATCTGGTCGTTACCTTTCCACCTCACGCCCACTTTTGGGGTGAAATTCTGTCAAAAATGCCGCTGTGACGTAGGTGGGGTTACTAATTGTGCGCGTATAGATTCTCGACGATGTTCCAACCGAAGGGCTATCTGAAACTCACAGATACACATTTTCTCCGTCCATGGCTCCCGTTTCAAATGCACAGACGTGTCCGCTAAGATCGGCCTGTACGTAACCCTCTCGCGTTCAGAATACCTGAGTATACGAGTACTACCCATGCTGTAACTGTATCCGAGCCATTAGTACTGGAAAAATCGAGCCACACTAATCTCACCACACAGATTGAGTGCGTTTTACTTGCCAAACGGAGCCGATATGAACGCCACAAACCCCCGGTTTAGAGCCTGAATATATTGCTGTAAAACAGCACTCAGTCAAAACAGATACTGAAATTGAACTGAGTTATACTCTCAATGTACAGCGTTTCTACAGTCTTCTATCAATAATCAAAACTATTTTAAGTCTGTGGTTCTTCTGTATAGATGAGTACATCCCATTCAACGGAAACGGTTGTCCACCGGGCATCCGTGGGCCGAACTCTACTTAGGTCGAGGAAGTAGAGATAGGAGCCGGGGAGGGTAATGGCCGTATCTGCAGTTTTACTATAATAGTTCAAATAATCGTCTGAGCTTCTTGTTAAACGCTGGAAGGGTCCCCGCTTGTGGTTTCTCAATTGTCTGAACTTCTTGTTTGAAACTCGTCCTAAAACCCGGAAGGGGCCTTCTCCCTCTACGTTTATAAATAACAAATTCTCCCTGTAGGTAAGACGCTGTGTCTTACCCGCAGGGAGTGTTTTGTGATTTACCGCAAGACTTGAAGCTGAAGTTGAAGTACTTCAAGATTGATAGAACAGTATGGAACTCAGTTCACGTCAGCTGTCTTTCGTCAAGTCGAAAATGCGAGAGATAGAGAACGACGAAACACGCCAGCCAACCGCTCGGGTTGAAGCAGGTCGAATCCGAGAAAAAGCAGATAATATACTCACCGAGTAACCGTTGCCGCTAGGCCAAGTTCCCATACTACTTACTTCGCTTAACCTTGCCTCGCCGCTACGCTTGAACGATCTTGACTACAGTCATGGTTGATTTACTGATAAAACCCGGAAGGGTGCGGGATAGATATGGTGTTGACTCTCTATTGGTAAGATTAGGACTGATGGTCACGACTGACCGCCAGAAACGCACCGGAACGGTCGTCAGCGCGACCAAGTGCGGTGCGGTGCAGAGGCGGTCGCGGTGCCGTAGCCGCCCCCACCTTCCCGGATCTAATATTGTGAATAGACCAACGACACCCGGAATAGGATGAATTAGCTCTGTTGAAATTCTGTTTATGCCCTCGAAGGCCGCTGCGGTGATTATGATATTGAGTCCATGACTATACCGTCATGTCGTAAGGCTTTGTGGCTCCGGGGAAGGACCATCTCTGGTGTTAGAAATCAAGACACATTTCCTACTTTGCAACCCCTCCACTCTTACTAATATACATTACTTTATATAGGGGGGCAACCCTTTAAGTAGGACTCAAAAATCAGTACTACTTCCTACTCTAGTCGAGGACATTCCTGACGTAGTTTCTCCATGCACGAACGGATGTGATCGTTGCTGAACCCGACCTGTTCAGAAAACTGCTGGAGTAGTTTGTTACAGTCTTTGAGATCCTCATCCACAAGATTCCGAACGAAGCGCCCAAGGACGCCATACCTATCTCTACTTTCATAATCTTTTCCGGGGTAGTATTTTTGTTGATGGTCGGATCGGTTCTGATTGTACAAAATCGCACAGATGGAGAATATGACTAGATAGTGCTTGTGATAGGTTGTCTGAATAGGAGTGATTGATGGCAGGTGTCCGTCAGACCTGCTTGGTCGGATAGTGTAGTGATACTCTGGATGGCTTTCATATTTCTTGTAAGACCGCATATCAAGACGGCTGAAGATTTGCCATACTGTTTCTTTTGCTCTCTTTGACAAACCGACCTGACAGGCCACATTTCGACAAAAGTACCAGTCATCCTGACTCCGCTTCATGGTCTGGTCCGACCATTTTCCATTAAATATCCCGCGATTGGTTAGTTCCAGCCGTTTCCATTTTGGCGGCCGGCCAGCAATATTACCCTGATTGGATGAATCATCTTTTGGATCGAGATAGGTGTGATTTTTTGTGACTGGTGGGCTGAGTTCTCTCGGAATGATAGAAACTTCAGTCCCGTCGCTGTTCGTGAACGGATGGCCTCTCGTTGGCTGTTTTTTATTTTGGCTAGTGGACGTACGGTTTGGGAGTTTTGAACTCATTGAGACATTGGAGGCGAGCAGACCCGACTACACGGGCTTATCGACGCGAAACCCGTAACTCCGGGTATTGGAGTTACCCGCAAAAGTGCACCACTCTGTCGACTCACAGACCGTTGGCTAGGGGCGGACGAGCGACCCGTAGGAAGATGGTAAGTAAGTTGAGCGATGGGTACTTTAGAGGTCTGCAGTCTGCTCATTTATACTTCTATTCTCCGGACATGTAAGTCTACCGGATACGAGTCTTTTCGAGGTGTTTCCAAGGCCGGGTAATTCTATTTGGGGCTCTCTAAAATTCTAAGTGGAGATCGCCTGCGCCTATTCCACCGAGATGTAGACCACAGCTCTTGCTCCGACCTTCTTTTTGTGTATCTCTCCCTGTTCGACAAGAACTTCCAGTTTGTTGTATGCACTTGGTCTGGAACAGTCCAACTCGTCGGCCACCTCGTTGGCGGTCAGTACCGGTACCTCGACGCGGTCGAATACAGACATCACGCTATCAAGCGTAATCTGTTCCGTATACTGGCCGCTATCATCCCGTTCCTTCTTCATGCGCATGTGTCTGAGAGGACAAAGTATAGTCCCTCTGACTTCGAGGTTAGTGGAAAAGACTTATCACCAATAACTACGAAGTTACTGGTAGAAGGTTGCCCGTCTCTCGGGGCGTTGCGGCGTAGAAACGCCCGGTGCTAGAACACCGGACGGGCGACCTTCCGGGTTACCAGAAAGCCATGCAAGAACACAACTCTCCGGCAGATAAGAGCATCGTTGAGGTACTGAATTTCAGCGCAGATAGGGCAAAGAGCGTTTTAGAGAACATCGTAGATCGTCGAGAGGTTCTCATTCCGGCTGAGTGCGAGTGTAAGGCCAGCAGCTACAACAACAATTATGACTGCCAGCAGGTGGTCGAAGTTGCTAGAGCCGGTGCCCATGCGGTTCTACATGCTACTGTAGAGTGTAAGGACTCCCCGCCCTTCCGGGTTTCCGGATTTGCTTGCTTCGCCTACTTCGAGGTGGATCGATGACGAACCACCAGAACGACGAGCGCACCGTGCGCTGTCCGGTCGAAGGGTGTGACGCAACGCCGCTGGCGAGAGGCGTGAATCTTCACGTCAATCGTTCGAGCGGGGACGGTCACGGACCACGAGGTGAGGTTCCACCAGACATCTCGTTCGAAGATCTCGAAACCGTAGGGGCGCGCGAAGTTGAGATGGACTATCCTGAAGAGCGCGATAACGAGAAGTACGCTCGGTTATGTCCGTACTGTAATCAGACATTTGTTGGCGAGCAAGGAGTGATGATCCACCTCGGTCAGACAGCTGGTCGAAAGAATCATCCAGAGAGTGCTGGCGAGCATCACACTATCGACGACTTCCCGCGCGTGGAAGTTGACGAGCAGGGTAACATAACAAGCGTCATCGATGGAAGTGAAGACATCAATCTAGTTGAGGACAGGATGATGGTTCCAGCTCGGGCCGTCTACACTCTGGTTGCTGAGTTCGTCGCTAAGGACGATATGGTGACGGCTCACCGTCTCCGCAAGCACCTTCTCGGTGTTGACAATCCAACGCGCCCGCTCCGAACTGCGCCAACGGACCAGAAGTTGTTCTCGGCGCTCTTGGGACGAGGGTACGATGGAGAAGCCGGACAACGGGTGTCATCCACAGTCAGGAAGGATGGGATCATGATTGCTTGCCGAGGTAAGTCTGCGCTCTACTCTGCTGATGAAGCCTTGGATCTCGCAGCCGCGTTAGAAAGGACTGCCAGTCGAGAAGATTGGCAGGGAGAGATTCCCAATTTTATTGTTTTCCTCCGTGACGGAGCCGATCTTCTCGACGACGAGAGGGCAGAGGGTGAACTCCCCAAAGAGTTCGACTATTAGCAGTCGTCGATCAGATCGGCTAACAAAATGTAGAGCGGAGACGGTTGTGGTGCCGTAGCGCCTGCACCTTCTAGGGTCTAATATTGTTAGTTAGGGACGTAGAGAATTGAAGAAGTGTTTTGTTGAAATTCTCAAATCTTGGCAGGAATAGCGTGCTAGATACACAGGATAAGTGCAGCACAGCGATTCCGTTTGTTGCGGTTGGTCTGTCCTGAATCACCTGTTAGGTAGATGTGCTAATATATCAGAGGAGACCATCTTGATCAAGCTGGGACAGTTAATCGAACCTACGTTTTTTCTATCCTCCTATTTTGTCCACAGATATGCGTGATTTCGAGGAATTTCTCAGTCAAAACAATGACGAGAAGATGAGTATTGAGGGACTTAATACGGAGATAGATGACTCAGAATTTTGGGATCAATTGTATAAACAGGCCATCAGTAATTTTGAAAGAGCGCTTGAAGAAGCTCAGATACTCCGGGGTGAATCAATTGAGATGTTAAAAATTATTCTACTGCTAGGATCGTTCTATGTCGCGATATACCAGTTTGGATCAAACCAATTTAGCATGACAACAGAACCAACTTTGATTTTCTTTCCTTTCGTGTTACTCCTAGTTTCGGCTACTATATTCCTCCATGGATACTTCACCCTGTCTTCAATGACATTTGGACCCAATAGCGAAAATCCACGAACCGCTATCAGGGACGGATTTGATGCGACTGAATATCAAAAAGTGATGATGGTAGTCTATTTTGAGTGGTCAGACGACAATTTCGATTTAATTCGGAAAGCACAGAAGCGGTTCACTATCGGTTTGGGAGTGATTTTCGCATCTTTAGGTATGGTAGCAACAGTTTTCTTCTATTATAGCTGATAAATGTAGGTAGAACAACACTTCCAGTAGATCAACTGTATTGAGCGATTCGGGATAGGCCGAGAATATGATAGAACCACCCGCAAGTGCTGTCCGCGATGAACAACTCACATTTTAGTGGGAAGCCTGATATATCATATTTCATTTAATATTTTTTCCTTCTTCTTTTCGAATTCTGAATCAGTAATCACGCCTTCCTCATTAAGCTCTTTCAGCTCGCGGATGAGTTCAATAGGGTCTTCGTTATTATCTGTGGAGGCCTGATCCGCATCAGGACGCAACACAATCCGTTCTTTGTTCTTCTTCTTGGATAATTTGTTATATGCCACATTTCCAGCACCAAAAGTCCATAAGCCAGTTAGAACACCAGTAAGAGCGTGTCCTCCAATTGAGCCTCCCTCAGTAGTAGTCATTATTACTTTTTCGCCGGAATCGGTAATCTGTTCGACCTCCCAGCCTTCTTGTTGTCTATCCTTTACTTCTTGTCTTAGTTCTGTATCTGTTATCTTGTCCAATTTTTCACTAGGTCCATCTAACTCAATTCCGAACAATTCAGTAGATTCATTTTTATTTTCTTCATGTAATTCACTAAATGATTTTCTTATTTCGCTTTTAGCTGGTTTATGCCCACAAGAATCACATATATACTCGGTTTTGCTAAATATCCCTTCTGTCTTTGAGTATATTTTATCCTCTCCACATTCGGGGCATTTATGAAACACATCAGCACCGGGCTCAGTACTTCCAAAGATGGGCATAGTAAACATGTCTCACACAATTAGATAAAGATATATTATTAATTTACCTATAGATGGTGTTAAAATAGTCGCTCGCGATTGCCATGCTAACCGGGTGGTTCTACGCAATATCGGTTTCCTTTGCGGTCACATCACCCCCGTACTGACCAATCATCCTCTTCCATAGACCAGCCTCGGTTTGTATCACATTCGCGCTCTGTTACGCCGAAGAGTCGTTCAAGCAGGTTGCTGTTGACTGGTAGTTAACAGCGGTGGGTGTCCGTCGTCCTCCTCCACTCCCTTCCGGGGTCCAGCCAGATAGTCATCCACATCAAGTGGTCTCGCAACTCCAATACGGAATCCAGCCTCTCGCGAGATCTTGGAGTGATATTTAAACCAACGTGATTAGCGCCTAACGCTATCCCGGTGAATCTTTATAAGTAAGCCGGCCATTTGATCCGGTAGACAGAGGAAAACGGTGTTTTGAGAGCATGTTACGGGGCTGTAGAGTGCCGAAGGCACTCTGGCGCTTAGGACGCTATCCCGTAGGGGTCCGCCGGTTCGAATCCGGTCCCGCGCACTGAGCGAAGGAGCGTAGCGACTGAGCGAGGGAGCAGGAGCGGATTTGAGCCCAGCGAGAAAGGCGCAGCGAACGGAGTGAGCGAGCATTTCTCGCCTCGGTTCGAATCCGGTCCCGCGCACTTTGCGGCGAACAACTCGTGAGCCGCAAATGCGTCTTGAGGATTCGAACCCTGGAACTCGCGCGCAACGAGCGGAGCGTGCACGACTTCGGACCTTCTCCGGTACAGAGCGGGTCGAAGCCACGACGATCGAAAACGGATTCTGTATACACTGTCATTGATTGCTGGTTGCACCAACCATATGTGGGCGTGTCGTATCGGTTGGGCTATGGCGGGACCGCCGATCCACGAACTGCACTTCGCGGAGGAACCGAACGTCGACCAAGTCCCCGGTCCGAACTCGCGGCGCCTCCTCGACAGACAGGAGGCGATCGACAGTAGCGCGGTGGCGTACCCGAACGACATCCCGCTCGCGTTCGAAGAGGGACGCGGTGCGACCCTGAAGGACGCGGACGGAAACCTGTTCCTCGATTTCTTCGCCGGCATCGGCGTGTACAACGTCGGCCACGCGAATCCCTACGTCAACGAGGGCGTCCACGAACAGATCGACAAGCTCACGCACACCGTCGACTTCCCGACGGAACCGCGCCTCGACCTCATCGACAAGCTCGACGAGATCGCGCCCGGGAGTCTCGCCGGCAACAGCCGATTCGTCTTCGGCGGTCCCACCGGCAGCGACGCGATCGAGGCGTCGATCAAGCTCGCGAAGTACAACACGGGCGGCAACGGGCTGCTCGCGTTCCGGAACTCCTACCACGGGGCGACGGCCGGCGCGATGAGCATCACGTCCAACAAGAAGTTCAAGAAGCCGTACGCGCCGCTGCTCCCCGACGTGGTGCACGCGCCGTTCCCGTACCCGTTCCGGGAGGGCCGGAGCCCTGAGGAGTCGGTCGACCGCGCGCTCGAGGAGGTCAGAGCGATCGTCGAGGAGCCGTACGGGGGCCTCACGGACCCGGCCGGCATCTTCGTCGAGCCCATCCAGGGCGAGGGCGGCGTCGTCGTCCCGCCGGAGGGATTCCTCTCGGGACTCCGCGAGATCGCTGACGAGAACGACCTCCCGCTGGTGTTCGACGAGATTCAGGTCGGCATGGGACGCACCGGCGAGTGGTGGGCGTCGGACCACTACGACGTGACGCCCGACGTGATGACGACCGCGAAGGCGCTCGGCGGCAACGGGCAGCCGCTGTCGGGGACGATGTACCACGAGGACCTCGACACGTGGGGGCCGGGCGACCACGCGGGCACCTACCGGGGCCACGTCCCCGCGATGGTCGGCGGGCTGCGCGCGATCGAGTACATCGAGTCGCACGACCTGCTCGACCACGCGACGGAGGTCGGCGCGTGGATCCGCGACCGCCTCCGCGACGCTGGCGAGGGCGATCCGGGGCTCGGCCAGGTCCGCGGCAAGGGACTGTTCGTCGGTGCCGAGTTCGTCGACGCGAACGGCGACCCGGACGACGACCGCGTCGACGCCATCCAGGAGTACTGCTACGAGCACGGCGTCCTCGTCTGGACAGCGGGCCAGTACGGGAACGTCGTGCGGCTGCTGCCGCCGCTCGTCTTGACGCAACGGCAGGCGGAGGTCGGGACCGAGGTCATCGCGGACGCGATCGCGGCGACCGCGGAGTAGCGGCGTGCGGTGCGGTTGAACTCCGCCGTAGTTGACAGGTGTGTCCGTTTAATCGCTCAGTATATCACAGCGGCGAGAGACGGCGGGAGTAGGTATTGCACATCGATGGCGGCGATAGCGTATTTAAACAGCCGAGAGCGACGGCGACGACTACTTATAAATACGGTGCGGTGGCGCGCCCCGGTGAGCGGCCCGCAGGGCCGCGAACCGACGGTGCGAGGGAGTCGGAGCGGCGCTCATAAGCGCCACTCCGACGAGGCTGGGGAGGCGCGAGGCTGTGCGGTTGCGGTCGGGTGGGTCTCAAAGGGGCAGCCGCTGCGGACGGCGCAGGCGACGTAAGCATCGCAAGGAGTGAGCGGAGCGAACGACTGAGGAGCGCAGCGAGCGTGCGCCGTCCGCAGCGGCTGGGGCTTTGGAAGTGTTCACCACACAGCCGTCTGGCAGTTATAAACAGCCGACAGCAACACCACTCAATCGCTTATAAACAGCCGAACAACCAACTCGCTATACCTACTCCCGCTATCGATCAGAAAGCCGTCCGTAGACGAGATTCGCGCTCAGTCGATCTCCGCCAGCAGTCCCCGAAGGAACTCCTCCAACTGCCGTCCCACGACCTCGGGCGCGTTTTCCCGCGCGACGCGATCCCGACTGCGCTCCCCGTACCGCCGCCGAACCTCTGGGTCCTCAAGCAGGGAAGAAACAGCCTCCCGGAGCGCCCCGCTCTCCTCCGGATCGATCAGGTAGTCGCTCTCGCCGTCTTCGACCTGTTCGCGCATTCCGAACGCGTCGTTCGCGACGACCGGGAGCCCGGCCTCCTGAGCCTCCAACACGACGCGCGGATAGCCGTCGAGGTACGAGACGTAGACGAAGATGTCCGCCAGCGCGTAGAGGTCGGCCACGCCGTCGACGAACCCCAGCGCGTGGATCCGCCGCCGAACGTCCGGGTCGTCGACGCGCTCGTCGAGGGTCGCCCGGAGCTCCGCGGCGTACTCGCCGCCGCCGGCGACGACGTACGCGAGGTCCGGGTCGGCTTCGAGCAGGGGGAGGAGTTCCTCCAGCGCCGTCTCGACCCCGCGGAGCTTCGCCCGGTACTTCAGGTTCGTCACCGTCAGCAGGACGCGGTCCGCGTCGACGCCGAAGCGGTCGCCGCCGTCCGAGGGCGACGCTTCTCTCCCGCTCGGCGCCGGCACGGGTACCGTCCCGATACGCTCTGGAGGGCACCCGGTCCGCCGGTGGACGACCTCCCCGAGCTGGTCAGAGACGACCACGAACCCGCTCGCGCGCGAGAAGACGAACTCGTCGACCGCGAGGATCGCGCGGTACCCTGCGGCGCGCCCCCACTCGCCGTCGATCTTCGCCTCCCGGATCCCGTTCTCGAACCGCAGCCACGTGTCGCCCACGAGCCGGTCGACGACGGGGACACCGCGGCGGTCCGCCAGCAGCGTGACTAGCGCGCCCATCGCCTCGTAGCAGTCGAGCAGGACCGCGTCGGGGTCGTGCGCCGCGAGCGCGCGCCGCGTCCGCCGGACCGTGGTCACGGCCCGCGAGGGGAGCGATCCGCCGCCGTCGACGCTCACGACGGTCGCGTCGAGGTCCGTTTCGCGGAGGGGTTCGACGACCTCCTCGGGTCGGTGGGAGGTGAAGACGAGGACGGAGAGAGCGGTCGGTTCGCGGTCCGAGCCGATCGGGCCGCCCGACGCACGCCCGTCTCCCGAGTCAGTCATTCGATCGCCTCCCGATGGAGTCGCTGGACTCGCTTCGCGTGGGCCTCCCACGTCCATCCCTGATCGAGGAGCCTGTCGCGGCCAGCGCGCCCCATCGCTCGAGTTCGGGCCCGGTCCGCGAGCAGCGACCGGAGCCCGGCCTCCAGCCCGTCGACGTCGGTCGGCTCGACCAGCAGGCCGGTCTCGCCGTCGACCACCTGCTCCGGGACCCCGCCGACCGACGACGCCAACACAGCGGTCTCGCTCGCCATCGCCTCGTAGATGACGGTGGGCCGGCCCTCCGTGTGGCTCGGCAGCCACAGCGCGTCGGCGAGCGCGAACCACCGGCGGAGCGCGACCGGCGGGAGGCCGTCGAACACGAGCCGCGGCGACCGTCCCGTCTCCGCGAGCGCATCGCGCACCTCGTCGCCGAGGTCGCCGCCGTGGCCGACGAAGACGAAGGTCACATCCGGATCGTCGATCCGCCGGACGACCTCGATCGCCTCCTCGACGCCCTTCCGCTTCAGAAACTGCCCGACGAAGAGGACCACCGTCGCGTCGGGGTCGACGCCCAGCTCTCGGCGGAGCTCCTCGCGCCGGTCGACCGGGAACCGCTCCGGGTCGGCTCCGAGCGGCACCGTCGAGACCTTCGCCGGATCGGTCAGTTCGCGCGCCCGCTCGGCCAGCGCGTCGCTCACGCAGAGGACGCCGGTCGCCTCGTCGAGGGTCTCGCAGACGCGTTCGCGGACCCCGCGAGCGAGGTCGTCGTAGGAGTTGAGGATCGTCCCGTGGGCGACGACGAACAGCGGGAGGTCGTGCTCGCGGACGTACGGGAGGACCCCGTAGCCGTCGAGGTAGACGTGGCAGGCGTGGACCACGTCGGGCGTCTCGAACTCGCGGTCCGCGTACGGCGGGACCCGTCGAGCGAAGGAGTCGCCGGCCAGCCCGTAGAAGAACCGCTTGGGGAGCAGGTACCAGAACCGGGGGTGGTGCACGTCGTACGCCCCCCAGTCCTCGACGGTCGGGATCGACGCGTACTCGGCGTACGGGCCGACCGGCGGGGCGAACGGTCGGGGCGACACCACGCTCAGGTCGGTGCCGGCCTCCGCGAGCGAGCGGAGGATACGGTGGTTGAACAGGCCGTTGTAGCGCTCGATCGTGTCCGGGTGGTTGACGGCGCTCGCGAGGATGGAGTACATTCGGTACGGCTCAACCGCCCCTCCGCCCGGAGTCGGTAAAGGTATCCACCGGCTATCGGCGGGCGGATCGGCTCTTCGCCGATCGGCCCGACCCGTCGTCCGCGGATTAGCGTCTCGATAACGAAGCGTCTCGAGACGCTCTCCTTCGGTATCTACCGCCGCGCCCGACCGATCGCAGCCGGCAACACCCGCCTATCAGTCATCCGCTCGTACCCAATGATCCGCCCATACCTCTCGGCCGCACGGAACCACGCCGGTATCGAAACCCAACGTCTGCGCCTCGCGCTCGCTCGGGAGCCCACGGTCCTCGACGCCTCGCTGCCGGACGGCGCCGTGTCGGACGACCCGAACGTGTTGTTCCTCTGTTACGGGAACATCTGTCGAAGCCCCCTCGCGGAGCGATACCTCGAATCGGTCGCTGAAGACCGGGGGATCGACGGGCTCTCCGCCGACTCCGCCGGGCTGCGCACGACCGCCGGCCGCGCCAGCCCGGACGATGCGGTCCGAGTCGCCGACGATCTCGGCGTCGACCTCTCCGACCACCGCTCGAAGCCGGTGATGGCCGAGCACCTCGAACGGAGCGACCTCGTGGTGGTGATGGATCTGCTCAACTACTCCGACCTCCGTCGGGAGTTCGGCGACCGCGACGAGAAGACGCGGTTTCTCGGGGTTTTCTCCGGCGAGGGCTACGAGATCGACGACCCGTACGGTCAGGGGATCGACGGGTTCCAAGCGCTGTACGGTGACGTGGTCCGTGCGGTTGACGGGCTCGTCCGCGCGCTGGAGTCCGAGCGATGACCGCCGACCGGCCGGCGGCGGTCGTTCCGGCAATTAGCACGCAGAGCAGCGTCGTCGCGGTGCGGTCACTCGCCCGCGCGGGGGTTGCGCCCATCCTCGTGTCCGACGGTCAGCGGTCCCCGGCGCTCTCGTCGAAGCACCGCGCGGAAGTCGTCGATGTCCCCGACCCGACCGAGTCGATGCGCGGGTACGCGGACGCGCTGGTCGCGCTGGCCGCGCGCGACGAGGTGATAACCGTCCTCCCGCTTCGCGAGGCCGACGCGTACGCCCTCGCGTCGCGGCGCGAGGAGCTCTCGGAACACGTCGACCCCGTGTGGCCCGGCTTCGACGCGCTCCGGAGCGCGCAGGACCGCCGGACCCTCCTCTCGGTCGCCGAGGACCTCGACGTCCCGGTCCCGCGAACGCGGCTGCTCACCGACTGGCCCGACGACGACGGCTCGCTGGTCGTCAAGCCGCGGTACACCATCGTCGTGGACGAGGACGGGGAGGGCTCTCACGAGCCCGACGTTCGGCTCCTCGACCCCGGGGAGCGGCCGCCGGTCGACTCGGTCGTCGACGAGATGGGTCACGTGCCGGTCACGCAGGAGTTCGTCCCGAGCGACGGCGAGTACGGGTTCTTCGCGCTGATGGACCGCGGCGAGCCGGTCGCGACGTTCCAGCACAAGCGGATCCGGAGCTTCAGCTACTCCGGCGGTGCGAGCGTCTACCGGGAGGCGGTCGACGTCGAGGAGCTGCGCGAGCACGGTACCGCGCTCCTGTCGGCGCTGGACTGGCACGGCCCGGCGATGGTGGAGTTCCGACGCGACGCGCGCGACGGCTCCTTCAGGCTCATGGAGATCAACCCCCGATTTTGGGGGTCGCTGGCCCTGCCGGTTCACGCCGGCGTCGACTTCCCGGCCCGCTACGCCGCACTCGCCGCCGGGCAGCGTCCGAAGGGGGGTAGCCCCGACTACCGGGTCGGCGTCGGCTCGCACCTGCTCAGCGGGGAGTTCGCGTACCTCTACAACGTGCTTCGCGCCGACGGCCACGGCGACCCGCCGCCGCTCGGCCGCGAGGTCGTCGCGCTGGCGACCTCGCTGTACCGGAACCCGAACTTCGACCTGCTCTCGGCCGACGACCCGCTGCCGTTCGTCGCCGACGCGGCCGGTATGGCTGCGACGCTCGGGTCGCGGATCGCAGAGGCTGTTCGTCGGTGAGCGCCGCAGTCGGCCGCCGTCCCTGACCGCCGCCCTCAGTCGGCGCCGTACATCCCGAGCGCCCAGTGGCGACCGGTGAACACCGCGCTGTTGGCGACGTTGCCGTCGGCGACGCAGAGCCAGCGACCGTCGGCGTACCACGGGTCGACGTGGTGCATCCGGCCGGAGTTCCAGCCGACCCGGGCGCCCGTTCCTTCGAGAATCGGCGACTCCGTTCGCTCCTCGTCGGCATAGGTCTCCGGTCCCAGATCCGTGATCTCGAACGCGCGAACCGCCTCGCCGTACCGGTGCTCGCAGTCTTGGAAGAAGACGAGAACCCCGTTAGACCCGACGATCGGGCGTCCACCGGGGCGGAACGCGGCGGGGCGCCCGGTGACGACCGGGTTGTCAGCATGCGGTTCCCAGTCGTCGGCGACGAGCGAGTCGCTGTGGTAGGCCCGGAGCCCCGCGGCCTCGCCGTCACCGACGAGGAGCCACCAGCGGTCGCGCCACCTGAACAGGACCGTATCGTCGGTGCGGTGGTCCGCCGACACGAGCGTCGCGCGGGGCTCCCACTCGTGGGGGAAATCCGTCGCCCCGTAGAGCCGGATCGACCGCCCCGACGATCCGCCCTCCTCGGGCACCATGTACCGCCTCCCCTCCCACTCGAACACGTAGGGGAAGGAGAGGTGCTCGCCGGTGTTCAACACGGCGCGGTCGTACTCCCAGCGGAGCCCGTCGGGGCTGGTCGCGTGCCCGATCACGGCGTCCGGGTCGCGGGCGTAGTTGCACACCTCGAAGAAGAGGTGCCAGCGCTCCGGTCCGGGGAGCATGAAGGGGTCGGCGACGAAGTCGACCGACCCGAAGTCCGTCACGTCCTCCGCGGTGAACGCCGGGTTCCGCGCGGCCGCGATCTCCGCGGGAGTCAGCGGCAGATCCGCTTCGTCGCGCGCGCCCGGTCCGAGACAGGTCGCCGGGGCCGCGGCCGCGGGGTCGACCGCGGACCGGTCGAGCGCGTCGGGATCGGTGTCGGGACGCAGCAGGTCCGGAATCGTGTGGTTGACCAGCTTCCCCGCCGAGCGCGCGGCGGAGAGGACGAACGGGACCCGCCGCAGGGTCTCTACCCGGTCGCTCATCGTGACGCCTCCGGTCGGTCAATCATCGTGACGCCTCCGGTCGGTCAATCATCGGTAGCGCTTCTGCGCGTACGCTGCCAGTTCGCCCAGGTCCGGCGGGTGATACACCGGCCCGAGGTCGTCGACGAGCATCGGTTCCCGGTCCTCGTCTCGCACGGCCTCGATCGCCTCGGCCAGCTGGCCGGTCGACCCCTCGTACAGCGCGCGGCGGATCTCGGCGAGGGTGTCGCAGTCGCCGATGTCGACGTCGCGGTACGACCGGATCACCCCGGCGTCGAGGTCGTCGGTCAGCGACTGGACGATCGTGCCGGCGGTCTCCTCGCCGTGCATGTACTCCCAGAAGCCGGCGGGACCGCCCCGATAGGCCCGGGGGTCACCGTGGTGGTAGCTTAAGACGCCGTACTCGGTGGCCGAGAGCAGCGATCCGCGGACCAGGCCGAAGCCGCGACGGAACACCACGTCGGACCGCGCGCCGATCTCCGAGACCACCTCCTCGGGGAGTTCGTTCCAGAGCCCGGTGACGTTGGTCGGGTACGTCCGGAGCCACTCGGCGTCGTCGATTCCGGTGATCTCCGAGATGTGCACCGAGTCGTCGTACCGCTCCGACGCGGACCCCCGGGACCACAGCGCCGTGCCGATCCAGTAGGCCGCGTAGGCGGGGTACTTCAGCCCGCGTTTCACGTTCCCGCTCCCGAGCGGGCCGGCCTCCTCGTTGATCACGACGAGAGATATCTCGGCGTTCGTCTCCGCCAGCATCGTCTCGATCGCGTCCGCGACCCACCGCTCGGTGTGTTCGCCGTCGAACAGCAGACAGACTCGGAATGGATCGTGGTCGGCGGTCGCTGTGGTCTCGGCGGTCGCGGTCTCCCAAGCGGTCGCGGTCGTCTCGGCGGTCGCCTTCTCCCCGGTCGTCACGGTCGGTCCGGCAGTCTCGGTCCCCTCGTCTACCGCCTCGAGCGGCGGGACGTCCGCGAGCCCCGCGAGGAGGTCGGCGAAGAACTTCGTCGCCCAGTTCGGGTACCGCAGGTAAAGGTACCTCCCGACGTGCGGGTGAGACCCCGGGATCGCCCCGCGAACGGGGTCGGGGCCGTCGAGCGACTGGTGCCGCTTGAGGAACTCGGCGGCGGTCCGGGCCGCCATCGCGTACTCCGCCTCGCCCGTCAGTTCGTAGAGCCGGAGCCACACCAGCCCCATCTGGGCGTTGCCGGTGAGACAATGGTACCACGTCCCGTCCCAGTCGGCGTCGTAGGTCCCCGACAGGGGACCGGTCCGTCGCTGCAGCTCCAAGAGCACGTCAGCGGACCCCCTCGCGGCGTCGATCAGCTCCTCGTCGTCCAGCCCGACGCCGCCCTCCAGGAGCCCGCGAATCGTGTACGCGATCGTGTGGAGGTCCGGGTCGTCGCCGTCGACGAACGCCGCCTTCTCGAACCAGCCGTTCGACCGTCGGTTCTCCAGCGCCCAGTCGAGATTTCGCCTCGCCGCGTCGCGGTACGTCTCCGCTCGGTCGTCGAGTATCGACGCCCCCTCCAGCAGCGCCCACGCGATTCGGGTGGCGTACGCGTGTACCTCGCCCTCGTGGTCGTACCGCCGCCACGCGCCGTCGTCGGCCTGCACGACGACGAGCCAGTCGCAGGCGGCGCGGACCGCGTCGGCGTACGCCTCGTCGTCCGTCCGCCGGTAGGCTTCGACGAGCCCGAAGACGACCTGCCCGGTGTTGAACACGTTGGGGTCGCCAGTTTCGCCGGTTCCCTCGGGAAAGCCCCCGTCGGCGCGCTGGACCGACAGGAGCCACTCGGCCATCGCGGTCGCGCGGTCGGACGCGTCGCTCTCGGGATGGTCGTCGGCGTACGCGTAGAGGGTGGGGATGATGTACCCGGTCGTCTCCGGGTACGGCGCCTCCCACCCGAGCAGGAGGTTGTACGTGGCGGCCGACCCGCCGCCGCCGGTCGCGTCCTGACTTCGATACAGCCACTCGATCGCCGCGGACAGGTGCTCCTCGTCACTTCCGGTGTCCGCGAGCGCCGGGAGCTGTCGCCGCGCGGCGTGGGCGATAGATCGACCGCGTGAGACCCCAGCGGTGAGGCCGCGTGAAATTCTGGAGGTGCTGTCGAACATGCCGGTCACGCCGCCCGGTCGGCCCGCTCGTCGTTGTCGTTCGTCCGGGTTCGATCGCCGCGCCGTGGTGGTTCCATGTCTGTCCCCGTCGGAGCCTTCTGCTATGTATATACGTCCGCTAACCCAGCAGCGGCTCGATGTCGGGGTGTGAGCGATCGGTGTCGATGTCGGCCATTTCACCCGCGTACGCGCGCTCGCGGACCGCCTGCCACTCCGGGTGTCGGGCGAGCACCAGAACCGGAATCGCGTCAAGATCGAGGGCCTTGGCGATCATCAGCCGGTGGTAGCCGTCTCGGTGGTAGATCGTGCCGTCGGCCCCGATACAGACCAGGGGGTCGAAGTTGTGGTGGTAGCCGAGCCGGCGGATATCCATTCCCGGGAACTCGCTCATCCCGTTCTCGGACCGCACGTACCCGTCCTGGCGGATGCTTTCGTACAGATCGTCCACGTAACTACAGCGATGCTCGACGAACTCCGCTTCCGAGTCGTACCCCCAGATCGCTTCGCCCTTCGCGAAGTACTTTCGTCGCGGGTACTCGACGTACTCCGTCTCGTCCCAGTCGAGTTCGTCGACGAACCGCTGTTTCAGGCCCTGACACACCCACTTCTCGGAGAGCGGGAGCGAGTCCCGCTCCCAGTCGCCGCCCCGGACCGCACCGAGTCCGAGGGTCTTGGAGACACCCCACGTGAATCGCGTGATCTCCGACGGAGAGACGAAGAGCGGCTCGTACACGTTCGGCGGGGCGTCGTACCGCAGTCGGTGTCTGATCGCCCGCCCGCGGTTAAACAGCGGCCACAGCACCGGAGACCCGCGCCACGCGAGGTAGTTCACGCCCCGCTGGGCCATCGTCAGCGCGCCCTCCGAGCGTCTGACCTCCTCGGCCTTTCCGAGTAATCCGATCATATCCCTTCCTGACGTGTTCCAGACGAAATGTCTCGCTCCGTTTCGGACGTGTGCGTGACCGCCGCGGAAGGCTTACGCTCCGGGTAATCGGCCGATCGACACGAGTGGCCCGCCGCCGTCCGTTCTCCCATATCGGCTGTACCACCTCTACCTACATATATATAGAATCCGTAGAGAGGGGTAGTCCGCTATATGAATTCGGAGATTCGTTGAAATTATTAATCGATGAACGGGATTGGTTGCCGAATACAGAGTGCCTATTAGTCATCGACTCGGCGGATGAAGCGATCGGTTTATGATGCCGTTAGAGACACTTAACGAAGGGATTAACCGGTCGACTCGCTACGGAACGTACCCGAGTGCACGGAGGGTGTCCTCCACTGTCTCCTCGTCCACGTCGGGCATCTGCTCGGGCGGGTCGGCGCTGATCTCTCGTCTCGGACCCTCTTTCACGACCTGCCACGGCACATCGACGAGCTCCGGGACGTAGACGCCTTCCTTGTGACCGTACCACCGCACGGGGATCGGACGGAGGCGTTCACCGAGCAGCTCTCCGTGGTCGGCCGTGATCACCGTGCGCCCATCGAGGGAGTCCAGCGCCGACTCCACATGATCGAGAGTGATCTCTAGGGTATCTCGGTAGGCCTGACGGAGCGTGTCGATGTCGACGTCACCGCTGGCGGCCATCGTCGATCGAAGTCCGCCATCGTACGTGAACAGATCGCTGTTCGGCCCCAGATACGGCTTGTGGGGTTGCATGAGGTGGATGATGAGGCGTTTGTCGGGAAACTCTTCGGCCGCTTCGATCGCCGACTCTAACACCGTCTCCGGGTACGGAACGTATCCCACGTCGCTCTTGGAATCATCGAGGCGATCGACACGAAAATCACGCTCGACGTCCCGATACGCGTGGACTTCAGCGTTGAGAAACTCTCGGAGCTCCAAGAACCACCGGTTTCCTGAGACGTACACGACATCGTGAAGCGCACGATTCGCGAAGTTCCCAGTAATAAACTCCCGACTGGTGGATCCCCGCGACACCCGACGTTCGACGGGGCTGTCAAAGTCGGTCGACTCGGCGAAGTAGTCGAATCGACAGGCGTCGAGGATGATGAGGTTGTCCCACTCCTCCTCGAACACGTCGATCCCATTTCGGTTGTACTCCGGACCGGATCGCTTCGTGTGATAGAGACGATTCAGTTCGGCGAAGGCTGCCGGAACGTCTCGGATCCCTTTCAGCAAGAGACGCGGGTTCCGACGGATCCGGGTAGTGAGTCCCATATGGCAAACTGTTCGAGGGGTATATTTGTTATATCATCATTATGACTCCCCATAATATTGACACAAATCGCTCGATCGCCGTGCGGACGGAACCGGCTCGTTCGGCGGCGGCGACATCGCTCGTCGAGCTCGCTTCGCTCCGTAGCGATCCGGCCGTTTCTCCGCGTCAGTCGCCCGTTCCGGCGCCGACTTCGTCGGCGTTCGGCACCGGGCCGGTCGCGATCGAGTCGACGATGTCGTTCGGCACGTCGACGTCGATGGCCTGCACGACGAGCTTCTCGATCTCCCCGTGGAACGGACCGTCTCGGTTCCCGAAGTTCACGTACCGCGAGATCGTGGACGACTCGGTGCTCCAGTAGTGGATGCCGGCGCCGACCTCGGCGTTGAACGAGCGGACCTCGTCGGCGGTTACGGTCGCGTTATCCATGATCGAGATGTTTCCACTTCCGTCCCCAGTGGCGTTATTCCCGAGCGCGGTGATGGTCCCGATTATGAACTCGGTGTCGCGCCCGAGGCGGAATCCCTGACCGCTGTTCGAGTGGCACACCACGTGGTCGAGCTGCACCCGCGCGGTCTCACCGGTTTCCGTCGGCGTGTCGTTCCGCATATATCCGACCTTATCGTTGTTCGCCAGCCGAACCCGGCGGAACGTGGCCTCGAACACCTGGCCGGTCGTCTTCGTTCCCCAGCCGTTGTTCTCGAGCACGCAGTCCTCGACGAGCGTCGTCCCCCCGGAGCAGTCGATCCCGTAGATGTCGCAGTCATACGCGTGGGAGTTCCGGACGACGACCGGGGGCAGGACCGGGCCGACGTTGTCGTACGTGTCGATCCCGAACCCGTGTTTCCCGGCGCCGCTGGCGGTGCATCGATCCGCGACGCAGCCGCCCTGAAGGAAGGTGAAACACTCGGTGTTGGCGTCGACGCTCCACACGTCGCGGAACGTGATGTCGACGGTCGCGTCGTCGTTGCCGGCCTCGCTCACGCCGAGGTTCAGGCCGTTATCGCTGTTCTCGGGGTCGGCGGGCTGCTCGTGTCGGTTGCCGTCGACCGTGAGGTCGCGGACGACGTGTCCGGAAATTCCGTCCTCTGGCTTCCAGGAGAACAGCCCGTGGTTATCCTCGTGGCCGCCGGCGAGCTTGACCACGGACTCCTCGCCGTCGCCGCGGAAGGTCACGTCGTCCGGGAAGTCGTTGCCGCGAACCTCGATCGCCTTCGCCCCTTCCGCCGTCTTGTCATCTGCGGACACGAGCGTCGTCCCCGGTGGGAAGTAGACGGTGCCGCCCGTTTCGACAGCGTCGATCGCGTCTCGGACAGCCTGTGTGTCGTCAGTGGTCCCGTCGACGGCGGCCCCGAAGTCGCGGACGTCCAAGACGGTGTCGTCGGACGCGTCGGGGCCATCCGCGTCCGGATCGTCGTCATCCGGATCGTCGTCTATCTCGTTACAGCCCGCGAGCGCCGCGGCTGAGAGAGAGAAGAGGGCGAGTGCACGGCGGCGAGATACCATTAATCCCCCTTTGGGCCGCCGAGGCATAGTTAGCAGGAGCCAAACGCCCGTACTGCGGGTTCAACGCCGCGGAGCGCTGAACGCTGACCGCCGGTTCAGATCTCGTACTCTCGCGTCGCCGTCGCGTTCGACGTGTCGTTCACGCAGAGGCGGACGGTGTCGACCTTCCCGCGAACGCGGAGCAGGTGGGTGTAGCTCGCCCCGTCGCCCGACACGGTCGTGCTGTCCGCGGCGACCGTTCGGCCGTTGCGCTCCAGCGTCGAGACGACCGCGTCGAGGTCGCCGTCGCCGTCGGCCACTTTCCAGTTGACGTCGAACCGGTTCCACTTGTTGGTGCTCCGGTCGGTGACCTCGAACTGTTCGATCGTCGGCGCGGCGTTCTCGTCCGCGTCGTCGAGCGTCGCGAACGAGACGATCTCCCCGGCAACGGTCGCATCGGTTCCGTCGGCGACGGCGCGGAACTCGTACGCGGCGGCCGCGTCGAGCCCCGAGACGATGTGCGTGAACTCCGACGGCGAGCCCAGCGTCTCGCCGCCCACGGCGGTCCAGGCGTCCGTGGCCGCGGTGCGCAGTTCGAAGCGCACGCGGACCTCGTCTGCCCCACCGAGGTCTCGGAGGTCGCCGGCGAGCGTCGCGGCGTCCGCCGTCAGATTCCGGGCCTCGAGCGAGACGACCTCGGGGTCGGCGACCGGCTCCGGCTCGTCGGGGGCCGGCTCGTCGGTGCCCGACTCGTCGTCGGCTTCGAGTTGGACGGTTCCGCCGTCGGTCGCGACGCCGAGCACGTCGGTCTGGAACGCGCCCGGGTCGAAGGAGCCGAGCCCGACCCACCCGTCGGCGTGGTCCGCGTCGGTGACGTCGGCGTCCCAGGTATCGGGCTCGGATTCGGTCGCTTTCCACACCTTGACCCGCAGACGTTCCCCCTCGGCACGGAACCGGCGGTAGAAGAACACACCCTCGGCGGGCGCCCCGAACCGAGCCAGCGTCTCCATCCCGTCGACGGAGTACTTCGCCAGCCTGAACGCGTCTTCGGCGTCCTCCAGCTCGATCCAGTAGCCGGTCTCGTCTCCGCCGGCGTACGACGACCGGAGGTGCACTCGCGCGTGGTACCCGCGGTCACCGTCGGTCTCGAACGACGGGACTCGAACCCTGTCGAGTACCTCGACGTCCGAGGGGGTACCGGCGGCGTCCCAGGAGATCGCCCGCCGGGCCGCGTCCGTGCCGTCGTGGTCGTACCGGAGCGCGTGCCCGCCCTCGTACTCGTCGCCCGCGACGACCCCCCAGTCGCTCGCGCTGGCGTCCCATCGCGGGGTCCACGCGTCGAACGGCGAGTCGTCGGTCGTCCCCTCGCCCGTCGACCCGTCGTCGCTGCCGGTGTCGATTTCGGCGTCGGTCCACGCGCCGACCTGGTCGGCGGTCGGGACGCCGTCGAGGTCGGCCTTCAGATCGCTCGCTATCGTTCCGAACGAGATGTTCTGATCGTTCGAGATCGCCCCGTCCTCGTTGTTCGCGTGGTAGTAGGTCCCGACGCGACTGCCGGCTCCGTCGGAACTGGCGCGCAGGCCCGCACCGCCGGTCTGTCCGCTGATCCACAGCGTCGCGTCGCCGGCCTCTAACACCGAGTCGTCGGTGAGATAGAGCGCGCCGCGGACGTCCGGCCCGTTGTCGGCGAACACCAGTTCGGAGCCCGCGGGGACCCGGTAGGTGCCGTCCTCCGTCAGCCGCATGGTGTACGCGTTACCCTCGGCGACGATCTGGTCGAAAACGACCGTCGCGCCCTGTCCGCTGGTGTTCTGGAAGCTGACGCCCTCGTTGTTCGCCAGTCGGCAGCGGCGGTACACCATCCGGTCGGCTCCGTCTGAGCACTTGGTCGCGCCCGCGCCCTCGTTGTCGTGGAGCACGCAGTCCTCGGCCACGCCCTTCCCGGCCGACAGGTCCATGCCGTAGTACCCGCCGCCGAAGCCGTTCCCGTGGGCGAGACAGCGCTCGAACCGGACCGGCGGATCTTGGAACGGATCGCCGCTGGTGTGCATCCCGAACCCGTGTTGTCGGTTGTTATCGGCCGTGCAGTTCGTGACGGTCGTCCCCGCGGAACGAACGTCGATACCGTTCCCGTAGCAGTTGGTCGCCCGCACGTCCCGGATCGAGATGTCCACGCTTCCCTCGTCCCCCGCGTGGGGGCTCCGGACCTGGATCCCCGCGGCGACGTTCGGATCGCCTTCGACGCTCCCGAGCCCGCCGTCGAGCGTTAGATTCTCCAGCACGAAGCCGTCGATACCGTCGTCGCCGGGGTCGACGCTGACCATGAACACGTTCCGTCCGCCGTTGCCGCCGCCGTACTCGATCCGACTCCCCTCGCCGTCGCCGTAGAGCCGGACGCCGTCGTGTGACGGGTTAACGTCGACCACCGCGTTATGGCCCGTTACGAGGTAGGAGCTCCCGGTCGCGGGAACGTACACCTCGTCGCCGTTGTTCGCGGCGTCGAGTGCGTCTTGGATCGCGGCGGTGTCGTCGGTCGAGCCGTCGCCGACCGCGCCGAAATCTCGGACGTTCAGAACCGTCACAGCGATCCCTCGCTGAAGTCGGTCCAAAAGAGCTCGCCGGTGTCCGTCGTCGCGCCCGTCGAGCCGCCGACCGACGCGCCGCCGATCAGAAGGCTCGCCGCGGTCGCAGTGCCGAGCTTGACGTACTGCCGCCGGGTGAGAGCCCCTTTCCGGTCGCCGTCAGATGTCGCCGTAGAGCGGTCGCTACCGCGATTGTGTGCCAGCTTGTGTGCCATTGCAAGTGGTAATCAGATGCTAACTGCAATAAGTGTATCGTTAATTATATGTTCACAATCTGATGACTGTTCAGCTAGCCAACCGGACCGGCAGACGACGATTCCGGCTCGAAGAAGGCGGTTGGGCGGGTGAACGCTCACTCCCGCGGGGCCGTTATGACTGTCTTAAGGCTTCGTTAACCCGACATTATTCAGTATTTCGCTCGGATCCGGGTGGGTATCTCGCCGCCGGCTCCGTCTGTCTCGTTGGTTCCGTCTGTCTCGTTGATCCCGCCAACACCACCGACACCGTCCGCTCCGCCAGCACCGTCCGCTCCGCCGACACCGTCCGCTTCGCCGACACCGTCCGCTTCGCCGACACCGTCTCCCCCGTCGTCGGCCTCATCGGACGTCTGTTCGGGGTCGACCAGATACACGTTCACCTCCCCGTTGTCGTACACGCGATTGACCGACGGGTCGGCTTCGAGGCGCTCGAAGTCCTCGGGGAAGAACGCCCACTGCTCGCGGTAGTCTGGGAACCGCTCCGGATACGTGATCCGTCCCGCCTTCGGTAACAGCAGGTACCTGTCGTCGTCGTAGCTCTGTCCGAGCCGCTCGTTGACGGTGTAGTTGTAGTGGTCAGGCGGCGACGAGCCGCCCCACCGGATCGTCTCGTCCGGCTGGTCCGTCCCGTAGTAGCGGTGGTAAAAGCGGTAGTGGTAGATCCCCTGCTCGTCGATGAGATGCTCCGGGTCCCGGTTCTCAAACAGCCACTCGGTCCCGTCGAGCTCCATCTCCGTGACCTGGTGGTTCTTATCGAACACGAGCGGGGACGAGAACATCCCGAACACGGACAGCAGAACCGTCACCAGCAACAGCCCGGCGAACGCGACGCTGACGACGGTCTGTCCCTCGATCGACTCTGACTGCTTCCAGAGGAGGTGGAACAGCGCTCCGACGAACGCCGCGGCGAACAGCTTCCCGAAGAAGAGGGGTCGGCCGAACCCGGCGATGAGGTCGTTCGTCAGGAACAGCGCCGCCATGAACCCGAACAGAAGCGTCGTGCTCCCGTACGCGAGCGTGAAGACGGCGGGTCGCTCGTCCCGGTAGTACCACAGCGCGACCGCGATGGCGAGGAACACCGACGCCAGTCCGAAGGCCAGTACGTCGGTACCGCGCTGAAGGAGTATGATCTGAAGGAGGTCGATCAGGTCGGGCGACGTGCGATCGACGGTCTCAGTGGTGGACTGTAGAGGGGAGGGGCCGCCGGCGGGACCCAGGAAGTCGTCGACGATGGTTCGGAACCGGACGATGATCCCGGTGTATTTCAGGTACCAGGCGACGAACAACACGGTCGTCAGCGAAGTGAGGTTCGGGAGCCCGCTCCACTGTGCTCGTATCGCCGGGAGCCTGTTGAAGACGCTGTAGGTGGCGAGCGTGATCAGCGTGAAGACGGCCGTCAGCGGGTGGTACACCACGACGCCGACGAGCGCGATCAACATCAGCGCACGGACGGGGACCGCATGCGACCCGTGCTCCTTGACCATGAGGTAGAGCAAGAAGGGGACGAGAAGGACGCTCAGGATGAACGGGACGGCATTCACATGGGCCGAACCACCGATCGGGACCAGTACGAAGGGCAGACAGAACGCCCGTCGTCGGGCGTCGTCGAACAGGTGATCGACCAGCAGCGCCATCGAGCCGAGGAAGACGGCCAAGAACACGACCGGGAGGAGGTTGATCGTGCCGATCTCCGGCAGTCCGGTCGCGGCTGCCAGCGTCTGCGTGAAGATGTGGGTCGGCGGATAGATGTTCAGGGTGATCCCGAGCTCCGGGAGGTCCTGTAAGAGCCCGATATGTGTCAACACGTCGGCCCGACCGTACACCGGGTATCCGCGGACGTACGGAAGCAGCACCAGAATGAATCCGGGCACGACGACGAGCGCCACCCCCGGGAGCACGTCCGCGGCCCCGCGCCCGTCGGCGATCCCGGCCAGTAGCACGACGAGCTGTCCGGCGAACATCGTCGCTATCAGGAGTACCCAGAACAGCGTCGGGTACGCGCGGTAGATCGAGATCTCGTAGCCGGTCGCCGGCGGGACCCGGTAGAGGATCCAGACCGCTCCCAACAGACACGCGGTCCCGACCGCTGCCAGCCACTTCGTCCACATCGTTCCGGTGTCGTCGTACATGTCGTATCGAAATCCGGCGGCCCGCGGGGCACAGACGATTGCGCCCGCGGACGGTACCTGTCCCGACACAGTGACCTAGTCCGTGTAGTAATTCCCGCGATAACGAGCGGTCTCTCGGCGCCGGCCGACTACCGGATCCATGCCGTCGACCACTTTGACCCCGAAAAACCGGTTCTGACGGCGATGGACGCGATCTCCGGCCCGGTCGATTAGTCGCTGGCGCTATCGGCGCGATCGCTGGCGCGGTTACCGCGAACTCTCGACCGGCCGTCACGGCCCGCCGGTTAGCACTGATATAACAACCCGTATCGAGGCGGTACCCCGCTCAATGACCTCCGAACTCCGCGGTCGGTTCCTCGTGACGTTGCTCGCGTGGCTGCTCGCGTCCCTCGGCGTGTTGGTCGCGGTCGACGAGTTCACTCCGCAGAACTTCTTCGTCGTCTCCTTCATCGGCCTGCTGTCGGTCATGCAGCTGTACGCGCCGACGGAGAGCGGCGATCGTTGGTGGCTCCCGCTTCGGGCGCTCGTCGTCGTCTGTTTTGCGGTGTTCGGCTACGTCGTCTACGTCCGGGTCACGGCCGTTTTTTGAGGACGGGACCTACCGGAACTCGCTTCCACTTCGACTCATTCGGGGCTCGTCGCGTCCGGATCGACTTCGCTCGTCGCGTCCGGACCGACTTCGATCGCGCCGCCGCTGTCGACCCAGACGAACGTCCCGTCGTACGTGAAGGAGACGGAGATGTTCCCCTGCGCGTCGGTCCGATCAGAGGTCAAGAGCCCGTCCAGCGCATCGACGTCGAGGGTGTCGTACAGGCAGGGCATCTCCAACGGGTCCCGCCCGTTTGCGGTCGCGACTGCCTCGACGACGGCCGTGCTCGGAGGCCCCGAGTCGTCCCACGCGGCCCGGACGGTCCGCGGCGATTCTCCCGTCTCCGACGACTCGCCGGTCTGCACGTCCTTCGTCGAGTTCGCGTTGTCGAACGTCATGATCTCCCCGTTCGCTGAGACGAGTCGACGTCTCGTCCGACTTCTCTCCGAGTGAGGTCAGTGTTGGTCATTATAGCATACACTACAGCTCCGACGTTCAAGAACGTTTGTGAGGATTCGGGTAACAGACCGGTCAGACCGGTTTCGTCATTCGCCGTCGCCGTTGAGCCACGTGAACATCGCTCTCAGCACGACCACGAGGCTGTTGTTCTCGCCGGCGCCCCAGATCGCGGTCTCGTCGCGCGGGGCCGGCGGATGCTCGCCGTTCCCGTCCACCAGCACGCTCGCGAGCGTCCGGCGGCCGTCCACCATCAGGAGCCGGCCGGCGGGGACTCCGCTCCACGTTCGGGGGGACTCGAACCCGCACCCGTCTGGGAGGCGGTCGTCGCTCCCGTCTGTCGCCGAGAAGTCCATCCCGGACACCCGGACGGCGACGCCGCGGTCGGCCGCGCTTCGGAGGGCGTCCACGACGGCGTCGGTCAGGAGGACGTCGAGCGTCACGAGGACGATCTCCTCGCTCGCGTCGTCGACGAACTCCACGACCCGGTCTGACACCATCTCCCGTCCCGTGACCGTCCAGACGCCGCGCTGTTCCCCGGTCGGTGACACCGGTTCGATCTCGTCGAGCGCCGCCGTCAGCGCGTCCGCCCGTCTCGTGTACTGTCGGTGGAACCGTCGACCGGTGGTCTCGGCCGACACCGCGGTGAATCGCTTTGGCGTGGACTGCTGGACATCAACGAGGCCGTGCTCTCGGAGTTCGGCGGTCGCGTCGTAAACGCGCGTGCGAGGGACCTCCGCCAGCGCGCTCACGTCCTTGGCCGTCCCCTCACCGAGACCGGTCAGCGCGACGAACGTCCTGGCCGCGTAGGTACTCAGGCCGAACGCTTCGAGCTGGTCGACGGCGATCGACTCCGGATCGTCCGAATCGTTGGAAATCATCTGAGGGGGTCAAAAACTACCCGAGGGGTAGTTCGGCACGCGGGCACAGAGTGGTTGGGACCCTACTGATCCCGCGTACCATCGATCGCTTCGTGACCCCGGGATATATTCTTATTGTGATTATGTGAGTGAAGGTGGGTGGCGGCGGAAACCCCACGAGCTTACCGAGCCGATCGCGGGGTGCCGAGCAGGCGCCGGATCGCGCCTTCGCTGGGACGCCGTTTCGGAGCGTGAAGCTCCGCGCGATAGGCGTCGATCTGGTGGCCACCGCGCGCACAGACCGGTGTCGACGGGGGTCCAGAAGGGGAAGTGATTTTCACCTTGGGGGTCAAACTCGCAGTAGCTACCGAATTGTCAGTAGCGAAATGGTTGGGACCCATGAATGATCTATCGAATCACGAACAAGCGATCGAGTTGCTTCAGGAGCTCGGGCTCAAAGAGTACGAGGCAAAGGCGTTCGTCGCGCTCACCCGGCTCCCGCAGGGAACCGCGAAGGAGATCAGCGATATCTCCGAAGTCCCCCGTACCCGGGTCTACGACGCCGTGCGAGTCCTCGAAACGAAGGGGTTAGTCGAGATTCAGCACGCGAACCCGCAGCGGTTCCGCGCCGTCTCTATCGACGAGGCGGCCGAGACGCTCAGGCGCGAGTACGAGGACCGAGTCGATTCGCTCCGGACGAGCCTCCGGGAGATCGAGCCCGCGGTACCGGCCGAGAACACGGAAGTCACCCACGAGGTGTGGGCGCTGTCCGGGGGCTCGGCGATAACCAGTCGGACCCAACAGCTGGTCGACGAGTCCGACGACGAGGTCATCCTCGTGATCGGCGACGAGTCGGCGTACACCCCGGAGCTGCAGGAACGCCTGCAGGCCGCCGGGGATCGAGACGTCAGCGTCGTGATCGGGATCACGGAGGAGTCGCTGCGGGAGCGCGTCCAACGCGAACTCCCGAACGCGAAGGTGTTCGCCTCCGGGCTGGAGTGGTTGAACAGCTCGGCCGAGACCGGCGACGAGACCGTGATCCGCCGGCTCCTCCTCGTCGATCGTAACACGATCCTCGTGAGTTCGTTCCACGAGGACTTGGGTGAGGGCCACGAGCACGAGCAGGCCGTGTTCGGGCGCGGGTTCGACAACGGACTGGTCGCGATCGTCCGTCGGCTGATGTATACCGGGCTCCTCTCGAACGTGGAGGCGTGAGCCGCGAACGCGGACCCGTGAGCCGCGAACGCGGACCTGTGACCGAACCCTCGTCGATGTCGGCTCGCGATCGGCCCGACACGCGTTAGGCGGCGTATATCCTTACCCCGCCCATCCGACCGGAGACCCATGCAAGCAGTGGTACTCGCGGCGGGGAAGGGGACGCGACTCCGACCGCTGACGGACGACAAGCCGAAGGTGCTCGTCGAGGTGAACGGGACGCCGCTGATCGAGGACGTGTTCGACAACCTGATCGACGCCGGGGCGACCGAGCTCGTCGTCGTCGTCGGCTACAAGGCCGAGCAGATCATCGACCGCTACGGTGACGAGTACCGCGACGTGCCGATCACGTACACGCACCAGCGCGAGCAGTTAGGCCTCGCACACGCCATCCTCCAAGCCGAACCGCACGTCGACGGCGACTTCATGCTGATGCTCGGCGACAACGTGTTCCGCGGCAACCTCGGAGACGTGGCCAGCCGCCAGCGAGAGACCCGTGCGGACGCGGCGTTCTTGGTCGAGGAGGTGCCCTACGAGGAGGCGTCTCGCTACGGCGTGCTCGACACCAACGAGTACGGCGAGGTCGTCGAGGTCGTCGAGAAGCCCGACGACCCGCCGAGTAACCTCGTCATGACCGGCTTCTACACGTTCACGCCCGCCATCTTCCACGCGTGTCACCTCGTCCAACCCTCCGACCGCGGCGAGTACGAACTCCCCGACGCGATCGACCTGCTCATTCAGTCCGGCCGCACCATCGACGCGATCCGGCTCGACGGCTGGCGGATCGACGTGGGCTACCCCGAAGACCGCGACCGCGCCGAGGACTGGTTGGACGAACTGGCCGAGGAGGACGACGATATCGAAGGGCAGGAAGACGGAGACGAAGCCGTCGTCGATAGTTGACTGCTGGACTGCTGAAGCGGGACGGACCCCTCGTTTCGTCTGTTGTCCGGAGGGTACCGGCGGGAGGGGTATATCGATCTCGCACCCCTCGTTTCGTCTGTTTTTTCGGGAAGACGATGGAGTACACTACGATCAGCGATCAGACACACCCCTCATTTCGTCTGTTCTGTAGCAGATATTCGGGTGTGGAAGTTCGATGAGCCCCGACGCTAGATCAGACATAACAGACGAAACAGAGTAAACATACAAAACAGAGTAAACAAACGAACCACATATTTAAGTTACTGAATACAGTTCCTCAGAGTATCCACGATGTCTGAAGACCTTTTTACGGAGATGACTGAAACCCTCTTCGAGGACAAGTCCATCCTCTCCGAGGAGTATCGTCCGGACGTCATCGTTGAGCGGGACGACGAAATTGACGCGTATCGATCCGCGCTAAAGGACGTTCTCTTCGGCCGAAACCCCGCGAACGTGTTTATCTATGGAAAAACGGGCGTCGGAAAGACGGCTGTCACGGAGTATATGATGAACGCCCTCCAAGCGGAAGTCAAACGGCGAGACGAAGCCGAGGAACTCCACGTTCACTTCCGCAACTGCAACGACGACAGTGTCTACAGAACGGTTCGATCGCTAATAAATAGTATCCGCGGAGATGAGGGAGAGTCGTTTCCGGAAACCGGCCTGTCGACGTCGCACGCTCTCGAAACGCTGTATGGGGAAATGGAGGCACTCGGTGGCACATTTCTGTTCATCCTCGACGAGATTGATCACCTCTCTGACCCCGATTCGTTACTGTATGAACTCCCTCGGGCACGAGCGAACGGTCACCTCGACGCGGCGCGGGTCGGCGTGATCGGAATCAGTAACAACTACACGTTTCGCTCGTCGCTGAGCCCGAAAGTCAAAGACACGCTGATGGAGAAGGAGCTGGCCTTTTCGCCGTACGATGCAGACGAACTTCAGTCGATCCTCACTGCCAGAGCCGAGAAGGCGCTCGTTGACGGTGCCTGTAAGGACTCCGCTATCAGGCTCGCAGCCGCGAAGGCCGCGAAAGACACCGGAAGCGCACGGCAGGCGATAGACCTCCTCCGCGAGGGCGGTGACGTCGCTGAAGAACAGGGAGCGACAGCGATCACCGACGATCACATCGAAGTGGCTGCTGCACGCGTGCAGCGAGGTCGTGTCCGAGACAAGTTGCGCGATCAGACGATGCACGGGCAGCTCATCTTAGAATCCCTCGCACGGATCGAAGGTGACGGGAACGTTCCCGCACGGTCAAAAGAGATTCAGGCGGTGTACGAACGCGTCGCGCGAAACTGGAGCCACGATCCACTAACCACGTTGAAAAGTATCCAGAATCATCTCGCCGATCTCACGATGCTCGGGTTTCTCGAACGCACCGAACAGAATGAGGGACGTGCAGGCGGCGTTCACTACCGGTACGAACTCGCGTTGGACCCCGAAATCATCTTAGAGACGCGCGAATCGATCGAGACCCAGCCGTAGTCGTCTTGACCGGAGAACAGACGAAATGAGGGGTGTGGTTCGAGTGAGACGAGTCCACCCCAAACTGCAGAGGCGAGAACAGACGAAACGAGGGGTGTCCGAGGGCACCCGTATCGAGCGGTCCGGACGGTGTGCGGTCAAACGCCCCAGATGACGGCGATCCCCGCCGTCGCGACGACGGCGAGGAGCAGCTGAAGCGGGCCGCCGACCCGCAGGAAGTCCGTGAACTCGTAGCCGCCGGGACCGTACACCATGAGGTTCGTCTGGTAGCCCACCGGCGTCATGAACGACGTGGCGGACGCGAACATCACCGCCAGCAGGAACGCGAACTCGTTGGCGCCGAGCTGCGCGGCCGCGTTGACACCGACCGGGATCATCAACACCGCCGTCGCCACCGGGGTGATGACGCTCGCCAGCACGCCGGCGACGACGTACAGGACGAACATGACGCCCACGGCAGGGAGGTACTCGTCGGTCGCGACGAGGAACTCCGAGACGAGGGCCGCGCCGCCCGTGGATTCTAACGCGATCCCGAGCGGGATGACTCCCGCCAGCAGAAAGATCACGTTCCACGAGACGGCGTCGTAGGCGTCGGCGGTCGTCAGACAGCCGGTGACAACCATCACGACGACGCCGGCCAGCGCCGCGATCACGATCGGGAGCACGTCGAGGGCGGCGAGCGCGACGACGCCGACGAGAACCCCGACGGCGATCGGCGTCTTCGGTGACAGCGGCGCGAGTTCGTCGATGTCCGCGTCGGCCAACTGATCGAGCGCGCGCTCGTCGGCGACGACGAGGTCACCGGTGTCCGTGAAGTACCGGACGGACGCCGGCGTCGTCCGGACCAACAGCAGGTCGCCCGCCTCCAGCGCGTGCTCGGCGAGGTCGGTGCGGAACAGGTCGCCGCCGCGGCGCACGGCGAGCACGCTCGTCTCGTGGAACTCGTGGAGTTCGGTCTCAGCCACGGTCTCGCCGACGAACGGCGAGTCCTCCGGGACGACCGCCTTCGCGAGCATGCCGTCGGTGTCGGACGACTCGAACGTCTCCTCGGTCACCGCCTCCCGAGCCCGCCTCCCGAGTTTCGCCGCTTCGCGGAATCGGGAGACCGCCTGTAGCGAGCCGTGGACGATCACGTCGTCGCCGGTCTCGATGACCCGGTCGGAGTGCGGGCCGGCGTACGCCTCGCCGTCCCGGCGGACCTGCAGGATCCGAATCTCTGGGTGCGCGCTGTCGAACGCCTCGACGGACAGGCCGACCGCGGCCGATCCCGGCCGGACGTACAGGTGTGTGAGGTAGTCGTCGAGGTCGAACTCCTCGACGGGGTCGCTGTCCACGGGGACGCGAGCCGGGGTAAGCCGCCAGCCGACGGTCAGTAGGTACGCGAGTCCGACCGCGAGCAGGACGGCGCCGAGCCCCGTGAACTCGAACATCCCGATCCCGTCGCGGCCGTCGATGAGGAGGCGTGCGAAGTCGCTGGCGAGGATGTTCGTCGACGTGCCGATGAGGGTGAGGGTGCCGCCGAGGATAGCGGCGTACGACAGCGGGAGGAGGAGCTTCGAGGGGCTCATCTTCGCGTTTTCGGCGAGTCCGGTGACCATCGGGATGAACACGGCGACGACCGGCGTGTTGTTCACGAATCCCGCGATGGGGCCGGTCGTACAGACGGTGGCGACGAGCGCGCGGAACTCCCGGCCCGCGGTGAAATCCGCGAGATAGACGCCCAGCCGTTCGACGACCCCCGTGTTCTGGACGCCCGCGCTGAGCATGTACATCGCGATGATGGTCACCGTCGCCGGGTTCGCGAACCCCGAGATCGCCGCCCGTGTGCCGACGCCGGTCCACGGTTCGAGGACGACGAGCGCGGCGACGACGCTGATCGCGGTGACGTCGTTGGGGACGACCTCGGTGACGAACGCCACCAACACGACGAGGATAAGCAGGAAGACGACGGCGGCGCCCGACACCTCGAAAATCGCCATACTCGGACGACTCGCGTCGGCGACTTTACTGTTCCCCTAGGGCCGCCCTTGGTCAGTAACCGAAACCGAAGCGATAATTCCCTCCCCCGACGACACACGCCCATGCAGAACAAGCGCGTTTTAGTCACGGGCGGCGCGGGCTTCATCGGCTCGACCCTCGCGAACCGACTCGCGGCCGACAACGACGTGATCGCCGTCGACGACACGTACCTCGGCACGCCCGAGAATCTCGATCCCGAGGTCGAGTTCGTCGAGGCCGACGTCCTCGACGACGAATACCCCGCCGACGTCGACGTCCTGTTCCACCTCGCCGCGCTCTCCTCGCGGAACATGCACGAGGAGAACCCCCAGCGCGGCTGTCGCGTCAACGTCGAGGGGTTCGTCAACGCGGTCGAGCGCGCCCGCCGAGAAGGATGCGAGACCGCCGTCTACGCCTCCACCTCGTCGATCTACGGCAGCCGCACCGAGCCCTCGCCCGTCGAGATGGACGTGGAGGCGCACACCGCCTACGAGGCCTCGAAGCTCGCCCGCGAGCGCTACGCCGAGTACTACGCCAACCACCACGACATGGCGATGGCCGGACTCCGCTTCTTCTCCGTCTATCAGGGATTCGGCGGCAACGAGGAACACAAAGGCGAGTACGCGAACACGGTCGCGCAGTTCGCGGACGCCATCGCCAACGGCGAGGCGCCCGAGCTGTTCGGCGACGGCACCCAAACCCGCGACTTCACGCACGTCTCGGACGTCGCTCGCGCCTGCGAGCTCGCCGCCGACCACGAGCTCACGGGAGTCTACAACGTCGGTACCCAAGAGGCCTACTCGTTCAACGAGATGGTCGCCATGATCAACGACGCGCTCGGCACCGACATCGACCCCGAGTACATCGAGTGCCCCTTCGACGGCTACGTCCACGACACCATGGCCGACTACTCGACGTTCCACGAGGCCACCGGTTGGGAGCCCGAAATCCGCTTCGAAGAGGGTGTCGAGATGGTGTGTGAGCCGTACCTCGACGAGTGATTCACTGGAACGCCGAGGGATATTCGGCCGCCGTTCAGAACTGCTCCCAGTCGACGACCGAGACGTTCTCGATGCGCTCGAAGTGATCGACGTTCGCCGTTAACACCGGCAACTGCTGTACACGCGCAGTCGCGCCGATGTACACGTCGTGGAGGTCGTCGAGCCGCTGTCCGCCGCCTCGAAGATCCGCGATTATCTCGGCGGCCGCCGTCGCTATCGGCCGCGAGATCGGGAACACGTCGAAGCGGGCGAGAAGTCGATCGAGGTCGTCCATCGCCTGTCGGTACGCGTCGGTCCCGCGATCGTACTGCAGTTCGACGCCGAGTCGGAGTTCCGTCACCGTCACCATGCTGATCGCGTGACGACCCTGCTCGTCAAGCGACTCCACTTTCTCATCAACCCCGCCGCGGTCGATGTCGACGACGACCGACGTGTCGAGCAGCTTCATCGGTCGGTCGGCTCCTCGTCATCCGCCCGCTCCGTCAGTCGCTTCAGCGTCCCGTCGCTCAGCCGCTTGATCTCGGCGTCGACCTCGGAGTCCGTCTCCGGATCGAGCACTTGCTGTCCGGTCACGTCCGCGAGCTTGCCCCCCTCGTCAAGCGTGTCGGCGATGAGATCGCTGAAACTCCGGTCACCCTTCTCGCGTTTGAGCCGACGGTACACGTCGTCGCTGATCGAGATGTTCCGGCTCATACTTTGCGTATGGGTACCCATACATAAATACGCTTGCGGGATCGCGAACGACGACGGCCTCAGCGATCGCGCTGTTACCGGTCGGACCCGTACTGATCGATCGGATCGCCGCGCTCGTCGACGACGTGAGGTTCCTCGTCCGTTGCCCCGTCCTCGACGATTTCCTTAAGAATCGCGTAGAAGCGCCACTCGTCGCCGTAGTCGTACACGTAGCAGATACGGTCACGCTCGTCGAGACCGAGTCGATCGGCCATCTCGTCGACTGTGGTCTCACCGGCGTCGTACGTCGTCTCGTCTGCCCGGACGAACGTCGGTTCAGCCGACTCGTCGAACTCCTGCGGTGACTGAAACTTGTTGTCGCTCTGCCAGTAGGCCTCATCCTCGCCGATGAACCAGAGGTGGCCCCGATCGAGCCCCATCGCGTCGTTGATCGTCGCCTGAAACTCGTCGAGCGTGCGGTTCCCTCCGACGGCGATGTCTCGCCAGCGGTCGGTCGGCTCCGGATCGTACTTGACGCGGAATCGATACGTGGTCATAGTCGATCCGACTCGCGCGAACGCAAAAGAAACGCCGGTCTCAGTCTCAGCCGAGCGTTACATGTAGCCGAGGTCGCGCAGGCGCTCCATCAGGTCCTCCTTGTCCTGGGCGCGGCCGGCGCGCTCGGTGGTGTCCTCGAGGTTCTGAAGCCACGCGGGCTCCTCGGTCGTCTTCTCCGTGCTGACCTCGCTGCCGAGCGAGCGGAACCCGGCGAAGTACTTCGGCGAGATCGGCACGTCCTCCTGCGTGACGCCCTCGGGCAGGTCGTCGTCGGCCTGCGGGATGTACCCCTCGTCGGGGAACGCCTCGACGGTGTCGGGGACGACGTAGTTCCAGAAGGCGTCCCACACGTCGGCCTCGGCGAACTGCAGGATGGGCTGGATGCGGTCGTGCGGCGGGAAGAGATCGGGGTCATGGCGCGGCGAGAAGAACGTCTCGTCGGCCCGTGCCTCCTGCTCGTCCCAGCGAACTCCCGAAATCACGCCGTCGATGTCGTACTCCTCTAAGGCGTTGTTGAGCGCGACCGTCTTCAGCAGATGGTTCCCGACGTAGGTGTCGAGCAGGAACGGGAACGTGTCCTCCTCGAACTCCAGGATGTCGCGGATGTGGTGCTGGTTCTGCTCGTTCAGCTCAGAGACCGGAATGTCGTCTCCGGGTTCGAGGCCGTGTTCGTCGACGTACGCGCCCACGTCCTCGTTGCGGGCGTACACGAGGTCGATCTCCCACTCGTCGGCCCAGTGCTCGACGAAGTCGGTGATGTCGTCGAAGTGCTGGAAGTGGTCGATGAACACCGCGGTCGGCTTCTCGTAGCCGAACTCCTCGGCGACCTGGTTGATGAAGTACAGCGTCAGCGTGGAGTCCTTCCCACCCGTCCACATCACGGCCGGGTTGTCGTACTGCTCTAACCCCTGGCGCGTGACCTCGATCGCCTTCTCGATTTTGTGCTGTAGCGACGGGTAGTCCGCCGGATCCTCGCCCTCGCCGTCGGCGTAGTCGACGTCGACGCTCGCCGGGAAGTCGTCGGTCATACGCCGGATATGTCTCCGCCGAGGGGAATAGGCCTTCTGCATCGGCTCGGCTTGCCAGCGCGCGCAGATCGCGGCGCCATTCGCCGCGAACGCGGATGGCGGCACCATTCGCCGCGACCGGCGGATCGCGGCGTCATTCGCCAGAACACAAGGGATTTGTCGACTCGAAGTCATCCTCGTCCATGGGACTGTTCGATCGGCTGCGCGGCGACGACGACGAGCGCGTGGTCTTTCTCGGCATCGACGGCGTACCGTACGACCTCGTGCAGGATCACCCCGACGTCTTCGAGAACTTGACCGACATCGCCGAATCGGGCTCGGCGGGGCGGCTGGAGAGCATCGTGCCGCCCGAGTCGAGCGCGTGCTGGCCGAGCCTCACGACGGGGGTAAATCCCGGCGAGACCGGGGTCTACGGCTTCCAAGACCGTAAGACCGACTCCTACGAGACGTACGTTCCGATGGGGAAACACGTGTCCGCGACGCGGCTGTGGGACCGCGTCACCGACGACGGCCGCGACGCGACCGTGCTCAACGTCCCCGTCACGTTCCCGCCGTCGAGCCGGATCCAGCGACAGGTCTCCGGATTCCTCTCGCCATCGCTCGACGCGGCCGCGAGCGACGACGCGGTCCGGCAAGTCCTCGAGGACTACGACTACCAGATCGACGTGAACGCGAAGCTCGGACACGACGACGACAAGACCGAGTTCATCGAGAACGCGCACGCGACCCTCGACGCCCGATACGACGTGTTCACGCACTACCTCGATCAGGACGACTGGGACCTCTTCTTCGGCGTCTTCATGAGCACTGACCGGGTCAACCACTTCCTGTTCGGCGACTACGAGAACGACGGGGAGAACAAGGACTCCTTCCTCGAGTTCTACCGGACCCTCGACGAGTACATCGGCGAGATCCGCGATCGGCTCGACGACGACACGACCCTGATCGTCGCCTCCGACCACGGGTTCACCGAGCTGGAGTGGGAGGTGAACTGCAACCAGTTCCTCGCCGACGAGGGATGGCTCTCGTACGACGGCGACGACCACGACTCCCTTACCGACATCGACGACGAGGCCCGGGCGTACTCGCTCATCCCCGGCCGCTTTTACCTCAATCTGGAAGGCCGCGAACCCGAGGGCGTCGTCTCCGAGTCGGAGTACGAGGCGGTCCGCGAGGAACTCATCGACGACCTCGAATCGCTCACCGGCCCCGACGGCCGGCAGGTGTGCAAGCGGATCGTGAAAGGCGAGACCGTCTTCGACGGCGACAACGACGAGATCGCGCCCGACCTCGTCGTCATCCCCGCGGACGGCTTCGACCTGAAGTCCGGCTTCGGCGGCAAGGAGGCCGTCTTCACCGAAGGCCCGCGCAACGGGATGCACAAGTTCGAGAACTCGCTGCTGTACTCGACCGACCCCGACCTCGACGTCGAGGGGTCGAACCTCTTCGACGTGACCCCGACGATCCTCGATCTGATGGACGTCGAGCACGACGGCGACTTCGACGGCGACAGCCTCCTCGACGCGTGAACCGATATCGGCGGAACTCTCCCGGCCGCGAGGGGTCGGGCCCGTGGAGGTCCTCCCACCTAATCGTGATATCGCTGTTCGCTGCCTACATGCGGTCTGCTTAATCGTCGCGGCCGCGCCTCGAACGGGGCATCGTCGCGAGCGTCTGTGGAGAATCGCTCTCGGCGTCGTCGTGGATTAGGGGTGGCGGTCAGGGGCGCCAGACGGGGTTGTCTCCGGGCGAATCGCCTCGTAGAACGCGACCGAGTACGTCGTGTAGAAGGCACCGGACAGGGCGGTCAGGAGAACGTACCCGATCGCACCGACGACGGCGACGCCGGTCGAGTAGCCGAACGGAATTAGCTCGGCGATCGGACTTCCCGGCGGCTGCGGAGCGAGGACGAACGACGCCGCGGCGGCGAGCGCTCCCACGAGCACACCGCCGATCAGAAGCAGGACTGAGTAGCCGAGCACGCTGAGGAGGTTCGAGCGAACGAGCCCGACGCTTCGACGGAACCCGTCGACCAGCTCGCGGTCGTCCAAGACGATGGCGTGCGCGTAAAACTGGATGAGGAACGTGATCAGGAGATAGACGAGTACGAGCCCGACGGCGACGATTCCGACCACGGCCAGCAGGGTCAGACCGCCCGGGACGCCGCCGGCACCGGCCGCCGGGTCGCCGAGCCCATCGGGACCGGAAACCTCGCTGAACGACGTGCCGAGGACGGCGATGAAGAGTCCGAAGAACGCGATGAAGCCGAATACGAGGTTGATCGCAAACAGCACGAAGTACGCGAGCAGCAGCGAGATGTAGTTGGCTTTCCCCTCGGCGACGAGCGTCGAGAGTCTCGTCTTCCCGCGGATCGCCTCGCTCCCCATGGCGAGCATACCGCCCTGAAAGAAGGGAAGCACCAGGAGTAACAGGCCCGTCATGACGAGCGAAATCACTGACGCGAGCAACGGCTGCGTCGGTTGAATGAGTAGGTTCGGAAGCTGTACGAGGCCGTACAGCGCCGTGATGGCGATCAGGATCGGATTGCGAGCAACGCCGCCGGCTGCGGGTCGAAGGGCTTGGAGGGCTGCCATACGTCCAAATTTATTCCAGATTACATAAATGGTACGGTGCGTCTCGCGACGGACGGCACCGGCTACCAGGTGAGCCCCTCGTAGGTGAGCCCCTCCCGCCGCTCGATCACCCGGCGGCCGTCGATCACGACCGGAGCCCCCATCGCGTCGAACGCGTCGTCGAGCGCCGCGAACTCGTCCCAGTCGGTGACGACGAGCGCTGCGCTCGCGCCGTCGAGCGCAGCCGCGGCCGAGTCCGCGTACTCGATATCGGGGAACCGCTCGCGGGTGTTCTCGGTCGCGACGGGGTCGTACCCAACGACTTCGGCGCCCCGCGCTTGCAGTCCCTCGATGACGGGAATAGCGCGGGAGTTCCGGACGTCGTCGGTACCGGGCTTAAAAGCGAGCCCGAGCACCGCGACGCGCTCCCCCGCCACGTCGGCGTGGGCGTCGAGCAGTTCCAGCATGCGCTCCGGCTGGCCGTCGTTCACCGCGACCGCGGCGTCGAGGAGCGCTGGCTCGTAGCCGGCCTCGCGGGCCGCCGCCCTAATCGCATCGACATCTTTGGGAAAACAGCTCCCGCCCCAGCCGACCCCCGAGCGCAGGAACTTCGCCCCGATCCGGTCGTCGAGCCCGACCGCGTCCATCACCTCGTAGGCGTCGATCCCGAACCGCTTGCAGATGTTTCCGAGGTCGTTCGCCAGCGAGATCTTCGACGCGAGAAAGGCGTTGTTGGCGTACTTGATCATCACGGCCGTCTCGGGATCGGTCCGGATAACCGGCACGTCGCCGTCGGTCGCGGCGACGAGCGGCTCGTACAGCGCTTCCAGTCGCTCCGTCGCCCACTCGGACTCGGTCCCGAAGACGAGCTTGTCCGGGTGCTGAAAGTCGTCGACCGCGGTGCCCTCGCGGAGGAACTCCGGGTTGGTCGCGAGCTCGACGTTGTCGGCCGCGTCGCCGGCGCCCTCGAACAGAGCCTCGCGGACCTCCCCGACGCCCGGCGGCGTGATCGTGCTCTTGACGACGACGAGGTGGCGGTCGTCGGGATCCGCGGTCGAGGAGCCGTCGCCCTCCCGGCTCTCCACCAGCGCTTCTCCGGTCATCTCCGCGGCCGCGGTGAGCGCTCCGAGGTCGATGCTCCCGTCCTCGTTCGACGGGGTGCCGATCGCCAGGAACGTCACGTCGGCGTCGGGAACGCTTTCGTACTCGGTGGTCGCGTGGAGTCGGTCGCCCGCGTGCTCGGCCAGCAGGTCGTCGAGGCCGGGCTCGTGGATAGCCGCGTGCCCGTCGTTGATCGCCGCGACCACGTCCGGATCGATATCGATCGCGGTCACGTCGTGGCCCGCGTCCGCGAGGCAGGCCGCGAGGGTCGTTCCGACGTAGCCGCTTCCGACGACGGTGACTTGCATACCGGACCAAGCGACCCCCGACTCAAAGAACGTTGTGCGTCCTCGGACGCGAGACCGCGTCCAGATGATACTTATCCGCGGCCCGCCGAGACGACCACATGGTAGTGGGGTCGGGATCGGAGACAACGAGATCGCGGCGACCAGAGTCAGACGACCGCGCCGACCGCGCCGACCGCGCCGACCGCAGCGACCGCAGCGACCGAACCTCTCGCCGGAACGCTTGGCTCCTCGTCGTTGCCCTCCTCGCGGTTCCGATGGCGGTGGCCCCCGGCGACGATCTCACGGTCGTGAGCCTGTGGGGGTTCCTCAACACGGCCGGTTCGGGAGCCGCCGCCGGTGGCTATCCCGTGTGGGCGTACTTCCTCGACCAGCCGCGCCCGTTCGGGTCGCTCCCGGCGTCGATCCGGGCGTGGCCGCTCGCGATCGGCTTTCACGTTCTCGCGGCGGCCAGCGCGACGGCGGGGGTCGCGCTCGGACGGGAGGACCGGCGCGTCACCGGCGGGCTCCTCGTCCTCGCCGCGGCCGCGAGCCTGTGGGTCTCCGTCGGCGTCGCGACCCGGTTCGGCGTCGGGACCACGTCTGGGTGGCTCGCCGTGATCCCGGTCGGCGCGCTCGCGGCACTGGCGGTCGCCGTCGGCGTCTACGGGCGCGACCTCCGGAACGCGTTCGAGCGCTGACCGCGGCGTCGACCGACCCGAACGACGCCGCTGTCGGCCGCATTTATGTGCCCGTGGAGGGAACCGCACCCCATGACGACGCTTTCGACCGTCGTAGCCGTCAGCGGCGTGACGGGGCTCGCGACGGGCCTCGGAGCGCTCCCGGTGTTCTTCCGGGCCCGTGTCACGCACCGCGTCTACGACGCCGCGCTGGGGCTCGCGGCCGGGCTGATGGTCGCGGCCAGCGTCTTCGGGCTGATCATCCCCGGAATGGAGGAGGGGACGCTCACGGCGGTGATGGCCGGGCTCCTCCTCGGCGGCGTCGGCCTGCTCGCCGGGAACTACGCCATTCCCCACCTCCACGCGCAGTACCGCGAGTGGCTCCCCGAGGGCGGTGCGACCGGCGACGACGCGGCCGCGATGCCGATCTCCGACGAGAGCAAACGGCCGGACCGTGAGCTTTCGGAGTTCACCGGCCCCGCTGGCTCCGCCGGCGCCACGGCGTCCGCCGACTCAAGCGAGTCCGCCGCCGCGGCCGCAGAACGGCAGGTCACCCTCCGGAAGGCCCTGCTCATCGGCAGCGCTATCACTCTCCACAACGCCCCGGAGGGGCTGGCGATCGGCGTCGCGTTCGCGTCGGGGTTGGAAGAGATCGCACTGGTGCTCGCGGTCGTGATCGGGCTCCAGAACGTGCCCGACGGGTTCGCGTTCGCGGTCCCGATGGCGGAGACCGGGATGTCGAACCTGCGGGTGATCTGGTACACCACGCTCTCGGGAGTCGTCCCCCAGGTCGTCGCCTCCGTGTTCGGATTCCTGCTCGTCGGGTTCGCGGCCGGGCTGTTCCCCGTCGCCTCCGGGTTCGCCGCGGGCGCGATGCTCGCGGTCGTCTTCCGCGAGCTGATCCCCTCCTCGCACGGTCACGGCCACGCCGACGCCGCCACCGGGGCGTTCCTCGTCGGCTTCGTGCTGCTCGTCGTCGTCGACGCGGTCGTCGTGGTGTGAGTCGCACAGCCGCGCGACGCCTTTTCAACGCGGCACGCCCTGTGTCCGGCTATGTCCACGAGCGTCTCCGTGCCCGACGCCGACCAGCCCTGCGCCTACTGCGGCTCGCGGATCTTCGAGCACGACCCGATCTGCGTGCGCGACTGCGACGACGGCTGCGGCTCGCCCGCCTACTTCTGTCACTACGCGTGCCTCTCTGCGCACGTCGACGAGAACGACCTCACGGCGGGCGACGCCTGCGAGTGGTCGCCGGGGGAGTGAGAGCGGATATCGATCGCGACCGGGCGGTCGCTAACAGTCACAGAACGCCGAGATATCCTGCCGTCGCTCTCGCAATCGTCTCCGTCGTCTCGTCTGTCAGTCGCCCCTCTTCCCCGTGGATATCCGCGTGTCGTATCGTCACGACGGTCCACGGATTGACGTACGTCTCTCGCGGAAGTCCGCCGGCGACGAAGTCGGCCTCCGTGAGCGGAATCGCGGCCGACCGTCGGGTCGTCGTCGCGGCGACGTAGACGGCCTCCTCGTCCGCAAACGGGTGGGTGTCGTCGTTGATCCGGACGTACGGCCGAAAGTCGTTGTCCGCGAACAGATCCGGTCCCTTGACCACCGTCCCGCGTTCGCCGGTCACGCTTCGTCCTCGCCGTAGTAGTCGTCCATCGTCGACGCCGAGCTGGCCGCCTGCTGTGCGGCGAACGACGCGAGCCGATCGTCATCGGCAATCGCCCAGTACCGGCCGCGGTGGCGCACGAGTCCGCGGTCCTCCAGTCTGGAGAGCACGGTGCCGACACTCCCGCGTTTGATACCCGTTCGCTCGTGGATCTCGGTCTGCGTGAACGCTTGATCGTCGTGTTCAGCGAGGAACGCGAGGATGCGGTACGGTTGAGTCCCGGCCGCCACGTCGAGAGCCGCCTCCGGCTCCTCGTCGAACGCGTCGATACCGATCGGCATACGAAATAGTTTGTAATACTCTGTAATAAGCGTGATGGCGAGGACTCCAGTCGAGTCCCCATGAACATCGAGAAAAGCGAACGGTGTCGTCGAAGGACTCGGTCGTTCGCTACTCGTTATCGGGACTGCTCGGGTGGTAATCGGTATCGTACTGGCCCGGGTTGCCGTCGACGCGGTCGGGATTGATCCGGCCGGCGAGCAGCATGAAGTCGAGGACGGTGCAGTACAGCATCGCCTCGACGACGGGGACGGCCCGCGGCGGGAGCACGGGGTCGTGGCGGCCGACGACCTGCACGTCCTTCTCCTCGCTCGTCTCCCAGTCGGCCGAGCGCTGCTTCTTCGGGATCGAGGTGGGCGCGTGCCACGTCGCCTCGCCGTAGACCGGCTCGCCCGTAGTGATCCCGCCCTGGAGCCCGCCGTGGTCGTTGCCGACGGGGACCGGGTCGCCCTCCTCGCTCTCGACGTGGTCGAAGGACTCGCCGTCGTCGAAGGTCCAGTCCTCGTTGCGCTCGCTGCCGGAGACGTTCACGGCCGCTTTCCCGAGCCCGAACTCGACGCCCGTGGTCGCCGGGATCGAGAACATCGCCTGTCCGAGCCGGGAGGGGAAGCCGTCGAATCGGGGCGCGCCGAGCCCGCGGGGGACGCCGCGGCACTCGAAGTAGATGGAGCCGCCGATGGAGTCGCCCGCCTCTTGATACCGTTCGATCAGCTCCTGCATCTCGGCGGCCGCCTCTGGGTCGGCACAGCGCACGTCGTTCTCCTCCGAGTGTTCGAGGATCTGCTCGAAGCTCACGTCGTCGGCCTCGACGTCGCCGATCCGGTTCACGTGCGCTTTGATCTCCACGTCGTGGTCGGAGGCGTCGAGCACCTGCTCGGCGACCGCGCCGGCAGCGACCCAGTTCACCGTCTCGCGCGCGGAGGAGCGCCCGCCGCCGCCCCAGTTGCGCGTGCCGAACTTCGCGGAGTAGGTGTAGTCGCCGTGGGAGGGGCGCGGCGCCGTGACGTACGGCTCGTACTTCCCCGAGCGCGCGTCCTTGTTCTGGATCACCATCCCGATCGGCGTGCCGGTGGTGTAGCCGTCCTGCACGCCGGAGTTGACGACGACCTCGTCGGGCTCGCCCCGCGAGGTCGTGATCATCGACTGGCCCGGCTTGCGCCGGTCGAGCTGCGCCTGAATGGCCTCCTCGTCGAGCTCGACGCCGGCGGGCACGCCCGAGACCGTCACGCCCATCGCGTCGCCGTGGCTCTCGCCGTACGTCGTCACCTGGAAGAGCCGACCGAACCGGTTCCCGTTCATACGCGACCGTATGGCCGAGGGCATATAGGGGTTGCAATCCGCGCAACCGACCGAACCTGCAATCCGCGCAACCGATCGGCGCCTCGCCGCGACCGGTGGTGGTTTATCAGCGGGTCGCGTTGTCGTGAGCGTGCGCGATCGACTCACCTCTGACCTCGGTGTGTACGCCTTCTCGGGGCTGTTCTCGCTCGTCGTGTTCGCTGTGGCGCTGGGGATCCTCGCGCGGACGCTGCCGGACGGGCTCGGCTCCCGCCAGCTCGTCGGACTCGTGTTCGGCTACCTGCTGTTCATCGGCGCATACACCACGGCGTGGTACATCTACAGCGAGATCGACAGCCGCGAGGAGATCTAGCGCGTTCACTCGAGATTCCGCCTGCCGAACGACTATGGCGCCGGCGAGCGACGTGCCGGTATGACGTGGGACACGATCACGCTCGACGTCGACGACGACAGCGACGTAGCGACGCTCACCGTCGACCGCCCGGAGCAGCTCAACGCGCTCACCGTCGACACGCTGGAAGCGATCGAGGACGCGCTCGGCGAGGCCGAGACGGCCGGCGCCCGCGCGCTCGTGCTCGCCGGCGCGGGCGACGAGGCGTTCGTCGCCGGCGCGGACATCTCCTACATGGTCGAGCTGTCGACGCCGGAGGCGCAGGCGTACGCGGAGCTGGGCCACCGCGTCGCCGACGCGATCGAGTCGTTCCCGGCGCCGACGGTCGCGGCGATCGACGGGTACGCGTTCGGCGGCGGCTCGGAGCTCGCGTTGGCCTGTGACCTCCGCGTCGCCGCCCAGAGCGCCGTGATCGGGCAGACCGAGATCGACCTCGGGATCATCCCCGGTTGGGGCGGAACCCAGCGGCTCTCGCGGCTGGTCGGCGACGAGACCGCGAAGCGACTCGTCTTCTTAGGCAAGCGGGTCGACGCGAGCGAGGCGGCCGAGCTCGGACTCGTCGGCGAGGTCGTTCCGGACGAGGCGTTCGACGACCGGATCGACGAGCTGGCGGGGGATCTGGCCGCGAAACCGGCGTTCGCGACCCGCGCGGCGAAGGAGGCGCTCAACGCCGCCCGCGACGGGTCGGGGGCGAGCGGGCTCGCCCTGGAACGTCGGGCGTGGGCCAGCCTGTTCGGCACCCACGACCAGCGCGAGGGGATGGCCGCGTTCTTGGAGAAGCGGGAGCCGGAGTTCGAGTAGGCGAAGTCGGGGACCGGAACCAGAGTGATGCGGTGGCGCGTGCCGACGAACGCCCGGAGGGCGTGAGTCGCACGCGCGAGGGAGTCGGCTCGGCGTTTATAAACGCCGAGCCGACGAGGCTGGGGAGGCGTGAGGTGCGGGGCTGTGCGGTCGGGTGGGACTCAAAGGGGCAGTCGCCGGCGGCTTCGCCGCCGGCTGGGGCTTTGGAAGAGTTCCCAACCGATCCCTACTCACTCACTTATAAGCGGGCGGCTGGGGTTTCTGTGACGTTCGCGGATTGCGTCAGTTCCGGGACGGGATCCACGACCAAGGCGCGACTGCTGCGTGCCACCGGCCCGCACCGAGCAACGCAACCGCCACGCTTTATTAATCCGCCCGAGTACCGGCGACATGGACCAGTTGCGGCAGTCGCTCCTCGACGCGCCGATCATCGAGAAAGGCGAGTACCAGTACTTCGTCCACCCGATCAGCGACGGCGTTCCCATGCTCAAACCGGAGCTCCTCCGGGAGATCGTCATCCGGATCATCCGGAAGGCGGAGCTGGAGAACGTCGACAAGATCGTCACCCCCGCGGCGATGGGGATCCACATCTCCACCGCGCTCTCGCTGATGACCGACATCCCGCTGGTCGTCATCCGCAAGCGCCAGTACGGCCTCGACGGCGAGGTCCCGCTGTTCCAGGAGACCGGCTACTCCGAGTCGGAGATGTACATCAACGACGTGGAGGAGGGCGACCGCGTGCTCGTCCTCGACGACGTGCTCTCGACCGGTGGCACGATGAAGGCCATCCTCGACGCGCTGACGAACGAGGTCGGCGCCGAGGTCGTCGACGTCGTCGCCGTGATCAAGAAGGCGGGCGAAAACGAGCTCGATCAGACCGATTACAACGTGAAGACCCTCATCAACGTCACCGTCGAGGACGGCGAGGTCGTGATCGTCGACGCGAAGGGCGACGACTGATCGGAAGCCGGGCGGTCCGATCTCTGGCGCTTGTTGTACCCTGTGGAACCCGTCTGCCTCAGAGATATCTCCGTCCGAAACGCTTGGTGACTGAAGACTGCTGCTTAATCGGGGAGCGGGAGTGGGCGACGTACTCACTCTCCGTGTCACTCGCCCCTGCTCCGGTACGACCCGCGCGTTTCGCACACCGCTACCTACGAATCGCCGGCGGAGCGCGGTCGGGTCCTCACCTACAGATTCCGCTCGATATACCGGTTCATCGACTGCACCCGATCGGGCTCGAACGTCCACAGTCCGCGCCACGTCCGCGGCTCGACTTCGACCGCGAGCAGTCCCACGCCGCCTTCGATCCCGCGTGTGAGATCGCTTCCGGAGTCGACATCGACCGACTGAGGCCCGCCCGGCGGGCGGTATACCACGAACCAGCTGTCGGTGAAGTCCCGGGTATCGCCGGCGTGGATCACCGCCTCGAGGTCGCGCGGGAGGTCGTCCGGGATCCCGTAGAGGTGCGTGTCGACGCCCGCTTCGGAGACGCGCTCGTACACCTTCCGGGTCCCGACCTCGTCGTCGATCCGCGAGAGTCGCTGGAACGACGACCGGAGCGTCCCGTCACCGGCCATCCACGCGGCGCGCTCGATGAACCGCGAGATGGTGACTAAGAGGAGCTTCTGCCGATTTGACTCGGGGTAGCCGCGCAGCGAGAACGTCGTGTCGGCGAGCCCGCCGATCACCGAGGGGAGGTCGATGTCGTCGAGGCTCCGGGTTCCGGTGACGTACAGGTCAGAGTTCACGAACAGCACCGCGTCGCCGAGCTTGTCGAGCGTCGACCCCGCGACCACCTCGCCGTCCTCGACGAGCAGCGCGAGGTTCTCCAGCTCCTCGGGATCGTCGCCGTCGAAGGGGACGTCGTCGTGCCGTCGAAGGGTCTCGACGTCGATCACCGGGCTGGAATCGCCGGGCTCGGGTGTCCCGCGGTCGGCGACGCCCGCGCCGTCACCGCGTTCGGAACCGTCGCCCGGCCCGATCCCCTCGCCGTTCCGGTCGACGATCCGGTCCGTCGTGAACTCCCGCGTGGTGAGCCCGCCGCGGGAGTCGCGGCGGTTCGCCTCGCCGCCGCGGTCCCGATCGGCCCGGGGTCGTTCGCTCGTCCGTGTCGTTCCGTCGACCACGTTCACCGCGTCCTCCCCGAACGTGTCCACGAGCATGTTCAACACCGGATCCGGGTCGGTGCGGTTGACGACGACGATGGACCGATCGGCGCCGTCGAATCGGTCGAGAAACTGTGCGAGCGTCACGTCCGCAGAGTCGCCGCGTTGCGTTGATAAACGTTCGCTCGCGGTTATCCGGTCTGAAAAACGGGGCGAAGAACTCCGTCCTTCCCCCCGCAGTCGCCGAATTCTACGCGCCGACCGCGTCCTCAAGGAGCTGGAGCGGGTGTTCGACCTCGTAGCCCGTGCCGTGTTCCATCTGCATCGCGCAGGTCGGGCACTCGGTCATCCCCACGTCGCCCTCGGCGTCCTCCATGTGCTCGAACATCTCCGCGCCGATCTCCATCGACTTCTCGTACTTCTCCGCCTTCCAGCCGTAGGTGCCCGAGATGCCGGAACAGGAGTCGCCCACGTCCTCCATCTCCACGCCGTCCACGTCGCGGAACGTCTCGACGGCCTGCCGAGAGAGCCCCTGATTGCGGGCGTGACACGGGGCGTGGTAGGCGAACGCCTGCTCGTCGGCGAGTTCGGTCCCCGCCAGCTCGCCCTCCAAGTCCTCGTTGATCCGGAGATATTCGAGCGCCTCGTAGGTGTGCTCGGAGACGTCCTCGATCCCGTGGATGTCGAACAGCTCGGGGTACTCCTGTCGGAGCGACAGCGAACAGGAGGTACAGGAGGCGATCACGTCGGCGCCCTCGCCGATGGCCTCGACGAGGTTCTCGACGTTCGTCTCCGCGTGCCGGCGCGCGTCCTTCAGCATCCCGTTCGCGAACATCGGCGTGCCCGAGCACTTCTGCGGGGGCACCATCACCTCGTAGCCGAAGTGCTCGTACACCCGCACCATCGCCTTGCCGACCTCCGGCGTGTTGTAGTTGGAGTAACAGCCGTGGAAGTAAGCGACCCGCTTGCCCGGGTTCTGGACCTGCGCGCCGCCGCGGGCCTTCCACCACTCGCGGAATGTCTCGGTGGCGAAGTCCGGGAACTCGCGGTCGCCCGCGATCCCGAGCACCTTCTCGCCGAGTTTCATCGCGCCCGGGATCTTCGTCGCGGCGTTCGCCAGCCGCGGCACCTTGCTCGCGATGGAGGCGAAGAAGCGGTAGTTCGAGAGGATTCGGTTCCGAATGTACTCTCGCGAGAGCTTCTCCATCTGCTCCTCGACGAACTGCCCGCGCGCCTCGTTGTGCATCTGCGAGAGCGGCACGGAAGAGGGACAGGCGTCGTCACAGCGCATGCAGTTCGAACAGGAGGTGATCGACTCGTCAATGTCGTGGTCGTCCTTGCGCTTGAGCCGCCACTGCTCCGGCCCCTGGAACTTCGGTCCCGGGAACTCCTCGTCGACCTCGGCGACCGGACAGGAGGTGTCACAGCTCGTGCACTTGTAACAGGAGTCGGCGCCCTCCCGCAAGTCGAGGTCGCCGCCCGGGAACACGTCCACCGGGTCGTAGGCGTCCGGGTCGAGTTCGGTCGAATCGCTCCCGCCGGTCGCGCTCTCGACGCCCCCGTCGGTGGCGGCGCGATCTGCGGCACGGTCGGCGACGCCGTCGCCGGTGGCGGGTCCCGCGCCAAGGCCGTCGTCCGACCCTGCCTCGGGCACCTCCCCGTCGTCGGGGACGAAGATCGACGGCTGCTCGTCGCGTCCCGCCTCCGGGACGCCGGGGCTTGCCGGGGGCTCAGTCCCGTCGTCGCGCTCCCCGTCGGTTCCGTTCCCCTCCTCCGCGTCGCCGTCGTCCGTGTGTCGTGTCATTGAGTTGCCTCCGTCGCCGCCCGCCGTCCCGCCGCGATCCCGGTCGCGAGCGACACTCCGCTCGCGGACTTCTCCCGGGCTGCGTCCGCGCCGCCGACGACCCCGCCGGCCGCGAAGACGTTGTCGTACTCCGGTTCCCCGTCCGCGTCCAGCGCGCGCGCTCCCTCGCCGATCCGGACGCCGAAGCGCGCGTACGGCTGGTCGCCGAACGCGTCGTCGACGAACCACTCGTAGCGGTCCGCCGGCTGCTCGACGTGGAGGTCGAAAATCGGCTCGCGGACGCTCTCGCGGTCCGAGTCGAGCCCCTTCCCGACGAGCCCCCCGGTCGCGAGCACGAAGGCGTCGGCGCCGTAGGGGGTCTCACGGCCCTTCCGGTCGACCGCGACCGTCTCGATCCGCCCGTCCGACTCGGTCTCGATCCCGACGACCGGGTTCCCGGTCTCGAACCGGACGCCCTCGGCGTCGAGCGCGTCGTACAGTCGGTCCTCCAGCCTGAGTCCCGGGAGGCTCGGCGGCCCCATCGGGATCTCGAACACGTCCGCGCCGAGCCGGTCGGCCAGTTCTGCGCGGACCTCGTCGCCGCGGTCGTCGCCGAGGAACGCCGGGAATCCGACGCGCTCGACGCGGTCCACGCCGCCCGCCTCGTCGACCACGTCGTGGAGGTGCGGACCGACGGCCTTCGCCAGCGCCTCGCGGGCAGGGGCCCCGCCGATCTCCTCGTCGTGGTCGAGCGCCTTCGCGAGCCGGGTGACCTTCGTGTCCGCGCGGAACGCCTCGGCGAACTCCACCTCCGCGCCGGCGACGTCGAACGGGACCCCCGCGGCCTCCAGCCGCCCGGCGAAGGCGCGCGCGTCGTACTCGGTGAGCGACCGGAACCCGACGATGAGCGCGGGTCGGTCGTCGCTCGCGAGCCCGGCCTCGGCGGCGGCCGGGTAGCGTGCGGTCGGCTTCACGCTCCCGCCGAACGTGGGGAGAAGGGCGTTGCTGTCGGTGTGCCCTCCGCGGTACGCGTCGCCCGCGAGGTCGTCGAACAGGGCCAGTCCCTCCCGGAGCGCGTCGGCGCCGAGGACACGGTAGGGGTGCGTCTCGGGGAGCCGGTCGATCGCCTCGAAGGGGTCGGCGAGCGGCCCTTCCGGGTCGGGCCACTCGTCGCGGTCGAGCTCGCGCCCGGCCGTAGGAGGTCCTTCGCGCAGGGGCTTCGCGGGCTCGGTCGCCGGCACGTACCCGAGCGCGTCGATCAGCCCGGAGGCCTGCCGGAGCGTGCTCGCCTTGTGAGAGACGAGGCGCACGTCGGCGCCCTCCCGGGCCGCCGCGATCGCCGAGGTGATCGCCGCCAGCCCGCCGCCGACGACCAGCACGTCGCTATCGATCGCCATCAGATCCCCCCATCGGTGGTCGCGTCGTCCGCTGCGCGACCGCCATCGGTCGCTGCGGTCCCGGCGTCGCCGCCCTCGCCGGCATCGGACCCGGCCGTCCCGCTCCCCGCGCCCGCGTCGAACGCCCCGAAGTCGACCTCGCGGTCGAGGTTCGCCGGGTCGCCGTCGCGGTTCATTGTGGTCGCGTGCAGCATGTGGTTCAGCATCGCCTGCGAGAGCTGACGCCCCCACAGCGCGTGGCGCTGGCCCTTCCAGCGCTCCTGGTACAGCTCGTCCTCCGCGTCGCGGACGACGGGCTCCGGGTACTCCTGCGCGAGCTCGGCGGCGATCCGGTGCGAACAGAACCCGCCCTGACAGTTCCCCATCGAGGCGCGGGTCCGCAGGCGGACCGCGTTGAGATCGCTGCCAGCATCGCCGATCGCGTCCTGCACCTCGGCGCGCGTGACGCCCTCGCACTCGCAGACGACGGGGTTCGGGTCGTACTGGTCGAGCACGCCGTCGGCGCGCGATCCGAGCCGCTGGCCCGACCGGCGGGCCACCGGGGATCGGAGCCCGAACTCGTCCATCAGCTCGTCCATGCGCGCCGGGTCCTCCGACCCCGGCAGCGGCGCGTCGGCGGTGTCGCAGGTCGCGTCGTGGCCGAGCGCGTCGCAGACGTGGTCGGAGATGGACTCGGCCATCATGCGGTAGGTGGTGAGCTTCCCGCCGACGATGGTGGTCATCCCCGGCAGGTCGTCGCGGTCGCCGTGGTCCAGGAGGAAGTAGTCGCGGGTGATATCGGTCGGGTCCTCGGTGCCGGTGCCGGGGGGTTCATAGAGGGGACGGACGCCCCAGAACGACCGGAGCGTCCGGGCGTCTTTCAGCGCCGGAACCAGCTCCGAGAGCGTCTCGATCATCAGGTCGACCTCCCACTCCTCCTCGGGGTAGTCCTCGGGGTCGTCGACCTCCTCGTCGGTCGTGCCGAGGATGCAGGCGGTCTCGTGGGGGACGATGATGTCGGCGTCGCCCTTCGGCCGACAGCGGTTGATCACGGTGTCGACCTGCCGGGTGTTCATCACCGTCATCACGCCCTTCGAGGGGCGCACCTCCACGTCGACGCCGGCCATCTCGCCGACGTTGCCCGCCCACGCGCCGGTCGCGTTGACGACGTGGCGCGCGCGGATCTGCTCGGTGGTTCCGGGCTCGCGGTGGACGCGCTTGCCGGGCCCGGTCTCGTGTTCGATCTCCACGCCGACGACCTCGCCGTCCTCGACGAGCACGTCGGTCACCGGGGCGTGGGTCTCGATCCGCGCGCCGTGCTCGCGGGCGTCGGCCGCGTTGGCGACGCAGAGCCGGAAGGGGTCGACCGCGCCGTCGGGTAACGCGATCGCCTTCTCCACGTCGCGCGCGAGGTACGGCTCGCGACGCCGCGCCTCCTCGCCGTCGATCACCTCGACGGGGATGTCGCACGCCTTACACCCCTCCAGCTTCTCTTGGAAGTACTCCTCGGAGTCCTCCGGGCGCTTGACGAACAGCCCGCCGGTCTCCTCGACGCAGTGGGCCGCGATGTCGCGGAGCACCAGGTTCTCCTCGATGCACTCGCGCGCGCTCTTCTGGTCGGAGACCGCGTACCGCCCCCCGCTGTGTAAGAGCCCGTGCATCCGCCCCGTCGTGCCGTGTGTCAGGTTCCCCTTCTCGACGAGCACCGCGTCGAGCCCCCGCCGCGCGAGGTCCCTGACGACGCCGCACCCCGTCGATCCCCCGCCGACGACGACGACGTCCACCTGTTGGTCCATATCGATCCGGTCGGACCCCGCCCACTTTACTTTACCTCCTACGGGGAGTCACCCATAACGATCAGGGACGTTCAAGTAGTACATTTGTTGTTGGATCCAGTTTATTTATATATTCACTTTTTCGACCGGTGCGAAATACAGATTTTAACAGGAAGATTATTATGGTAGTACATTATGTTCACGAGTGGCGTGGTAGCTTCCGTGAAGATATGTCGCGGCGGCGGCGACACCGGCTCGCCGGTCGAGACGCGGACGGTGGCTCGACCGGAGACGGGCCGGATGCGGCGTCGTGGTCGGTGGCTTGGGGGCGAACTGCTCTCCGGACCAAGGCCCGCCGTGCGGTCGGCGCCGACCCCGTAAGCGGACCAGCGCCACAGGAGGGATCCAACACATGACACAGTATGTCGGTGCGATAGACCAGGGGACGACCGGTACCCGGTTCATGGTCTTCGACCATGCGGGCCAGGTCGTCGCGAACGCGTACGAACAGCACGAACAGATCTACCCCAACCCGGGATGGGTCGAGCACGACCCCATCGAGATCTGGGAGAACACCAAACAGGTCGTCCTCGACGGCCTCGCCGACGCGGGGCTGGAGGCGGACCAGCTCGACGCGATCGGGATCACGAACCAGCGCGAGACGACGATCGTCTGGGACAAAGACTCCGGGAAACCGGTCCACAACGCCCTCGTGTGGCAGGACCGACGGACCACTGACCGCGTCGAGGAGCTGCAGGAGGCGGACAAGGTCGAGGAGATCCGCGAGAAGACCGGCCTCGAGGCCGACGCGTACTTCTCCGCGACCAAGACCGAGTGGATCCTCGACAACGCCGAGCCGCTCAAGATGCAGAGCTCCCGGGGCGGCGACCTCCGCGACCGAGCTCGCGACGGCGAGCTCGTGATGGGCACCATCGACTCGTGGCTCATCTACAACCTGACGGGCAACCACATCACGGACGTCACCAACGCCTCCCGGACGATGCTGTACAACATCCGGGACTTGGAGTGGGACGACGAACTCCTCGACGAGTTCGACGTACCGAAGGAGATGGTGCCCGAGGTACGACCCTCCTCCGACGAGGACTACTACGGCCACACGGACGCCGACGGCTTCCTCGGCGAGGAGGTCCCGGTCGCCGGCGCCTTGGGCGACCAGCAGGCGGCGCTGTTCGGCCAGACCTGCTTCGACGAGGGCGACGCGAAGAACACCTACGGCACCGGTTCGTTCTACCTGATGAACACGGGGAACGACGCCGTCGAGTCCGACCACGGACTGCTGACGACGATCGGGTTCCAGATGTCCGGCGAGCCCGTCCAGTACGCGCTCGAAGGGTCCATCTTCATCACCGGCGCCGCGATCGAGTGGCTCGAGGACGTCGACCTGATCAACAACGCGGCCCAGACCGCGGAGCTGGCGCGTTCGGTCGACTCGACCGACGGCGTCTATATGGTCCCCGCCTTCACGGGGCTCGGCGCCCCGCACTGGGACGGCCGCGCCCGCGGCACCATCGTCGGGATGACCCGCGGAACGAGCAAGGAGCACATCGTCCGGGCGACGCTCGAATCGATCGCCTACCAGACCCGCGACATCGCCGAGGCCATGGAGGCCGACTCCGGCGTGGAGACCACGACGCTCCGCGTCGACGGCGGCGCGGTCAAGAACAACTTCCTCTGTCAGCTCCAGTCGGACATCATCCAGACGGACATCGCGCGACCGGAGGTCGACGAGACCACCGCGCTCGGCTCGGCGTACGCCGCCGGGCTGGCGGTCGGCTACTGGGACAACGTCGACGAGCTCCGCGACAACTGGCAGGTCGACCGCGAGTTCAACCCCGAGAAGTCCCAGGGTGAGGTCGACAAGCTGTACAGCCGCTGGGACGACGCGGTCGAGCGCTCGAAGAACTGGGCGGTCGACGAGGAGGACGAGTAGATGAACGAGCTACTCCTTCAGATCCCGGTCATCGGGATGGAGGTGGAGCCGTTCCTGCTGCTCCTCATCACCGCCCTCGCCGGCGGGGCGTTCGGCGCCGCCATCGGCGCGCTGCCCGCGTTCATCTTCACCGGGTTCGTCGTCTTCCTCGGTGAGGGGATCGGTATCCTCCAGCGAGAGCTCGCTTCGGGGGTCCCGGCGATCGAACCGGGACAGCTCGCCGCCGGAATCACCGGCGTCATCGGCTTCGGGGCGATCACCGGCCCGCACATCGCGTTCGCGGGCGGCGTGGCCGCCTCGGCGTACGCCGGCAAGAAGTACCCCGAGATGAACCCCGCAGACGGCGGGTACCACTTCGGGAAAGACATCACGTACGCGTTCGGGACGAAGCCCGACATCCTCGCCGTCGGAGCGATCTTCGGCGTGATCGGGATGCTGTTCACGCAGGTCGCGAACGGCGTCTTCATCAACGTGCTTGAGATGACGCCGCCGACCGACTTCATCGCGGTGTCGGTGTTCGCGACCGCGTTCCTCGCGCGCCCCGTCTTCGGCTACCCGATCGTCGGGAAGCCGGCGGGCGACGGCTACCTCGACATGTCGCCGTTCGAGCGCGGCGAGGACCACCCGCAGGCCGACGGCGGACCGGAAGAACACGCCGGCCGCCCGGCGACCGAGCCGTGGCTCCCGCACCAGTACAAGTGGTCGGGCGTCACCGCCATCGGTCTCGTCGGCGGCATCCTCGGCGGCTACATCTGGCTCCAGACGGGGAGCATCTTCCTCGGCTACGGCATCTCCGCGATGAGCCTGCTGTTCCTGAACCTCGGGGTCGAGAAGATCCCGGTGACTCACCATATCACGCTTCTCGGCGCGGTGGGTGCAGTCGTCATCGACCCCGTCGCGGGCAGCGTGGTCGCGCTGCTGGCGGCCGGCGTTCTCGGGGCCCTCAGCGGCCTCGTGGGCGAGGTCACCCAGCGGCTGTTCTACTCGCACTCCGGAACCCACGTCGACCCGCCGGCGATGGCCATCGCGATCATGATGCTGGTCGTCGGTCTCCTCGCGATCCTCGGCGTGCTACCGAACGCCGGATACCTCTAACGCCGCTTGCGGGAATCGTCTCGGAGCGATTCCGCAGCGGCCTCGGACCGGGTCCGTGGCATCCCGAACCGGCCCGACCGCAGGACGCCCGTCGTGCGGTCGCAACGTCTGCTGTACGCGCACATGACCGAATCGCTGGACCCATCATGACACGTCACGCGAGACGCGGCCAAAATCCGGATCAGAGCGGTAGCGACCGCGCTTCGCTTCGGTTTTATCGGAGTATCGAGGAGGGTCGTCCGTGAACATCGACGACCGGATCGAGCGGCGGCTCGGCTACGACGTCGGAGCCGGGGTTCTCGTGGACATCGACGCCGTCTCCCCGGTGTCACACTCCGGTTCTCCGGTCGGTCGTGGACCGGCGATCGAGCGGCTCCTCGACGTGTTCGAGCCGGCCTTTGCCGGGTCGCTCCCGCCGAGCGCCTACGTTCACGGACCGAAGGGAAGCGGGAAGTCGGCTATCGTCTCCGAGCTGTTCGAGCGGCTCGCGTCTCACAGCGGCCCGCGACGAGCGATACAGACGTCGACGCGCGCGGTCGAGCCGACGCTTCCGGGCTTCGTCTACGTAGACGCGCGGCGGGCGTCGACTCGGTTCCGGATCTGTCACGCCACGCTGGACGCGATCAGCGACGACGCCGTCCCCGAACACGGGGTCGGCACGGACGAGGTGGCCGAATCCCTGCGGGACGCCATCGCGACCGGCCCCGACCTGGTCGTCGCGGTCGATCACGTGGACGAGCCGGAGACGCCGAGCCCGACGACCGTCGTCGAGTGGCTCACGGCCGTCAGCGACCGGGTCGTTCCGGTGTGTCTCGGCCGTGAGGACCCGGCGGTGATCGACTGGGACCCGGACGAGGCGGTGGCGTTCGAGCCGTACCGCCGCCACGTGCTCGTCGAGCTGCTGACGAGCCGGTGTTCCACCGGGCTCGGGCGGGACGCGCTCACCCACGACCAGATCCGCGAGATCAGCGAGTGGGCCGACGGCGACGCCCACGACGCGCTCGCCGCGATCGTCGGCGCGGCCATCACCGCGGAGCGCGCCGGCGCGTCGACGGTGCGACCGGAGGACCTCGACGCGGGGATCGAGGCGGTCCCGCGTCCCGGCGTCGCGCTCGGGCGGGTGCTCGCGCTCTCGGAGAGCCGGCGTCGACTCCTCTACGAGCTCGTGAGTCTGCCGGAGGCCGATCGGGCCTCGGTAAGCGCCGCGACCGAGACGATCGCCTCGCGCGAGGCGGTCGACCTGTCGCCCTCGACGGTGCGGCGCGTCCTCTACGAACTCGCGGACGCGGGCCTGCTCGACCGGGTGACGGCCCGCCAGAGCGACGGGAAGGGACGACCGCCGAGCCGGCTCGTCCCGCGGTTTCCGACGCTCGTGTTCCGCGAGCTGTTCGATCGATCCTCGTGGTCGGTTTGAGTAGCGTCGGCTCCGTTGAAACTATTCTTTAGACGCATTCCGTCTGAGTCAGCCAGTCGATACAGAGCGCTTTTTGATCGATAGCGGGAGTGGGTATTGCAGATCGTCGGTGGCAGGAGCGTATTTAAAAGGACATGAGCGACAGTGACGATCGCTTATAAAGAACGATGCGGTGGCGCGCCCCGGTGAGCGGCCCAGCGGGCCGCTCACCGACGGTGCGAGGGAGTCGCTGGCGCCGTCGGCGCCAGCGACGAGGCTGGGGAGGTGTGAGGCTGCGGTGCGGTTGCGGGTGGGTGGGATTCAAAGGGGCAGCCGTGAGGACGAAGCACGGCGACGGAAGCACCGCAGGGAAGGAGCGAAGCGATTGACCGAGGAGCGCATCGAGCCGCGCGAGTCCCGCGAGCGGAGCGAGCGGGACCACGAACGTCGCAGCCCGCGCAGCGAAGCGAGCAGGAACGACGTTCGGAGGTCCTCACGGCTGGGGCTTTGAAAGCCGTCACCACAGCACCACCAATCACGTATAAACAGCCGACAGCAACATCACTCGATCACTTATAAACGACACCACTCGCGGCGTACCATACCCACTCCCGCTATCACTCACCGCTGTTCCTTTACTGAGCGATTGAAACTGTAACATACCAACTTCTCAATGTTTCAACAGAACCGTATTATTAGCACTATTTTGTCGCCTACGAACGGAAGATAGTTGCGCGTCGTCGCCGCACGTCCGGTATGGTTCCGCCCCTCGTGCTGGACATCGACGGGACGCTGACGACGGCGAGCGGCCGGATCGACGCGCGCGCTTTCGAGTTGCTACCGGACTGGGACGCTCCCGTGGTGCTCGCGACTGGGAAGGCGTTCCCGTACCCGGTCGCGCTGTCGCACTTCCTCGGGCGCGCGGAAACCGTCATCGCCGAGAACGGCGGCGTCGTGCACGTCGACGGCGAGACGACGGTGCTCGGCGATTCCGAGGCCCCGCGGGCCGTCGTCGAGGCGTTCCGCGAGCGCGGCGGCGACCCCGGTTGGGGCGCCCGAGACACGGTGAACCGCTGGCGCGAGACGGAGGTGGCGCTGTCGCTCGACGCCGACGAGCCGCTGCTGCGCGAGGTCGCCGCGGCCGCCGGCGGCGACGTGGAAGTCGTCGACACCGGCTACGCGTACCACGTCAAGGCGACGGGCGTGAGCAAGGGGATCGGGCTCGAACGCGTCGGCGACGCGCTCGGGATCGACCCCGACGAGTTCGTCGCGGTCGGCGACAGCGAGAACGACGCGTCCACCTTCGCGGTCGCCGGCGAGTCGTACGCGGTCGCCAACGCTGACGGCGCCGCCCGGAACGCGGCCGATGTCGTGCTGGAAGACTCGTACATGGACGGTACTGCCGGCGTGCTCGCCGAACTGCGAGCGCGGGACGGAGAATAGGGAAACGGGGACCGTCAGACCTCGATCGCTCAGTACAGGCGTAGCGGCGAGGGATAACGGGAGTTGGTGTCGCAGTTCGGGGCAGTGAACGGTACTTAGAGCCCGATTTCGCGGCCCAACACCACGTGTTGGATCTCGCTCGTTCCCTCGCCGATCTCCATCAGCTTCGCGTCGCGGTAGAAGCGCTGCGGCGCGAAGTCGGTGGTGTACCCGTAGCCGCCGAGCGTCTGGACCGCCTCCTCGGCCACCTCACGGGCGGCCTCGCTGGCGTCGAGCTTCGCCAGCGCGGACTCCCGCGTCACCTCGTCGCCGGCGTCGTACGTCGTCGCCGCCTTGTGCGTGAGCAAGCGGGCGCGCTCGGTCTGCCGGTGCATGTGGACCACCTTGTCGCGGATCGCGTCGAACTTCGCGATCGGCTTGCCGAACTGCTCGCGCTCGCCGGCGTACTCCTTGGCGGCCTCGTAGGCGCCCTGCGCGAGCCCCACCGAGAGCGCGGCGATGGAGATTCGTCCTCCGTCGAGCGTCTTCATCGTCTGCGTCCACCCCTCGCCCTCCTCGCCGAGCAGGCGGTCCTCCGGGATCCGCACGTCGTCCAGCGAGATCTCGCAGGTGGGCGAGCAGTTGAGGCCCATCTTGTCCCAGACCGTGGTCACCTCGAACCCGTCGTCGTCGGGATCGACGATGAACGTCGAGATCCCGTCGTAGCCGGCGTCCGGATCGGTGACGGCCTTTACCAGCACGCTGTTGGCGACGTTCGCGTTCGTGATGAACTGCTTCGTCCCGTTCAGCACGTACTCGCCGGCGTCGGCGTCGTGCTCGGCGGTCGTGTCCATGTCCGAGGCGTCGGAGCCGCTGCCGGGCTCCGTGAGCGCCCACGCGCCGAGCTCGCCGCCCTCGGCGAGCGGTCGGAGCCACTCCTCCTTCTGTGCCGGCGTCCCGAACAACTCGATCGGCTTCGCGCCGAGCGAGGTGTGGGCGGCGTACGAGAGCCCGATCCCGCCGGAGACGCGGCCGAGCTCCTCGGTGACCAGCGCGTACATGAGCTGGTCGCCGCCGAGCCCGCCGTACTCTTCCGAGATCGGGACGCCCATCATATCTAGGTCGTTGAGATCGGCGAACACCTCGTCGGGGAACCGGTGTTCGTCCTCGATCTCCTGGGCGATCGGCCGGATCTCCTCCTCGCAAAACTCCCGCACGGTGTCGCGGATCATCCGGTGTTCCGCGGGCAGCTCGAAGTCCATGCGCAAGAATTGCGACGCGACGGCATAAACAGTACGAACGACCGTGATCGATTCTGGTGAGTCTGACGTGACCATTTATCAGTCGCGGTCGCCTCGGTCGGTCCATGGAGCTTCGTCGGATCGTACGCGGTCGCGTGGATTGGCCCGACATCGAGCGGGTCGTCCGCGAGCTGGCAGACCGGTACGACCGCGACGAGATGCGGGTGCGGTTCCTCGACGCCGACAACTGGTTGTCGACGCCGATGGTGATCGACGACGACCTGTTCGTGAAGGTGATCACCCGCCAGAACACGCTCGTCCACGCGCTGTTCACCACCGGACGCAACCTCGGCGCCTTCTCCGCGGGCACCGAGGGCTTCTTCGAGCGCTACGAGACCCCCTACGAGATGGCGCGCCACGAGCTGGAGGCGACCCGGAAGGTCCGCGAGATCGGCGTCAACGCCCCGGAACCGATCGAGGCCCTGGAGGTCGGCGACCTCGGCGTCGTCGTGCTGGAGTACCTCCCCGAGTTCCGGACGCTCGACGAGCTCGACACCGGAGACGTGGCCGCGCTCGCCCCGGCGCTGTTCGGGACCCTCCGAACCATTCACGACGCCGGGCTCGCCCACGGCGACCTCCGCGCGGAGAACGTCCTCGTTCGCGACGGCGACCTCTACGTCATCGACGCGACGAGCGTGAGCGAGGAGGGCCGCGAGTCGGCGCGGTCGTACGACCTCGCGAGCGCCCTCGCCGCGCTGGAGCCCCTGATCGGCGCGGCCGACGCCGTCGACGCCGCGCTCGACAGCTACTCGACCGACGAGATTCTGGCCGCCCGGCGGTTCCTCGACTTCGTCGCGATCCGGCCCGACCACGAGTTCGACGCCGCCGGGCTCACGGGCGAACTGGAGAAGCGGGCGACGTAGGGGGGGGATGGTCGCCGTGCGGTCGCCCGCGGATCACTCCGCGGCCACGTCCGGCGTCTCTTCCGTGGTTCCCGCGCGCTCCCGGCTCACGGCCCAGATCCCGGCGGTCATCAGCGCGCCGCCGACGAGGTATCCCGGTCCGAGCGCCTCGCCGAGCAGCGCCGCGCCGAGCGCCGCCCCGACGGCGGGCTGTGCGAAGAAGAAGACGGCGACCGTCCCCGCGGGCACGTACTCTAAGCCCTTGTACCAGAGGAACCACGCCGCCGCCGTCGACGCCAGCCCGAGGTACAGGACGGCGGCGGTCGACTCCGCGGTCACCGGGATGTCGGTCGGGGAGAGGCCGAGGTACCACAGCTCGCCGACTGCGAGGACGCCGAGTATCGGGAGGCTCGCCAGCGAGGAGTACGTCGCCGCGCGCAGCGCGCCGTGGCGCCTCACCACGGGCAGCCCCCAGACGGTGTAGCCGGCCCACGTCGCGCTGGCGACCAGGAGCAGCGCCACGCCGGCGGCGTTGCCGGCGGCCATCGATCCGAGGTCGTACTGGCCGGCGATCACGACTCCGGTCCCGACCCCGGCGACGGTCATCCCGCCCGCCTTCGCCGTCGTGACGCGCTCGCCGAGCACCGCCGCGCCGAGCAGAACGGTAAAGACGGGTGTGAGAACCGTCAGCAGCGAGCCCTGACTGGCGTTGGTCAGTTCCGTGCCGACGAACTGGGTGACAATCGTCAGGGTCACCCACCCGCCCAGCGCGACGAACGTCGGCCACTCGTCGCGGGACGGCGTGGAACCGCCCCGGCCGGCGACGACGATCCAGAGCGCGCCGCCGCCGACCGCGACCCGGAGGAAGCCGAGCGTCACCGGCGGGATCAGCTCGAACCCCCACTTGCTGACGACGTACATTCCGCCCCACAGCGCCGCCGCTAGGAGGGGAGCGAGCGCGAACGCGTATCGACCGATACCGGATGACATGCTATTTTGATCGGGGTTCGGGTGACAGAGAGACGGCGGGGACTCAGCCGCCGAGGTACAGCTGAGAAACCTCCTCGTCGTTGAGCAGTTCCTCCGGCGTGCCCTCGAACCGGACGGTCCCCTGATCGAGGACGTACCCCCGGTCGGAGATGCCGAGCCCCTTCGTCACGTTCTGTTCGACCATCAGGATCGCGGTGTCCATGTCGTTGACCTCTTGGACATCCTCGAACACGTCGTCGGCGGTGTTCGGCGCGAGCCCCGCCGACGGCTCGTCGATGAGCAGCACGTCGGGCTCCATCACGAGCGCGCGGGCGAACGCCAACACCTGGCGCTGGCCGCCCGAGAGCGTCTTCGCCTTGGCGGTCCGCTTCCGGTCGATGATCGGGAATCGGTCGTACAGCGTCTCTATCACGTCTTCGAGCCCGCCGTCGCGGGCGACGCCGCCCATCCGGAGGTTCTCGTCGATCGTTAACGAGCCGAACACGTTGTCGGTCTGGGGGACGTAGCCGATACCCTCGCGGACGATCTCCTCGGGCGCCATCCCCCCGATGTCGCGGCCGTGGTACTCGACCGTCCCCGTCCACGGCGTCAACATCCCGAACGCCGTCTTGAGGACCGTCGACTTCCCGGCCCCGTTCGGGCCGACGAGACAGACGATCTCGCCCGGGTCGAGCCGGACCGAGCAGTCGTCGAGCACCTGCACCTCGCCGTACCCGCTGTCGACGTTCGACAACGAGAGCACGGGATCGGCTCCGTCGGTGGCCCCTGCGGGCCGGGTGGTGTCGTCGATCATGTGCCGCCTCCGAGGTACGCGTCGATGACGCGGTCGTCGTTCCGGACCTCCTCCGGCGTCCCCTCGGTCAGGACGTGTCCCTGGTCTAAGACGACGATCGGGTCCGCCAAGTCCATCACGAACTCCATGTCGTGCTCGATGAGCAGGAACGTCGTCCCCTGCTCATTGAGCCGCCGGACCTGTTCTTTGAGCTTCTTCGCCAGCGTCGGGTTCACCCCCGCGACCGGCTCGTCGAGCAGCAGCACCTCCGGCTCGGCGAGCATCGCCCGCGCGAGCTCGACGAGCTTCATCTGCCCGCCGGAGATGTCGGTCGCCGGCTGGGTCGCGAGGTGGTCGATCTCGAACTCCTCCAGTATCCGCTCCGCCTCGGCGAGGTTCGCGGACTCGCTCTCCGCAACCGTTCCGGGCCGAGCGAACAGGTTGACGAAGGACTCGCCGGGCTGGTTCCGGGGACCGATTAACATCGCCTCCCGGACGGTCATCCCCTCCAGCTTGCGGGGGGTCTGGAACGTCCGGATGAGCCCGTGCTCGGCCACCTCGTACGGCTCCATCCCCGTCACGTCGGTCCCGTTCACCTCGACGGTCCCACCGTCCGGCTCGTAGAAGCCGGAGATGAGGTTGAACAGCGTCGACTTCCCGGCGCCGTTCGGGCCGATGAGCCCGGTGATCGTGCCGCGCTCGACCGCGAACGTGGCGTGGTCAGTGGCGGCGAGGCCGCCGAACGACTTCTGGAGGTCGTCGACGCGGAGGACCGCGTCCTCCTTCGGGAGCGCGCCCTCACTCATCGCCACCACCTCCCTTCTGCTCGCGGACGCCGCTCTCCGGCGTGTCTGGCGTCCCGCCCCCGTCTACGGCGCTCGGCCAGATCAGCTCCCGCTGCGGCGGGAGGACCCCCTGCGGCCGGTAGCGCATGACCGCGACGATCACGACCCCGATCAACAGCAGCCGCAGCGGCGCGGGGTCGATCGGCAGCGCAGCCGCGTCGTTGAGGAAGCGCGTCCCCTCGCGGATGGTGACGATGACGATACCGCCGAACAGCGCTCCGCGGTTGGAGCCGCTGCCGCCCAATATCACCGCGACCCACGCGTAGAACGTCGTGATCGGGTCCAGATCGCCCGGCCCGACGTAGAGGTTCAGGTGGGTGTAGAACACGCCCGCCAGCGCCATGATCAGGCTGCCGAGGATGAACGACTGCATCTTAAAGGAGTAGGTGTTCTTCCCGAGCGCTCGCGCGAGGTCCTCGTCCGAGCGGATCGTCCGCAACACCCGCCCCCACGGCGACTGGTGCGCGCGGTGCAAGACGAAGTACACCGCCCCCGCGAACATGAGCACCAACAGGACGTTCAGCGACGCCTGCCAGAACGCCGTCTCTAGAAGGACCGGAGATCCGGGGATCACCTCGAGGCGGAGCCCGGGCATCGCCTCCGGGAACGTCGAGAGGACCGGCCATCCTTGGAAGAATCCCGGGATTCCTCGCACCCCTCCGCTCCCGTTCGTCAGCCAGCGCTCGTTGAGAACGATCAGCCGGACGACCTCCGCCAGCCCGAGCGACGCGATCGCGAGGTAGTCGGCCCGGAGCCGGAGCGTCGGGATACCGATCAACAGCGCCAGCACGAACGCGACGACGAGCGCGACGGCGAGCCCGACGAGCGGGTTGAACCCGCCCGCGATCGGCGAGCTACTCGCGGTCATCAGCGCGGAACCGTACGCGCCGATCCCGAAGAATGCGGCGACGCTGAAGTTGATCAGTCCGGTGAACCCCCACTGGGCGTTCAGCCCGAAGGACAACAGCGCGTACATCCCGGCGAGCCCGACCAGGAACAGGAAGTAACTCGGGCCGAGCGCGCCGGTGAGCAGCGAGACGAACAGGAACAGCGCGAACGCGGCGCTGACGCCGAGCACCCACGCCTCGGGGCGTGTCAGATCCGCCAGCGCTCCTCTCGGATCGTCGACGAGGCTCATGTCGCTCCCTCCCCGGCGATTCCGTTTGGCCGGACCAACAGCACCACGACCATGATCACGAACGCAATCGCGTTCGCGTACTCGATGCTGATCAAGTTCTCAAGCAGGGTCGCAAGCCATCCCGGCCATATCGGTAGCGCCTCGATCACGTTGGAGAACACCGGTGTTAACTGGGTGATCATGCCGATGAGTAAGCCGCCTGCCATCGCGCCGTAGACGGAGCCGATTCCCCCGAGGATCACCGCTGCGAAGATGACCAACAGGAGGTTGAATCCCATCCGCGGCGAGAGCTGGTTGAACAGCCCGAGGAACACTCCGCCCGCGCCGGCGAGCCCGGCGCCGATGACCCACGTCCACAGCTTGACCCGCTTCGTCCGGATACCGCTGACCCGAGCGAGATCGGGGTTGTCCGCCATCGCCCGCATCTTCCGACCGAGGTCGGTGTACTGGAGCAGAACGTGGAGTCCGACGACGAGCACCGCCGCCGAGCCGACGATCGCCACGTCGTGGAGCGTCACCCGGACGCCGTACGGCACCAGCGCCTCGATCGGCCGTAACGCCGGGATGTCGAATCGGGTGACATCTGATCCGAACCGGATCTGGACCGCTGCGCGGTAGATGAACGCGATCCCGATCGACGTGATCAGCAGGCCGATCGAGTCGACGTCGAGCGGTTCGTAGATGAGCTTCTCGGTGCCGATCGCGACGACCGCCGCGACCGCGATCCCGACGACTAAGGCCGGGAAGAAACCGTACGGGAGCCCCAACACCGTGCCGCCGAGGCCGCCGACGGCGCTGATGGCGGAAAGCGTCACGAACGCCGAGTACGCGCCGATGGTCATCGTGTCGCCGTGCGCGAAGTTCGCGAAGTCGGCGATGCTGTACACCAGCGACAGCCCGATGCTGCCGAGGACGATGATGCTACTGTAGACCAGCCCGTTAGCCAGATATCCGAGGACGGTCATCGATCGGGATTAGCCTTCGATGAAGTCGATTCCCTCGTACGCGTGGTCTTGAACCTCTAAGACCTGAAGGAAACCGACTGGGTCTCCGTTCTCATCGAAGTCGATGGGGCCGCTGACCCCTTGGTAATCGACGTCGTCGGGACCACCGCCGTCCGCGAGGATCTGGCTGGCGGCCTCGAAGGAGGTCGCCTCTTCCCCCTCTGGGCCCGAGACGCGCCGGACGGTCTCCTGTAGCGCTGCGCCGGTGAACTCGTCGGCGGCCTGGATCGAGAGTGCCGCGTTGATCACGCAGTCGTACGCGTACGCCGCCCACGAGGTCGGCTGCTGGCCGTACTCCGACTCGAAGTCGGCGGCGAACGTCTGGTAGTTCTCCTCCTCGACGGGCGCGGAGGGGACCACGACTTTCATGCCCTCGATGCTCCCTTCGGGAACGTTCTCGAGAACGCCGTCGCCCTGGACGGAGTCGGCGCCGTAAAACTGCGCCTCGTAGCCCGACGAGAACACCTCGTTGACCATCGTCGTGAACTCCGCCTGGTAGGTGATGAACAGCCACGCGTCCGCGCCGGAGCTGTTCATCTCGGAGATGACCCCCGAGTAGGACTGCTGCTCTTGGTCGTGCGGATTGTTGTACGCGATGTCGCCGTCCCACGCCTCCACGAACGCGTCGGTGAGGCTCTGTCCGTAGTCGTTGTTGACGTAGGTGATCGCCACCTCGTCGTAGCCGTCGTCGGCGATGAGGTTCGAGAGCGCGAGCGACTGACTGCGGCCCGACGGCGACATCCGGAGCAGCCCGGGGAAGTCCGTGAGGTTGAGCCCCGTGGAGTTCTGGCTCAGTTGGACCACGTCGGTGTCCTCGACGACGCTCTCGTAGATCGCGAGCGAGACGCCGGAGCCGACCGCGCCGATGAGGAACGGGACTCCGTCTTGGTTGACAAGCTTCTGGGCGGCCGCGATGCCGCCCTGGTTCTCGCTCTCGGAGTCCTCGACGATCAGGTCGAGTTCGCGCCCGTCGATTCCGACCTCGTTGACCCGCTGTAAGGCGAGATCGACGCCACGCTGGTTGCGCTCCCCGAACGCCGACAGCGACCCGGTCAGCGAGTCGACCATCCCGATCTCGTACGCGTCGGTGTCCCCGCCGTCGCTTCCGTCGTCGGTATCGCTGCCGTTCTCGCCGTCGCTTCCGTCGCTGCCGTCCGCGCCGTCGTCGCCATCGCTGCCGTCGGATCCGTCTCCCCCGTCGTCGGTCGTACTGAGACAGCCCGCGAGGCCGACGAGACCCGCTCCGCCCGTCAGTTTCAGTAGCGTTCTCCGGTCAGTCTGGTCCATGATATCTCGTGACATATGTTACCTGTAGGGTCCGTGGACGTACGGGTATCTGAAACCCTACCCGCCCATGGTCGGTGCAGACGGATATCACCCTTTACGTGGCACAATATTTGCTGTAACGGGTTTTCATCCGCGAATATATCAAGAAATAATTGGTCGGGTGCCCTTATATCCCCGTCGGGAACTCCGGTGATCGTATGATACCGCCCATCGCGAGCAATTTCGTCGCCGGGGAGACGCCGGAGGCGGCGCTCGCGCACGTCGAATCCCTCAACGAGCGCGGCGTGGCCGGCATCCTGAACCTCCTCGGCGAACACTACGAGGAGCGGTCCGCCGCCGCCGCCGACGCCGACGCGTACATCGACCTCGTCGAGGCGATCGCCGACCGGAACCTCGACGCCTGCGTCTCCGTGAAGTCGAGCCAGATCGGCCTCGACATCGGCGACGACGCCTTCCGGGAGAACCTCGCGCGGATCGTCGAGGCGGCCAACGGCTCCCCTGCAGCCGGCTCGGACGACACCGGGACCTTCGTCTGGATCGACATGGAGGACCACGAGACCACGGACGTGACGCTCGACGCGTTCGAGCGCCACGCGACCGCGACCGACGGGAACGTCGGCGTCTGCGTGCAGGCGAACCTGAAGCGCACGCGCGAGGACCTCGAACGGCTCGCGGACCTCCCCGGGAAGGTCCGGCTCGTGAAGGGCGCGTACGACGAGCCCGCCGAGATATCCTACAAGAAGAAGGCCCGCGTCGACGAGTCGTACCGCGACTGCCTCGCGTACATGTTCGAGGCGTTCGACGACGGGGTCGCCGTCGGGAGCCACGACCCCGCGATGATCGAGTACGCGAAGGAGCTCCACGCGGAACACGGGACCCCCTACGAGGTCCAGATGCTGATGGGCGTCCGCGAGACGGAGCAGTTCGACCTCGCTGCCGACCCCGACGTCGACGCCGACGTGTACCAGTACATCCCGTACGGCTCCAAGTGGTTCTCGTACTTCTACCGGCGGATCAGAGAGCGGAAGTCGAACGCGCTGTTCGCGCTGCGGGCGGTCGTCGGACGCTGAGCGGTTGGTCGGGGACCAGCGATTAGGGGTCGGGGATCAGCGGCTGTCGAAATCCGATTCTTCGGAGATGTTCGATTCCGGATCGGCCATTCGCTGAAGAGCGCCTCTTGATCGATAGCGGGAGTGAGTATAGCGAGTTGGGTGAGTGGTGGTTTATAAGTGATCGAGTGGTGTTGCTGTCGGCTGTTTATAAGCGATCGATAGTGCTGCGGTGAACACTGCCAAAGCCCCAGTCGCTGAGGACGGTGCACGCTCGCTGCGCTCCTCACTCAGTCGCTACCGCTCCTTCGCTGCGGTGCTTACGTCGCCTGCACCGTCCTCGCGGCAGCGAGGCGCTTCGCGCCTCTGGCAGCCGGCGGCGAAGCCGCCGGCGACTGCCCCTTTGAGTCCCGCCCCGCACCGCACAGCACCTCACACCTCCCCAGCCTCGTCGCTGGCGCCGTCGGCGCCAGCGACTCCCTCGCACCGTCGGTGAGCGGCCCGCTGGGCCGCTCACCGGGGCGCGCCACCGCATCGTTCTTTATAAGCTATCTCACGATCGCTCATGTCTTTTTAAATACGCTCTTGCCACCACCGATCTGCAACACTCACTCCCGGAATCGACCGTCGATGTATCGTCACCGATCGCAATTAGTTCGAGTTAACCGCCCGCTAAGGGGTTTAACGGGACCTCTCCCTCCTTAGTGCCCGCCTACCCGGCCTCCGAGTCGACCGTCAGGAGGGTCCGTACCTCCTCGCCCGTCGGCTTCGTGACCGCGATCATCGGCCGGAGTCGCTCTTGGCCATACTCCGGGAAGTAGGGCGATTCCGTGAGTCGCACGCGCTCCGTTCCGGGGAACCGGAGCGACGCGATCCGGTCGCCGTCGGCGCGGATCGCGAACCCCTCAGTCCCCGACCGGAGTTCGCTCTCTGGATCGGGGTCGGCGTCCGGCGCCGCATCGTGAGGCGCCACGGGCGCTCCGTGCACATCGACGCTCGGGTGAAAGTGGTAGCGGACGGTGTACGTCGCGTCCGGGTCTCCGGTGACTCGGTCGATGATCCGCCAACCCGGGGCCGTCTCCGCTCCCGGGGCCGAGTCCGACGCCGACTTCGGCGCCGCTCCCGATTCCTCCCCCCTCGTCGCCACCGATCGACGGTGTTCGTACGAGGGGCCGGCGAACGAGTCCCGGGCGTGGCTAGCGGCGATCCGGTCGTGTTCGTCGGCCTCGACCGCGACGTTCGTGCGCTTGCCCAGCATGTAGCTGCCGGCGGTCGGAATCGGCTCGATCCCGTCGTACTGCGCGGTGTTGTGGGCCGCCACGCTGCGGGCGTACTGCCGGCGCGCGTTCGCCCCGTAGTCGTACACGCCCGTGTCCGCGAGCACCTGTCGGCCGTCGACCCACAGCAGGACGCCGAGTTGGTCGTTGTGCGAGTGTGCCGGGAGGTGCGGCGGCCCCACGTCGCCCACGTCGAAGAGGAGGGTCCCGTCGCCCGTCGAGAGCGTCCGGTAGCCGGAGCCCGCCGGGTGGTGCCGCGAGCGTATCGCCGGCGTCAGCGAGCACGCCCGACAGTACGCCAGACAGGTGGCCGCGCGGATCGCCTCCCCGTGGACCGAGTCGTTCAACAGGGGGATCTCTCCCGAGGGCTCGACGAGCGACGAGAGGAATCCCATCGCGTGCTCGGCGACGGTTCCGACCGCGGTCGTCGGGCGCCCGACCGCCGACAGGAGGTCGGTCGCGGTCGCGTACCGCCGGAGGACTGTGGCGTGATACATCGGGCTGCGTTCGAAGTGCCCGCCGTCGGCGAGGAACTGCCGGTTTCCGGCGCGCTTGAGCAGCTTCCGGCCCGCTCGCACCCATCCGGTGTCGTGGTCGCGGAAGAGCACGCCCGCCGCGCTCAGCGCCGCGGCGTTCTCGATCAGGTGGTTGCCGCCGATCTCGTGTTCGACGTGGTTCGCGAGGAACAGCGCGTTCCGGTAGATCATCCGGATCAGACGGTCGGGGACCTCGATCTCCTCGTCGCCGGCACACCAGGCGACGTAGCGCGACCAGGCGAGTATCCGGAGCGACACCGAGTGCGGAGTCCACGAGCGTCGGAGGTACGCCGCCTCGCCGATCGGATTCGAGGCGTCGAAGTCGAACGCCTGCGCTTCGAGCCGCGACCGGCGGTCGTCGAGCCCGGACGGCGACCCGTGACCGAGGGCGAGCCACTCGAACCCCTCGAACGAGGCGAGTTTGAGCCGCCAGAAGATCGGCCGCTCGTCGATCGCCTCGCGGTCCCAGTCGATGCGGTCGCCGAAGTCGATCGTGTGATCAAGGAACGTGTACCGGCCGTCGGCCGCCTCGTCGGCCGCCGCGCGGTAGTCCGCGCGCTCGGTCTCCGAGAGGCTCTCCCGGAGCCGATCGAGGTTGGCGCGGATCGGGCCGGGCGTGATCGAGAGGTCGTCGGGGACCCGTCGGTCGTACCGCTCGTCGAAGTCGATCGGGAGCCGCGGAACGACGGCGTGCCGGAGCCGACGCTCGACGATCCCGGCGAGTTGGACCGGCTTCATGTTGTAAATCGTGTGGGACGCGATCGACCAATCTTCGGGGCGTCGGAGCAGGCCCCGGCCGTCGTCCGAGCCGCCGTGATCTCGGCTCGAACCGCCGCGTCCCCACTTCGGTGTAGCCGGTACGTCCCCTCCGACCGGCGCGTCAGCGCCGTTTTCGCGCCGCTCTGCCGGGGTTCGGAACGAGTCGCTCATCGCCCGGCCACCTCGTCGAGGATCCGGCCGAGTTCCTGAGCGACGACCCCGCGATCGTACCGCTCGGCCATGTGTGCCCGGCCGCTGGCGCCGAACTTGTCTCGGCGCTCGGCGTCTGACAGCAGATCGTCGAAGGCGGCCGCGAGCCTCTCCGCGTCGTTGTCGACGAACAGGCCGCCGCCGGACTCGTCGATCAGCGCCTCGATCTCCCCCACGCCGGTGGCGACGACCGGGAGTTCGCAGGCCATATACTCGTACGCCTTCGTCGGCACCGCGTACTCCAGCGTGTCGTCGCGTTTCAGGGGGGCGACGCCGATCATCGCGCCGTCGAGGATCCCCGGGATCGTCTCACGCGGCACGAGCCCGGTGAATTCGACGCGGTCGCCCAGTTCTTCCTCGGCGACCAGTCGCTCCAGCCGGTCCCTCGTGTCCCCGTCGCCGATAATCCGGAGGGTCGCGTCGTCGGACTCGACCGACGACATAGCGCGGATACAGGCGGCCAGGTCCTGGGCGTGGCCGACGTTCCCCGTGTAGACGATCGTCGGCTCGCGGTCCGCGTCCGCGGGTCGGAACGCCTCGGTGTCGACTCCGTTCGGCAGGTGTCGGACGGTCTCCTCGTCGAGGCCGTACCGGTCGACGAGGTCCTCGCCGAGCACCCGCGTCGTGACGGTGACGCGGTCGGCGGTCCGCAGGACGAGCCCCTCGTACCACCGGCTCGCGCGTTCGATCGCGCCTCCTTCGTCGATGAACCCGAGACCGACGGCGGCGTCGATCCAGAGGTCGCGGACGTCGACGATCCACGGCGTATTCGTCAGCAGGCCGAACGGGAGTCCCGCCAGCCCGGTGAAGATCGGCGGGGAGGAGGTGACGATCGCGTCGTACTCGCGGCGATGGATCAGCAGCCAGAGGAACGCGTGCAGCGGGAACAGGACGTAGTAGGCCATCCGCGCGAGGAATCCGGGATCTTCCGACGTCGGCTGCCACGCCCAGAGCCGGTGAGCGGTGACGCCGTCGACCGTCTCCGTCGTCTTGCGCTTCCAGGAGCGATCGAACTGTCCGTGGGGAAACGCCGGCGGCGGGGCGAGCACCGTGGCGTCCCAGTCGCCCTCGGCGAGGTGCGAACAGGTGTCGCTCACTCGGGAAGCGTTGCCGGATCGGTCGGGCGGGTAGTGCTGGGAGACGACGACGACGCGTGGGGAATCGTCCGCCATCCGTTATCGCGTCGGCGGAGCCGGTCGGGTCGGTGAGGGCCGCCGGGTCGGGTGTCGTTCGGTGGGCTGTCCTCGACCGATCGACTGATCGGTCGGCTGATCGGTCGACCGTCTGCTGAGCGAAGCGAGCTGTGAGTTCATGGTCGGAGCGATGGCGCGTCCCGATCGGACGCGCCGTGTCACTGTCCCGGCGTACCGCTCTCGGGGCTATTGTTACGGAGTCGCTAAGCCGCTGAGGGGTCCTTTTACTCCCCGCGGACGAGCGTGTCGAGCCCCGTCGCGAGGTCGACGGTCGGCTCGTATCCGAGTCGCTCTCTCGCGCGAGAAATGTCGGCTTTGCTGTGTCGAACGTCCCCCTCGCGGGCGTCGGTGTGGACGATCGCCGAGTCGCTTCCGACGGCTTCCCGCACGCGCTCGGCGAGCTCGGTGATCGTCACCGACTCGCCCGTCCCGACGTTGTACCCGACTCCCACCGCGTCGGTCTCGGCCGCGAGGCGGTTCGCCCGGACCACGTCGTCGACGTGGACGAAGTCGCGGGTCTGTTGGCCGTCTCCGTGGACCGTCATGGGGTCGCCGCTTCGCGCCTGTTCGAGGAACGCCTCGATGACGCCGGCGTAGTCGCCGCCGGTCTGGCCGGGGCCGTACACGTTGAAGTACCTGAGCGCGACCGTCTCCACGTCGTACAGCTCGTGGTACAGCCGGGCGTAGTGGTCGGACGCGAGCTTCTGGAGCCCGTACGGCGAGCCGGGCGCGAGCGTCGCTGTCTCCGAGACGGGGACACCGTCGGGGTCGCCGTAGATCGCGGCGCTCGACGCCAAGACGACGCGCGCGTCGTGGGTCCGGGCGGCTTCGAGCACGCGCAGCGTGCCGGTCGCGTTGACGGAGTGGCTCTCCACGGGGCGCTCCACCGAGTCGGCGACGCTCACGAGGGCGGCTTGGTGGAACACCACGTCGACCCCGGCGACCGCCTCGTCGAGGATCTCTCGGTCCCGGATGTCGCCTTCGATCGCTCGAACGTCGTCCGGCAAATCGGTTCCCGGATCCACGTCGAGGACGCGGACCTCGACGTCACCGCGGAGCGAGTCGACGAGCGCGCCGCCGATGAATCCGCCGCCTCCCGTAACGAGCACACGCTGTGCGTCCATGATGGCTCCCGGTTGGCCCGGTGCCGGGTTTAGTAGGCGGTGCCTTTCGGGGGTTCAGTAGGGTGATCGCCGGGACCCGCGGCGAGATCGTCGGCCGCGGCGAGTCGCGTGGCGGTCGCTCAGTGTTCAAAAGGGGGACCCGGACGTTGCAAAACACAGGTGCTGGCACACAAGCTGGTTTGCGACCGGTGTCCCAATCCATCTTCGCAGTCTAGCGGTATTAAGCTGCTGGAAATTCGTGAGGGGTATTCTCGTGACACACACTACGGCTGTAGTCAGTGGCTTTCGTCCGGCGATTCTCCGAGGCACCGACAGTTATGAATCTCTTTTGAGCGCTTTAGCAGTGATTCCGGTGTTGCGGCTCTGTCGAAGAGGAAGACACAGGTGCGTGTCGTGGATATCTCTCAGACGACATGGGTGAAGCGGGTCAGTTTGAGCCGATGATCGGCACGAAGGGCTCGAAGGGTAACGCTCGTCCGGCACGCGAACCCGACAAACGAACGGGACCGAGGCGATGAGCAACGGCAAACGGGGCGTGTTGGTCGTCGGCGACGCGACGATCGATCTCTACCCGACGGACGCGACGTCGATCGCACCCGGGAGCAGCTTCGAGTGGCACGTCGGCGGGACGGCGACGAACGTCGCGCGATGGGCGGCCTCGCTGGGCAGTGAGACCGGCCTCGTCACGAATATTGGGACCGACGTGATGGGCGAGATGGCCGCCCAACACCTCACAGATGGGCCAGTCGACACGACACACGTGACGCGGGTCGACGCGACATCACCGCTCACGCTGTTCGTCGCGACGGAAGACGACGAGGGCTGGACCGCCTGGATAGCCGGGAGCTGCTACGGCTTCACCCCGCCCGCCGATCCGGCGGCGCTCGTGGCGCCCTACCAGTGGGTCCACTTGGAGGGTGTGACACTCCCGGCCGAAGTGAACCAGACGGCGGTTCGACGGCTCGCGGAGGCGGCCGCGGAGAACGGCACCCGTGTCTCCTTCGATTTAAATGGGCGCACGAACCAGTGGTCCGCTCCCGACGCCTATCAACAGGCGCTCCGAGACGTGCTGCAGCACTGTGACCTGATCTTCGCCGGGGCGGACGACCTCGCGGTGGCAGGCCTCGATCCCACGCCTGCGGGACTGCTCGAACTGCTTCCGTCGGATCACTCGGCGACGGCGTTCATCACCGACGGCGCGGCGGAGACGACCGCGATAACCGTGGACGACGGTGCGATCACTGCGCACGCGACTGCGACGCCGCCGGCGGCCACAGTCGCGACCGCGGCCGGCGCCGGCGACGCGTTCACCGGTGCGGTCCTCGCCGCGCGGCACGACGGTGTCTCGGATCTCGAAGCGTTGGCGGCGATCGGGAACGCGGCCGGCGCGGCCGCGGTTTCGACGGTCGGCCCGTTCGACGCCGACGCCGCCGGCGAGACGAATCGTTCGTTTTGATCGCGCGGTGTGAGAACAGGGTCCAGCGTGAGAGAGAGGCGCCCGAAGGTCGGCTCGCGGCCGACTCACTCGATCCCGATCCGGTCGATCGCCCGTGGAAGACACCCCTCCTCCGGCTGGAAGTACGAGTAGTGGTCTCCTACCGAGTCCGTGACGTCGATGTCCTCGTACCCGGCCGGCGGGCTCGCCGACGCCGGGAGCCCGCCGTGACCGACCGCGCGGGTCCGATCCGAGGCGCGGTACACCCAGCCGAGGACGCGGTCGTTCCGGCTGTGGAAGTTGAAGACAGGGGCGTCGACCGCCGCGACGGCCGACCCGTATCGTCCCTCGACTGCGACGCTGTCATTCGGAATCGCCCCGCCGAACAGCGAGACCGAGGCGAGGGCGTCGGTCCGCCCGCGATCGGCGAGTTCCCGGAGGGTCGCCCCCGTCACCCGAGCGCCGAGCGAGTGGGCGAACAGGTGGACCGGCCGCCCGTCGTCGTCCGCCCACGCCGTCAGCCAGTCGGCGAGCGGGGCGGCGTTGGCGTCCGCGGTCCGCTTCGCCGGCCCCCAGTCGACGTTCGACGCCCACGAGTAGCCGACCACCGGCGGGGCGTCGGGGTCCGGCTCCGCCGCGTCGCCCGTCGCCGCCGCGAGCCCCAGTCGGGCGGTGTACGCCTGATCGCGGGCCGACTCGGCGTCCGCGCCGAGCCCGTGGACGAACAGGACCACCGCGTCGGCCTCGTCGAAGTCCCACGAGCCCGATCGCTCTGTGGGGTCCGCCGCGTCGAGGCGCCCTCGGGTCGTCACCATCGGCTGCGTCTCCGGCGCCTCGTACCCGCCGAAGTCGCCGTCCAGCGACCGCGCGACGTAGAGCCCGCCGCCCCCGAGGAGGCCGATCCCGCCCGCAACTCCGAGGAGGAGCTGCCGGCGGGTAACGAGCGCGGGGGCGTCGCTCGGGCGGTCCGCGTCGCTCCCTCCCGCGGAGTCGTCCGGCCTATCCGGGTCGTCCGGTCTACCCGAGTCGTCCGATCCGTCCGCAGCGGTGTCCGGTGAGATATCGGATCGTCGACCCGAACGATCAAATATCTGACGCGGCGGCGACGGCCACCGCTCGATGCAATGGACTTTCCGTGTGGCTCCGCTCGTGTTCGTATGACGATAGAAACCGGCGACTCTGTGACGCTGGAGTACACTGGGCGACTTGACGACGAGACCGTGTTCGACACCTCCCGGAAATCCGTCGCCGAGGAGACGGGCCTCGCCGAGGCCCAGCCCGAACGAGAGTACGCGCCGCTGACGGTCGAAATCGGCGACGAACAGGTCATCGAGGGGATGGAAGAAGGCCTGATCGGGCTGGAGGCCGGAGCGACCGAAACGCTGACGATCCCGCCGGAGAAGGCCTACGGCGAGCCCACCGACGAGAACATTCAGGAGTTCGAGACCGAGGAGCTCCGAGAGATGCTCGGCGGCCAGACCCCCGAAGAGGGCTCCTACCTCGAGGCCCAGAACGGCAGTCAAGGCGAGGTCATTCACGTCGACGACGAGACCGTTCGAGTGGACTTCAACCCCCGCCTCGCCGGCGAAACGCTGACGTTCGACGTCGAGATCGTCGACGTCAACTGATCCCCCTCTCGCGGGAGATGATGCTCCCGCGTTGAGCGCTATTTTGAAGCCCGAGACAGCACCTGCTCGTCCGTTGAGTGATGCGATTCGGAGTGGTAGAACGCGTCTCCGGTCTCGGCGTCGAACAGGTGGAGGCGCGCGGGATCGTACGTGACCGACACCGTCTCGCCGGCGCGAACTGCCGTTCGAGGCGCCGCCTGAATGTTACACGACGTGGCCCCGATCGAACAGTGCAAGAGCAGGCTGTCTCCGAGCGGCTCCCGCACGTTCACCTCGGCGTCGATCCTCGGCAACCCGTCGTCCGACCGTGCGTCCGGGAGATGGAAATCCTCCGGCCGAATCCCGAGGACCGCACGCTGAGTGTCGCCAAGTGGCGCGTCTCCCGCACCGTTTCGGTCGGTCGAAGCCGGCTCGTCCACGGACGGAAGCGGAAGCGTAAACGCGTCGTGAACGGCGCGGCCGTCCTCGATATCGACGGGGATCATGTTCATCGCCGGGTCGCCGATGAACTCCGCGACGAACCGGTTCGCCGGGAAGTCGTACAACGCCTGCGGCTCGTCGACCTGCATGATCTGCCCGTCGTTCATGACGACGACCCGCTCGCCGAGCGTCATCGCTTCCGTCTGATCGTGCGTGACGTAGACGGTCGTCGTCTCGAGCGCGGAGTGAAGGCGGGCCAGCTCCGCGCGCATCTGGATCCGGAGCTTCGCGTCGAGGTTACTCAGCGGCTCGTCCATCAGGAAGGCGTCCGGGTCGCGGACGATGGCGCGGCCGAGCGCGACGCGCTGGCGTTCGCCGCCGGACATCGCCTCGGGTTTCCGATCGAGGAGATCGACGATGTCGAGCGTCTCGGCGGCGTCTTCCACCCGACGCTCGATCTCCTCGTCGGTGAAATCGCCGCTCGATTTCATCCCGAAGGTGATGTTTCGCCGCCCGGTCATGTGCGGGTACAGCGCGTAGTTCTGGAACACCATCGCGACGTTCCGGTCCTTGGGCTCGACGCCGGTGACATCCCGTTCGTCCATCTCGATCCGACCGCCGGTCGTCGCTTCGAGGCCGGCGAGCAGCCGCAGCGTCGTACTTTTGCCGCAGCCGCTCGGGCCGACGATGACGAGGAACTCCCCGTCCTCGATTTCGAGATCGATTCCCTTGACGGCGACGACGTCGCCGAACTCCTTCCGCAGGTTCTGTAGTGTTACGGTTGTCATTGTCACTTCTGTTGGATGCTGAACGTCTCTAACAGCGGTTTGCGGAACACGATCATCAACAGCAGCGGCGGCAACAGGGTCAGCGTCGATCCGGCCATCACGAGCGACCACGAGAGCTGTCCGCCTTGGACATCGCCTTGGAGCAGCTGGAGGCCGACCTGTGCGACCTGATTGGCCTCGGAATCGATGATGATCAGCGGCCAGAGGTACTGGTTCCACGCGTAGACGAACATGATGATCGAGACGCCGACGAGGACGCCCTTGGACATCGGCAACAGCACGAACAGCATGAATCGGAGCGGGCCGACGCCGTCGATTTTCGCGGTCTCGACGATCGAGGTCGGAATCGACAGAAAGTGCTGGCGCAGAATGAACACGGTCGTGGCGCTCGCGATGTATGGAACGGTGATCGCGAGGATGGTGTTGCTCCATCCGAGGTCGTTCATCAGCTGGAACAGGGGGATGAACCGAACGGGGACGGGCAACAACAGCGTAAACAGGATGAACAGGAACACGAGGTCCTTGTACGGGACCCGGTAGTAGACGATCGCCATCGCCGCGAACACGGAGACGATGAGCTTGCCGACGACGATCACGAGCGACATCGCCAGCGAGTTCCACATGAATCGACCGAACCGGTAGTCGACCAACGCCTCGCGATAGTTCTCGACGGCGTAACTGCCGGGTACTAGATCGCCGAGACTGGTCACCACGCCCGTCTCTTTGGTGCTGACGATCAGCGCGACGGCGATCGGGAACACCACCGCGAACACGAGCAGCCACAGCTGGAGATGCGTCCCCGCGCTTGCGCCGTGGGTGGTTTCGGTCGCGTGATCCCCTCGGAGCGCCCCCGCCCGTCGCTTCGCGTATTGGAGTAGTTCGACCATTTCAGGCACCGTAGTAGGAGTATTCGTCCGTTACCCGGAACTGCACGAACATCAGCACGCCGACGACGAGGAACAGGACGACCGACTTCGCCGAGGCGACGCCGAAATTGAAGAAGGAGAATCCCTCCTGATACAGGTCGAAGATCAGGATGTTCGTCGCGTTCGACGGCCCCCCGCTCGTGAGGAGGTCCACGAACGCGAACGTGCTGAAGAACGCGTAGATGGTGTTGATGATGACGAGGAAAAACAGCGTCGGCGTCATGATCGGCACGTACACCGACACGAGCCGCCTGATACCGCCCACGCCGTCGAGTTCCGCCGTCTCGGTGAGGGTGTCGGGGATGTTGTTCATCGCGGCGATCATGAAGATCACGTTGTAGCCGATCTGTTTCCAGATCGCCGCGAGCGCGACGACGACGAACGCCTGCGGGCCGTCGTTGAACCAGTCGACGTCGACGCCGAGCGCCTCGATCGGGCCGGTCAACACGCCCAGCGTCGGATGCGCGATGAACAGGAACACGAGCGCTCCGACCGCGGGCGGGAGGGCGTACGGCCAGATCACGGAGATCAGGTACACCCCCTGTCCGGTGTCGACCTCGTGGATGAGAAAGGTGAGGTACAGCGAGACGGCGATGACGCCGACCACGACGACGAGGGCGAACACCACGGAGAGGAGGAGGCTCGAATGATAGCCCGAGTCGGTCAGCAGCGTGACGTAGTTTTTCAGGCCCACGAACTCGTCCGCCTGCCCGAAACTCGAGTCGAAGAAGCTGGTTCGCACGGCGAGCGCCGTCGGGTAGTACAGGAAGACGACCGAGACGAGCAGCGTCGGCAACAACAGCAGCCCGGACTCGATCCGGCTGTCGAAAATCTCGCGTGTGGACATGCGTGTGGCTTTGCGGTCAGTTGTAGTACTCGGTCAGCACGTCGTCGACTTCCGTCTTGAGCGCCTCAATCTCGGCGTCGATATCGTCGGCATTCAGGATGTCGACCGACTTGTTCTGGATGACCGTCTGGACGTTCCGCGCCGGACCGAGGAGCGCCCGCTTCGTCGCCGGGTCGCTCGCGTCGCCGTTCTGGAGCTGATCGAGCGCTACCCCGTACATCGGGTTGTCTTCGAACCACCCCTCCTCGCGGAGCGCGTCGACCGACGGCTGCGTGATCGGGTAGTAGCCCGACCCCTTGTGCCACTCCGTCTGGACCTCCGGCTGGGACATGTACTCGAGCAGCTGTCCGATCTCCTCGTACCGCTCCTCGGGCAGCCCGTCCGGGACGTAGAAGGAGGCGCCGCCGATCACCGGGCCGACGCGGGTCTCGCTGATGCTCGGATACGGCGCGGCGTCGACGGTGAAGTCCTCGGAGTCGGCGATGAGACCGGCGACCGAGGCGGTGCTGGTGAGCACCATCGCGGCCTCCTGCTCGATGAACAGCGAGGTCGCCTCGCCCCACGCCTCGATCCCCGGATTCGTGTAGAGGCCGTCGTCGGCCATCCCCTTCCACCACTCGTAGAGGTCGTACGTCGCGTCCGGCGTCCGGAACTCGGATGGCTCGCCGGCGTGGCCGTTTTCGGCGTCCGTCAGCAGTTCGCCCTCGAAGCCGTACCACGTCTCGACGAACCACACGTGGTTCGGCCAGGTGATCCCGTACTGCGTCACGTCCTGCTCGACGAGCTGCTCCGACGCGCTGCGGACTTCTGCTAGCGTCTGCGGCGGGTCGTCGGGGTCGAGTCCCGCCTCCTCGAACGCGTCCCGATTGATGTACATGATCGCGTTCGAGTTGTTGAAGGGGAGCGAGGCGAGTTCCCCGTCGACGGTGAAGAACTCCGCGACGTTGTCGAGGAAGACGTCGGCGTCGAAGTCGTCGGGGAGGATCTCCTCGACCGGGCGCACCTGATCCGTGTCGAGCACTTGTTGAGCGAACAGGGAGTCGACCTGCAGCATGTCCGAGACGTTCCCGGAGTCGAACGCCGAGAGGGTGTTCGTCAGGACGTTCTCGTAGGAGTCTTGGAACTCCATGTTCACGCCGGTCCCGGACTGCTCTTCGAAGTCCGTCGCGATCTGGTTGAGGGTCTCGCCGTTCGTCCCCCCCATCGCGTGCCACACGGTGAGTTCCTCGCTGATCGGTGAAAACTGCGCGCTGCCGTCGCCGCTGTTACCGCCCAGACATCCTGCGAGGCCAGTCGCCGCCGCGAGCGCGGCGCCGGTTGTCGTGAGTGTGTTTCGACGTGAGATTCCAGTCGGCTCCTCGGCATCTGGTGCCATACGTGTCTGGCTATCCAAACATCGGATATAACCGCTGCTAATAGTGGTATGTGTCGGCATAGACCGCTCAATGAGCCTATATAGCGATACGTGTGACCCAATGGCAACTACGGGCGGTCGGCCGCGGCGTCGGCCAACAGTTACTCGCGAATGACGGTGGAGTAGTCCGCGATAAGCCCGTCGACGCCGGCGTCGAGGAGCCGATCCGCTTGGTACCACGAGTCCACGGTCCAGACGTTGACGTCCCACCCGTGCGTCTGTGCCGTTCGGACCAGATCGCTCTCGCCGAAGCGCGCGTCGTCGAAAAACGGAGTCCCGCGGATCATCTCCGCGGGCGGATGGACCGCGTCGGCGTCGTACGCCTCGGCGATCGCGATCCCCGCATCGATCGACTCCCCCAGAATCGGCGCGACGGACGCCGTCGACCGTTCGGAGACGACGGCGAGCGCCGCCTCGTAAAACGACGAGAAGAGGATCTCGTGGTCGTGTCCGTCCACGATATTGACGACGCGATCGACGAACGGACGCCAGACCGCTTTCTGCGTGCCGAGCGCCTCACCGGTCAGCTTCTCGCCGAACCGGAGCGAGGTGCTCCCGGGGTTCTTCAGTTCGATATTGACGCCGACATCCGGTGGGATCGACGCGAGCAGCTCTCCGAGTAACGGGACCGTCTCTCCGCTCCGTAGCACCTCCGCGCTCGTGACGGTCTCCGTCTCCGTCTCCCAGACGAGCCCCGCCGTGTCGGTGAGCCCCGTTCCCTCTCCGCCGCGACCCGCGAGGTCGTCGTCGTGAAACACCGCGACATCGCCGTCGGCCGTCGGGACGACGTCTATCTCGATGCAGTCGGCCCGCCGACCGGGACCGTTCTCGCGGGTCGCCGCTCGCGCGGCTGCACGCGTGTTTTCAGGGTTTTCGCCCGCAAACCCTCGATGGGCGATCAGCGTCGGGTCGGTCGTGGGTTCGGGAGCGCCCCGGTCGCTCGGTGCGTCGGTCCCGCCGTCTGTTCGAGGGGGTGAGACGGATCCGATCCCGACGGCTCCCGCGGCTGCGGTCGCAGTCCCCAGCAAGACGGCGCGCCGCCGAGAGCCAAGGGCCGCGCGGAGTTGCCCCGTCGAGATTCGCCCGACCGAGAGGGGCGAAGTACCGGTCACGACGGCCCCGGATATTCGGGTGTCGCCGGATGGTGCGGGAACCCGAACTGACATCGATGACCCGTCTACCGAACGCGTGTGAGGATGGCCGTTGATCACGGCTCAGTCAAGACGCGCCACATAGATAGCCGCTGGTATGAGCGCTATTGAGTAGTACGGACGTCGGCGTCGATTCTGAACACGGGGCGCCTCGATGTTCGGTCCGCGTCCGGACGCCGCGGTCCGGGCGGCGTCACTCGACGGTGACGCTCTTCGCGAGGTTCCGCGGCTTGTCGATCGGCCGGGAGAGCTCGTCTGCGGCGAGGTACGAGACGAGCTGGAGCTGGACGTTCGCGAGGACGCCCGCCACGTCGGGATGGGTGTCCGGGATCTCGAGGACGTGGTCGGCGTACTCCTCGATCCGGTCGGTCCCCTCGGCGGCCACCGCGACCACGGGCGCGCCGCGGGCGCGGATCTCCTTGACGTTGTGGAGCGTCTTGGTGTCGTCCCGCCCGGTGAACACGGCGAACACCGGCGTGTTCTCGGTGACGAGCGCGAGGGGTCCGTGTTTGAGTTCCGCCGCCGAGAACCCCTCCGCGTGGTCGTAAGTGATCTCCTTGAACTTCAGTGCTCCCTCCAGCGACACCGGGTGCCCGACCCCCCGGCCGATGAAGAAGTACGAGTCGCTGTCGTGGTACTCGGCGGCGACGTCCGCCGCCGTCGACTCGTCGAGGATGCGCTGGACGTCGTCCGGCAGCACCGAGAGCGCCTCCAGAATCTCCGTGGTCGCCCGCGGGGTCCCGCCGGTGATGTCGTGGCTCAGCCGCTCGCTCAACAGGGTCAGCGTCGCCACCTGCGAGGAGAACGACTTGGTCGCCGCCACGCCGATCTCCGGACCGGCGCGGATGTACACGGTGTCTTCACACTCGCGGGTGATCGTCGAGCCGACGACGTTCGTCACCGCCAGCGTCTGCGCGCCCGTCCCCTGGATGCTCCGGACGGCAGACAGCGTGTCGGCGGTCTCCCCGCTCTGGGTCACCGCGATCACGAGCGTCCGGTCGTCGGTCGGCGGCGGGCTCGACCCGTACTCGCCCGACAGGAACGCCTGCGCCGGGATTCCCCGGTCGGCGAGCAGGGTGCTCGCGTACAGCGCCGCGTGGTACGAGGTGCCCATCGCGACGAGGTGGACCGACTCGATCCCGTCGAACGCGCCCTCCGGGAGTTCCTCTAAGTCTGCGCGCCCTTCGAGCGGGTTGCTCCGGCCCCGGATCGACTGCCGGAGCGCGGTCGGCTGCTCGTAGATCTCCTTGAGCATGTAGTGGTCGTAGCCGCCCTTCCCCGCGTCGGCGGGGTCCCAGTCGACCGTCTCCACCTCGCGCTCGACGGCGACGCCGTCGGTGTCGGTAACCTCGTAGCCGTCCGCGTCCATGATGACCACGTCGCCGTCTTGGAGGTAGACCACCTCGTCGGTGTACTCCAGGAAGGCCGGCACGTCGCTCGCGAGGTAACAGCAGTCGTCGGAGCGACCGAGGACCAGCGGGGAGCCGGACCGGGTCCCGTACACGGCGTCGCTCCCCTCGAAGACCGCGGCGATCGCGTAGCTCCCGGAGATCCTGTCGACCGCGCGCCGGAACGCCTGCTCGGGCGAGTAGCCGGCCGAGAGCAGCTCCTCGATCAGGTGCGGCACGACCTCGGTGTCCGTCTCGCTCGTGAACTCGTGGGTCGAGAGCTCGTCTCTGAGCTCGGTGTAGTTGTCGATGATCCCGTTGTGGACGACCGCGACCTTCCCCAGACAGTCGGTGTGGGGATGGGCGTTCGCGTCGGTCGGCGGGCCGTGGGTCGACCAGCGGGTGTGACCGACTCCAGTCGCGCCGCGCACCGGGCTCGCCTCGACGGCCTCGCACAGCTCGTCGATCTCGCCGGAGCGCTTGATCACGTCGAGCCCGTCCGCCGTGACCGTGGCGATGCCGGCGGAGTCGTAGCCGCGGTACTCGAGGTTGCGGAGCCCCGCGAGGAGCTCGTCGACCGCGTCGCCCGTCCCGACGCGGGCGGTGATCCCGCACATCAGCCCATCACCTCCGCGCCCTCCGGAACGTCTTGCCTGAGCGCGACCCCGGAGCCGACCGTCGCGCGCGGCCCGACCCGACAGCCGGGCGTGACCGTGACGTTCGACCCGACCGCCGCGCGGTCCGCGACGATGCCGCCGAGCCGGCGGTCGGTGTACTCGACGCCGTCCAACACGAGCGTCGCGGAGCGACCGGGCGAGACCGTCCCGTCGCCGATCGCCGCGCCGCCGCCGACGATCGTGTCTCGCAGGACCGCGCCTGCGCCGATCCGGGCGTCCGGCCCGACGATGGAGCCCTCCAAGACGGCGTTCTCGCCGACCGTCGTGCTCGCGTGGAGGCACGTCCCGCTCCGAATAACGGCGCCGGCCGAGACCTTGCAGTCGGGACCGACGAGGACGCCGTCGCCGATCACCGCCGACTCGTGGACCCGCGCGGAGTCGTCCACGGGCCGGTCCGCGGCGACGAGCTCCGGGTGCGAGTACAGCAGCGTCTCGTTGGTCTCCAGCAGGTCCCACGGGTACGAGGAGTCGAACCAGACGCCGTTCGGGGCGGCGGCGACCACAGGCCCCTCCAGCTCGGCGATCGCCCCGGTGAGGGGCCGCTCGCCGTTCTCGAACCCGGTCCGGTCGAGCGCGCCGAAGATCGACTCGTCGAACGCGTACACGCCTGTGTTGACCCGCCCGGACTCGTTGGTACCGCCCTCGTCGATCCGGTGGACGAGCCCGTCGCGGACGTCGACCGTGCCGTACTCCGTCGCGTCGGTCGCCGAGGTCACGGCCAGCGCGGCGGTCGCGCCTGTCTCCGCGAACCGCTCCGCGGTCCCGCGCACCATCGCCTCGTCGATGACGTTGTCCCCGTTCACGACGAGGAAGTCGCCGCCGACGCGACCCGAAGCGACCTGCAGGGCGTGGCCGCTCCCCAGCTGACTCTGTTGGGTGAGATACGTGATATCGAGGCCGCGATAGTCGTCGCCGAAGTGGTTCTGAATCCGCGTCTTCGCGTGGCCGACGACCATCGCGATCTCCTCGACGCCGAACGCCGCGAGGGCGTCGAGCGGGTACTCCAGTATCGGCCGGCCCGCGACGCGGAGCATCGGCTTCGGTTGGTACCGGGTCAAGGGGCGGATGCGGCTTCCCTCGCCCGCCGCGAGGACGACCGCCTGCTCGAACGAGCTCATTGGCGCGACGCGATCCCCCGGATCGTCCGCGAGCGATCGGCGGCTGCGATGCGAACGGCTACCCGGCTACGGTGACGGGCTCCGAAATAAGGTCGGACCATACCCTGCGTGTGCCGCCGGTACTGATTGTAATGCGGAACCTTTCGGTCAACGCGCACCGGCACGAGTTCATCTGAGATCCGACCGGATCTGTTAAGATCGTCCTACCGATCGGGTGTCGAGTGACGGACGAATCGCAGGTCCGTCACCGAACGTCTAGCGTGACCGCGTCGTCGGTGACCGTGACGACGTAGCCGCAGTAGTCGAACGAGAAGCAGACGCCGGACCGACCAGCGCGGTCGTCGTCGAATATGGCGTCGAACGCCTCGGGGTCGATCACGTCGCTCAACAGGGGGAGATCGCCAGGAGACGCGTCCTCTGCTTCGGCAACAGCTCGCACAACCGCGACGGTCGCAGAGGTTTCGTCCTCCATCGGAATTTGAGCAACCGGCGACCCGGCGGTCGCGGGCGACGTGCGCTGGCATGTTGTATTGGAAGAAGTCATGAAACGTGTGCCTTACCAGAACCAGTGGCTCGTTTATATAAACAGTATCGATCTGCTCCGTTGAACGAATAGTATATCACCGATTCGAGCCCTCTAACCGTTGAATTTCGAATATATTAGTGTCTGTGAATGTGGGCGCGATCGAGTCGCCCCGCGACGAGTCAGGTCGGGTGATCATCACCCGCTGTGTGATAAGTATACCATATTGGTTTTAGATGTTATATAGCAAAGTCACCCCGACGCCAAGTAGAAGCCGTACCACAATCGGACGTGAACGTCCTATGACCCCGGACGACCCGCCTCCGCTGTGGTACCGGTCCTCGCGTTTTGGTGCTTCTGCTTCTACTTCTGTTTCGGTTTCCGACTCGACGCCCGGTTTCCTCGCTTCAGTTCCCTGATCGCGAGCGTCCGCGCCGGTGACCACGTCGGCCGTTACTGGACCGATCGCATCGCCACGATCGAGCGCTCACGACCCGGCCGGCGGCGTTCGGCGCTCGGCGGTCGCGGTGCGGTCGGTCCGGATGGCTTCTGTCCCAGCGACGAACACGCGGTCGACCGTCGGCGCCCCGTTCGGGTCGACCACGATCAGGTCCGCGCGTGCGCCGGCCTCGATCCGACCCCTGTCGTCGAGTCCGGCGGCTTCCGCGGGGTTGCGCGTGACGCGGTTCACGCGCGTCGACAGCGACTCGCCGGTGTCGACGAACGGGGCCGCGAGCAGCGACGGCGGGTGGTAGTCGGCGCACAGCACGTCGACGAGCCCGTCGTCGATCGCGTCGCGCGCGCCGAGGTTGTCCCAGAGGCTCCCGCCGCGGACCAGGTTCGGGGCGCCCATCACGACGGCGAGACCGAGGTCGGTCGCGCGCCGCGCGGCCTCGCGAGTGAGCGGGTACTCGCTGATGTCGGTGCCGTGGTCGGCCATCCGCTCCACGTCGCGCGCGGACTCGTCGTCGTGAGACGCCAGCGGCACGCCGGCGCGGCGGGCGAGGTCGGCGATCCGCCGGATGCGGTCGGCCCGGTCGGCGTCGTCCAGCGACCGCCGCGTTTCCATCGCGTCGTCGACGGACGCCGCCGGCCAGTTCCGGTCCTCGACGTAGTGGCGCTCGAACTCCTCGTCGTCGTACTGTCCGTCGCCGGGGGCGTGGTGCATCACCGAGAGGAGGTCGACGCCGAACCGATCGACGACGCCCTCGACCGCCTCGGCGCTCGCGTCGGCCAGCTCGCACCGAGCGTGCAGTCGGTTGTCGCCGAGGGTGTACTCCTCGCGGCGTATCTCGGCGGCGATCGTCTCGGCGGTCCGGAGCGTTCGGCCGTCGTCCGGCGATTCCTCGAACGCGACCGCGTGGTACTTGGTCGTGACCCCGTTGAGCAGGTTCGCTCGATCGGCCGCCGTGAGCGCCGTTCGAGCGTCGACGCTGGCGCCCGCTCGCGGGGAGCGGTGGTGCTCGATGTCGTCGCCGTGGAGATCGATTATCCCGGGCATCACGACCCGACCGTCGGCGTCGACGGTCGTCGGCCCGGACGAGCCGTTCGCCGATGCCCGGTCGACGCGAGCGATCCGGTCGCCGGAGACCACGACGCGCCCGCCCTCTACGACTCCCGAGGGAGTGACGACTCGGCCGTTTCGAACCTCCGTGATGCCGGTCATCGCCGAGTCACCGCGTTGGCCACCGCGTAAGCCTCAGTCGACCTGGGTGGCGCGTTCGGCGGACCCGTCGTCGCGGCCGCGTCGGTGGAAGGGCAGTGCATGGTGCCACCGTTAGCGGAGCCGAATCTTTGTTAAGCGGTGACAATCGAACGCCGTCGGCGACGGGCGAACCGAGTAGGCGCGGCCTATCGTCGCTGAACGAAGAGTGTGAGTATCGGAGTGAACGTCTCACTTTATGCATCTGACAAGTGACTTATTTCATATCCATGTTCCTTCGAGCGACTGTCCCGTCCGAACATGGTGGGACAACTAATGTATTCAGAAACCCAAGCCGTCTCGACCGAAACACAGCTTCGAATCGCCGCCGACCCCGCACGTCGGGCGATACTCCGCCACCTGATCGCGACCGATAGCCGCAGAGTCGATGTCGACGACATCGCCACGACGCTCGACTCGCCCGAGCGATCGACTCCGAGGCCCCACAGATCGCCATCGAACTGCGTCACACACACCTACCGATGCTGGCGGACGCGAACGCGATAACGTACGACCGTGGGAGCGAGGTCGTCGCCTACCACGGTGACGACGAGATCGAAGCACTTCTCGAGTTCGTCGCCGACCGGTTGGAGTGAGGCGTCGATCCCTCTTTGTCGGTTTCACCTCCTTCGTCCGGATCTGTTGAACTCCTCAGTGAGAGAGATATTCTGTCCCGTGTGCGGTCGGTGTAGGGACAGCGACGATCGATAGCGGGAGTGGGTATCGTACTTTGTCAGTGAGGTTGTTTATCAGTGATCGAGGGTGTTGCTGTCGGCTGTGTATCCGTGATCGATAGCTCTGCGGCGAACACTTCCAAAGCCCCAGCCGCGAGGACGACGCACGCTCGTTGCGCTCCTCGTCACTCGCATCGCTCGTTCCTGCGGTGCTTCCGTCGCCTGCGTCGTCCTCGCGGCTGCCCCTTTGAGTCCCACCCGCCCCGCACAGCAACCGCACCTCTCACCTCCCCAGCCTCGTCGGTCGCCCGTCGCTTCGCTCCGGCCGACCGACTCCAGCGAGGGACCGAAGGTCCCTCTGGCAGCCGGCGCACAGCGCCGGCGACCTCGCACCGTCGGTGAGCGGCCCGCTGGGCCGCTCACCGGGGCGCGCCACCGCACCGTATTTATAAGCAGACCTCGCCGTCGCTCACGGTTATTTAAATATTGTATCGACGCCACCGATCTGATTCATTCACTCTCGCCCGTCATTCACGCGCTCGGTCCCGTCGCGCTCGATCCGCCCACGTCGACCCAGACGTGTACCGATCGGTACGCGTTCTCGGTCGTCGGGGACGTCGGCGGTTCGTCGACGTACAACAGGTAGGCGATACGGAGTTCGTCGCCCTCCATCGCCGGCTCGATCGTCCGCGTCCGCTCCGCCGACTCGCCCGGTCCCAACCGCGCGTCGAACCGGTCAAGCTCCGACCGCTCGACGACGCGGTCTCCCCCGCCGCCGTCGTCCAACCGCTGTAGCTGCGCCACCGCGGTGTACGTCTGTTCGCCCGCCTCCTGGTTCTCGATCCCGATGCGAACCGTCGCCTCCTCGCCGGGAGCGAGCGCTTGCGGGTACTCGTCCGCGACCGCCGCCCCGGTGTCCGGATCGGTGCCGAGAACCGACAGCTCCGTGTACTGCTCGCCGTTCGTCGACGTCGCCGCGGCGATCCCGATACCGGCGACGGCGACGACGAGTCCGATGACGAGGAAGACGTTGAGCGCGGTGATGACGGGGCGGTCCGGCTCACGCACCCAGTCGTTCAGTCGTCGCACCGGCGCGAGCGAGGCGACCGCGAACCGCTCGTCGGGCGGAAGCCGAAACCGTCGAACCGCCGCGAGCACGGAGAGTCCGACCGTCGCGGCGGCGATACCGGGAACCATCGTCTCCGGGCGGATTCCCCGCTCGGTGTAGTGCAGGATGAACCCCACGAAGGGGACGAGAACGACGCTGACCCCGATCGACGACACGACCCGTTCGAGTTCGGAGAGGGCGACCGGCTCGTCGCGGTTGAACCCGAGCGTGGAGAGCCGCTCGGGAATCCGCGAGGTCTGCTGCGGCAACAGCGCGGAGACCAGCGCGTATCCCGGACAGAAGGCCACGAACGCGACGCCGAGCGCCATCCGAGCGACTCCGCCTCCGTCTCCCGCGGCGGCGAGCGCGGCGACCCCGACCGAGACGAGCGAGACGACCAGAAGGTCCAGGGGAAGCCGGCCGGCGAGCGGCGTGGTCCCCCGGTCATCGAACGACATGCGAGCCCCTTTCGCGCAGGGAGCCAAAGGTAGGCGTCGGCTAACGCCCGAAGCGCCGATCGGCGCTCGGGGACCGAGACGAGCCGCGGCCGGTCACCCGAGCGACCGCGAGAGTCCGCGCGCGAGGAGATGCGTGTACCGGCCCCCGAGCGACGCGAGCAGGTACGCGAGGAACCGCGGCTCCAACGGGTATCGTGCGACCGCGGTGAACAGGAGCCGACGGGCCTCGCCGTAGTTGCCGGTGTACAGGGCCGACGATCCGGCTCGGAACGCGGCCCACGCCCGCATCTTCCGGCGGAAGAGGTGGCCGTACGAGGCCGCGACGCCGTCGAACCGGTTGAGGAAGCTGTCGTAGCCGCGGCGCTTCTTCTCGAAGTCGTCGCTCAGCCGACCGTGCGAGGTGTACTCGTAGACGACGAGCGCCTCGGGGAGCCGGACGAACGCGGCCCGCTGGGAGACCCGGACGAACCACTCCAGATCGGCCCACGCCTCGAACTCCTCGTCGAACTGGACCTCCCGCGCCACGTCGGCCCGGACCATCACGACGGACATCGACCCGACCACGTTCCGGCACAGCAGCGCCTTCGTCAGGTCGCCGTCGATCCGCGGCGGGAGCTCCTCACGGGCGCCGTCCTCGTGGATCGCCTTCATCCCCGAGTACACGACGCCGACGTCCTCGTCCGCCGCCTCGAACGCCTCAACGTGTCGCTCGACCTTCTCCGGCACCCATCGGTCATCGTCGTCGAGGAAGGCGACGTACCTCCCGGTTCCGGCCTCGACGCCCGTGTTCCGCGCGGCGTTGACGCCCCGGTTCGTCTGATGTCGGACGCACCGATACCCGGCCAGCGAGTCGGTGTCGATGTCCGCCAGCGTCTCGCTCGCGGGGGTGTCGGAGCAGTCGTCGACGACGACGAGCTCGATCGGCCCGTACGTCTGTGCGAGCACGCTCTCGACGCAGTCGCGCAGGTACGAGGGCCGGTTGTACGTCGTGATGACCACGGTGACGAGCGGTTCTGTGTCGCTGCCGGTGTCTTCCGCTGTTCCAGCGTCGGTCGACCCGCCCAAGAAGCCCGGCAGTCGGTCGCGGAGAGTCGTGTGTCCGAGCATGTTACGGGTGATTGTACCAGGCGTCGACGTGCGCGTGCGGTTCGTACGACTTCCCGAGGAGATCGGGCCGACCGTTCCCGTCGACGTCGACGGTCTTCCCCTCGTGAGTCGGCACCCCGCTCTCGACGACGGTCTCTCTGAACTCCCCGTCGCCCTGATTCCGGAACAGAATGTGCTGGGCGGTGTCGTTGTTCTCTCCGGCCCCCATCTCCGCGACGTAGACGTCGAGCGAGCCGTTTCCGTCGAAGTCGGCGAGCTGGACCGTGTGCGGGCAGTACAGGTCCTCGCGGAAGATATGCGCCTCCCAGTCCGGCGGATCGAACCACCCGACGCGTCCCATGTGTTCGCCGAGTAGCGGCGAGTCGCCCTCCGCGAACACCAGCTCCGCCTCGCCGTCGTCGTCCACGTCGCCGACGGCGACCCGGGTCCAGTCCCAGCCGGTGACGACGTGCTCCCGCGTCCACTCGGCCGACACGTCGGAGGCGTCCCCGAGGGTCGCGCCCCCACCGGCTGCGCCGCTATCGGGGGGATCGCCGTCGACCTGCCGATAGATAGCCGTCCCCGCGACGAGCTCGTTGTCGCCGTCGCCGTCGAGGTCGGCGACCGCGAGCCCCTCGACGTTGGTGTTCCGGCTGATCACCGTGAGACAGTCGCTCGGCCACGGTGAGCGCGTCGGGTCGTCCGGAACGTCGTAGTAGAAGACCGTCTCGCTCTCCTGTGACGCGCCGACGACCTCGGGCTCCCCGTCGTTGTCCACGTCGCCGAACGCGAGGTCGTGGTACTTGGAGAAGTCGTCCGCAATCAGGTGTTTCGGCCACTTCTCTCGGGGATCGTCCGGCTGTTCGAACCAGTATATGTCGCTCCCGCCGAACCCCTGACCGACGAGGAGGTCGAGCCGGCCGTTCCCGTTCACGTCGCCGAGCGTCGCGCCCAGCGCGTGGAGATCCGACGCCGACGAGAGCGTGTGGCGGGTCCACGAGTCGTCGCCGTCGTGGTTCCCGTGTCCGGGATTCTCGTACCAGAAGAGGTCGTTTTCGAGCCGCCGAAACAGCCGCCCCACGAGCGGGACCGTCCGGTCTCCCAACACCGGGAGGTCCTCGGAGCCCATCCCGCCGACGATGAGGTCGGGGAGGCCGTCGCCGACGAGGTCGACGGGCTCACAGACGAAGAGGCGCCCGCACGGCGGAGAATCGTCGATCGTTTGATGGTCGAATTGCATCTCGTCGGAGAGACCGGCCCGCGACGCCTTACTATACGGAGACTAACAGGTCCCGTCAGGACGCTCGATCGGCGATCGCCGCGTTACTCCCGGGCTATCGGCCGGAAACCGGCGAAAACGGTCGATGGCTACATATTCGTTCGGACGGTTGTCACTCCATGTTCGGAACGAGCGGGATCAGGGGTCGAGTCGGGGAGTCCATCACCGCGTCAGTCGCGCTGGACGTCGGACGGGCCGTCGGGACCGACGCCGACAGTGTCCTCGTCGGACGGGACGCGCGCGATTCCGGACGGACCCTCCGAGACGCGCTCGTCGCCGGGTTACAGGAAACGGGGACCGATGTCGTCGATGTCGGGCTGGCGGCGACGCCGACGGTCGCCCGCGGGATCGCCCCCCGAGAGGCGGACGCCGGCGTCGTCGTGACCGCCTCGCACAACCCCCCGGAAGACAACGGGCTCAAGCTCTGGACGCCCTCGGGACAGGCGTTCTCGACGGCACAGCAGGACGAGGTCACCGAACGGATACGCGAGGCCGACTTCGACCTCGCGGAGTGGGACGAGCAGGGGACACACCGGAGCTGGGACGACGCGACCGCTCGCCACCGCGAGGCGCTCGTCGAGACGGGGCGACGTGACGCGGCAGCGAGCGACGCCGACCTCTCGTCGCTGTCGGTCGTCGTCGACGTGGGGAACGGCATGGGCGGCGTCACGGCCGACGCGCTGTACGAACTCGGCGTCGACGTGGAGACGCTCAACGCCCAGCCGGACGGCAGATTCCCCGCCCGTCCGAGCGAGCCGACGGCCGAGACGTGTACGACGCTCGCGGCGACCGTCCCCGCCGTTGGCGCCGACCTCGGGATCGCCCACGACGGCGACGCGGACCGGATGATGGCGGTGACGGACGACGGGGAGTTCGTTCCGGGCGACCTGCTGCTCGCGCTCTTCGGGCGCGAGGAGGCCGGATCCGGGGACCGGGTCGCCGCCCCGGTCAACACGAGCCTCGCGGTCGCCGACGCGCTGGCGACCGTCGGGGCGGAGGTCGTTCACACGCGCGTCGGCGACGTGTCCGTGGCCGAGCGGGCCCGCGACCCCGCCGTCGCGTTCGGCGGAGAGCCCTCCGGCGCCTGGATATTTCCCGACGAGACGCTCTGTCCCGACGGACCGCTCGCCGCCGTGAAGCTCGCCGTCCTCGCCGCGGCAGAGCCGATTTCGGACCAACTCGCGCGGATCGATCGGTACCCCATCCGTCGCGCGACGGTCGAGACGGACGCCAAAGACGCCGCGATGGAGACGGTCGACGGAGTCGTCCGCGAGCGGTACGACGACGTCACCGCGCTCGACGGCGTTCGGGTCGAGACCGCGGACGGGTGGTTCCTGATCCGGCCGTCGGGGACGCAGCCGCTGATCCGACTGACCGCCGAAGCTCGCGACCCGGAGGCCGCGGCGGAGCTGCTGTCGACGGCGAGGTCGATCGTCGAAACGGCGGTCGAGTCGGCGTCGGCGTGAGGCCGTCCCCCCGCGATCGAGGGGTATAGTCGGAGAATACCTTTGTCTCTCTCGGGAGTGGTCCGGCTGTGCAAACCGTCGTACTCGCGGCCGGCGAGGGGACTCGGATGCGCCCGCTGACGGACAGGCTCCCGAAACCGATGCTCCCCGTCGCCGGGGAGCCGCTCGTCGGGCACTGCATCGAGGGGGCGATAGCCGCCGGCGCTTCGCGTGTCGTCGTCGTCGTCGGGTACGAAGCCGAGACGGTCCGTGAGGCGCTCTCGGAGCGGGAGTGGCCCGTGCCCGTCGAGTTCGCAGAGCAGCCCGAACAGCGCGGGACCGCCGACGCCGTCCGCGCGGCCACGGACGCGTTGCGGGACGGACCGTTCGCGGTGCTGAACGGCGACGTGCTCTACGACGACTCGCTGCGAGAGCTGTTCGAGTCGGGGCCGGCGGTCGGCTCCTTCCGCGTGGACGACCCCACCGCGTACGGCGTGTTGGATATCGAGGGCGACCGCGTGCACGGCGTCGTCGAGAAGCCCGACGACCCGCCGTCTGAGCTCGTGAACGCCGGCGCCTACGTCTTCCCGGAGGCCGCCCTCCCGTGGCTCGACGTCGAGGAGAGCGACCGCGGAGAGCTGGAACTGACGGACGTGCTTCAGCGGACCTGCGAGTCGTTCGACGTGACCGCGGTCCCGTTCGACCGCTGGCTCGACGTGGGCCGTCCGTGGGAGCTGCTCGCGGCGAACGAGTGGAAGCTCCCGGAGGCGGACGGGAGACTCGCCGGCGACGTCTCGCCCGACGCCGATCTCCGCGGGCACGTCACCGTCGAGCAGGGAGCGACCATCGAACCGGGAGCCGTGATCGAAGGGCCCGTCTACGTGAGTTCCGGGGCTCACGTCGGGCCGAACGCGTACGTTCGCGGGGCGACGTACCTCGGGCCGGACGCGAAGGTCGGACACGCCGTCGAGGTGAAAAACAGCGTCGTGATGGCCGACTCGCACGTCCCCCACCTCACCTACCTCGGGGACAGCGTCCTCGGCCGCGGCGTCAACCTCGGCGCTGGGACGACCGTCGCGAACCTCCGACACGACGGCGAACCGGTCCGACTGACCGTCAAGGGGAATCGCGTGAGCACCGAGCGCCGCAAGTTCGGTATCGTCTGCGGCGACGACGTGAAGACGGGGATCAACAGCACCCTCAACGCCGGCGTGACGCTGTCGACCGGGGCGACCGTCGATCCGGGCGAGACCGTGCTGCGAGACCGGTGACGACCGGAGATCGATCACCGTCGAGGGCGTCCGCGTTCCCGGTGTCTGCCGGAGTCTGTGTGTGCACCGTTCGACTACGGAGACGGTTGCAGAGGACAGGAAAGACGCACTAACGATGTTAATCCGTTTTCTCACTCGTTATATTTCCACGATCGCAGAATCCGGTGGTAACATCGGGAGGAGAGCTGATAGACCGTTCTCGCCGGGAACAGTACCGGTTCCCGTTTCAGTTTGGACACGCCCTCGGTGACGCTTCGGCGTGACCGTCCGACCATCGACGGGTTCAGCATCTCGTTCGTCTCGTAGCAGAACACCGGTCGGTTCGTCCTCCGGCGGATCTCCGCAGCCTGCTTCGGACTGCTTTCGATGAAGAGATCGGCGTCGGCCGAGTCGTACACCGACGCTTTGTACTGGCCGTAATTCCCCCGTTCCTGCCGAGTCTCCATGTCCGGCAGGTCCATCATCACGAGCCTGTCGTAGGTGATCCCCTTATCGGCCAACCACTCCTCGGTCTCGGGGCGGTACTTCTCCAGTCTCGACGTCACGAGCCAGCCGATACGCTGTTTCGGGACGACGTTCGGTTCGACGGTTCTGAGAAACTCGCGGTAGCTGTCCCCGTCGTCGTTCTCTTCCGGCGTCGGATCGCGACAGAGGACCCCGTCGATGTCCACGCAGAAGTCCTCCAGTCTCGTGTGGTGGAGAATGTTCCACTCGAATATGCGCGGTGAGCGGACGACCTCGCTCCAGTAGTCGACGTACCGGTGCCCCGGTGAAGAGATATACACGGCGCCGAACGAGACGTCAAACGGGAACTCGTGCGTCGCGAGTCGTTCCCGGGTTTCCGTCATCTGCCCGCCGGTTAACACTGAATCGTCGACGACGAGCACCGAATCGAAGTCGTCGAAGGAGTCGCGGTTTTCGAACCTGGACCCGGTGTCGAACAGCCGTCCTTCGCAGAGCCCATCGACGTCAGTCATCGGGACATCGAGGTGGAGACACAGGAGATTCGCGGCCAAGAGACCGCTTCTGGGGATTCCAACGACCAGATCGATATCCTGTGGGAGGCGCTTCGCGAGCCGATGCGCGTCCGCGTTCATGTCCGCCACGGTCTTGTAATTCATTTGAACTAATTACCACTGGATAAGTCATTAGTATACGGATGATAATCGAAGTGAGACCGTTCCCGTACTGCGGTTGAGGTAGCTGTCGAGGTGGCCATCGAGCGCGTCGTCACCCCCTGATCCCGTCGCTGATCATCCGCAGGTTGCGCTCGATCCCCCAGTCGAACTGCCGTTCGAGCAGGAAGGCGACTGCGAAGTACACGACCGCACCCGACGGGACCAACACGAGGAACTCGACGAGCGGGGTCAGGGTCGTCGCGGACGCCACGTACCACAGGGTGCCGAGCATGACCGAGGCGGCGACGAACGGGTAGAGGTACTCGGCGTACAGCCGTCTCTGTCGGGCCTCGACCATCCGCGCCGAGAGGTAGACGTCCAGCGGAAGCATCGGGAAGACGTACACCCCGACGACGACCAGCGCGGTCCCCTCGATCCCCCACCTCGCCGTCGCCGGCCAGATGAGCGCGGCGATACACGCCACGCGGATCAGTCCGGTCTTGACGATGAAGTCCGGGCGGTCAAGCGCCTTCCAGACGGCGCCGAAGTTCCGTGTGATCGCGTGTAAGAGGCCGTACATCGCGAGGATCTGCATCGCCGTGATCATCGGGCGCCACTCGTCGCCGAGGATCGCGGGGACGAAGCTCGGCGCCACGGCGGCGATGCCGAACGAGAGCGGGAACGCGATGAACGCGGTCAGGCGGGTCGTCTGGAGCAGCGCGCCGCGGAGCTCGTCGAGGTCGCCCTGCAGCCGGGAGTACGCCGGGAACGTGATCTCCGAGATGATTCCGGCGGCCTCGGACGCGGGCATGTCCGCGATCCGGTACGCGTACTGGTAGAACCCGAGCGACGTCGCGGTGAGGAACCACCCGACGAACGCGTCGTCGCCCTCGCTGTAGATGAACCCGATGATCGACGCGCCGGTGATCCACTTGCCGTAATCGATGAGCCGTCGCGCGGCGGCGACCTCGAAGGTCGGCCACGGGCGGTAGTCGTGGAGGACGTACGAGAGGAAGAGCTTGAAAAAGGACTTGCTGACGGTCGCGAACACGAGCGCCCAGACGGTCGGAGAGTACAGCGCGTAGCCGACGCCCACGACGAACTGCACGACCGACCCGCTCGACTTGAAGACGAAGTCCTTGTGGAAGGAGAGGTCTTTTTGGAAGTAGACGACAGCGGGGTTCCGCAGCCCGTACAGCAGCGGGCTCAGGGCGAGCACGCGGATCAGCGGTGTCGCGCTCGGTTCGTCGAAGACCCCGGCGATGAACGGCGCCGCGACGGCGAGCACGCCGAAGATGAGGAAGCCCCGCGCGGCCTCGAGACACCACGTCGTGTTGAGGTACTCGTCGACGTTCTCCTGTTCGTCCTGAATGAGGGCCGCGTTGATCCCGATGTTGGTGAACCGCCTGATCGCGGAGAGGACGAGCAGGGCGATCCCCATCAGCCCGAAGGCGCGCGGATCGAGCAGCCGGGCGAGAACGATCAGCATCAGGATCTGCGACAGCCGGACCGCCATCTTCGTCGCCGTCACCCAGATCCCGCTTTTGACGGTTCGCTGGATGACCGAGCCTGACGGAACGGCGCGCTCGACGAGTTCTCGGAGGCGGTCCTTCATGGACTGCCGTGCCCGGTCGTCCCGAGGCGCACGGCGGCTTTGCTGGAACGGTTCATACGCGAGTTCTGGGTGACAAGGGCATTGTTATGCCGTATCTACTACCCGGGTGCGAACGGATCGAGACGTTCTCCCTCGGGTCGCGAGTCGATCTCGCATGAAGGCGGGAATCGGAAGAGTCGAATGCGACTCACCCGATCTTCCGCTTCGTTACGCGATCGGGGTGTCGTCGGCCGCTTCCAACGGCCACTGTTCGCCGCCGCTAACGACACAGCGAGCAGTCAGTAGCTTAGAAAAGATGGTTGAATTGGAATACTAGTCATTTTTAACTAGGTTAATTGAATCATATCTAGTAAAGCAAATTATACTTATTGGGATCGGTGGCTTGCATCGATACATCGTGACACACCTCCGAATCGATTCGCGCGCGGTGCAGTTCACTCCCGACGGGCCGCCGGTCGGAGAGCCACTCGACCGGTCCCGATGCCGATGACCGACGGCGACGACATCGCGCTGCTGTTGATGAGCGGGAGCTGGTACCCGGAGAACGCGTACATGACGCTGCTCGGGGACGCGCTCCGCGAGACCGGCGTCGACGTCCGAACGCCGCCGCTCCCCCTGTTCTTCCCGCTCACGCGCGCGGTCCTCGCGAATCCCGACGCCGACGCGATGCAGCTCGACTGGATCTACGACTACTACGTGACGACCGGGACGGGGTTCGGTCCCGCGAACGCGCTGATCTCGGTTCTGCGAGCGGCGGCGTTCCTCGTCGACGTGGCGCTCGTCTCGCTGCTCGGCGTCCGTATCGTCCGGACGGTTCACAACGAGCGCCACCACGAGGGGTTGTACCCCCGCACGGAACGGCTCGTCAACGAGTGCGTGTTCGCCGTCGCCGACGCGGTCACGGTCAAGTGCGGCGCCGCGGCCGACGCGATCGCCGCGACGTACCGCGTCCCGACGGCCGACGGGATGGCGGTGGTCCCGGACGGGAACTTCGTCGTGGCCTACGAGAACGACGTGTCCCGCGAGGCGGCCAGACGCGACCTGGGGATCGACGACGACGCCTTCGTGCTCCTCTTTTTCGGACTGATACGCGAGTACAAGGGCGTCCCTGACCTCGTTGAGGCGTTCGCCGACCTCGACGCGCCGGACGCGGAGCTGTGGCTGGTCGGGAACCCGCACGACGACCGGACCGAGGCGCAAGTCGCGGCGCTCGCCCGGAGCGATCCGCGGATCGAGACCCGCCTCGAGTTCGTCCCGGACGAGCGGATCCAGTACTTCATGAACGCCGCCGACGCCCTCGCCTTACCGTACCGGAGGATACTCAACTCGGGGACGGCGCACCTCGGGCTCTCGTACGGGCGCCCGGTGATCTCACCAGCGATCGGTTGCCTCCCGGAGACGGTGCCGCCGGAAAACGAGTTCCTCTACGACCCAAGCGACGACGACGGGCTCGCGGAGGCCCTGCGGCGGGCGTACCACCATCCGGACCTCGAGTCGATCGGGAGTGCGAACCACCGGCACGCGAGATCGCAGAGCTGGGAGCACGCCGCAGAGACGCTGACCGGCCTCTATCGAGAGCCGACCGGCGGTCGCCGGCGACTCGGACGTTTGAGACGCGCGAGCGACTCGTAGACGACCTTGGAGAGGCGCCTCCGACCGGCCACGACCGCTGGCGTTTCTGGGAGCTTCGTTGGTCGGACGGCCCGGTGGGCCGGCACGGTCGTCAACCACGGGGCTCCGAGGCTGATTTCACGAACGACCACTGGTCGATCGGCGTGCTGACCGTTGATCCGGACAGGGGGACGATCGAGTCCGGATCGGCCGGGAGTTAGGGTCGGGATTGTCCCCGGAGCGGGGCTTCGCGGTCAATTACTTTCTGTCGACGGGCCGGCGATCAGACGATGAGCCGGTCACAACCAGCCGAACGGGCGACGGAGTCGCGCCCGCGCTCGGCGATACAGTTGCACACGCTCCGAGACATCGACGAGCCCTTGCCTGAAACGATCCGGCGAGTGGCCAACGCCGGCTTCGAGGGGGTCGAGTTCGCCGGCAGGTTCCTGGAAGCGGACCCCTACGCGGTCCGGGAGGCCCTCGACGAGACCGGCGTTGAGCCCGTGGCCGTCCACGCCGACCTGCGCGAGATGGAGGGAGACCTGGAGTCGCTCGCCGACCGCTGTCACCGCGTCGGCTGTGATCACCTCGTCATCCCGCACCTCGGTGCCGGCTACTTCCGGACGACGACGCACGCCGACGCCCTCGCGAGGCGGCTCGACGGCCTCGCGAACCGGCTCGACAGCCACGGGCTCCGGCTCTCGTATCACATCTCTAAGGGGCCGCTTCTCCCGCTTCTCGACCGATTCGGGCTCGGCGTTCCCGCGAACCTCCCGTCACCGGGCTTCGTCTGGGAGCGGGTGGCCGAAGCGATCGACCTGACGGTACGGGGGACGGACCGGACCGTCCGGACGACGGGGCTCGGTCGGCTCGTGTCCCGCACCGACGACCTCACCTTCGAGGTCGACGTGGGATGGGTCACCGCGGGGGGGTATGACCCGGTCGACGTGTTCGACCTGCTCGGTGATCGCCTGTCGCTGATCCACATCGCCGACGTCGCGCGAACGCGTCGCTTCCCGCCGGCGTTCCGGTCGGTCACGCCCGGCGAGGGAATCTTAGACCTCGAACGGGTCCTCCGGGCCTCGCGGGAGACAGGCGTCGACTGGCTCGTGTTCGAAGACGACCACCCGTCGGATCCCGAGGCGGCGATCTATCGCGGTCGGGCGACGCTCGATCGGCTCGACTGAGCTTCAGGCTCGAATCCGCTTCATCGCCCGCCGAAACGCCCCGGTAACCAGCGAGAGGCCGGGGCGTCCGTCGGCCAGCCACAGCGTGACGCCGAACGCGACCGAGCCGAGCTGGAGCGCGATGACCGGAGTGAGATCGAAGGTGAGGAGCCGCGCGACGTACTCGGTCAACAGCCCGTAGACGCCGTCGACGAAGGAGCCGCGATCGGGCGGCGACACGCGCCCGGCGATCGGCCACAGAACCGGAGAGAGGTCGACTCGCCCCCGCGACAGCGACGCCGGGAGCACGTCGCCGACGAGGTGGAGCAGGTACCCGATCAGGAAGGCGCCGCCGACCGCTCCCGCGCGCCGGCGCTCGGCGAGCGCGTACACGGCGAGCGCCGCCGGGACGCCCAGAAACAGCGAGTGGGCCGCCGCGTACCCCGTCGAGAACACGTTGAACTCCCACGCGAGCGGCTTGTCGATCAGGTCCGGGAGCACGGCGCCGAACGCGAGCGCGACCGCGGGGGCGTCTCGGGGTCGCGACCGATACCTGCCGTGAACGTACGTCGAGTAACACACGTATGCGAACAGCGCGTGCTCCCAGGGCCACATGTGATGACGGACCCGTCGGTCGTGGGTAGTTATAGATGGAGTATCGAGGGATCCGCCCCCGCCGGCGCGCCGGCGGGGGCGACATCGGTGTCGGGACCCGACCGCCGAACCCGACTACGGGTCGACCGCCGAACCGGCTACGGTTCGACCGCCTTTCCGTCGAGTGAGACCTCGGCGTCGCCGTCGACGGTGACATCGTGGAGCTCGCCGCGGAACCGGTAGCTCCGGTCGCCGCTCGTGATCGCGCCCTCCGCGGTGGAGCCGGAGACGTGGCCGGCGGTTCGACCCGTCGCCGCGTCCGCGACGAGCGCTCCGCCGACCGTCACCTCGTACGTGGACGGAGCGCCCGACCCGCGGATTCGGATCCGGTGTTCGAAACCCCTCGCGTCGTCCGCCGACGCCGCGGCGACCGCGGCCGTCTTCCCGGTGAGCGCCGTGAGCGCCGCGAGCGCCGCCCCGCCGAGCCGAACGTATCCCCGACGCGTGACGCCGCCGGACGCGGACTCGTCGCGACCGTCGTCGGGAGGTTCGTCTCCCATCGATTGTAACTTGTGTGCCAGCTTGTGTGCCATTGCAGCCGTTAATCTCCCGTTACCCGCAATAAGTGTTTGGTTTATTATATGTTCGATCCGCGATGAACGTTCGAATAAGTGATGGATTCCAAACCGGGAACCAAGCGATCCGAACCGGAAGACTGCGTCCGGTTACGCGTCGTCGGGCCAGTCGTCCATTCCGCCGAGCTGTCCGGCGTCATACATCTCTTCGAGGGGATTCCCTTCCACGTCCAACGGGAGGTGGACGCGACCGCGGCGCCGCGCGGACTCCCAGCTCGCGAACACCAGTTCGGTGCCGCGGAGGGCGCACCGGCCAGAGAAGGCGGGCTCCGCGTCGGTCGCCAGCGCGTCGACGAGGTGTTCGATCGCCTTCTCGTAGTGGGTCGGCGGGTCCGCGGGCCACGTCACGCCCGGCAGGAACCCGGTGGCCTTGCTGACGGCCGCGTGGGCGATTCCGGGCGTCGGCCCGTACACGTTCTCGCCGGTGTCGACGGTCCGCCACTTCCCGTCGGTCCGAACCCGGAGCGCCGTCCCGTCGTCGGTTTGGATCTCGATGACGCCGTCCTCGCCGACGAGTCGGAGGTAGGGGTCGACGCTCGTCACGCCGTCTTCCGCCGTCGACGCGACCCCGATAGTGCCGTCCGCGTACCGCCACTGGGCGATCGACCGAGTCTCGTTGAGGGCGCCGAACCACCGGTTCTCGTGCGAGCAGTCGATCGCCGCGAGCGCCCACTCCGCGCGCGCGCCGTCCACGAAGAGGTCGCAGAGGTCGAAGAGGTGAGAGCCGGCGTCGAAGAGGTTCACCTCGGACCACTCCACGCGTTTCAGCTCGCCGATCTCTCCCTCGTCGAGCAGCTCTTTCGCCCGCAGGACCGGCTCGGCCAGTCGCCGCTGGTGGTCGATCGTCAGCTGGACGCCCTCGCGGTCGCAGACGTCCACCATGCGCTTGCAGTCCTCCCACGCCGTCGCCATGGGCTTCTCGCAGTGGACCGCGTCGACCGACGGCGCGGACGCGCTGTCGACGACGAGACCGGCGTGGATCGCCGGGGGCACGCAGACGCTCACGATGTCGGGTTCGGCCTCCTCCAGCATGACCTCGTGGTCCTCGTAGACGGCGTCGAGCCCGTGGTGTTCGGCGAACGCCTCCGCGTTCTCCGGGACGATGTCCGCGCAGGCGACGAGCGAACACGAGTCGAGGCGCTGATACCCGGACGCGTGGCGGTACGCCATCGCGAACCCGTCTCTATCACGCGTTTCGGGGTCCTCTCCGGTCCCGATTATAGCGACACGGTATGTCATTATAAGCTTCACACGAGAGCGAGGGAATAGTATGCGTCTGCTAACAGATCCGTCGGTCGGCGACACGGCGAAAACCCCGAGTCGACTCCCCGGCGCCCGGAGCGAACGCGTCGGAAAACGGAGGTATCGACGCCGATCGAGCCGCCGGTTTTCCACGACGCTTCCATCCGTTGATTCGAGGCGTTCCCGAATTGTTAGAATTAGTTACCTTCAGTATATCTAAGGAAGTGTACCGTCTGGGTGGTTCCATGAGTGCGGGAAATTCGGGGTCACTTAGCGGGGATCAGCTCGGGTCGGATCCCGAGACGTCGACCGACGACGTATCGAACCTGGAGGAGATCGGGAAGGAGTCCCGATCGAACGGATCGACGCTCGAAAAGGGCGAGATCTTCGATCTCCTGAAGAACAGCCGCCGGCGCAGCATCATTCAGTACCTCCGCGCCCACGACGGCTACGCGGAACTCAACGAGGTCGCCGAACACATCGCGGCGGACGAGAACGACATCACGGTCCGAGAGCTCTCGTCGGACCAGCGGAAGCGGGTGTACATCGGCCTCTACCAGTGTCACCTCCCGAAGATGGACAACATCGGAGTCGTCGAGTACGACAAGAATCGCGGGACGATCGAACTGCAGGATTCGGTGTCACAGCTGTTGGTTTACATGGACCCTATCGACGAGAACGAGAACGACGAGACGGGCTCCGAACGAACCTGGCTCGTCCCCGCGATCGCCACGTCCGTCGTCGCCGTCGTCGGACTCGGGACGCTTGGAATCGGAGCGCCCTCGGCCGTGCCGGCGGTCGGCTGGACGCTGCTGTGCGTCATCGGAATCGCCGCAATCCTCGGGGTCCAGTACCTCGACTGACCGGGGGCCCCGCCTCGTCGCTTTGCTGTCCGCTTTCTCTCGTCGGCCGACCGGTTACTCCGTCACCAACTGTTCGAGAAACGTGTACTCGGCGCGTTTGATCGCCGTCTCGTAGTACTGGAACGCCGCCAGCGACATGACGGACACGGCGAACGCGAGGCTCGGAAGCGCCGAGACCGCGCTCAGGAGCTGGGCGATCCCGATCGCGACGCCGACCACCGCGAGCGCGCCGTAGTAGACGGCCCACTGGCGGTCAGGCTCGACGTCCTCGTTCAGGACGTGGGCGACGTCCGCGACTCGGTCGGTGAGCGTGACCGTCTTCTCGTCGCCGTCGTACTCCACCAGCCCGACCTGTTCTAGCTTCGGGACGTGCGTCTGGTACAGCGAGATGTAGAACCGTTTCACGACGTCGTTGTCGACCGGTTCGTCCGTCTCGTCTGTCGCCGTGTCGCGGGCCAGAGATCGGAGGTCTGCGCGCCCGCCGCGTCGGTGCAGGTGGTACAGGATCTGCCGGCGTCGTGAACTGCTCAATACCTCGAACACTTCGTCTTTCGTGAGTTCCTCCGTCGAGTTCATGGGGTAGTCTCGTGATCGGTCGGCGGCTTTCGCCCCCTCTCTCGACGGGGACGGGCGGATGACAGACACGTCACGCCTCATTCAATTTGTTATCACGTCCATATCGGGGACTCCGCGAACCGCTAGTCGAAGCGAAATGGAGTGATATTCTCGATACTCTCGTTTCCCCGTACATAACGAAACTCCCGGGGACCCATCGTCCCGTCATGACTGACCCGCTTTTCGAACTGACCAGCTTTCAGCGAGACCTCCTCTACGTGATCGTGTCGGAGTCGGACCCGTCAGGTCAGGAGATCAAAACCGAACTCGAGACGGTGATGGGCGAGATTACCCACGGGCGGCTGTATCCGAACCTCGACACGCTGGTGAAGAAGGGCTACGTCGAGAAGGGGGAGATCAACCGTCGAACCAACTTCTATCAGGTGACCGAGACGGGGTTCGAGGCGCTTCAGGCGCGGCGGAACTGGGAGGACCGATTGGTGGACCTGTGACCGCTCGGTCCACCGGGCGATCTGGTGATGCGGTGTATAACGAAGCCCGCTTCCGACGGGTGTTCAGTCAGCCACCCCGCGTCGCGTCGGGCCCCGCACGCGGGGGTGCCTACACCAAACCCATGATCGCATCCAACGTCAGAGCCGCGGACGGACGCCGACGACAGCTCCGAACCCGACAGGCCGGGACGGCCGCGACCCGACGCGGGGGGAGGATCTGACGATGTACGACGGACGGAGCGTCGGCGTCGTCGTCCCCGCGTACAACGAGGCGGGCCGCGTCGACGAGGTGATCGAGACGATGCCCGGATACGTCGACCGGATATACGCGGTCGACGACGCGTCGACCGACGAGACGTGGGCAGATCTCCGCGACTGCGCTCAGCGAGTCAACGGTCGGGCCGCCGAGTCGTCGCCCGAACGCGGCGCCGGCCCGCCGCGCGTCATCACGATCCAACACGAGCGGAACCGCGGCGCCGGGGCGGCAGTCAAGACCGGGTACTCGCGCGCGCTCGACGACGGGGTCGACGTCATCGCCGTGATGGACGGCGACGGGCAGATGGACCCGGCCCACCTCGAACGGATCGTCGCTCCCGTCGCCGCGGGGGAAGTGACGTACGCGAAGGGGAACCGGCTCAGCTCCCGGCGAGACTACGAGCGGATGTCGCGCTGGCGGCTGTTCGGGAACGTCGTTTTGACCCTTTTAACTCGCGTCTCTAGCGGTTACTGGGAGGTCTCCGACCCGCAGAACGGCTTCACCGCGATCTCGAACGAGGGGCTACGGCGGGTCCGGTTCGAGCGGCTCTACGACGAGTACGGCTTCCTCAACCACCTCCTGTTCGCCCTCAATCTCGGTCGGGAAGAGATCGCCGACGTCTCGCACCCGTCGGTGTACGGCGACGAGACGAGCACCATTCGGTACTCGACGTTCATTCCCCGGCTCTCGGCGCTCTTGGCGCGGAACTTCGTCGAGCGCATCGGCCGATCGTACGTCCTCCGGCAGTTCCACCCGCTGGTCGTCTGTTACGCGCTGGGGGCGGCGGTGACGCTCACCGGGATCTTCGGGGGCGCCTACACCCTCGCGTCGGCGAGCGTCGACGCGTTCCTCGGCGGCATGCTGTCGGTCACCGTCGGCGCGATCGGCGGGCTGCTGTTGACCCTCGGCATGTGGTTCGACGTGTCGGAGAACGACGACCTCGTTCGGTCCGTCCCCGAGCCCCGGGAGCCGGTAAGGCCGGAACCGGGGGTAGACGCCGACCCCGAGATCGGGAGGGATCAGCGGTTTCCGGTGTTCCAGGACGGCGGTGAAGTGACCCGGCCCACGGAGGGCGAGTCCGAATGACCGAGATCGCCTTCGTCCTCGGAACGCGGCCCGAGATCATCAAGCTCGCTCCCCTCGTTCAGGCGTGCGAGCGGCAGGACATCGAGTACGTGATCGTCCACACGGGACAGCACTACTCGGACAACCTCGACTCGGTGTTCTTCGACCAGCTCGACCTCCCGGACCCGGACTACGACCTAGCCGTCGGCTCCGGGCCTCACGGGGAGCAGACCGCGGAGATGCTCGTCGGGATCGAGCGCGCGCTCGACGAGACCGAGCCCGAAGTCGTGCTGGTCCAGGGAGACACCAACAGCGTGCTCGCCGGCGCGCTCGCCGCCAGCAAGATGGACACGGAACTGGGTCACGTCGAGGCGGGGCTCCGGAGCTTCGACCGGGAGATGCCCGAGGAGACGAACCGGGTGCTCGCCGACCACGCCGCGGACTACCACTTCCCGCCGACCGATCGCAGCAAGGGGTACCTCCTCCGCGAGGGGGTCTCGTCGTTCCGGATCACGGTCACGGGCAACACCGTGGTCGACGCGATACACCGGAACCTCGACATCGCCCGCGAGAAGAGCACGGTCCTCGAAGATCTGGGCCTCGACGGCTCACGGTACTTCCTGCTGACGGCTCACAGGGCGGAGAACGTCGACGACGAGGAGCGGTTCAGGGGCCTCCTCGCGGGTGCCCACCGGGCCGCCGAGGCCCACGACGCCGACGTGATCTACCCGATGCACCCCCGGTCTCAGAGCCGCGTCGAGGAGTTCGATATCGACTTCCCGCCGCGCGTCAGGGCGGTCGAACCGCTGGAGTACCTCGACTTCCTGCGGGCGGCGTCGTCGGCCGCCCTCATCCTGACCGACTCCGGCGGCGTCCAAGAGGAGGCCTGTATCCTCGGCGTCCCCTGCGTGACGATGCGGGACAACACCGAGCGCCCGGAGACCGTCGACGTGGGAGCGAACCGGCTCAGCTCCTGTGACCCGGCGCGGATCGAGCGGAGCGTCAGGGAGATGCTCGGCGCGAGCGACTGGGAGAACCCGTTCGGCGACGGCGACGCCGCCGAGCGCATCCTGCGGGCGCTCCCGGTCGAGACCCGGTCGAAGGAGGTGCCGCAATGAGCACCGTCTGCGTTCACGGGCTGGGGTACATCGGGCTGCCGACCGCCGCGATGCTCGCCAACTCGGGCCACGACGTGCGCGGCTTCGACGTCGACGACGACCTCGTCGCGGCCCTCCGGGAGGGCGAGGTCGGCCTGAACGAACCGGGCCTCTCCGAGTTCGTCGGGCGAGCGCTCGACAACGGCGACCTGCGGATCGTCGACGAGGTGCGGCCCGCGGAGTACCACCTCGTCTGCGTCCCGACGCCGTTCGACGAGGAAGACCGACGGGCGGATCTGGAGTACATCCGGGCCGCGTCGAGGGCCGTCCTCCCCGTCCTCCGCGAGGGAGACACGGTCATCCTCGAATCGACGGTCCCGCCGGGGACGACCGCCTCGCAGATGCGACCGATCCTGGAAGAATCGGGACTGAGCGCGGCGGAGGACTTCGGACTGGCCCACTGCCCGGAGACGGTCCTCCCCGGCAACATCATCGCGGAGCTCCGGGCGAACGACCGGATCGTCGGCGGGCTGACGCCCGAGGCCACGGCGGCGTCGGTGGCGCTGTACGAGTCGTTCGTCGACGGGGCGATCCGCACGACCGACGGGCCGACGACCGCCGAGTTCGTCAAGCTCATCCAGAACACGGCCCGGGACGTGAACATCGGGCTGGCGAACGAGATCGCCCGGCTCGCCCACGACTACGGGATCGACTCACGAGAGGCGATCGAGATGGCGAACGGCCACCCGCGGGTGAACCTCCTCCGGCCCGGGCCGGGCGTCGGGGGCCACTGCCTCCCGATCGACCCGTGGTTCCTCGGCGAGGGATCCGACGAGCTCGATCTGATCGAGGCCGCGAGGCGGGTGAACGACGGGATGGTCGGGTTCGTCGTCGAGCTCCTCCGCGAGCTCGTGCCCGATCTGGCCGGGACGCGGATCGCGGTCCTCGGCGCGGCGTATAAGGGGAACGTCGACGACACCCGGATGAGCCCGGGGCTCGCACTCGCGCGGGAGCTCCAGCACGGAACAGAGGCGGTGGCGCCCGCCACCGACGGCGGCGTGGCCGACGCGACGAGCGTCGCCGTTCACGACCCGCACGTCGCGGACGCGACCCTCGACCTGCGGTCCCTCGACGACGCGACGCGGGACGCCGACGCGATCGTCGTCGCCACCGACCACGACGAGTTCGCCGATCTCGACCCCGTCGAGTTGGCCGAACGGATGGCGGAGCCGAACGTGGTGGACGCGACGGGCATGCTGGACCTGGACCGGTGGCGTGACGCCGGCTTCTCGGTCCGGCGCGTGTGAGCGGGGTTCGGCGTTCGCCGTTCCGGCTCTGGGAACTCGTTTTTTGCAACGGAGTTTCACAGATGACAGTCGTTCACCGGAGCCCACCCTCGATCGACAGCGAGAGTGGGTGTTGCGGTTCGGTGACGGCGATGAGATATTTAAACGCGTTTGAGCGAGGGTGACAATCGCTTATAAATAAACGAGGCGGTGGCGCGTGCCCGTGAGCGGCCGCTAGGCCGCGAGCGGCACGCGCGAGGGACGCGGCGAGTGATGCGGGCGACCGAAGGGAGCCCCGAACGAGCCGCGAGGCTGGGGAGGCGTGAGGCGGTGCGGTTGCGGTCGGGTGGGACTCAAAGGGGCAGCCGGGAGGCGGGCGCAGGGGACGCAAGGACCACAGGGAGTGAGCGAAGCGAACGACCGAGGACCGCAGCGAGCGTGCGCCCGCCTCCCGGCTGGGGCTTTGAAGGTGTTCACCGCAGCGTCGTCAGTCGCTTATAAACAGCTGACAGCAACACGTCGATCCGGTTTATAAATAACGCCCAAGTCGGTCTACATCACGTACTCCCGAAATCGCTCGCCGGCGTTCTTCCACGACGGCGATCGCTCAGCCGACGTGCGTTTAGGCGACCAGATACGGCTCGCACACCCGTTCGATCCCCGTCTCGAAGTCGATGTCGGCCTCCCAGCCCGTCGCCTCGTGCAGCTTGGAGGCGTCGGCGCAGGTGTCCGAGACGTAGACGCTCTCCGGAATCGGGTTCTCCACGTACGCCGGGTCCACGTCGGCGTCGAGCGCGCGGTTCAACAGGTCGACGACGGTGTTGAAGGAGTGCGCCTCCCCGGTCCCGACGTTGTAGACGCCGTCGAGTTCGTGGTCGGCCGCCGCGACCATCGCGTCGACGATGTCGTCGACGTGCGTGAAGTCCCGGGTCTGGGTGCCGTCGCCGTACAGCTTCGGACTGCGCCCGTCGGCCACGTCGTCGGCGAACTGCGCGATGACGTTGGCGTACTCGCCCTTGTGCTCCTCGGCGCCGCCGTACCCCTGATACACCGAGAAGAACCGCATGCCGGCCATCGCCATGTCGTGGTGGTTCGAGAAGTACTCCGCGTAGCGCTCCCGCGAGAGCTTGGAGGCCTCGTACCCCGTGTTCACCTCGACCGGCATGTCTTCCGGGCATGGCTCCGTCTGGCTCCCGTAGATCGAGGAGGTGGAGGCGTAGACGACGGTGTCACAGCCCCCCTTGCGCGCCTGTTCGACCGCGTTCACGAACCCGTCGACGTTGACCCGGGCGCCCTCCACCGGGTTCTCCTCGTGCATCGCGTAGGAGGAGCGCGCGGCGAGGTGGAACACCACGTCGACGTCGGTCGGGAGGTCCTCCTCCAAGACGTCGCGCTGGAGACAGCGAACCCCGGAGTCGACGTTCTCCTCGGTGCCGAGGTAGCCGTTGTCGATCGCCGTCACCTCGTTGTCCGCCGCGAGCCGGTTCGCGAGGTTCGAGCCGATAAATCCGGTGCCGCCCGTGACGAGCACGCGTTTGTTCTGCACGGATCGCCGTTCTCCGGACGGCCACTATGCTATACGGCGCTTAACAGAGCGCCTCCGAACTCCGGAACCCACCCCGGTCGGCGAGAACGCACGAAACATTTCTCCCCTGACAGGTGTGCGATATATGCGCACCCGGAAGGCGACGCGACCGGATACGCGGCGGAGGCGATTCAGTCGTCGCGCCCTTCGTAGGCGTCGAGCCAGCCGGTGACGGCCCCTTTGAGCGCCCCGGTCGTGCTCCCGAGGTTCAGCATCTGGTAGCCGTTCCCCGCCTTCTCGTTCACGTCGTCCATCCCGAACCCGAGACCTGCGACGGGGACGTTCGCGTCGACGGCCTTCGATCGAACCGTCTCGACGGCCTCCTGTACCTCCGGGTGGTCGACCTCACCGGGATGGCCGAGCGCCACTGAGAGGTCGAACGGACCGATGAAGACGAATCCGAGCTCCGGGACGGCCAGAATGTCGTCGAGGTTCTCGACGGACGCCTCGGTCTCGATGGTCACGCCGACGAGCGTCTCTCGGTCCTCGGTGGCGACGTAGTCCTCGGCGAGCCCCCAGCGACGAGCGCGCGGCGACGCCAGTCCCCGATCGCCGGGGCCACCGTCGTAGCGGAACCGCGCGGATCGAACCGCCGCTCGGACCTCCTCGGCGGTCTCCACGCGGGGAAGGAACACGTTTCTCGCGCCGAGGTCCAGCGCTTTCCGGACGAGCGTCGGATCCGTGTCGGGGAGCCGGACGAGTAGCTCCACGTCCGTCCGTTCGCCCGCGCGGAGCAGGTCTTCCAACTGGCCCCCGTCCCACGGGTCCGGGCCGCCGTGTTCGAAGTCCAACCAGACGAAATCGACGCCGAGTTCGCCGTAGAACTCCACGAGCGTCGGACTGTACGTGTTGTCGAGGACGCCGAGCGCGACCGCTCCGTCGTCGAGCGCCGCGGCGAGGTCGTTGGTGGGTTGCGAAGCAGTCATGAGCTGTCGGACGGCGCGGCGTTCGTCTGTTCGTTTCCGGAGCGTCTCGGTCCGAGTCCGAGATCGCCGCTCGCCTCCCAGACGTCCCGCCGGGTTTCACAGCCCACTGGGTTCGATTCTTCGATCTGTACTTCGGCCGTCTCGTCGATCGTTTCGGATGCGTTCATTATGTCTCAGCGGTCTCGCACGGCGTCGGCTCTGCATCTGCGCTTCCACCTCGATACCGCCGGCGGCTGGCAGTGAGCACTCGAGTCGAACATCGTCGTCGGATCTCTCCGCGCTCTCTATCCAGATCTCCGGACGGGGCCAGAGCGAATTGTTATGCAGATCGTATCCGTGTGTACGGTCCGTAAGCCCCCGTTACCGGGTTCAGAGCCCTACAGGATCCGGGGTCGCCGAAACCGCTCTTCGTCCGGCGATTCGCTGAGAAACCGGTTGCTTCTCGAAGCCGGCGAAACCGATATGAAGAGCGTCCCTGCTGAATGTTCCTTCGAGAAGATTCCAACAGAGCTATTCTTTCTCACACTCAACGGTAATCACTGTGGGACGGTACACGAGCGAGTCAGGAGACCCGCCGACTGGATCGAACGGCTGTCAACATGACTGACGACTACCTCGTCGACAGACGATACGACTGGAACGACGTTTCTCCGGTAGTTGGGGTCGTCGAGGCGCTGAGCGACGCCGACGACAGCGAGCCGGACGCGATTCCGGCCCTCGCCGAGACGGTCGATCCGGAGTCGCTCAACGACCTCTGTGCGAGCGCGCCGACACAGGATCCGGTCACGGTGTCGTTCGTCCACGCGGGCTACGACGTGATCGTTCGCAGCGACGGGTTCGTCGGCGTCGGCACCGCTTGACATCCTTCTGAACACGCGAGCGCGTCGACGCAGCAGGGAGCACCCGCCGATCCGGGAATCGGACGACAGACGGGGAACGCGGGACGAGACGCGCGTCCGACCGGTTTCCCCGCCAGACTCGGTATCGACCGTCCCTCTCGTTATCCGGGGGCGGGAGCCGCGTCCGTTCGACTACGCCCCGTCTAACGATACCCGTCGCACGCCTCCGGCGACTGTGCGACGCGACGCGACACGCGCCGTCGAGACCGTTCGGTCGATCTACGTGCTCGGTCGAGAGAGCGAGCTGTCGTTTCTGGCCGGGAGCATCGCCTTCTTCGCGTTCTTCTCCGTCGTGCCCGCCCTCGTGTTAGCGGTCGCCGTCGGGGGCGAGCGGTTCGCGGCGGGCGTGCTGGCGCTGTTCGAATCCTACCTCTCCGCGGAGGGTACGGCGGTCGTCAGCGCGGCGCTCACCGACCAGTCGGGCATCGCGGGCGCCACCGCGGTCGGGACGCTCGCGCTCGCCTGGAGCGCCCTCAGGGTGTTCCGGGCGATCGATCTCGCCTTCGACCGGATATACGGCTCGGAGACGGTGACGCCGCTGGGCAGACAGCTCCTCAACGCGACGGCAGTGATGACGACCATCGGAGTCGGGCTCGCCCTGCTCGTCGGCGCGCAGTTGGTCCTCGGACTCCCGGCCGTCGAACGGGTCGTTCCGTCGAGACCGGTCGGCGTCGCGGTGCTTTTCGTCGGGCTGCTGATCGCGTTGCTGCCGGTGTACTACGTCTTACCGCCCCGCCGCGTGTCGCTTCGCGAGGTCCTGCCCGGAACCGTCGCGGCCGTCGTCGGGCTGGTCGTTCTGGAGACTCTGTTCCACCTGTACTCGACGGTCGCCGGACAGTACCGGGCGTACGGCTTCCTCGGGATCGTGTTACTGTTCCTGCTGTGGCTCTACTTCGGCGCGCTCGCGGTCCTGTTCGGTGCCGTCGTCAACGTCGTCGCAGAACGATGATCGGCGCCGCGTCACCCGCTGACCGAGAGGCGCCCGCCGCCATCAGCGACAGGACGCGATCGCGAAGTAGTACCCGGATTCGGCCGTGATCCACTCCGTCATCCGCCTGTCGTCGTCGGGGTCCTCCGGGTGGAGGGTGCACTCGTCGGGGTCATCGTCGTACCGAACGATCGTCGCCCGGATCGGCGGTTCGTGGTGGTCGGGTTCCCCAGTCGGCATCATCTGTGTCCGGAGTTGGCACTCGGATAGGCATCGTAATGCCATTGATAACCCGGGAAGACGGTAGCTATCGAACGGCTTCCAACGGCGAGAGGCGCCCCGGCGGACAGTCCTACGCGTACGAACTCGGCGTCGACCTTGATCTGGTGTTCGCAGCGGTCGGCGAGTCCGAGACGCTCGTACTCCCGCGGCCCGTCGCTCGTTCGATCCGTGCCCGGACTCAGTGAAAAGGCTCGGCGCGGTGGGTTCGCTCGCTATTCGTCGACGACGACTTCGTCAGCATTGTCGGCCTCGCCGGCGTCGTCGTCCTCGTCGGCCAGTTCGTCCAACCAGTCCTCGGCGCGGTCGCGGTCTTCGGGGTAGCCCACGTCGATCCGCCAGCCGTCGAGTCGGATCGCGTCGATGGTGCGGCCGGACTGGATGAGGAGATCGATCGCGTCGGGGAGCTCGTACTCGCCGCGGTCGGAGGGTTGGACGAGGTGACACGCGTGGAAGATTGCGGGGGTAAACGTGTAGAAGCCGGTCATCACCAGATTCGACGGCGGGTCGTCGGGCTTCTCGACGACCTCGACGACCTCGCCGTACTCGTTGGTGTCGAGCACGCCGTAGCGAGACGCCTCCTCGTAGGGCACCTCCTCGACGAGGAACGCGGCATCGGCGCGGTCCTCCCGCTGGCGGTTAGTGACATCGCCGAGGTTGCCGCGAAAGACGTTGTCGCCGAGCATCAGCATGAAGTCGCCGTCGACGTGGGGTTCGGCCTGGAGGATGGCGTGTGCGAGGCCTAACTGCTCGCGCTGGTGCGTGTACGTGATCGGCACGTCGCGGTACTCGTCGCCGTACCGATCGATGATCTGCTCGGCCTTGTACCCGACCACCACGACGAGTTCGGTCGCCCCGGCGTCGATCAGGTTGTCGAACACGTCCTCGATCAGCGGCGTCCCGTTCACCTCGACGAGCACCTTCGGCTTGTCGTCTGTTAGGGGCCGGAGTCGCGTGCCCTTGCCCGCCGCGAGTACCACTGCTTGCATGAATCACACTCTTCTGTGCCGTTGTAAATACTTTGTCAGTCTCTATACCGAATCAAATCCTAGTAATGATGATTTATTATTATCGTGACAAAGTGTATTTACCCTCATACGGCCCACACACCAACTCGACGCCTTTCTTCGAAGCCGATCTCGGGCTCCCACCCGGTGGCGGCGCGGAACGCCGAGGCGTCGTCCATCGTGTATGAATCCCTCGACGTTGACGCGGCAGTCGCACTGGGGATCGCTCTCGTGCATGTTCTGCGAGAAGAGCGTGGCGAGATGGAACACGATGTCGACGGAGAAATCTTCGTCGACGGTATCCGCTTTGACGAACTCAATTTCGGGAACGAGGTTCTTGGGCGTCCCGAGATAGGTGTCATCGAGAGCGATCACGTCATTGTCGGCCGCGAGGCGGTTCGCGAGGTTCGAGCCGATGAAGCCCGCGCCGTCCATGACGAGGACGCGTTTGCCCTGCTAGGTGCGAATCCTCACAGAGAACACATTACGGCTTTGGTTTACTCCAGAGTATGTGAATATCTGTGCTAATATATCATTATAGATATTGTTCTGGAGAGAAGATCTCGTTCTCCCAGTCTGTATTCTTGAGAAGCAGGTTGTTGGTCGCAATAGCAAAGCTGGCTCTGAGCCAAAAGAACCTCTCGTTTAGCCGTGAAACCGTAATCCAAATCCAGCTATATCTGTTCCTCAGTAGTCTAGTCTGTTGAATCCACTGACAGTGACGGAACAGACAAGTTTTACTTGGTGAGTTATCAGGTACGAGTGATGGTTCTACAGGGAGGGAAGCTAGTTAGAATGAATCCTTTTTGATCGATACAGAAATGTGTTGAGATCTCGGTTGAGTGAATCCATACACAGCTAATCAGAGACTTGGCATGCACTTCTTCTGTGGGTTCAACAAACAAAAGAGACTACGATTCTGTGATTACTAACTCAGATCTGTTGTACAAAATACTCGATTGACATTTCAAGTCCTTCACGGAGTGTGACCTCAGGCGTCCAATTGAGTTCAGACCGCGCTTTAGAGATATCTGGCCGCCGTACCTGTGGGTCTTGAGGCGGGAGTTCCTCGTGCGTAATCCCGCTGTCACTCTCAGTCACATCCAAAATAAAGTCTGCGAGTTCATTGATCGTTCGCTCGTCGGGATTCCCAATATTGACTGGGTCTTGGACGCTAGATTCTAATAGCGCTACCAGTCCGTCGATCATATCCTCTACATAACAGAAGCTTCGAGTCTGTTCGCCGTCTCCATACACCGTCAAATCTCTCCCGGTGAGAGCTTGCTTCATGAAGTTAGGGATCACCCGACCGTCGTCAAGACGCATTCGTGGCCCATATGTGTTGAAGATTCGCGCGACCCGGACATCTAGGTCGTGTTTGTCCCGGTAGGCCCGCACCAGCGACTCGCCGTAGCGCTTCGACTCGTCGTAACACGACCGCGGCCCATATGGGTCTACGTTACCGCGGTATGACTCGGGTTGTGGATTTACTTCCGGGTCGCCGTATACTTCGCTTGTCGAGGTGAACAGATACGTCGCGTCTTTCTCTTTCGCGAGTCCGAGCGTCTTATGTGTCCCGAGAGCTCCAACCTTCAGAGTTTTGATCGGATGATCTCGGTAGAAGACGGGAGACGCGAGACTCGCCAAATGGAGAACCGCATCAAGCTCTCCAGCAACGTGAATGAACTCCGTGACATCGTGATCATAAAACGAAAACTGATCCTGATAGAAGGCGTCATCGAGATTCTTGATCTGCCCGCTCACGCGATTATCCATTCCGATCACTTCATAGCCATCAGAAAGCAACCGATCACAGAGGAACGAGCCGAGAAATCCGGCGGCTCCCGTTACGAGAATCCGGCTCATAAGGACTGTTCGTCGAGGAGCGCTTCGACAGCTTCATTGATTTCACCATCGTCATAATGGAGTGCCATCTCGATATTCGCTCGTAGCCAGCTCGGGATATTACCGATGTCGTAGCGGTCGCCGTCAAGTTCGATCCCACGCACATTGTCTAACTTCCGGATGGCGTCGGTTAACTGGAGTTCTCCACCTTTTCCTTTCTTCGTGGCCTCAAGCAGATCGAAGATCTCAGCGGTGAGCACATAACGTCCAGTGATCGCGAGGTTGGAAGGTGCCTCATCCTGTGGTGGCTTTTCAACGAAGTCATCAACAGGAAAACTCCCAGCACTCGGGTCTACGTCACCGGTGTCAGCAACGCCATAAGTAGACACCTGTTCCCAAGGGACACGCTCTAAGGAGAGTATCGACGATCCGTGGTTCTTCGCCTCATTGATAAGTGTCTCAATACACGGTGTGTCGTTTTTGATGATCGTGTCACCGAGGAGCAACGCAAATGGTTCATCACCGACGTGTTTTCGCGCGTATAGAACTGCATCACCCAACCCGTCTCGCTCTTTCTGTCGGACATAATGAATGTCAGCCAAATCTGCAATCTCTTGAACACGATCGAGCCGATCGAGTTTTCCGTCGGCTTCGAGTTCCTCCTCCAGTTCGTATGATTTATCGAAATGTCGCTCAATAGCTTGCTTGCCACGGCCGGTAATGATCAAAATATCGTCAATCCCCGCGGATACCGCCTCCTCAACGACGTACTGTATTGTCGGCTTGTCCAGGACGGGCATCATTTCTTTCGGTTGGGCTTTCGTCACCGGAAGAAAGCGAGTACCAAACCCTGCAGCCGGGATAACTGCTTTCGTCACATCCATACGTCACCATGACTGCTACCCCACTAATAGGTACCTTTTGATCGACGCATTTCTCAAATAATAACTTAGAGACAGGTATCAACTTCAACAAAGTAAATGCTCCCCCCTTCGCTACCGCTTTAACGAAACCATTCCTTCGTACTATGATTAGTTACTACCTGATAACCACGATATTGATACGTTGGCAATTAGAATATCCATTGGACCTGCGAGTTCCCTTATGAAATACGGCCAGACATCGATTGTGAATTTTTTATCCCGTCTAATAATGTCTCTCTCAGGGTTCGTTGCTACAATCATTCTCACTCGGACCCTCGGACAGGATCAATACGGCACCTATGTAGTGATTCTCTCTGTACTTGCGTGGGCAGGGATGATTGGACAACTTGGACTACTACAAGCTGTGAAGAAGCGTGTAAGTGAGTCTAACGATGGAAACTACGTAGTTTCTGGAGCTACCATTCAATTCGTACTGTATCTCCTTCTTGCAATTATCCTCTGGATCAGTAGATCTACTCTAAACGAGTTTATCGGTATTGATGTAACTCTCATTATTATCCTTATGCTTGCTATTCGGTTGGGGCTGATGTTTACTCAAACAGTCCTGGAAGGACAGCATCTCGTCCATGTCTCAAGTATTCTTACACCGGTTGAATGGGTGAGTAGAAGTCTCATTCAGATAGTACTTGTTGTCTCTGGCTTCGGCATTGTCGGAGCACTTGCAGGATACGTCGTCGGCGCTTTCGTAGCCGCAGTTATTGGTATTCATTTCATCACCGTTCCATCGAAACCACCATCTAAGGAAGATTTTGTACAATTAAAATCATACGCACAGTTCTCGTGGCTCAATTCAATCAAAGGAAGAGTATTCCAGTCTATGGACACGCTTATCCTTGCTATTTTCATTCCACACGGTCTCATTGCAGTTTATGAGATAGCGTGGAACCTCGCATCTCTGTTTGCCATATTTGGAGCGTCGATCTCTCGGACTCTCTTCCCTGAAATGAGTAAAATTCACTCAGAAGAGCAGTCTAATGCCGAAATAGCTAGCTTACTGCGTGTCAGTCTCGTTTACTCTGGACTGTTCATCATTCCTGGATTTGTAGGTGCCGCATTGGTTGGCGATGTCGTGTTGACAATTTATGGCTCAGAATTTCAGATGGGTTACTATATTTTATTGTTTCTCACATTTGCTCGGCTTTTATATGGATATGGTCGTCAATTTGTGAACACAATTGATGCGATAGATCGGCCAGATTTAACATTCTATATAAATGCCGTATTCGTTGGTGTAAATTTGAGTTTAAACGTTCTACTCACATGGCAATTTGGATGGTATGGCGCAGCAGTAGCAACCACATTCTCATGTGGTATCGTGCTAATTCTTGGATATTATTATGCTGACAAAGTGGTTGATATTAATATTCCCTTTCGTGAAATTGGAAGACAAATTATTTCAAGTGGGGTTATGGCTGTTGTCGTTCTTATTGGGCGATCTCTTCTTGGTGAATCCTTGTCTGTTATTATTTTACTTATTGGACTGGGTGCGTCAGTGTACTTTTCGGTTCTTCTTTATATGTCCGAAGAATTCCGTTCAACAGTAAGTGATAATATTCCATTTAAAACCAATCAATAAAATGACATATCTCTGATCAGTAGAAACCCTGAGAAATCCCAGATACGCTCTTCTGTAGGAGATTGTTGATACTGGTGAGCTGTCGCTGCGGAGTCGAAGAGGACAATGGCACCGCGTCAGCGGTACCCGACACGGATGATTCCGCTAGATGTGTTTGGGTTGGAATCGGTCACAGCGGACCTACTCCAACAAATTCGCTGGCGTGACGGTGTGACTTGTCCCCGCTGCCGTTCTGACCGAACAGTCAGAAACGGCAGCTATGGGCAGTTTCAGCGGTATCTCTGTAAGGATTGCGGCCGCACATTCAACGATAAGACTGGTACGATCTTCGCTCATTCGAAGATCGCGCTCCGCAAGTGGCTGTTTTCGATCTACGCCTTTCGCCGGTTTAACACGAGCCTCAGGCAGCTACAATGCAAATGGATGTTACCTACAAAACGATCCACAGGCGTGTCAAGCGCTTCAGCGAAGCGCTCGACGCGCCGCCACTCGATCTCGTCGAGCCAGTCGAAATTGACGAACTGTACATCTCTACCGGCCTGAAAGGCCGCGAGCGCGACCGCTGGTCGAGCTCCCGCGGCCTCTCCAGACGCGGGCGCGGGACATATGAACAGGACAAACCGCCTGTTTTCGTTCTCGTAGATCGCGGCACCGAACAACGATACATCGTGCCAGCAAAATCCGCAGATGAATCGACGATTCGGCTCCTGCTGGCTGACCGCTAGCAGGAGCCTCTCACCGTCTATTCCGCCGAATTTTGCGTGTACAATCCTTGAGGAAGATGAGAGATTCAACCGCGAATACGTCGTCCACGGAGACGGTGAGTACGCCGACGATAGGGTCCACGTGAACACGTGCGAGAGCCACGCGTCGCTGGCGCGACGGTGGCTCTCGCCTCACCGGGGTATCTCAAAAGATCGCCTCACACCGTATTTCCGAGCGTTCCAATTCAGACGAGAGCTCTACCGCAAACCCGGACGAGAAGCGCTCAAACACGCCACTCTTTGAGATCAACAGATGTGCTACACAAGAGCGTCCCATATATTACTCTTCAGTACACAGAAAATAGTCAGATAGACGATCCGAATTTTAACCTTAGCGACGCACTATAGTATCATGTCTCCTCACCGCCACAGGCATCGATTCCAACACGTCTATATTATTATCGGAATAGCATAGAACGCGCCTTTCATGTGAAACAATGTAACGAATTATGTAGTTTCGAGCTGTTCCACTCATGTTGAGGCAGATGCCGTCAGAAATCAGCCTCAAACCCTCTCCTTCGCATGGAATCTGGCTTATCTGGACACTATCAGGATGGAGGAAGGACTAAAAGAGCAGGAAAACAATCTGAAGCTAATTGGTATGCCCCCTGAAAACCGAGACCCCCCGAAAAATAGTAAATTGGACATCACATTTGTCTCTCCAAGATTGTATTACTATCTCAAGCCCGGTGGAGATCAAGGCGCGGGTGGAGCTGAGCGACAGCAGTTCCTTCTCTCACAAGAATTAGTTGATCGGGGTCATAATGTATCTGCGATCACCCGAATCTTTGATTCGATAGAAAAAAGCAACTCACGAGATGTTACTATGTATCAATTGATACCAGATACAAATAGTATTCTTCTATTTCCATTTAAATTTCTCTGGCTCGCCATGGTATTCACTTGGATTAACTCTGATGTGTATTACGTTCGTGGCCATCCCAATCTTTGCTTTGTCGTGGGATTATTCTGTAGGATCCGTGGAGCAGGTTTTGTATATGTAGTAGCAAATGATCGTGATATAGAGCCAGATAAGATTGGTAGTCATGGGAAGATATTCAAGTATCTGTATATTTGGTCAATACGAGGTGCTGATCAAGTTGTTACGTTAACCGACTATCAGAAAGAAATTCTCAGGAAAGAATATGGAATTGATGCTAATACCATCCCCTGTGGATATGATCTACCTCCTGAAAAAAATATACTTAGCCACAGAGAACGCGAATACTTCCTCTGGGTTGGAAGATTCGATCCTGACCAGAAAAATCCGGCAAAGTTCGTTGATGCGGCAGAGAAATTACCGAACATTAATTTTGTGATGGTTGGACCTCCGATAGAAGGTGAAGAAGAATTTTATCAGGAAATTAAGGATCGTGCTTTAAGCGTGCCTAACATTTCATTTGAGGGGTTTATCGAACCAGATCAGATTGATTCGTACTACCGATCCGCAAAAGCGTTGGTTAATACATCAGACAGCGAAGGATTTGGTAACGTATTTTTGGAGGCTTGGAGATATGAAACTCCCGTGATATCACTGGAATACTCCCTACACGGGACGATCAGTGAGGAGGACATCGGTATTTATGCGGGGGATTTCGACACGCTGCTCAAATCGATCCAGCAGCTTGACTCCGATGTAGAGCATCGACAACGGTTGGGGGCAGAGGGCCGAAAGTTTTTGTTAGAAAATTATTCGCTTGAAGTGGTAGCTGACCAGACTGAACAAATACTTAGGGAAGCACAGTGGGACAGAAAGTATGAATAACGTTGATAATATTGCTATCTTACATAAAGGAGAGGACATCGAAGGCGGGGCCGAACGTGTTGCTTGGGAAATACAGCGGACAGTTAACGCCCCTCTTTATGTGGGATTTCGAAATGAAAATGTAGAACCCTCGGATATAACTGATGTAACAGAACTTTTTAGTGGCCCATTAAGCCAATTTTCGATTAAAAAAGGAGGTCCGTTGAGAGAATTGGCTTATCTATATAATTGGATGACAAGTTTTTCACCCATCAAGGATATACGAAAATACGATATCGTAATTGGATCCGGATTAGAAACCCTCCTTTACTGTGGGCCAGATTCACAGTCACAAATCCAGTATGTCCACCACACCGGTCGACGATATACGGATTTACTGTACAAGTGGCCAGACAATTTTCGAGGTAGGGCGGGGCGTATGTACAGCGTATTGCTTCGGTTGTTAACAAATGAGGCTGTGAACCGACCAGATATATTTGTATGCAACTCTGAGATTATTGCCCATCGGGTGAAAAAATATTGGAATATTGACCGAGATAAAATACGAGTTGTATACCCGCCAGTGCCTACGCATGAATTTTCACGACACACAGAAAGCACCGGCGAATTTTATCTCACTATCTCAAGACTAGAGCCCCATAAGCGAATTGGAGAAATCATTGATGTTTTTAATCAACTACCAAATAAGTCTCTTAAAATAGCAGGTGATGGCCCAGAAGATCACTCACTACAAGCGAAATCGAGTTCTAACATTGATTTTTTGGGATTCGTTTCTGAATCAGAAAAACAATCACTCCTAGCCAAAGCAAAAGGGTTCGTATACAATGCTGAGAACGAAGATTTTGGGATTGCACCCGTTGAAGCCTTAGCATCTGGAACCCCAGTATTAGGCGTAAAAGAAGGTATGACACAATTCCAAATAGTAGACGGTAAGAATGGGTATCGATTCGAACGAGAGGGAAAACCATCATTATTCGATGCTGTTCAGAATTTTGAAAAGAAGGGAATCAAATGGTCTGAATCGGAGATCGAGCAGTTTGCTGAGCGCTTCTCGGTGGATGAATTCCGGTCGGGAATACGTGCGGTCATTAGTGAGGTACAGGATAAGCCGAATATCCGACCGGACTGGTATCCTACTAAAAAAGATATTGACGGTGGGGACTGATCTTCGTCCAATGACGAAATCTTAATGCCAAGGACTAACCTCCAAGGTCAACATGGGTCTTATTGACTGGGCGAAACAGTTTCACCGACGAACTCAAACCCGTCCATTTACTTCTGCGGTCTATCAATCTGGCTGGGAATTAGTGAACGGAATCCTTCATCGAACTATCGCAGATAGGATTGGAACCTCCGTTTGGTCGAAAGATTGGGATATTCTTGTGGTACTCGACGCGACCCGTGTTGATACATTCCGTGAAGTGAGTCAAGAATTTGACTGGATCGATACAGAAGCTATTACGTCCTATTGGTCTGTAGGTTCGTATTCAGGTTCGTGGGTAGCTAATACGTTTGATGTTACCGATCACCCAGAGGCAAAATCAACGGCGTATATCTCGGGTAATGACTGGGCCCAGCGAGAGGTTTCGTGGGAACCTAATCTCCCTATCGATGATTCGCAGTTACCGCTCTTTGTTCCCGCAGCTGACTTCTGTTGGGAGGAAGTAGGTGGTGTTGAAACGGTTAATCCACATCTATTAACTGATCTCGCTATTACTGCTTGGAGAAATAGAACACAGTACGGATTTGATAAGATGATTGTTCACTACATGCAGCCCCATCAGCCATTCATTGGCCATCCAGACCTCATACACCAGATGGATATCGAAGGAGAAGATGATTATGAAGGTCGAGAGAACTTCGGTGTGTGGGATAGCGCATACAAGGGGACAGTAACACGGCAGGAGATTCTTGAAGCATATCAGAATAATCTACGATATGCACTAGGGTGTATAGATACGTTAAGAACAAATGTGGACGCTAATATAGCGATAACCGCTGACCACGGAAATGCGTTAGGAGAACTGAGACAATGGGGTCACCCTGCAGGATCTTTATTATCTAGTGTAAGAAAGGTTCCATGGACGGTGATCGAAGGAGAGGATCGTATGTCGAGAGAGGTAGATATTGATGTTTCTAATTTATCTAGTGATAAAAATACAGACACTAATGTTAAAAGTCGGTTACAGCAGCTAGGTTACTTATAATTTTTGTTGCTTGGTATACAAATATACAACTTTTCATATTGCCAGTCTTGACCTGATTCTAAGCTGGTGTGGCCAGGGCTATGAAGGCGTAGTCCATGCCGTTTGATTTTAGTCTGGTTTAGCCAATCTGGTACAGTCATCGTAGAAACTGAAAATCCATTATCGGAAAGTCTCTGATAGAAGTCTTTGCCATATTGCCGTACATGGTTAGGAGCTCCAAAGGCTTGAGACCGATTTTTTGGAGTGGTAATGCCTATATCTTCGTGTGTTTTATTTAAAACATCACTTTGTGGTACCATAACTAGCGCATACCCATCTTTTTTTAGCACTCGGCTCATCTCTGCGATAGCTCTCTTATCGTTTTGAACATGCTCAAGAACGTGAGAGCAAATTATTAAGTCAAACGTATCGTCTCTGAAAGAGAGACTGGTTATATCTGAATATACATCCACACTTTTATCAGATAATCCATTACTAATTACATCTAAATTAATATCGCTAGTTATCATGTTCACATTTGAATTTTCTCGTAACTTCCCCTCAAGTGGCCACGCTGGGCTTGTATAAAGTATGTCAGTACAACTAGAAAAAGCATCGAACTTTTCTTTTATATATAACCATAGTAGGCGATGGCGCTCTCTGGAACCACAGACTGGGCATTGACATTGGATTCTTGGGGGAGATCCTGCGGGCATAAACTTACGAATGTTTGACTCACAGAGAGGACAATAGTAATTTGCCCCTATTGAATATATTTTCTGGCGAACAAAATTGATTCCCTTACGTGCTAGAAACTTTCCTGTATTGTGTAGTTCCATGAGATGGACACAGATTGATAAATGAAAAAGGATTCCGCTCTTGGGTGGAGAGGCTGTGTTGAATCGCCATACAGCAGCGAGGTAGGCCGCTAAATCAAAGGAGTTGAAGCGGGAGAATGCGGTTGTCTATGACGCAAATCTCCCGCTTCATCGGGGAGGTTGTACCGGTTGCTCAAAGAGTTACTGGCGATGGAGGCGAATCCGCCGCCCCGGTAGGACGACGTTGTTGGGCAGGAGTG
>NZ_BBJP01000007.1 GCF_000739595.1 Halorubrum halophilum | reverse complement strand
CTGTGTAGCGAGCGAGAGCGCCTTCCACCACATGCGACCGCTAGGCTTAAACGCTCGACTGCGGTACGTTCGATAGCGCCAAGGTGGCAGAGTCTGGTCAGACGCAGCGGCCTGCAGAGCCGCCCAACGCCGGTTCAAATCCGGCCCTTGGCTTTTCTCGAAATTCGTTTCGACTTCGTCTCAGAAGTCGCCTGCGTCGATCACTTCGTGCGGAATGCTCTCGTCGCGGAGTCGCGCGGTGTGTTGTGGCAGTTGGTCGGCCGTAACCACCAGTAGCACGTCTAGTCCTCGCACCGCGGCTTCGGCAACCGCGTCGGCGGTCCCGAATCGGATGTCCGGGCGCGCGTCCGCCTGCGTCGCGAGCGCGTACGCTTCGGTACCGGCGACGGCGAGGAGGCCCTCCGACGGACGGATCTCCGGGAGTATTTCGGGATCCACCGACGCGGCGTCCGTGACCGCCGGAACGGGGAGGACCGTGACGTATCCGGTGTCGTAGTCGACCACGCCTTCGAAGTCCGCGACGCCGACAGCTTGGCCCGCCGAGGCGGCGGTGACGGTGACTGCTGTCGCCGTCCCACCCGCGGGGTTCGCGTGCAGGACGCCACTACGCATAACGAGGCCGACGTCGCTCCCCTCAGAGACGTCGGCCATCGCGATCGCGGCGTCGACGTCGACGCTGCCGAGGACGTCTGAGCTGACGCGGTCGAGGTACGCTTCTAAGCTGTCGGTCCGGGAGATCAGCCAGTCGACGCCCTCTTTCGTCACCGCGTACCGTCCACGCCCTTCCTTCTCGACGTAGCCGTGCTCAACGAGGTCCCTGACGTAGTCGCTGACGGCCTGTGATGTCACGCCGATCGCGTCGGCGATCTCCGTTTGACTCACTGCGGGCTGCCGGGCCGCGATCTCCACGAGAACCTGGTACCGCGTTGCGTCGCGCTTGCTGTCGAGCACTTCCGGCGGAGTCGCCCTGTCGGGATCTGTCATTGCTGGTGTTCGGCAGCGGGCAATTAAAGTACTGTTGCAGAAGCGATTCGTTAAGACGTGTTTCTCACCTGATCGACGGATCTAATGAAATCTATATTGTATTCGATCAGTTTCGGTTGTCTACTGTTCGCGTTCACTTGGGTTCTCTCGGGCCCAACCGTCCGTCGCTGCCGGATATTCACCGCCGAGACCGCGTCGCCCTACCGCGTTGACCGGTACTCCGCGTCGGCTTCGTTTCGCGCTTCGGGAGCACGGCTTAGTAACCGTTATACACCGGGTGACCCATGCTGGAACTATGCAACGACGCGCTGTGGCCGTGTACGCCGCGCTCTTCCTTCTCGTCGCGGGCGTGGCCGGTGTGCTCACTGTGACGGCTGAGAGTCCGGAGGTCGCGTTCGAGAACCCCGATCTCGAACTGTCTTCCGGTGACACGTTCGAAGTGGACGGCGCGGAGTACGTCGTCGCCGACATTTCCGAGGTCGAAGAGGGCGGTGGTGGCCACGGTGGGAGCGCCACGACCTCGATAGTGGCGACGATCGAGCGGGAAGTCACGGTAGATCAGTCCGAGACCTGGGCGAACGGGTCCACGGTTACGGTCGGCGACCGCGACTGGCGCGTCGAGATCACCGGTGACGACCCGTCCGAGTTCACCCTCGTCGAGGTGCTTGACCGACAGGCGATCCTCGAGGCCGACGATAACGCGGACAACGAGACGGTCGAGCGCGACGACGGCGAGTACGTCGTGGTCACCGAAAACGGTGAGTCGACGCTCGTTCCGGCAGACGAGTACTTCCCGGCTCCCGACGAGCAGTCGTACGCGACCGGCGACTCGTTCGACTACGGCGGCCAGTCCGTGACCGTCGATCAGGTATCCGCCGATCAGGCCGTGATCGTTTGGGAGGCGACGCAGACCAACTCGATGGAAGTCGAAGAGGAGTCCACGGTGACGCTCGGCGAGACGGACTTCGTTGCGAACTTCCCGGACGCGTCCACGCTGACGATGTCGAGTGACATCGAGGGATACGAAGCGCAGGTCGCGGAGATCGATCAGTTCGAGCAGTACAACTCCGGGCTGACGCGCGTGCTGATCCTCTCGCTGTTCTCGGTCGTCCTGCTGCTCTCGACGACGTTCATCCCCTCGCGGTACTGACGCCCGGCACCGTCCGGTCAGCTCCCTTCGTCGATTTCTGTCCGACAACCGCACTCGGTTCTTTTCCCGGGTTCGACGGGAGCGCCCGCAAGCGAACGGCGTGAGCGACGGGAGTTCGCCGCTCTCGACGCGCACGCCGTGACCGGCAACGTATATCCGTCGGGCCCGTTGCGAGGCGTATGACCGATACCGCGGAGAAAGTCCGACAGCTCGCACCCCACTGGGGCGTGATGTTCGTCGTGATGTTCGTCGTGTTAGCGCTCGTCGAGCGCGTCGTCGGATCGCTCTCGTTCCTCCCGTCGATGCTGCTCGTGTTCGTCGTCGCGTTCGGCTACCCGGCTGTCGTTCGGGCGCTCGGCGTCGCCCCGCCGGTCTGGCAGCGGCCCTAGCCGCTCGATCCGGCGGGCCGTGTCCCGGTTCGAGCCCCGGCGATCACTCCTCGGCGGAGTCTCGGAACGGGGACGCGAGCCGTCGACTGTACGTCGCCGAAACGGCGCCGAGCGCGAACGAGACGACCGCGGCGATCGCGATCCACAGGGTGTTCGGGTGTTCGAGTCCGGAGTGTAGCAGTATCTCCATGTCTTCCGGTTCGCATTCCCCGGATTAAGGGGTTCGTTTCGGCGGCCCGCCCTCCGATCGGATAACACCGATGTCAGCGGGTGGCTCGGCGGTCCCTTTCGCTTTTATCCGTGTCCGTCTCGTATCGGTGGTATGAGCGACGAATCCGCGGCTCCGGTCACGACGGACCTGCCCGACGCACCGTTCCACACCACTGGTACCGACCACATCACGGTCTGGGGGAGCAACGAGGCCGACACGATCGCGTTCTACCGCGACCTACTCGGCATGCCGCTCGTCCTCCGCCAGCCGAACCTCGACGACCCCTCGCAGACGCACCTGTTCTTCGACACCGGCGACGGTCGGATTCTGACCTTCTTCGTGAGCGACGACCGACCCTCCGCGCGCGGCCAGCGCGCGGGAACGGGTGCCGTCCACCACCTCTGTTTCAGCGTTGAGCCCGACGAGTACGAGGACATCATGGCGGCCCTCGAAGAGGCCGGCAAGGGGTACAACGTGTTCGACCGGGGGATCTTCCACTCGATCTACACCCAGGACAACAACGGGCTCGTCATCGAGCTCTCCGCCGACAAGTACGAGATCCCCGACGACCGCAAGGGCGAGGTCCTCGCGACCGCCCAGCGTCTCCGCGAGGAGGACGGCGCCGACTTCGCACAGGACCGGCACATGAAGGGCGCCTTAGAGGAGCTCGGTCTCCCCGTGAAGAAGCACGACCTCCCCGACGCGGACGCGGGCGTCGGCGTATGAGCCGAGGATCGCCGCACGCGGGCGACGATCCGCACGCCGACGAGCCGCTGGTGACTGCCGGCACCGACATTGAGACGGCTGACGCCGCCGTCATCCTCGTCCACGGCCGCGGCGCGACCGCGCGCAGCATCGTCGAGTTCGGGCAGCAGGTCGCCGGCGACGGCGACGTCGCGATCATCGCGCCGCAGGCGGCGGCGAACACGTGGTATCCGAACTCCTTCCTCGCGCCGGTCGCCGAGAACGAGCCCGGTCGGAGCTCCGGGCTGCGAGCGGTCGGTCGCGCGGTCGAGACCGCGACAGACGCGGGGGTCCCGGCCGAGCGCGTCGTCGTCGGGGGCTTCTCGCAGGGCGCCTGCCTCGCGAGCGAGTTCGTCGCGCGGAACCCGACGCGGTACGGCGGGCTCGCGGTCCTGAGCGGTGGGCTCATCGGTGAGTCGATCGATCTCGACGACTACGTCTCTCACGCGGCGGCCGCGGTCGACGGGGACGCCGCCGCCGCGCTCGCGGGGACGCCAGCGTTCCTCGGGTGCAGCGATGTCGACCCGCACATCCCCGAGGAGCGGGTCCACGAGACCGCCGAGGTGCTGGGGGCGCTCGGCGCGGACGTGGACGAGCGGATCTACGAGGGGATGGGTCACGGGATCAACGAGGAGGAGACGGACGCCGTCGCCGCGCTGGTCGCGGACTTGGCGTAGGACCGCCGCCGTTCGCGGCTCGTCGACCCTTTTCCGTTCCGCTCCTCACGCCAGCCAGTCGTCGGGTTTCGTGTCGTAGTCGACCTCGTCCGCCGCGATCCGTTCTCTGATCTCGGGGTCGAGGTCGTGTTCCGTCACCTCGCCGCCGTCGTATTGGAAGCGCACGCCGACCTCTTCGCCCCCCGGCTCGGTGCCTCGCCGCTTGGCGCGCCGGATCGCCTCCTCGGAGTACTCGACGCGGATCGTCGCGAGGTTCACCGGCCGTCCCCACAGCTCGAAGACGCGCTCCAGGGTCGCCTTCGCCGACTCCTCGTCGAGCGCGACCCCGTTGTACCGGTGGCCGAGGAGGAGCTCGCCCCGGTTCCGGAAGTTGCCGTCGAGCACGACGATCGTCGGCTTCCCGAAGTTCGTGAACCGGAGGAGGAGCTTCTTCCGCACGTCGTCGGTGTCGACGCTGGCGACGTGGTGCTGTTCGGTCGCGTGGCTGTACTCGTAGGTGAAGTAGTTCCCCTCGCGCACGAATTCGTCGGTGAGGAACGCGTCGATGAACGTCACGTCGTTATGGCTCTCCCGAACCTCCAACATCCGGTCCCAGCCGGCGGTTCGGTCCACGTCTGCGAGCGCCTCGTCGACGGTCGCGTACCGATCGACGTCGAACATGTACCGCGCCCGTTCGGCCAGCGTCTCCCGCGAGACGTTCCGGAGGGCGCCCCGGTGTTCGGGCCGCGAGAGGACGTAGTGGCGCTCCGCGAGCCCCTCGCGCGTGAGCAGCTTCCACGGGTAGCGCTCGATGTCCGGGTCTGTTCTGGGGCCGGTCTCGCCGCCGCCCTCGGTCCCCGTCAGCTCCTCGCCCCGCGCCGACAGCGCCCGGTCGACCGCCTCGGCGTCGACGCGCGGGTCGCCGTCGGCGGCGAGGTCGGAGAGTTCGTCGAGCGTCGCCGGCCCCGCCCCGGCGATCGCGGGATGGGGTTCGAGCGCTGCGGCGACCTCGTCCAGATCGATCCGCGAGTGGAAGTTCTCGGGCGTCACTCCCTCGACTCGAAGCAGCTTGTCGATCACGTCCCGGCGGGCGGCCCGCAGCTCCACGTGGGTCCACAGTTCGAATCCGAGCTTGTAGGGGTTGAGCCCGGGCGAACCGAGCACCCGAGACATGTGGTCGGCGTACGTGAGGAACTCGTCGGGGCCGGCGAACCCCTCGCCGCCCATCATGACCGATTCCCAATATGTAGCCCATCCCTCGTTGAGCACCTTCGTCGACTTTTGTCCCGCGAAGTAGTACGCCTCCTCGCGGAGCGCGTCGATGACGGTCGTCTCCCACGGCTCGCGGTCGACCGCCTTCCCGCTCTCGGGGTCGTACCGCTTCCCGTAGTCGCGGAGGAAGGCGAGCACGTCCGGGCGCGGCTCCTCCGGCTCGACGCCCTCGCCTCTGGCCTCGAGCCACTCGTCGTCGAACACGTCGCGGCGCACCTCCTCGGAGAGGTCCAGCTCCGCGATCCGGTCTTCGATCGCCGCGAGCGGGTCCTCATTGGGGTCGTTCACGTCCTCGGCGACTCCCGGCTCGTCGACCGAGCGCGCGGCGTCGACCGGGTTGTGCTGGTCGATCGTGTCCTCTAACGCACTCACGGCGTCGATCAGGCGCTCGACCTCGTCGCGGTCGACCGCCGAGCGGTCAGCGATGGCGGCGATCCGGTCGGCGTTACGCTCCAGCCGCGCCGCGGCGTTCGGCCCGCCCTCGCCGCGGTCGGCGTACAGCCCGAACCAGCGGTTGTTCGCGAAGAAGTCGGCGTGCGCCTCGACGTGGGTGATCACGGCCTTCTGGTCGGCCGCCGAGTTCGACTCCTGAAGGAACGCGTGGCTCGGGTCGTCGTTGTTGACGATCTCGAACGCCTTCCCGAGCCCGTGACGGTCCTTCTTGCGCTGGCGCTCGTAGTTCATCCCCCAGCGCCAGTGGGGGTAGCGCCGCTGGAAGCCGCCGTACGCGATCAGCTCGTTCATCTCGTCGTGATCGACGACCCAGTACCGGACCGGGTACGGCGCTAACCCGAGCCGTTCGGCGAGTTCGCGCGCTTCCGCGGCGGGCTCGTCGAGGGACTCCGCCTCGCGTTTCGCCTCGACGCGCTCGTCTCTCATCGGCGGTCACCCCTGTCGGTCCGCCCCCTCGCCGCCTCGCCGGCGGTCGCGGTCACGTCGCCCTCCGTCTCCGTGCTGAGGATCTCGTAGATGGCGTCGGTCACGTCCTCGGAGTCTGAGACGCGGGCGACGGCGACATCGCTCGCGTCGCCGAGCGCGTCCTCGACCTCGTCGGCGTGGCGCGCGTTCGGCGCGGCGCCGCCCGGCTGGGTCTCCACGTACGCGTGGAGGTTGGCGTCGATCGACTCCATCAGCGGGATCACCGACTCGGTCGTGTCTCTGCCGGCGTTCTCGGAGTCGCCGGCGGCGAACACGTAGCGGTTCCACTCGCTGTAGGGGTACTCCGCTAAGATCTCCGCGACCAGCTCGTAGGCGCTCGAGATCCGGGTGCCGCCGCCCGACTGGATCCCGAAGAACTCCTCGCGGTCGACCTCCCACGCCTCGGCGTCGTGGACGACGTACCGGAACTCCGCGGCGTCGTACTTCCCGGTCAGGTACCAGTCCATCGGCGTGAACACGCGCTCGACCAGCTCGCGTTTCGTCTCGCGCATCGAGCCGGACGCGTCTCGGACGTTCACGACGACGACGTTGCGCTCGCGCTTCTCGATCACCTCGGGGTGGCGGAACCGCTCGTCCTCCCGGCGGAAGGGGACGCTGTCGAGCCCCTCCCGGCGGATCCGGTGCGTGGCGGGCTCGCGGTCGAGTTCGTCGTCGAGCGCGTCGAAGCTCTCCCACCGGTCCAGCGCCTCCACGGGCCCGTCGTGTTCGTCCGCCGCGGTCGCCGCGGCGTCGGCGATCCACGCCCGCGAGACGGGGATCCCCTGGTCGCGCGCCCACGCGAACACGTCGTCGACGTCGGCGTCGGCGACGCGGAGTCCCTCGCGAACGTATTCCCCGTCGAAGTCGGTCGCGAGGTGCCGCTTCAGCCCGCGCTTGAAGAACTCGTCCACGTCGAGGGTCCCCCGCGGGCCGGCGCGGGCGGTGTCGGTGAAGTCGCCTTCCGTCTCCTCGACGACCCGTTTTCCCTTCGGCTCGAGGTCGAGCCCGAGCTCCTCGTCGAGCTCTCGCGCGAACTCCTCCGGGTCCATCTCGTAGTACTCGTGCTCGCCGCCCTCCTCGCCCGGGTCGCCCTCCTCGTCGCCGTCGGGCTCGGGATCGACGGGCTGTCCGGGCTGCGGCTGGCCGCCCCGTCCCTGCCCGACGCCGCCGGCCTCCCGCCGGTCGTACTCGAACTCGGGGAGGTCGACAATCTTGACGGGAATTCGGACCCGATCGGGGCCGGAGCCGCCCAGATCGCCGTGGCTGATGAACTCCGCGAGGTCCTCGCGGCGCTGTTCGCCCACCTCGCGGAAGCGCTCGCGGTCCTCGGTCAGTCCCACGTCCGACCACCTCCGTTCCGGCCGCCGCGGTCGCCCCTCGGGCGGTCCGAGTCGCGCGACCCGTCCGCGCCGCCGTCGGCGGTTAGCCCCGTCCACTCGTCGCGGACGCTCCGCATCACGGCGCGGCTCGTCAACTCGGCCGAGGCGGGGCTGTACCCTCGCTCAACCAGCCGCGATATCGTCGCCGCCTTCACGCGCTCCGTCTCGGTGTCGGCGGGAGGGTCGGCCCACTCGGCGGGGTCGAGGTCAGGGAACCGCCGTTTCACGTCCGCGAGGTCGTTCGACTCCAGCACCGCCTTCAGCTCCGGGATCTCGCCAAGCTCGACGTCGTCGACGCTGAACGCGTCGCCGCGGTTCCGCCACGCGTACCGGGTGAGCGCGCGGATCACCCGCTCGCGCCGGAACGCCGCGACCGACTCGGCGGGGTCGGTCCCGCGGTAGTCGCTCTCGTCGAACCGGCCGAGCGTCTCCGTCTCGAACACCTTCATCGTAAGCGCGTCCGGCTCCTCCGGACCGCGCTCGGTCTCGACCGGCTCGTCGGCGTCCCACGCGTACACGTGTTCGACGTACTCGGCCACGGTCGCCTCCGGGACGGTCTCCGCGGCGAGGATCGCGTCGACCACGTCCGCCCGCTGGCGCTCGCGCACGCGCTCGGCCACGGGCGACTTCCGGCTCTCGAACTCCGCGACCTCGGCCTGCGAGAACACCGGCGCGTCGGAGAGCCCCTCGGCCATCGCGTCGAGCACGTCGGTCGGCGTGACCACCCGCTCGACCGGCAGTTCCGGGTGGTTGCGGTCGGCGTCCGACCCGAGCAGCTCCGCGACCGCGTCGCGGACGTAGGTGACCGGGACGCCGTTCCGGCCGTCGCCGTCGCCGAACTCGACGTCGTCGACGGCGACCCGCTCCTCCTCGCCGCCGCGCTCGCGCCGGATCTCGCCGGCCTCGTACAGCTCCGCCTTCTCGACGAGGTCGATTCCCGCCGGCAGATCGTCGGTGTCGAGCCGCGTGACGACCGCGTACAGCGCGGCCGCGCCGACCGCGTGAGGCGCGAGCTCGCGCTCCGTGACCCCGCCGTCGCCGTCGCGGACGCCGATCGTGAGCGCCGCCGCGCCGGGCTCGCTCGCGGGGTCTCGGGCCGGATCGTCGCCGGGGGCGCTCTCCTCGGCCTCCCCGTCGTCCTCGACCCCGTCAACTGTGGGCACGCCCCGGGGTCCGCCGACCTCGCGCCGCAGCAGCTCCGCCTCCAGCCGCCGGTTCGTGAGGTACCGGAACTCGTGGCGGGTGAGGCGGCGCTTCAGCGCCTTCAGCGGGTCCGCCCCCTCGCGCTCGGCGTGGCGGTCGAGCTCGGCGTCGAGGTCGGGGTTCGAGATGACGATGAGCTGGGTGTCGAGATCCATCCCGATCCCCTTGTCGAGCTTCACGCGGCGCTCGTCGGGGACGTTGAGGAGTCGACGGAGGAGGTCGGCGTGCTGGCTGGCGTCCTCGACGACGGTCGCCACGCCGTTGCCCTGCGAGAGCACGCCGTCGTAGCTGAACGCCTGCGGGTTCTTCCGGCCGCGCGAGTCGAGCTCGCGGAGCATCCCGCCCATCCACGAGCCGACGAGCCGCTCCTTCGGGCTCCCGTCGTCCTCAGCGTGGAGCACGCCGATCCCCTCGCCCACGTCGACGACATAGCTCGTCACGCGCAGGTGGTCGCGGTCGGTGATCGCCGAGAACAGGTCCCGACGCCCCTCGTCGCGGTACACCGATTCGAGGTGGTCGTACGCCTCGCGGCTGAACGGGTCCAGGTCCACGTCGGCCGCGATCGGGTAGGCGTCGTCGTCGACGGCGTCGGCGATCGACTCCCGGACCGCCTTGGGGAACACCGAGAGGGGATGCGTCTGGACGGGGCTCCGGTACCACGCTCCGGCGTTGCCGCCGTCCCCGTACGAGAGCGACGCGGCGCCCGCGCCGCCCCCGTTTCCGCCGCCACCGGCCCCGGTGACATTCCACTCGACCGTGTATCGCCGGCCGGCCTCGGTCTTCGAGAACTCCCGGAGACCGTTCACCAGACAGCGCTTGAACTCCGACTTCCCGGTAGCCGTGGGGCCGTCGATCCACACGATCGTCTCGTCGCTGCCGCGCCCCGCGGCGGCGGCCCGGAGGTCGTCGACGAACGCGTTGAGCGCCCCGGTATTGCCGAGCACGGCGTGTTCTCCGTCGTTGAACGGATCGTCGAAGAAGCGGTAGCGCTCCAGCCGCTCGCCGCGCTCGCGGACCTCGCGGGTCCCCTGCGACTCGACGGCCGCGAGGAGGTACCGCGCGCCGGAGGCGGCCGCGGTCGGATTCGTCAACACCCGGTCGACGTACTCCTCGAGGCTCATCGGCGGGTCGTACGCCCCCCGAAGCGTCTCGTCGGCGTCGCGGACGAACGCGTCCCCGTCCGGCGTGTCGCGTTCGGACATCTCAGTCCCCGCCGTCCTCGATCTCGGAGCGGGCGACCGCCGCGCCCGCGTACTCTAACACTTCGGCGGCGCCGTCCTCGGAGTAGCCGCGGTCGACCAAGGCGTCGACCCACGCGCTCCGCTCCTCGTCGTCGAGGTCGGTCGCGGAGACCAGCGCCGAGAAGTTGATGTTGTGCTTCTTGTCCTCCCAGAGCTTGCGCTCTAAGGCGCGCCGGAGCCGGTCGTTCTCCCGGGGATCGAAGCCGCGCCCCTCGCGGGCGCGCCGCGAGACCCAGTTCGACACCTCCTGCCGGAAGTCGTCCTTGCGGTCAGAGGGCACGTCGAGCTGCTCTTCGACCGCGCGCAGGAACGTCTCGTCCGGCTCGGTCTCTCTCCCCGTCAGCTCGTCGTCGACGGTGTCGTCGTCGATGTACGCCATCACGTGGTCCATGTACTTCTCGCCCTGCCGGCGGAGCTCGTCCACGTCGTACGCCAACGCGTGTCGCACGTCCTCGATGGCGCGCTCGCGGTACTCCTCGCGGACGGTCTCCAGTAGGCGCTCGTACCGATCGAGGTCCGACTCCGCGATCGAGCCGTGGCCGCCGAGGTTCGCCTCGAAGTGGTCGAAGACGGACAGCGGCGAGAGGTAGTTGCGGTCGCGATGGGTGGCGTCCATGATCGCCTCGGCGATCTCGTCGCCGACGAACCGCGCGGAGATGCCGTCCATCCCCTCGCCGATGTCGGCGGACTCGGCGGCGTCCTCGCGGAGCTTTCGGCGGTCGATCTCCTCGTCTTCCAGCTCGCCGTTGTACACCTTCGCCTTGTCGAGGAGGCTCACCGTCTCGTCGGTCGGCTCCTCCAGCCGGGTGAGCACGCCGAAGAGGCCCGCCATCTCCAGGGCGTGCGGCTCGACGTGGACGTTGGGCACGTCGGCGTTGTCGAGCATCTTCCCGTATATCTCCGACTCGCTCTCGTACTCCAACACGTAGGGGTAGTCGATCCGCTTGGTGCGGTCGTTGAACGCCTCCATCTTCTCGTCGCCGGTCTTCTCGCGGTACTCCGGCATGTTCGTCCGGCCGACGATCACCTGATCGATGTCGATCCGGGGATTGTTCTTCGGCTTGATCGTCGACTCTTGGGAGGCGTGGAGGAAGTCGTAGAGGAACTCGCGCTGGAGCTTCAGGAGCTCTTCGCCGGAGAACAGCCCGCGGTTCGCGTTACAGAACGCGCCGGCGTAGTCGAACGCGCGCGGGTCGGACTCGCCGTAGACGGCGAGCTTCGCGTAGTTGACGTCGCCGGTGAGCTCCGTCTCGTCCTGGTTCTTCTTGTCCTTCGGCTCGAACGTCTCGATGCACTCCCGGCGGTTCTCGTCGGCGACGAGCCGGACGACTTCGACGTGCTCGTCGAGGACGCGCTGGAGGTCGTCGTCGTAGTACGCGAGCAGCTCGTTCAGGTAGAACTCCGAGGCCGGGTCCGGGTGTTGGTCGTTCCGGAGGGTGTAGGGGGCGTCGAGCCGCTCGTTGATCTCGTCGATCACGCCCTCGCGCTGTTCGCGCGGGATGAGCACGAGCGGGTCCTGATTCATCGGCGATCGGACGGTGTCGTCGCCGGGATCCTGGTCGTCGATCACCGAACAGAGGTTCACCCACCGGAAGGTGTACATCCGGCCGGCCTCCTCGTGCGTGTACGCCTCGAAGTACCGCCGGACCAGCCAGTCGAAGTGCGACTTTCCCGAGCCGACGGGGCCCAAGAGGAGCTTGATCCGCTTTTCGGGGCCGAGCCCGCGGGCGCCGGACTTCACCTTGTTGACGAACTCGTGGATCGCCTCGTGGACCTCGCGGCCGTAGAAGACGTTCTCGCCGTCGTGAAGGGGGTCGTCCGCGGCGAGCGCGTACTCGACGACCCCGTGCTCCTCGTCGTAGCGGGTGCCGTAGTGGTCGAACATGTCCGCGACGCGCTGGTGGGCGTTCCGCGCGATCCGCGGCTCCTCGTACAGCGCGTCGAGGTACCAGTCGAACGAGCGAGGCTCCCGGAGGTCGTCCGGGACGTTCGTCCGGTACTCCTCGCTGAGCCGTTCGAGCGTGTGTCGGTCTGACATTGTATTTCGTCTCTGATTGCTCGGATGGGCGCGATTCGCTGCGAGCGCCCTCGACGCGTGGCGGCACGGCTCTGCGTGCCTGAGACGACGGCTCATCGAGCCGCGAACACCGCTGTCGTCGAGGGCGACCCGCGACGGATCGCCGTTCGCCCGTAACCGAGGCTATATGTATGGGAGGGATTCGCACGCATAAGTGTGTCGCCTGTTGACACCAACCATAACACTACGACCGTCTCCGATGCCGGCGGTTTGGCTCCGCTTAAGGGTGTGTAACCGCCTGTTTCGGCTTCCACTTCGTCTCTACAGTGACGTCGCTCTCTACGCGACCCGGCGTGCAGTCCGATCGCGAGCGAAACCGGAAACGTCGCCCCCGGAACGTACCCTTTTGCGGTACCTCCACCGATTTACGGTGTGACGTTCAGCATCTGCGTTCGCGAGCGGTACACGGACGACGACGGCGACGACCAGATCCGGTACGGCGTGGCGGTGACCACGCGCCTCCCGGGGGTCGGAACGCTGTGTCCGTTCGCGTCGGCCGACGGCGCGGTGGCGACCCAGTCGCTCGTCAACGTCGAGTTGGGCCGGAAGGGGATCGAGTACCTCGGCGACGGGCTCTCGGTCGACGATGCCCTGGAGGCCCTTTTAAACGCCGACGACGGGAAGCCCCAGCGCCAGCTCCACGGGGTCGACGCCGACGGGACCTTCGCGTTCTCCGGCGAGGAGTGTAACGACTGGTACGGCCACGTCGTCGGCGAGAACTACACTATCGCGGGCAATCTCTTGACGGGCGAAGACGTGATCGACGACGCCGCGGCCGCCTACGAGTCGGACGCGCACGGCGACGCCCCGCTGGCGGAGCGGCTGATCGACGCGCTCGCGGCGGGCCACGCCGCCGGCGGCGACAAGCGGGAGGACCTGCCGGTCCAGTCCGCGGCGCTGCTGGTGCGGACGACCGCGGGCGACGAGACCGAGGACCCGTACTACGACGACCTCCGCGTCGACGCGAGCGAGACGCCGATCGCCGACCTCCGCGAGACGTACGAGACGGCCAAGCACGGCTACGAGACGGTGATGGAGAAGTACGCTGACGAGGAGTAGGGCTCTCCGAGCGTTCCTTATATCTCCAATCGCGCGAGCACCGGCAGGTGATCGGAGGGGTATCGCCCCCGGTCGTCGCGGTCCGCGAGGGTCGCGAACGCCTCGACGCCCACCTCGGGCGAGACGAGCGCGTGGTCGATCCGGCGCCCGTCGATCAGTCGCGCGAAGTCGGTGAGGCTCGTCTCCGGGCCGTGTCGGAGGTCGGCGGCCGCGGCCGCGTCGCGGAGGGCGAGTCGGTCGGCGTCGGTCGGCCCCACCTCGGACTCCCCCGCCGGATCGTCACCGACGAGGATCCGGTGCGGATCCGATCCCGGTGTGCAGTTCAAGTCGCCGACGAGCACGACGGGGGGCGTCGAGTCGGGGGTGTCGGCGTCTGCCCCTGCTAGCTCTGGAAGCCGCTCGCGGAGCAGCCGCGCCGACTCGCGTCGCGCGTGCGCGCTGACGTGGTCGAAGTGCGTGTTGACGAGGAGGAGCGCGGCGTCGCCGTCGACCGCGCGGACCCGCGCCCACGTCGCGATCCGCGGGTGGGCGGCCCCCCAGTCGGTCGACCGCTCGCTCGGCGTCTCGGAGAGCCAGAACGTGTCGCTGTCGGCGACCTCCCACCGGTCGGCTCGGACGGCGATCGGGCATCCCTCTCCCTCGCCGCCAGGGTCGCGCCCGCGTCCAACGAACTCGTAGCTCGGAAGCCGCTCGCGGAGGTCCTCGCGCTGGTCGGGCAGCGGCTCCTGAAAGGCGGCGACGCCCGGGCGGTGGAAGCGAACGAGCCGCGCGACGGCGTCTCGACGGTCGTGCCACGCGTCGTGGTGGTCGCCGCGGTTGGCGTAGCGGACGTTGTAGCTCAGCACCCGAATCGCGGTCATTACCGTGGGGGTCACAGGGGAGGCGATTAAAAGGCGCGGAGCGATCGCGAGATCGGCGAATACGGTGTTGACGCTTCAGTCGATCGTTTATAAATAGTAACTGCGGATCTGCCGCGAATACTGACAAAGCCCCAGCCGCTCACTTATAAGCGATTGCTGTTAGATCCGCGGAGAACACCTCCAAAGCCCCAGTCGCGAGGAGCACGCACGCTCGCTGTGCTCCTCACTCGGTCGCTCACTTCGTTCGCTCCCTCGTTGCGGTGCTTACGTCGCCTGCGCGCTCCTCGCGACTGCCCCTTTGAGTCCCACCCCGCCCCGCACAGCACCGCGCCTCACACCTCCCCAGCCTCGTCGGCCGCCCTTCGCTTCACTCCGGGCGTCCGACTCCCTCGCACCGTCGGTTCGCGCCCCTTCGGGCCGCTCACCGGGGCGCGCCACCGCACCGTTCATTTATAAACAGCCGTCGCGCTCGCTCGCACCGTTTATAAGCAACACACCGCTCGCGCCCGCTTACGCCGAGAACTCGTACAGCTCGTCGCCGACGTGGTGGATCGACTCGACGACCTTCCCGCTGTCGCCGGCCATCTCGTCGCCGTCGACCAGCGCGCGGCCGACCGCGAGCACCTTCTCGTGGGTCTCCTCGGCGATCACGACGAGGTCGCCCTCGCGGATCTCGGGGTCGGCCTCGACGATGCCGGGACGCATCACGTCGGCGCCGTCGGAGACGAACGAGATGGCGCCCGCGTCGACCGTGACGACCCCCGTCTTGGGTTCGTAGTCGTTCGCGCCTCGCACGGTGAGGAACGGCTCGTCGTCGTCGACGTAGAACACCGCCGGCTCGCCGTCGACGAGTACGAGTTCGTAGTTCGCGTTCACGAACTCGACGAACTCGAAGGTGTCCCCGTCGATGTCGACGCCGAGGTGGTCACCGACCGCCTCGCGGATCGCCTGGATGTCGTCGCTCCGGAGGTGGTGCCGCGATTTCACTTCCATGCGGGTCCAGTCGGCCGCTCGGCCGATAAATGGTCCGTTCCGTGACGTGGGTCCGTTTCGTGGTGTGGGCCCGTTCCGGTGACGTGGCGCGCGGCCGCGCCCCAGTCGCGCGCCTCGGGCCCCGCCCTCGCGACTCTCACGCGGTTGGACCGATCAAAACGGCCTTAAGCCACCTCTCCATATCGTCTCGTATGCTCAACCCGCTCATTGCGAACATCGCGAACGTCCCCGCGATCGTTCTCGGGGCGATCGCAACGCTGCTCGTCGTTTTCGTCACCAGCCTGAAGGGGACGGGCTGGGAGCCCGCGGCCGACATCTCGGACGAACTGCTCGAACGCCGCGCGTCCGCGGTCCCCGAGACCGACTTCCCCGAGCCCGGTAACCGCGCCATCGGCGGCGGCGGTGGCGGCGGCGCCATTCCCGCCGGGGGCGAGGGGGAAGAGGGCGAGCTTGAGGACGCCGAGGCCGGCGGCTCCGGCCCCGGAGACATCCCCGAAGACGAGGTCGAGTACTTCGAGGTCGAGTTCGTCAAGCAGGGCGAGACCGTCGAACTCTCCAACAACGAGCCCATCCTCGAACAGGGCGAAGACGAGGGGTGGGACCTCCCGTACGCCTGCCGGCAGGGCCAGTGCGTCTCCTGTGCCGGTCGGATCGCCGACGGTCCCTCCGAGGACTTCGTCGAGCACGACAACCAGCAGATGCTCGAAGACGCCGAGATCGACAACGGCTACACCCTGACCTGCGTCGCGTACCCCCGCGACTCCTTCAGCATCGAGACCGGCGAGGCGCCGTAGGCGTCGCGCCGCGGTCCGCGGTCCGCGGTTCGCGGTCTTTCTCCCCCTCTTTCGGTTTCTTCTCGGATCCGTCGCCCGTTCGCGACACCCTTTTTCGCCTCTCGACCGAACGGGACGTATGTCCGTCACCACGGTCCTCGGCGTCGGGATCGCCGCGTTCCTCGCCGCGGTCGCGGCCGCGCTCGTCTCCCGCGACGCCGAGGCGGTCGGCGTCGACCTCGGGTCGCCGCGCCTTTGGGCCGCCTTCGTCCTCGTCACGTCGGGTGTCGCTGCGCTCACCGTGCTTCTCGTCCCCGACGCGCCGCTCCCCGGCGTGCTCGTGCTCGCGGCGCTCGGACCGCTCCTGTACCTCCTCGAACGCGACGACTCGATGCACGGCGACGACCCGCCGGACCCGACGAGCCTCCCGAGCGAGTCGGAGCGCGCTGACGACCGGGAGGAGTGATCGTCGAGTAACCGAACGCCCCTTCCCGACTCGTTCTCGCAGGATCGACGGTGATACAGTTCCTTTCTCGCTCTCGCCGTGCTCGCAAACCGCAAGCTTCCATAGGCTCGGCCGCGAAGACGTGGCAATGAGTGACGAGAGCCTCGCGGACCGAGTCGAGGAGTGGATGGTCGGACAGATGCCGATCATCCAGATGCACGGCGGCACGAGCGTCGTGCGCGAGGCGAACGCCGAGACCGGCGAAGTGGTCGTCGAACTCGGTGGCACCTGCTCCGGCTGCGGTATCTCGAACATCACCGCCGACAACATCCGCCGCGACCTCATCATGGACTTCGAGGAGGTCGACAACGTGACGGTCAGGACCGCCTCCTCCGGCGATCAGGGCGCCTCCACCGTCGAAGGCGGTCGCGGGGGCGAGCTGAAACACGAGACCGAGTCCGCGAACCACTTCTGAGAGCGGCCGCGATCGATACACCGGTCACCGTGGCGCCGACGGGCGGGGACAACATCTCCGCCTCAGTCGCCACTCACCGGTTGTCGAGGGCGGATGTCGCGTTTTAACCGGTCCGCGTAGTCGAGCCGCGTCTGTCTCGCCTCCGCCGCCGAGAGCGCCTCGTCGCCTCGTAGCTCCGCCGAAAGGGGCTTGTACGCGTCCACGTCGAACCCCATCCGGTCCAGGTACGACCGAACGTCGTCCGACTCGAGCCCGTCGCGGATGGCGGCCTCGACGCGCTCCGTTACCGTGTCGAACGACGGAAGCACGACGGCGTCGTCCGTTACGCGCCCCTCGTCGCCTCCGATCTGCACCTCCGTGGTCACAGCTCGGTCGACGACCTCGACGAGGTCGTCCGCCAGCTGAACGACTTGGCTCGGGAGCGCGGCGTCCGGCGAACGCCACTCGACCGTCGAGAACGCCGCTCGGAGCTTGACGGGGATCCACACCGCGCCCTCCGGGGTGAAACACGCCTCGACGGTCTCCCGGTCGCAGCCGGCGGTGACCGCCTCGGCGACGAACGCCTCGTACCGGCGTTCGAGCCGCCTCGCCCACTCCTCGGTGTCCTCGAGATACGGCCACAGCTCGCCCTGCCTCGGGAGGTGTTCGTACGCCAGCCGGCGGTACAGCACCGACCGCGCGCTGGCGGCCAGCGGCTCCCGTTCGAAGTACGGCGAGGAGTTGACGAGCGCTAACGCCGGATCGAGCGCGGTGAGGGTGTTCAGTTGGTCGACCGCGCGGCCCGGCTGCTGTTCGACGTGGATGTGCGTGCCGGCGCAGTGCCGGACGTACTCGAAGCGGTCCCCGACCACGCGGTCCTGAATCCGTGTCCGCTCCCCCTCCAGATCGACGATATCGCCGTCGTGGAGCGGTGTTGCCAACGGGACGAGCCCCTTGTCGAGCTCGTCGGCCCGCCGGAGCACCCGATCGATGCGGTCGACCAGCTCGTCGCGAAGCTCCGCCGTCGACTCGCACGGCGTCGTCTTGATCTCGAGGAGCGGACTGACGAACTCGCGCTCGACCCCGGCGGACGCGTCGACGAGGTCGCCCGGATCGGTGAGCCGCCCGTCGTCGTCGATCACCCAGTACTCGACCTCGACGCTGCGCCGTATCGGCTCGGTACCGCTCCTCGATCCACCGCCCGACCCGTCCGCTCTGGCCGCGTCGCTCACGGTCCGCCGGTTCGATCGCCGTCTCCCTCTCGCTCGCTCGATCGAATATGCGTGGTATTCTCTATCACAATATCGGATCCCCATAGCTAACTAATAATTCTTGTGGGTATTTCGTCTACTGTCTCTCAAAATATCCGTTTTCAGTTAGGAATATGCGATTTTCACGAACGAATGGATTTTGTGTCCGTGCTGGATTCGACGATCGTTCCCTCTCTCTTCAGCATTGACGTTGAACGGCGAGAGTTACCAGCCTATTGCTGGGGACTGATTGCTGGGAGTCCACATCAAAGCCCCATCACCAGAAATCGGAGATTTCTGGTTAGCAGTCAGAAACTCCGCTTCTGACGACACTCTTAAGCACCGAGGCGCGGAGCGCCGAGGGAGTAGGGTAGGGTAGTTTACAGCGCGTTCTCCAGCGCCGACGCCACGCTCCGCGCCTTCTCCGCCAGCGGTTCCGGCACGTCGCCGGCCGCCTCCGCGTCCCGCAGTTCGTCGTCGTCGAGGCGTTCAGTGGTCCCGTCGGGGCGTTTCACCACGTCGACGTGGAGGTCCACGTAGCGGGCGGCGTCCGGGAACACCTCAACCGGCGTGCAGACGTTGACGTAGGTCCCGCGCACTGTCCCGTCGCGCCCGCGGTAGGTGGTCGGGTACCACCATCGACCCTCCTTCAGGCTCGTCTCCGCGATGTCGCCCGCCTCGCGGGGTACGTCCAGCCCGTCGTACGTGCCGCCGCCGGTCATCTCGCGCTCGACCGCGACCGAGCCGTCGGCGTCGACCGCGGTCACCGTCGCCTCGCCCAGCGTGATCAGCCGCCCGTCGGGCTTGCCGTGTTCGAGCCGGAGCATGTCGCCCTCGGCCGGGCCGAACGCGTCGGTCACGACGCCGAACGGAAACGCGGCGTCCGCGTCGGGCTCGCAGAGCGCCTCCGCGAGGTCGACCCCGGTGGACGCGTCCGCCGACCCCGCCTTCACGCGGTGGTGGCCCGGCATCGTCGCGGTCGCCTCGCGGCGACGGTCGTCGAGCGCGAACCGGCTCTCGCGCCCGAACCACACCCAGATTCCGGCCTTCGGGGTCGCCAGCGGCTCGTCGCGGACGAACTCCGATCCGTCGAGGATCTCGACCCCTCCCGCGGCGTCGACGGCGTCGTCGAGCCCCTCGGCCGCCGCGACAGCGCGGTCGAGCCCAGCCGCTAGCTCCTCGGTGTCCGCGTCGCCCGCGGGGGGCTTCCAGACGGCGCGCCACCCCTCCGGCGGTTCCAACCCGAGTAGGTCGAGCATCCCCGACAGCTCTCGGGCGGCCTCGTCGTTCCGCACGTCGACGCGGGTGCCCGAGCCCGGTTCGAGCGCGACGAGCCCGCCGCCCGCCCGCAGCGACCCGTCCAACTCGGGTCGGCGATCCGTCCACGGCGCCGCGGACTCGCGGACCTGTACCCGGACCGGATCGCCCGTCTCGACCCGGTCGTCGACGCTCCCGTACGGGAGGTACCCCTCGGCGGTCTCTCCCGTGCTGCCGCCGTCGTCGCTCTCGTTCCCGCCGACCCGAAGCCGCACCACCGCCCCCCCGCCGAGCGTCTCGGTCACCTCGCCGTCGAGGACGATCCCGGGGGGGGTCGGGTCGGGCCACGCCAGCGCGTCGAGCCCGGTCCCGGTCAGGAGTTCGCGGAGGGCCCCCACAGCGTCCGTGTCGCCGTGCGCGCCGACGCCCTGTCGGTCTTCGGTCGTCGCGATCCGCGCGTCGGGCGGCGTGCTTCCGAACTCGGCGTCGAAGCGTCGGCGGATCGGCGGCGACGCGTCGACGACCTCGTGGTCCGCGTCGAGCAGTGCCTGCGTGAGCGCCGTCGCGTAGATGCCGCGCACGCGGGCCTTCATAGCTCGTCGGGGTCGCGCGCGAATCGGACGCGGTCGTGGACCGTCGCGCCGAGCGAGAGCTCGACGAGGAGGGGGGTCTCGTCGTCCGCGGTCCGCAGCACCCGTCCGCCCTCGACCGGGACGCCCCAGCCGTCGAGCGAGAGGTACCCGCGGAGGTCGCTCCCGTGGGTGAACAGATCCACGTCCGCGGTCGCGTGCTCTTGGACCTCGGTCGCGCTGTGTGCCATCTCCATGTCGGAGTAGTAGGGGCCGTCCGGCGCGAAGAACTCTCGGAGGCGGTCGGCGTCCTCGTCGACGAGTTCGGCGACTCGGTCGGACGCCGCTGCGATCGCGTCCGTATCGAGCCCCGCCTCGCGGAGGGCCTGCTGGGTCCGTGCGTCGAAGTGCATACCGCCCCTTCGGTCGCAGCGGTTTCAATCCTGTCGGCCTCCGTCGAGCGCGGCGCGACCGGAGTATCTCGCTTAATCACACCCCGAACCTGCCACGCCTTAAGTCGCCCCGGCCCGAACCGGGTGCTATGCCATCTCGGTCGGATCCGGTCGAGTCGCGCTCCGACGACGATCGCGACCTCTACGACATCGCCACGTGGGAGGAGCGGACTTCCCTCGACGGGCTCTCCGTCGCGTTACACTGGCTCATCACCCGGTCGGCGAAGGCCATCGTCGTCCTCGTCGCGCTCCTCGGGCTCCTCGCGATCCTCGGCTCCTTCGGGCTCGGGCTCGTCTTCGACCCGGCGATCGCGATGCTCGTCGGGCTCTCCGCGATCCCCGCGCTCGGGCTCGCCGCGTACGTCTACGTCTCCGACGTGACCACCGGCGAGCCGCTCTCCCTGCTGGTGGCGACGTTCCTCCTCTCGATCCTCACCGCGACGTTCGCCGCGGTCCTCAACGGTCGCGCGCAGCCGCTCTTCGACCCGTTCGGGTTCCCCGGGCTCGTCCTCTTCTTCTTCGTGATTGTCGGTCCGATCGAGGAGACGGTGAAGCTGCTCGCGGTCCGGCTGTACGCGTACACCGACGACCGGTTCGACGCGGTCATCGACGGCGCGGTGTACGGTGCGATCGCCGGGCTGGGGTTCGTCGTCATCGAGAACCTGGTGTACATCGCTCAGACCGTCGATCTGGGGGAGCTGTCGCTCAGCATCGCTACGCTCGGCGCGGGGGACGGGATCGCGGCGCTCCGTGCCCTCGCCGGGCCAGGACACGTCATCTACTCCGCGTTCGCGGGGTACTACCTCGGGCTCGCCAAGTTCAACCCCGAAAACCGCGGGCCGATCGTCGTGAAGGGGCTCGTCATCGCCGCCGCGATCCACGCGCTGTACAACACCCTCGTCGGCCCGGTCACGACGATACTCTCGCTGGTGACCGGACTTCCGCAGCTCGTCTCCCTGTTCGTCTTCGTGATCCTGTTTCAGGGCGCGTTCGGGTACGTTCTCCTGCGGAAGCTCCGCCGATACCGGGACGCGTACCTCGAGACGCGCGACGCGGTCGATCCGGACGTCAAGCCCGAAATGACCGAGTTTGAGGACTGATCGCGTTCCTCACGAGCTGTCTCCGTCTCTCCGACCCGCCCCTTCGTCTCTCTCCGACCCGCCCCTTCGCCTCTCTTTAACCCGCCGCTCACCCGGGCGGTGACTCCACCCGCGACCGGTCGCCCGTGCCGCCCGTGAGCGCGCTCGCGAGCGCGCCCTTCACGACCACTTCGTCGCCGAGTTCGGTGAGCCGCACTTCGGGGACGTTGATGAACACCATGTCGGCGAGCTTCTCGCGGATCGGGTCGAGCACCCGCTCGGGGTTGTTGAGCGCGACCGCGCCGCCGACGCTCACGACTAGCGGGGCATACGCGTGGATGACGTTGGCGACGCCCATCGCGTTCCAGTGGGCGACCTGCTCGACCACGTGGTCGGCGAAGGTGTCCTCGCCGGCCGCCTCGAACACGTCGACCGCGGAGAAGTCGGGGTCTTCGACCGGAAGCGAGGTCTCGATCGGGTCCTCCTCGTGGAGTTCGCGGGCGTACTTCGGGATGTTGTTGCCCGAGCAGTACCCCTCCCAGTGGCCGTCGAGCCCGCATCCGCAGGTCATGAAGCCGTGCGGGTCGACGGTCATGTGGCCGACCTCGCCGGCGTTGCCGTCCCACCCCGAGAGCACGTTGCCGTCGACCGCGACGCCGGCGCCGATCCCCGAGGAGATCGTGAGATACACCATGTCGTCGGGGTTGCGCTCGGAGTGGAACCGTTCGCCGATGACGCCCGCGATGGTGTCGTTGTGGAGGTGGACCTCGTCGGTGTCGAGAAGCTGCGAGACGGGGCCGACGAGGGGGATCCGTTCGACGGTGTCCGGGAGGTTCGCCGGCCCCTGCACGACGCCGGCGGCCAGATCGAGGGGGCCGATCGAGCCGATCCCGGCCGCGACGGCCGCGGTCGGGTCGATTCCGGCGTCCTCGCACGCGCCGCGGATCACGCCGAGGACGGCCTCGGTGACCGCGATCCCGTTCGGCCCGCGCGGGGTCCCTCGCGACTCCGATCCGAGGATGGTCGCGGTCTCGTCGCCGACGACCGCCCGGACGTTCGTCGCTCCGAGGTCGACGCCCACGTAGTACATCGGGTAAACCCGCGGACCGGTGTCACTTAAGCGGGACGCTTCATGGGAACGCGCCGGAACGTGTTGCCGCTAATATTCCGTACTACGCGGCCTCATGCCCTCAAAAATGCCGAATACGAGATTACGACGCCGAGCGAACGAACGTCACCGGGCACGGCGACGAGAGGAGGACCTCCTGCGCGACGCTCCCGAAGACGGCTTTCCCGGTCGGCGACCGACGGCGCCCGCCGACGACGACGCGGTCGGCGCCGACCGCAGACGCCGTCTCCACGACCCCGTCGGCGTGGTCGCCGACCGCGCCGCGGACCGTGTGCGACACGCCGGCCTCGGTGAGCGCCTTCGAAATTGCCCGCGTCGTCGTGTGTCGTTCGGCGACGGCGTCGGGTGTCGATCCCTCGCTCGTCTCGTCGACGCCCAGCCGCGACCTGGCCTCGTCGAACTCCTCGTCGGTGAACACGTGAGTCACCACGATCTCTGCGCCCGCGGGCTCCGCCACCGCGATGGCCTCCTCCGCGAGCTGTTCGGCCCGCTCGTCGTCTTCCGTTCCGACCGCTAGCATGACTGTCTTGATGCTCATACGTCCCCTTCGTCCCCCGCGGGCTTAAAAGCAACGAATAATTAACTCGGTTCTGAATAAACTTTCTCACCGATCGATCCTGACACTCGCCGGATCGACGGCGACGCCGCTCGAAACGCCTCGAATCTGTCAAACATCGGTCTCAAAGAAAGCGAGCTCGTCGTTCAGTAGTCGGGGGCGTCGTCCTCGACTTCGCGCTTCAGCGAGTCGCGCCGAGACTTCGCGTCACGGCCCGTCGCCTCTAGGAGGAAGTCGTTTTTCGCGTCGACCGCGTCCGCGGCGGCGTCGGCGTTCCCCTCCGCGATCACGTCTTCCGCGGGCCGTTCCTCGAAGTGGACCGCGAGCTTGTCCTTCTTGCTGCCGTACTCGGCCGCACCAGCCACAATGCGGTCGAACACGGGGTTGTCGGGGTCCTCGACGACGTACAGCTCGTGGCCCTGCCACTCCTCGGTGTCGGTGATGTCGCCGAAGTACTCCTCGACGGAGCCTTTCAGGTCGGGCATGCGGTCGTCCAGATGCTCGCCGCGGCGCATCTTGTACTCCTTCATGCCGCGTTCGTTCGACAGGGGGCCGTAAACCAGTTTCGTCACGGGGTCTTCGTCCGGTTCGCCGGCGGATCGAGATCGCGGTCGGCCGCCCTCGGAGGAGGAAGCGCTCCCGACGAGTCCTCGTTTAGCTGAATAGGCGGTAATCCCCCTTCCTCAACGAGCAGCGCAGTCCGCCCAAGCGGACAAGCAGCGCAGTAGGGAGGGGATACACCGCCGTCATCGTCTCTCAGACACGTGCTTGTTGCCGGATCACAGGCCCACGGGGAGACTACTTTCACTCCGGACGGCTAGGGTTGATACGTCTGTCACGTCTCTCTCGAAGTGCGTGGAATGAACTACAACTACAGGTATCGCCTCAAGCCAACCGAGCGCCAGCGCGAGACGTTAGACTACCACCGCGATACCTGTCGACAACTCTACAACCACGCCCTGTACCGGTTCAACCAGATCCCCGAACACGAGGGCACCGTTAAACAGCGTGTGCGGAAGATTCGTGACGAGCTTCCTGACCTCAAAGACTGGTGGGATGCACTCACCGACGTGTATTCGAAAGTACTTCAGCCCACGGTCATGCGGATTGCCAAGAATATCACCGCTCTCGGGAAGCTCAAAGAACAGGGCTACACCGTCGGTGAACTTCGGTGGAAGTCGCCTCGGGAGTTTCGCAGTTTCACCTACAACCAGTCTGGCTTCGAACTCGACAAGAAGGGTGGTCAGACCGTGTTATCTCTGTCGAAACTCGCGGATATCCCCATCGAACACCACCGATCGCTGCCTGACGACGCCACAGTCAAGGAAGTCACGCTCAAACAGGAGAAAACCGGCGAGTGGTTCGCTATCTTCGGTATCGAGATGGACACAGACCCGCCGGCCAAGCCACCGTTGGAGGATGTTGGCACTGACGAGATGGTCGGGATCGACGTGGGCATCCTGAAATATGCCCACGACACTGACGGAACGGCAGTCGAATCGCTCGACCTCTCGGAAGAACGCGACAGACTCGAACGGGAGCAACGGAACCTCTCACGCAAAGAGTACGAGTCGAACAACTGGGAGAACCAACGTCGGCGTGTCGCTGCGTGTCACCAGAAAATCAAGCGCAAACGGCGTGATTTCCTGCACAAACTCTCGAACTACTACGCTCGGGAGTACGAACTGGTGGCCGTCGAAGACCTCGAGGTCAAAGGGATGCTCGAATCACCGCGAAACAGCCGCAATACGGCGTCAGCGGCGTGGAATACCTTCTCCGACATGCTCGAAACGAAGTGTGAGCGTGAAGGCACGTATTTCGCGGAAGTTGGACCCGAAGGAACCACCAAAGAGTGCGCTCAGTGTGGCGTCGAAACCGACAAGCCGCTGTGGGTGCGTGAACACTCCTGTCCAGCCTGTGGTTTCAAGGCGGACAGAGACGCAAACGCGGCGTGGAACATTCTTTCTCGCGGACTCACCAAACTAGGAGTGGGCTACTCCGAAGGAACGCCTGTGGAGACTGCGCTCCCTGCGGACACTGCGGTTGTGTCTGCAAAGCACGTCGTAGAAACAGGAAGCCCCTGCCTCAAGGAGCCGCCGAAGGCGGTGAGTAGGCAGGGGTAGTTCACATCGGTCGCTCGTCGACGTACCCTCGCTTGCACTCGGGACAGATGTCGCCCGCCCGCATGGAGTTTCCGTCGGCCGCGCGGGTCATCTCGCACTCGGGGCAGTAGTACTCCGTCGTCACCTCCGAGGTCGACGTCTCGAGGTCGGGACTGTTTCCGTGAGTGATCCCAGCACCCTCGTCGACCGCGCCGGTCCGGGCCACGCCGTTCGCCTCGCCCGCCGCCTGTGCCGGTGCCTCGACGTACTCCGCGTCCTCGTCGTCGGCCGGCGGATCGGCGGCTTCGGGCGTGAGCCCCCCGCCGAACTCCACGTCGCCGGCGTCGCCCTCGCCCACCTCGGCGCTGAACCCCTCGTCCTCGCCGCCGTGGTCAGGCCACGGCGTCGCCTCGCCGTCGCCCCCCTCCGACTCGTCCACGTCGGGCCACGCGCCCCGCTCGCGGTCGTCCGCGTCCTCGCCCTCCTCGTCGAGGATCACGCCGTCGTCGGTCTCGGCGCGCTCCTCGTCGGCGGGCGCGTCCTCCGTCTCGGCCTCCGGGTACGCCGCGTACTCGCCCTCGTCGCGTTCGAGGCCGTCGCCGGCGGTGGAGTCGCCGTCGTCGCCGCTCCCCGACGGCCCGTCGTCTATCAGCTCCGCGCCGTCGCTCTCGGCTGCCGCGTCCGCCTCCTCGTCCGCGTCCGCCTCAGACGGGGCCGGCTCGCTCGACCGGCTCGGCTCCGCCCCTGCAGACCCGGGGTCGACCGGCTCGGGATCCGCCGAGTCGTCCGTCCCGTCGTCGGTGTCGCCGATGTCGTCGTTGATGATCACGGCGTCGTCGCCGCCGGGGTCGTCGTCGATCCCGACCGCGGCCGCGGTCCCCGCGTCGGTCCCGACTTCGACGCCGCCGGAGCCCCCTTCGTCGACGCCGGATCCGGGCGTCTCGTGCCCCGGGCCGGTGTCGGGCCCCGTCGGCTCGCTGCCCGCGGCGGTGGCCTCGTCGGTCAACTGCTCCATCGTCGTGACCTCGGTGTTCTCGCTGACCACCTGCGTCTCACCGCAGCGAGCGCAGGTCTTCACCTCGGTGACGGTGGTGACGACCTCGTTCCCGTCCTCCTCGCGCTCGCGCCGTAGTTCGGGCTCGTCGAAATCGTGCCCGAGCAGACATCTGAGTCCCATTATGCCCATCCTGCGGTTCCGAGGGTAAAAAACGCCCCGTCCGGCGTCAGACGTTCGGCGCACGTCGCCCCCGCGCGCGGTCGTTCCGCTCGCGTCCTTTCCTGCTCGCGGTCACTCGATCGCGTCTCGTCTCGCTCGCGGTCGATCCGATCGCGTTACCCAGACTCTTTGTGGATCGGTCGCGTACCACTCGATCGTCTATGCCGACCGTATCCTACCAGGGAGAAGAGATCGAGTGCGAGGAGGGTGCAGTGTTGCGCGACGTGTTGGCGGAGGCCGGCCTCTCCGTGTACAACGGCAAGATGAACCAGCTTAACTGCCGGGGCGCGGGGTCGTGCGGTTCCTGTGCGGTCCAGGTCGACGGCGAGGTGAGCGAGCCGGACAAAAAGGAGAAGGCCCGACTCTGGTTCCCGCCGCACCACCCGAGCCACGACGTGCGTCTCGCGTGCCAGACGAAAGTCGAGGGCGACGTCGAGGTGACGAAGGGCCGGGGGCTCTTCGGGCAGCATATCTGACCGGGCCGTCGCGCTGTTCTCCTCTTAAACCGGTGCGCTCGGGCCACCGCTCGTCGTCGCCGCTCGGGACCGTCCGTGACGTTCGGATCGATCGACGGCGGCGACGCTCAGTGTCGTAATAAGAACCCGCGTCGGACGTGAATCCGGGGACGGGCAGAAGTCTCGTTGTCGCGTGTCAGAGTCGCGTTCGGCGTCAGCCGGACCGACCCACCGTATCGGATCGGCTTACTGCCGAACGACGTTGGACGCGCGCGGCCCCTTGGGCGAGGACTCGATGTCGAACTCGAGCTCCTGGCCCTCTTCGAGGTCCGGCCCTTCGACGTCTTCCATGTGGAAGAACACGTCGTCGTCAGCGTCGTCAGTCTCAATAAATCCGTAGCCGCCAGTGTCGTTGAAGAAATCAACCTTTCCGGTCGCCATTGCATCCTAACGGACGCCTCAGTAGGGCATAAGGATTGCGAGTGTCGAGTTACCACGGCTGTAGGCGAACGTTCGTCTCCGAAATATGCGGTTATCGAGACGATCGGTGACCGCACGTCCGACCTCGACCCCCCTTCTCGACCGATCCGTCGGTTCCCTCGATCCGGCGAGCGCGGTAGTCGCCGGAGAGACGTTTATGTTCGACCGCGGCGATCCACACGCCGTGTTCCGATCCCTCCGCGAGAACGGACCCGCGCTGCTCGTGCCGGCTGCGTGGCTCGTCGCCGCCGCGACCGTGCTCGGCGCCGTTTCGACACACGCGCTGTTCGTCGCGCACGTCGTCATGAGCGCCCTTCTCGTCGCGTTTGTCGTCGCCTCGTGGCGCGAGATGGGGAGTGGCGTGCTCCGGGCGTGGAAGCTCGTAATCGTAGCGGGCACGCCCGTCACGCTCGCGGGCGTCGCGGGGTTCCTCGCGCTCGGCGGAACTCTCGGTCTCCGGCCGGACGCCCTGCTCGCGGTTTCCCTGTACGGTTGGGTGCTCCTCCCCGCGGCCGGATTTGCGTACACCGGGCGTCGCGTCGAGGCGGGTGTGAGGATCTACGACCTCGGAGCCGCCTGCTGTGTCGCCGGCGCGGTCGGCGTCGCACTGGCGCCCTCGTCGACGTGGACCGCGGTCGCGCTCGCGGTCGTCGGCGCTGGCCAGACCGTCGGTATCCTCGACGCCACGCTGCGGTACTGACTCATCGGTGCCGCGGCCGGGTATGTCGTATGAGATCACCACACAATATCTAAGTCTCCGGTCCGTAGAAGTGCCATGATCGACCTCTGGCCGGCCTACCTCGCGGTCACGGGAGCGCTGCTGCTCGTCGCGCTGGGGGTCGGACTCCGCGTGCTCCGCGGAATCGTCCGCGACGCGCGCGACCGGCAGCGGCGTCGGCGGGCCGGGGAGATGGAGAAGTACACGGATGACGAGGAGTACGGGCGAGGACCGCCGACGGGATCCGGAGACGATCGCGGGGAGGCGGAAGGCCGAGGCGATTCGGACGACCCGAACGACTCGGCTGCAACGTGTCCCCAGTGCGGAGCGGACAACGAGTCGGGCTTCAACTTCTGCCGCCGCTGTGCCGCGCCGCTCCGCGTCGGCCCCTAGTTCGCGGGCTTCGAGGTGCATCTCGGAAGGGTCCAGCGAGGTGGACAGCGTCACTCCCGAAGCGTATCGAACGTCCGATAGGAAAGCCACGACAGATCCCGAGCCGAGAGGTATTCAGCGGCTTCCACCCAGGAGAGACACTCTCGATACGATGCCCAGTCGTCCAGCCAAGGGTAATCCGAGCCGAGCATGAGCCGCTCGGGACCGAACCACGACAGGAGTTTCCGGATGAACATCCCGGCTGTCTCGTACGGCCATGCGTCCCCTGACGCCCTCGGAATCGAGCTCACCTTGACGTAGACGTTCCCGTGCTCTGCCAGCGTCTCGATATCGGTCCAGGGCGCTTCGTCGGAGCCCATCCCCTCGTCAGGCCAGCCCATATGTTCGAGGACGAACGTGACATCGGGATTGGCCGCTGCGAGCGTGGCGAGCGTGGAGTACTGTCCGGGTTTCGCGAGGACGAACACGGCCGCATCCTGCGCGGCGAGCTCGTCGTACAGCGGGTCGAGCGCGTCGTCGGCGATCCAGTCCGCCTGCCGATCCATCTCGCCGGGCGTCTCCCCGTACTCGAAGGCGGCGTGGAACCGAACCCCGAGCATTCGTTCGTGATCAGTTACGCGGCGAACAGCCTGTCTGAGGTCCGGTTCGTCTTGGAAGTAGTCCATGACACCGACGCCCCACAGCCGCTCGGGATGGGCTTCGATCGCCCGGAGCGTGTACTCGTTGGCTCGTTCGTCGCGGCCGTAGATCGACGTCGGCATCAATACTCCTTCGTCGATCTCGGCCGCATCCATGTCGGCGACGAGATCTGTGTGGGGATACGGACCAGACCACTCTGGCGGGAGATCGGCACTGTACCAGGGTAAGTCAGCGGTATCGGGCCCCCAGACGTGAGTGTGTGTATCGACCAGGCGCATACGACTGCAGTGGGCGATCAGGTTTGTATAGCTATGGCGTGCGTATCTCTGTGGGCCCAGCGTCGTCGTCGTCAGTTCCGGACCCAGGTTCTGATTCCAAGCGCGTGTACCACCACGCCCACAGCAGCAACACGCCCTGCAACGGGAGCCGCGCCCACGCCACCGCGCGGGCGACCCCCGAGAGACGGTTGGGAGCGAGATCGGCCGCCACGTCGTCGGTCGCCATGTACACGTTCGCGGGGAAGACGGCGCCGAGAAGCGCCATGATCCCCCACGCCGACCCGCGTCGTGTTCGATCGCAGGCGACGCCGAACCCCAGCCCGACCTCCGCGATTCCGGAGAGATACACGAGGGCACGAGGCTTCGGAAGTCCGGGCGGGACGACCCGCGCGAACGCCTTCGGCGCGAGGAAATGCGTGATCCCCGCGATGACGTAGGCCGCGCTCATCGCGTACCGAAGCGGGCGCTTCCGGCGGGCGATCGGTCCGTCGTCGGGATCGTCGAGGTCGCGTCCGTCGTCGCTCACCCGCGTGGATAGTGATGGACGACTAATGAGCGTTCCTCCCCGTGGAAGTGGGACGGATCGGTGTTCACTCGGGGCTCGTGAGATCTGTCGGCAGGAAACTGCCGCCTCCCCGATTTGAACTCGCCGAGACGCTCGCCCTCGCTCCGCTCGGGCTCGCGATTCGTCTGCTCAAATCGGCTCGGGGTCGTTTCTCCACCCGCTCGCTGCGCTCACGGGTTCAGAATATGCCGCCTCCCCGATTTGAACGGGGGACAGCTCGATCTTCAGTCGAGTGCTCTCCCAATCTGAGCTAAGGCGGCTCGCACTCGGACCAACGCCGATTCGAGACAAAAGGATTTCGAAAGGCGGCGGACGGATCGAACGCGGACTCATCGTCGGCCTGCCATCACTTGACTGCGCTTCGTCGCTGATGACTCGTTTTCGCGCTCGCAGGAATCAGATATTCTTGCTGGTGATCTGCGGCCCCGGCAGCGACCGTCCCCACCGAAATCGGGCCGGTGATCCCGCCCGTTGGTCTACTCGATGTCCGACCACGAGCACCACCACGAACGTGTCGACGCCACCGTCGACGACCGGGCCGCCTGGGCCCGTCGTCGTCGCGAGGGGATCCCCACCGACGAGAACCTCCTCGTCGTCGCCTGCATGGACGAGCGAATCCCGATCGAGGACGCGCTGGGAATCGAACTCGGTGACGCGCAGGTGTTCCGCAACGCCGGCGGCAAGGTCACCGACGACGTGATCCGGTCGGCGGCGCTCACGACGAACTTCTTCGACACCGATGAGATCATCGTGATCAACCACACCGACTGCGGGATGATGAGCGCCCCCGACAAAGCGGTTCGCGAAGGGCTCGAAGCACAGGTCGGCGATCTCGACGGTACCGACCTCGATCCCGCGCTGCCGGCGCTGAACATCGGTGACGCCGACCTCATGGATTGGGTGAAGATGACCGACGACATCGACGAGGCCTGCGCCGCGCAGGTCGCGTACCTCCGCGAATCGGCGTTCATTCCCGACGACGTGACTGTCACCGGCTACGTCTACGAGGTCGAATCCGGCGAACTGCGCCGTCCGGACGAGCGCCTCGCCGAGGCGATCAGCGAACGACGGGATTGAGCTCGAACACGGCAACCGGGGCGTCGCCCGCTTCACTCCCTACTTCGAATCCGCTCCACTGCTGCTGCTCGCGGTATCGCTCGCAGCAGCAGAATGGGACCGCCCGGATTCGAACCGGGGTCACGGGCACCCAAGGCCCGGAGTATACCACTAACCCACGGTCCCGCACCCATACGTACCCGCATCGGCCGGTAAAGCGTTTCGTTGCGCGGGCGGGTTTCACTCCTCGTCGTCGCGCAGTTCGAGGTCGGCGACGATCTGGTAGGGGTCGGTCCCCTTCCGGATCGCGTCGAGCATAAAGAACGCCTCGTCGGGCGCGAGGAAGTGCCTCGTGATCCCGCGACCGAGCGGCGTCGGCTCGAAGCCGTCGATGAACTCCCACTCTAGCAGCTTGCCGATCGCGTGTTTCGTCGGCACGTCGCCGATCATGCGGTCGTTGAGCCGCTTGGCCTTCTTGCCCGCGACGACGACGTTCGCCAGCGTCTCCTCGACCGCGGCGGTCTCGTCGTAGTGGGTCGCCACGTCCTCCATCTCGCCTTTGAGGAGGGTGAACGCCACCTCGTCCTCGGTGCGGTCCATGGAGTTGTGGTAGACGCCGTCGGGCTCGACGAGGAGATAGACTCGGCCGCGGTCGTGGTAATCCGGGCGTCCGGCCCGGCCGAGCATCTGGGAGAACTCCTGGACTGAGAGCCACTCGATCCCCATCGCCAGCGAGTCGAAGATCACCTGCGAGGCGGGGAAGTCGACGCCGGCCGCGAGCGCCGCGGTGGTGACAACCGCCGAGAGGTCCTGGTTCCCGAACTGTCGCTCGACCGTCTTCCGGCGCTTGTAGTCGAGGCCGGCGTGGTACGGCGCGGAGTCGTACCGGAGCTTCCGGCTGATCTCGTGGCAGCGCCGCCGCGAGTTCGTGAAGATGATCGTCTGCCCGCGGTACCCCTTCGACGACTTCGTGTCGAACTCCCGTTTCACGAGCTTGTCGGCGATCTGGGCCTTCTCGCGGCTGTCCGCGAAGGTGACGTGGCGTTCGATTGGGACGGGGCGCTCCTCGTACTCGATGAGCGTCGCCCGGAGCTTCTCGGCGAGCCACTCGGGGTTCCCGACCGTCGCGGAGAGGTAGACGAACTGGGTGCCGTCGTACCCCGAGTGCGTCTCCATCCGGTTCTCGCTGTAGTACTTCAGCCGGGAGATGAGCCCGTCGAGCCGGTGGCCGCGCTCGCCCTCTTTGAGGGTGTGGACCTCGTCGATGACGACGGTGCCGACGTCGCCCAGATCCTTTCCGGTCCGAAGCGCGTGGTCGATCCCCTCGTAGGTGCCGACGATCACGTCGGCGTTCGGGTCGAAACGGTTGCCGTCGTCGTTCACCCGCGAGGAGCCGACCCGGATCGAGACGTTCAGCAGGTCGCCGTAGCGGTCCTCGAAGTCCTCGTGCTTCTGGTTGGCGAGCGCGACGAGCGGGACTAAGAAGAGGAGCTTCCCGTCGCCTTTCAGCGCCCGGTCGATCCCCGTCAGCTCCCCGACGAGGGTCTTCCCGGTCGCGGTCGCGCTCACGACGAGTTGGTCCTTCCCGTCGAGGAGGCCGTTCCGGACCGAGAGACTCTGGACCGGAAGCAGCTCCTCGAAGCGCCCTTGGAGGTGCGCAGAGAGGTCCGTGTGGAGATCCAGGTCCTCGGTCCGGACCGGCGAGACGTCGTCGACGTTCGCGGAGACCTCGTCGTACTTGGTGAGGTCGGGGTCGAGCCCGCCCTGCAGGAGGTTGACGATCCGGTCCAAGTCGCCGGACTCGTAGAGGAGCTCTTCGAGTCGCTCCTCGGCGGCGCCCGTGAACTCGCCTTTGTACGACAGCTCGCGTTCCAGCTCCCGGCGGGCGCAGTCGCGGCAGATCAGCTCGCCGTTGTGTTCGATCGCACTCTCGCTCGTGATCGGGCCGTACCGCCCGTCGCCCGCGCAGCGCCGGCAGGTCCGGACTGCCGTCGCCTCAAGCTGGTAGCCGTCAAGCATCTCCTTCAGCCGCGTCCGGTTCTCCGGCGAGGTCTGCTCGGAGATCCGGATCCGCCCGGCCGCGCGGGCGAGGTCGACGAACTCGTCGGGCTGGCGGGGCTGGTCCTCGCCGTCGCGGATCACGCGGAACTTCCCCGGCCGCGGGCCTGCGGAGGTCTCCTTGAGTTCGAGCCGCCCGCGGAGCACCCGGTTGCCGTCGCGGTTCGCGACGACGGTGTAGTCGCTCCGCGCCTCGTGGAGGAACAGCGTCTCGACCTCGGCCAACTGCTGTGACACTGCCGTTCGGTACGCGAGCGAGGTATTTCAGGAGTTCGGCTCGGCGCGCGCGGCTCACGACTGCGAGAACCGCGCCTCGAAAAGGGTCCGCGGAGTTACGAGACGAGCAGCTCCTCGCCGCGGTCGACCGTGATCCGGCACGGCGGCGAGAGCTTGTTGTACGCGCGGCGGAACGCCTCCTTCACGACGGAGGCCTGCTCGACGTCGCAGTACGCCGTGAAGACGATGTCGTCCTTGTTGAGCCGCGCGGCGGTTCCGACCGGCTTGCCGAACGCCTGTCGCATCCCGTCGGAGACGCGGTCCGCGCCGGCGCCGGTCGCCTGCTTGTTCTCCCGGATGACTTGGTGGGGGAACTTGCGGAGGGTCATCTTGTAGTTGCCCTCGCCGAGCTCCTTGATGAGGTGGCGGTTCGCCGAGAGCCGGGAGCTCTCGAGCGAGCCGTGTCGGATCTGGAGCTCCTCCTCGACGCGGAGGCTGATCTGGACGGGGTAGTCGTCCGGCTCCGCGGAGAGGTCGCCCATGTTGTGCTGAGCGATCTTCGAACCGGGAATGCCCGTGATGTATTCGCGGCGGGTGTACGACGGCTTGTCGATCGTCCGATACATAGAGGCGGGTTTGTCAGACATGGCTACTTGTCCGATGTAGCCGGTGCTGCGGCGATAAAGCCTTCGATAGTGAGGCGTCGTCACCCCGTTTTCGGGCCGTTACTCGCCTCAGTAGTCCGCGTTACGCGTTATCACTCTACTCGATCACTCCTCGGGCGTCGGTTCGAGCGCGACGTGGTCGAACCCGCGGTCCGCGAGCCGCTCGGCGGCCCGATCGGTTATCGAGGGCGCGACGAGGACGCCGCGGACCGTGGGTGGGTCGTCGCCGTGCTCCTCTCCCCCCAACTCCTCCTTGAGCGCCCGCACGTACCGGGCGAGCTGCCCGACCGCGTCCGGGCCGACCCGCCGGCGTTTCAGCTCGACGACGACCGGGGTGCCGTCGGCGTCGACGCCGAACACGTCCATCGGGCCGGCGCTGGAGGGGCGTTCGGTCTCGCGCGGCTCGAACCCCGGTTCGACGAGTTCGGGGCGCTCCAAGATTCGGGTCCGGAGGTCCTCCTCGCTCCCGTGGAGCGTGAGGTCGCGCCCGCCCGTGACGGCCATCGCGGAGAGCTGGTGGACTCGCTCGAAGCGGACCATCAGCGTCTCGTCGGGGTTAGTTCTGGTGGAGCGCACGCGGAGCTGCCCCCCGCGCACCGCGGCGTGGTGTTCAGACCCCGGCGGCTGCCAGTTGACCGGCTGGCGCCCCTCGTCGGTGTGGACGAGGGCAGCGCCGTCGGGCTTCAACACGAGCAGCCGGTCGCCGGCGCCCAGATCGGAGGCGGCGCGCCCCTCGTAGCTGACGGTGCAGCGGCCGAAGACGCTTATCAGGTCGCCGCGCTCGAAGGCGTCCTCCAGCTCCCAGAGGGCCTCGCGGTGGCTCGGGTCGTGGACGCTCGTGACTGTCACTACGAGTCGTACGTGATTGTCGCTCAAAAAGGGCGCGAGGGCGAGGTGTGTGGAGGTCGGTTTTACGTCGTTGTTGTCGACGGTGGTGGAGTGCGCTACGGGATCGATGCTGCTGTCGATCGCTTATAAACCGTTCCTGCCGACGGCCCGGTGAACTCCTCCAAAGCCCCAGCCGGCGAGGTGAGCGCACGCTCGCTGCGGTCCTCAGTCGGTCGCTAGCGCTCCCTCCTTGCGGTCCTTGTGTCGCCTGCGCTCGCCTCGCCGGCTGCCCCTTTGAGTCCCGCCCGACCGCAACCGCCCCGCACCTCACGCCTCCCCAGCCTCGTCGGGGCGGCGCTTATAAGCGCCGCCCCGACTCCCTCGCACCGTCGGTGAGCGACCCTCTGGGCCGCTCACCGGGGCGCGCCACCGCACTTCGAGTTATAAATGACGCCGCTGCCTTACGTCCCGTGCTCCCAGCTGTCCATGTACTCGCGCTGCTCATCACTGAGCTCGTCGTACTCGACGCCCTCGGCGGCGAGCTTGATGTCCGCGACCTCGCGGTCGAGCTCGTCGGGCACGTCGTGGACGCCGGGCTCGTAGCGCTCGCCGTTCTCCGCGAGTTCGCGGACGACGACCGCCTGCACGCCGAAGCTCTGGTCCATCACCTCGACCGGGTGGCCCAGCGAGATGGGCGCCGCGAGGTTGACGAGCCGCCCCTCGGCGATGACGTTCAGCACGCGGCCGTCGGGCATCTCGAACCCCTCGACGCCGTCGCGGACCTCGTAGCGGTCGACCGCGAGGTCGTCGAGGTCCTCGAGGTTGACCTCTACGTCGAAGTGGCCCGCGTTCGCGAGGAGGACGCCGTCCTCCATCTCCTCGAAGTGCTCGCGGGTGATCACGTCGCGGTTACCCGTCGTCGTGATGAACACGTCGCCCTTCTTCGCGGCTTCCCGCATCGGGAGGACCTCGTACCCCTCCATGTGGGCCTCTAGGGCCTTCCGGGGGTCGACCTCGCAGATAATGACGTTCGCGTTCTGCCCGGACGCCTTCTTGGCGACGCCCTTGCCGCACTGGCCGTAGCCGCCGACGACGACGTTCTTGCCGGCCCACGAGAGGTTCGTCGTCATCGCGATGGTCGCGAGCGAGGACTCGCCCGTGCCGTGGACGTTGTCGAACAGCTGTTTCATCGGCGTGTCGTTCACGGCGAAGACGGGATAGTGGAGCTCCCCGTCGGCGTCCATCGCGCGCAGCCGGTCGACGCCGGTGGTCGTCTCCTCGGCGCCGCCGACGATGGAGTCGATGAGATCCGGGTACTCCTCGTGGACCAGCTTCACCATGTCCATCCCGTCGTCGACGGTGATGGTGGGCTCGTGGGCGATGCAGGCGTGCATCGCGTCGTAGTACGCCTCGTCGTCGACGTCCCGGACCGCGTAGGAGGTGATCGACTCGTGGGTGTCGAGCGCGGCCGACACGTCGTCGTGCGTCGAGAGCGGGTTACACCCGGTGATCGCGACCTCGGCGCCCCCGTCGGCGAGGAGTTCGACGAGGTTCGCCGTCTTCGCCTCGACGTGCATCGCCATCGCGATCGTCTCGCCGTCGAGCGGCTGCTCGTCGACGAACTCGTCGCGGAGGGAGTTCAGAATCGGCATGTGCTGGAGCGCCCAGTCCATCTTCCGGCGGCCCTCCTCTCGGGCCGCTTCGACGTCCGAGAGGTGCTGTGACACCGGCGGATACGAAGTTTCGCTCATACTCTCCGGTTCGCTCACGGCGCACTAAACCCTGCCGACACCGAGCGCATCCGGAAAAAGAAGCGTCAGCGATACGCGAACCGGGCCGGCGCGAGACGCGCCGTCAGTTCTGCGGACCGTTACCCTGTCCGTTGCTCGGACCGTTTCCGGCGTTGCCGTCGTCAGCGCCTCCGTCGTCATCGTCATCGTCGTCGTCAGCGTCTCCGTCGTCGCTGTCATCGTCACCGTCCTCACCGTCATCGTCACCGTCGTCGCTCTCCTCGGCGTCGTCCGCTTCCGTTTCCGCGTCGTCGGCATCGTCGCCGTCGTCCGTTTCGTCCTCGTCGTCAGCATCGTCGCCGTCGTCATCGCTGGGCCCGGCGTGATCCGGCGGTCCGCGTTCCTCGTCGTCATCGCTCTCGTTCGCGTCGTCGCCGTCGTCACCGCTTTGGCCCGCGTGGTCCGGCGGTCCCTGCTCGCCGTCGCTATCGTTGCCAGGTCCGGCGTGATCGGGCGCGTTACCGGGGCCGTCGTCCGCGTCGCCTGCGTCGTTTCCGTTGTCCGCGTCGTTTCCGTTGTCGGTGTCGCTTCCGTTACCCGCATCGCTCGGGCCGCCCGGGTTCCCGGCGTGATCCGGGGCGTTCCCCGGGTTGTTCTCCGTCGCGAAGTCGGAGACAGCGGCACCGATGCCGCCCTCGCGGTCCTGCAGACGGTCGACGAAGTCCTGCACGAGCCGGCCGAAGGGCTGGTCCTCGGCCTCGTCACCCTCCACGAGCAGGTCGACCGTCGTCGAGACGGAGTTGTTCTCGTACTCGGCGGTCACGTCGACCGTGACGTTCTCGTCGGCGGAGTCGAGGGTGACCGTACCGTTCTCGTCGGTCTCGTAGTCGCCCGCGCCGGCGTAGGTGACGTTCTGGCCGTCGGCGGTGGAGACGTTCACCGAGGCGTTCTCCGCGGCCTCGCCGTCGTCGGTGACCGTGACGACGGGCTCACCGCTGGTGTTCTCGACCTCGAGCGCGAGTCCTTCGGGGGTCTCGAGATCGACCGTCTCCGTGACGGAGTCGTTCTCGTACTCGGCGGTCACCTCGATCGTCACGTCCTCCTCGGTGGCGTCGAGGGTGACGCTGCCGTTCGCGTCCGTCTCGTACTCGCCCGCGCCGACGTAGGTGTCGTTCTCGTCGGCGGCGGTGACGTTCACCGAGGCGTTCTCGACCGCGGTGTCGTTGTCAGTCACCGTCACGATCGGCTCGCCGCCGGTGTTCTCGACGTCGAGCTCGAGGCCGTCGGGGACCTCGAGGTCGGCCGTCGTCGAGGCGGTCTCGTTCCCGGAGGCCGCCGCGACTTCGACCGTCACGTTCTCCTCGGGGGCTTCGAGGTCGACGGTGCCGTTCGCGTCCGTCTCGTACTCGCCCGCTCCCGCGTACGACTCGTTCTCATCGACCGCGCTCACGACCACGGTGGCGTTCTCCACCGCGGTGTCGTTCTCGGTCACCGTGACCGTCGATGTCCCGTCCGCGTCTTTGTCGACGGCCACGCCGAGTTCGCCCTCGGCGGCCGCGACGCCGGTCATCGCGCCGAGCGCGACGACCGCGATCAACAGCAGGCCAATCGTGCGTTTGCTCATGTGCATCCGGTCCGTGGCAGCGTTATCCTATAAAAAGGGAACTCCGTTAAGCCGGTTTAAACCGGATTGTATTCGGGTCAACGGCGCTGACTCGGCCGTTCGTGGATTCGGCGAGATCGGACGGTTAATCGCTCCTGATCGATGCCGGTTCGGGCTTGATAGCATCGGTCCGCGGCTCGGGCGCGCTCCGATCACGATCGATGATTTCGGTGGCGAATCAGGCCGGGAGTGAGTGTTGCAGATCGGTTATGGCAAGAGCATATTTAAAAACATACAAGCGATAGCGACGATCGCTTATAAATAACGACGCGGTGGCGCGCCTGCGAGCGGCCGCCACCGGCGGCCGCGAGCCAGCCCGCGAGGGACGCGGTGAGCGCTCGGAGAGCGCGAACCGCGAGGCTGGGGAGGTGTGAGGCTGCGGTGCGGTTGCGGGCGGGCGGGACTCAAAGGGGCAGCCGTGAGGGTGAAGACGGGCGACGTAAGGACCGCAGAAACGAGCAACGCGAGTGACGAGGACCGCAACGAGCCCATCGAGCCCTCACGGCTGGGGCTTTGGAAGCGTTCACCGTCGATCCGCAGCCAGCAACCACGTATAAACAGCCGACAGCAACACCACTCGATCACTTATAAACAACCGATCAACCGAATTGATACACGTACTTCCGCTCTCGCTCACGATCACCCAAAACGCCTAATCACTATTCGTCGACCCGATCGACGAGGTCGCTCGCGGCCGCCGCCGCCCGCTCCTGAACCGCCTCGGCGTCGAGCGTCAGCACCTCGCGGTCGCGCATCAGGACCTCGCCGTCGCAGACGGTGTGGCGCACGTCGCTCCCGCGCGCCGCGTACGCGAGGTGCGAGACGGGGTCGTGGACCGGTGTGAGGTGCGGGGCGTCGAGGTCGACGACCGCGAGGTCGGCGGCCGCGCCCGGCTCGATCCGGCCGCCGGGGAGACCGAGCGCCTCGGCCCCGCCGGCGGTGGCCATCTCCACGACCGCCGCGGCGGGCACCGCGCTCGCGTCGTCCGCGGCGAGCTTCCCGAGCATCGCGGCGTCGCGCATCTCGTCGAAGACGTCGAGGTCGTTGTTCGAGGCCGCCCCGTCGGTGCCGAGCGCGACCGTGACGCCCGCCTCGCGGAGGCGCTGGACCGGGGCCATCCCGCTGGCGAGCTTCATGTTCGAGGCCGGGCAGTGGACGATCGCGGTCCCCGCGTCGGCGAGCCGGTCGATCTCCGAGCCGTCCAGGTGGACGCCGTGCGCGAAGAAGTCGTCCGGGCCGAGCGCGTCGATATCCTGCGCGTACGCGATCGGTCGCTCCCCGCGCTCGTCGACGATCGGGTCGACCTCGTCGGTCGTCTCGTTCGCGTGGAGATGGACCGGAATCCCCGCCTCGCGCGCCTCCGCGATGCCCTCGCGGAGGTACTCCTCGCCGACCGTCGTCAGCGAGTGCGGCATGAACGCGGTCCGGATCCGGCCGTCCGCGGCGCCGTCGAGCGCCGCCGCGACCTCCAGGCCCTCCTCGACGTCGGCGCGGGCGTCCTCCGCGTCCTTCCCGACCGTGACGACGCCGTGGCCGAGGCGCGCCCGAAGGCCCGCGCGGTCGACGGCGTCGGCGACGCGGTCCATCGCGAAGTACATGTCCGCGAAGGCCGTCGTCCCCGACCGGATCATCTCCAGCACGCCGAGTTCGGCGCCGGCCTCGATGTCGTCGGGCGTGAGTTCGGCCTCGGCCGGCCAGATGTCCTCGCGCAGCCACGGGTCGAGGGGCTTGTCGTCGGCGTAGCCGCGCAGGAGCGTCATCGCGACGTGGGTGTGGGCGTTGACGAGCCCCGGGATCACGAGACCGCCGTCGGCGTCGAGGGTCTCGTCGGCCGTCCCGTCGACGCTCTCGCTCGCCGCGTCCTCTGGCGTTTCGTCGTCGACCGCGACGATCGTCCCGGCGTCGCGGTCGACCAGTACGTCCGACTCGGTCACGCGGCCGTCGGAACGGAGCACCCGTCCGCCCGTCACGCGAAGCGTGTTCATGGCTCCCGATTCCGGCCGGCGGACCTAACGCCTTCCGTTCGCTGGCGGCGCGGGCGGTGGGGGCGGTGGGGGCGGAGCGAGCGACGCGAGCGACACGGGGTGCGCAGTCGCCCCCGCCCGCCCCGCCGGCGCCGCCTCCGAACGTTCTTTCCCCGCCGACGCCGGAGTTCGCCCATGGCAACCGACGCCCAGCAGGCGTGTTTCGAGGCCGGGATCAAGTTCGGCTCGCTGTACCACCAGTTCGCGGGGACGCCCGTCAGCCCGTCGAGCGCGCGCAGTCTGGAGGCCGCGATGGCGGAGTCGATCGAGAACCAGCCGTTCTGCGAGTCGGTAACCGTCGAGATCAGCGACGACCGGGTCGCCGACGCGATCGACCACGAGAACGGCTACACGGAACTCACGGGCTCGCTGATGGACGTCGAGATGCGGATCGCCTACGAGGGCGTGACCGTCCGAACCCGGATGGCGATGCGCGACGGCTACCCGCTGATGGAGCTGGTCTCGGTCGACGACGAGGCGGACGGAACCGACGAGAACGGCGCGATCAATTGACCGTCCAGTCGCATCCCGATTCTCTTAGTGTCTGTACGTTACTTTGAGGAAGGCTTTAGTATACGCTACCAAAATCGGTATGATATGCCCGATCCAGCAAATGGAGAGGCTGTTGAGAGCACGAGCCGACGACGGCTACTCGGCCTCCTTGGCGGCGGGGCGGCGGTAAGCCTCGCCGGCTGTTCCGATCAGGAGCCCTCCGACGGCAGCGACGGTAACGACACCGACGGCGAAGACGGAACGGACGGCGAAGACGGCGAGGACGAGCCCCAGCGCACCAACGCCGACAAGGCGCAGGCCGCCTGGGAACGCGCCGTCAACAACCCCCTCCCGGAGGACGAGGAACTCCGACAGGAGGCGTACATCGAGATGGAGGAGGCGGTCCGCGACGACGCCGCGGTCATCCCGCTGTATCACAGCCTCACCGAGCGGTTCTGGTACGACTACGTCGACGTCCCGCTGACTGGCGCGCTCGGTTCCCACTGGCAGCAGCTCAACACGACGACCGTCGAGGGACAGAGCGAACTCAACCTCATCGCCAGCACGTTCGACGAACTCGACCCGATCATGTCGACGGACACGGAGTCCTCCCGGGTCATCACGCAGATCTACGAGAACCTGACGTCGTTCCCCAACGGCGTCCCGGAGGTCGAAAACCAGCTGCTAGCGGAGTACGAGGTCTCCGAGGACGGCACCACGTGGACGTTCACGCTCCGCGACGACGTCCAGTTCCACGACGGGACCCAGATGACGGCCCAAGACGTGAAGTACTCCTGGCGCCGCACCGTCGAGTCGGAGAACTCCGAGCGCGCGGGCTTTACGCTTAACCAGCCCGTCGGTCTCGGCATCGACGCCGAGACGGACGACGACGGCAACGTCGTCGCCGACTCGCTCGCGATCGAAGTCGTCGACGACCGGACCATCGAAATCCAGCTCGTCGGTCCGAATCCCGACGTGCTCGACGTCATCGCGTACAGCAGCTTCTCGGTCATTCCCGAGGGGTACGTCGGCGATATCGACGGGTACGACGGCGAGGTCACTCACCAGGAGTTCTCGACCGAAGTCGCGAACGGTACCGGGCCGTTCGAGCTCGACGCGTTCAACGTCGACGAGGATGTCACTGTCGTCCGTAACGACGACTACTACGGTGAGGTCGCGAGCGTCGAAGCCGTCAACTGGGAGATCATCGAAGACAGCCAAGCGCAGTGGACCTACGCCCTCGAACAGAACGCCGACATCTTCGAGATGCCGACGTTCGCGTACGAGGCGGACGCCGTCGACGCTGAGGCCGACGACCGCGGCCGTCAGGTCGGGACGTACGGCCCGGCGGGCGAGCTGAACGAGGAAGTCAACTACGTCGGCGTCGCCGAGATCAGCACGTACTACTTCGCGTTCAACGTCTCGAACACGGAGCGAGCGGCGCGTCAGGCGATCGCGTACGTGATGAACAAAGAGCAGATCGTCCAAGAGGTGTTCGCCGGCCGCGGCACGGCGGCCTACACGTTCCTTCCGCCGGCGATCTGGCCCACCGGGAACGACGGCTACAACGACTTCCTCGACGCGTATCCGTACAGTCTCGGCGAGAGCGACATACAAGGCGCGCAGTCGGTTCTCGAAGAGGCCGGCATCACGCCCGACGATCCGGTCGATGTGACGCTTACGACCTACGAGAGCGAGGTGTTCCAGACGGCCGGCGAGCTCATTCGCGACCTGATCTCCGGCACCGGGATCAACATGTCGCTGGAGACGTCGCAGTTCTCCACCCTGCAGAGCCGCGGCGAGGACGGCGATCTCCAGATGTACAGCCTCGGGTGGATCTGGAGCTGGCCCGCCGTCCCGTACGGGATGTTCCAGCTCGAACCGCGCAACACCGACACGTCGACGATGCCCACCGAGACCAACGGCTTCTACCTCGACTGGCAGACCCTCCTCGAGGAAGAAGCGGAGTAGAACCGCTCGACCTCCCGCTATCGAAGCACTTAGTTATTGCACGAGACACCCTCCAATATTGAGCCGATCCATGCCCACCACGACCCCAAGAGACCGTAAGATACCATGAGCCGTTGGGAGTACTTCGTCAAGCGGCTCCTGCTCACCGTCCCGGTGTTGTTCTCCGTGTTGACGTTCCTGTTCATCATGCTCCGGGCGGGGCCGATCGATCCGGTCGCCGCGCGGCTCGGCCCCCAAGCGGGCGCGGCGGACAGAGAACAGCTCCGGGAACGGCTGGGGCTCAACGACCCGCTGTGGGAACAGTACGTCGACTTCATCACCGACTTCATCACCTTCAACTTCGGCCAGTCGTGGGTGGTTCAGGCCGAACGCGACATCCTCGATATCGCCGTCAACGCCGCGCCCGCGACGCTCTGGCTGGGGTTCTGGGCGATCCTGCTGCCGCTTTTCATCGGGATCCCCCTGGGCTTCTACGCCGGGCTCAACCCCAACACCCTCGGCGACTACGCGGCCTCCCTCGGCGGTATCGTCTGGCAGGCGCTGCCGAACTTCTGGCTGTGCGTGATCGCGCTGGCGGTGCTTCGGCGCACCCGTGAGGGCGGCGAGCTGCTCGGAATCAACTGGTACACCCTCGGTCCGGACTTCGCGGCCCGAAACATCAGCATCACCGGCACCCCGAGGCTCGAGTGGATCTCGACCACTGACGTTCTCATGTTCCCCCTGCCGTACATCAACGACTGGACGGCGCTGGCGATCGACATCAAGCTCATCCTGCCGCCGGCGCTCATCCTCGGGTCGGCGTCGATGGCGGCGGAGCTCCGAATCGGGCGGACCGCGATGCTGGAGACGGTCAACTCGAAGTTCGTCGAGACCGCGAAGGCGAAGGGGCTCTCCGACCGGGTGATCGTCTGGAAGCACATCTTCCGGAACGCCCTGATCCCGCTGCTGCCGGTCATCACGAGCGAGGCCTTCCTCCTCATCGGCGGCTCCGTGATCGTCGAACAGATCTTCAACATCAACGGGCTCGGGCGGATCTTCTTCCAGGCCCTCACGCAGGGCGACCTGCCGATGGCCGGGGCCTTGCTGTTCCTCTTCACGGTGATCATCTTGGGACTCAACATCCTCCAGGACTTCCTGTACACCGTCATCGATCCCCGCGTGGGGTACGACCAATGAGCACGAGACAGAGCGATTCCACGGACGAGTTCGAGGAACCGGACGACGACACGCTGTTCCGAGATCGCATCCGAGAGAACCCGCGGCCGGCGCTGGTGTGGCTCGCCGGGCTCGCGTTCCTGCTCTTGCTCGAGATCGGTCGCGTGTTCGCCGGCGTCGGTCAGGTGTTCGGAATCGTCGGGTTCACCGTCGAGATACTCGCGAGCATTCCGACCTCCGTCGGCGGCAACGTGGCGGGGACGCTCGGCTCCGCGGCCGGGTTCGTCGCGACCGCTCTCACGGCGATCCTGATGGCGCTCGCCGTCACGGTCCCCGTCGCCGGAAGCGTGCCCGACGGCGCCGTCGACGTCCTCGGGTTCGACCTCTCGCGCCGGGGTCACCGCTGGGCGAAACGCGCTGAGCTGACGTTCGTCCTCGTCGCCGCCGCCGGGCTCATCGCGTACACGCCGGTCGGCGGCGCGTTCTCCGCGCTCGTCGGCGCGATCACCGGCGGGGCCGACGCGCTCGCGTCGTCGCTCCCCTCGATCACCAGCCGGGAGCTGATCCCGAACGCGGGACACCGGCTCCCCGGGGGCGGCTGGGAGGGGACGTTCCTCGGCCTCTCGCCGGCCGTCGCGTGGGCGATCCGGACGGGGCTCGTGTTCGCGTACGCGACCGCGTTCCTCGCTTGGCTGTGGCGCGGCTTCGACGTTTACCGGACGCACTACCGGCTCGCAGACTGGACGCCGCGAGACGACACGGTCCGACGCTTCCGGAACAACTACCTAATTCAAGGAGAGA